>JAHCAG010000029.1 GCA_019635015.1 Burkholderiales bacterium | reverse complement strand
GCTGCCCTGGGTGATGACCTGCTGCGTCGGCGCCGGATTCTGTATCGTCGCGCTGCCGCTGACGACGCTGCCGCCGGTGGGCAGCTGCTGGGCCTGCGCCGGCAGTCCCGGCAGCAGCAGGCTGCAGAAACCGATGGCAGCGAGTGCGGCGGGCATCGGCGCGAGGCGCAGGCCGCGCATCAGGCGTCCGGGGAAACGGCGTGTTCTGTGGGCAGTCACGGGTCGTTCGCGTTCACATCCGGGCCGTGAGGGATTGTCCGAGTATATACAACAGCGGCGACCGGGACAGCCCTCGACGGGAATCTAAAAATATCAATAAAATCAAATACTTAAACATTACATTCAGAAGCTGGTCGATACCGTGAGCCACAGCCGGCCGCGCTTGCCATCGCCCGAGATGCGATCACTCGTCGGATAGGCGTATTCCGCCTTGGCGCGCAGGTGTTTGTGCGGGAACACGCTGACGCCGACGCCGGCGCTGCGCAGCGTGTCGTACCGCGTGAAGCCGTCGGCCTTGATCGCGCCCCAGTCGTAGAACATGCTGAATACGCCCACGGTGTTGACGGCGACAAACTGCCGGCGCAATTCGCCGGTGGCGACCCAGCCGGTCTCGCCGCGCAGGTCGGAGGAGCGATAGCCGCGTATGTTGCCGGGACCGCCGAGCGAGAATTTTTCGGTGTCGGGCAGCGCCCCGCTGGAAAAGACCATGTTGCCGCGGAGGTAGAGATCCCAGTTCTTCGAGGCCGCGCGCAGGTGGCTGATGTCGATGTCGGCCTTGGCGCGCTGCGCGTCCTGCCGGTTGCCCGGATTGTCCTTGCCGTTGCCCGAGACGACGAGGGTGGTGCTGGTGGTGGCGGAGTCGGCATGCACCCAGTTGCCGAGCACCGTCAGGCTCAACAGGTCGATGCTGGTGTCGGCGGTCGGGATGCCCAGGGTGGTCTGAGTGGTTTTGGTGTTGCGCAGGCCGATGCCGAACACCAGGTTGTGGGCACGGCTGCGCACGTACGGGTGGGTCAGCACCAGTTCGGTGTTGGTGACTTCGCCGGAGATGCCGAGCGCCGCAAAATCGCCGCCGATGTCGTAGCGCACCTTCGAATAGGTGGCGCCGAGGCGGGTGCCTTCGTTCGACACCGGCAGGCTGTAGCCGATGCGGCCGAAGGACAGCAGGTCGTGCCGGGTGTTGATGATGCGCAGGTTCAGCTGGTCGCCGATGCCCAGCGGATTGTTGAGGTCGAGCGCGGCATCGACGCGGGTCTCGCCGGTCTCGCGGCGGCCGTGGTTGTCGAGGGAAACCGTGCCGGCAAACGGTTTTTCCTCGGCGCGGATCACCATGTCGGTGGTGCCGTAATCGGCGCCCGGCGCCAGCGTCGCCCGCGCTGAAAGGCCGGGCAGGTCGTTCATCAGCAGCAGGCTGCGTTCGAGCCTCGGCACGGTGACCAGCTCGTTTTTCGGCAGGCTGCCGGTGCGCGCGGACATCAGCTGGTCGGAATAACGGTTGTTGCCGACGATGCTGATGTTGGAAAGCCGGCCTTCGATGACTTCGATGCGGACGATGCCGTTCTCGACCTTCTGCGCCGGGATGATCGCGCGCGAGATCGGGAAACCGGTCTCGCGGTAGAGCTGGGTCACGGTGTCCGCGGCGCGGTTCAGGTCGTAGAGGTTGAGCTGCAGGTCGATGAAGCGCTCGGTGAGCTGCTTCAGCTGCCGCTCGGTGTACACCGTATTGCCGACGAAGGTGAAGGCATTGACCGTGAAGCGCGGTGCCGAGGGGTCATGCGCCGCGTCGGGGCGGCTGGCCGGAAAAATGACTTCCGCCGGGGTCGGCGGCAGCACGGGTTTGCGATCGGGAACGGTGTCGAGCACGGAGCCCGGTGTGATCGCGGCCTGGGCCAGGGCCTGCAGCGGCGCGCAGAATGCCGCCGCCAGCGCCGCGGCGCGCAGGACGTGGAAATTGCGGATCAGGACGCGCTGCGGCAACAACTTGTTGTTTTCCCCATGTACCCCTGTGTGCCGCGCCATCCGAGGCGCTGCGGCACGAAGCGCCGTGCTCAGCGGTTAGCGACGAGCTTCGGTTTCCATGCCTGCACGGTTTTTTGCGCCTGCTCGCGCTGCTCCGGTGTCAGCCGGCGGTCGGCAGCATCGCGGTTGTTCGCGGCGTCGATATTGCCCCGGGCTGCGGCCAGGCTGAACCAGACATAGGCCTGGGCCATGTCCGCCGGCACGCCGCGGCCGCTGCCGTAGAGCACGCCGAGGTTGTTCTGGGCCTGCGCATGGCCCTGTTCGGCGGCGCTGCGGTACCAGTTGAGGGCGACGTTCATGTCCTGCGGCACGCCCTGTCCCTTTTCATACAGCACGCCGAGGTTGTTCTGGGCCTGCGGCTGGCCGCGCTCGGCGGCGCGCCGGTACCACTGGGCGGCTTCGGTGAAGTTCTGGGGCGTGCCCAGGCCGCGCTCGAACAGCACGCCGATGTTGTTCATCGCGTTGATGTTGTTTTGCGCGGCGGCGCGACGGTACCACCTCATGGCTTCGGCATAGTCCTGCGGCACGCCGCGCCCGCCGAAATAGAGCACGCCGAGGTTGTTCTGTGCGTTGGGATTGTTGCGCTGTGCCGCTTTCAGGTACCAGCCCGCGGCTTCCTTGGCATCGGGTTTGACCCCCAGGCCGCGTTCAAACATCACGCCGACATTGTTCTGCGCCTGTGCATGTCCCTGTTCCGCCGCCCTCCGGTACCAGTTCACCGACTCGACGAAGTTGCGTTCCACACCCTGGCCTTTTTCGTAGAGCACTCCGAGGTTGTTCTGCGCATCGGGGTTGCCCTTGGCGGCCAGCGGCTGCCAGGCCTGCAGTGCCGCGACGTAATCGCCCTTGCGGTAGGCGTTCAGTCCCTGTTCGAGGGTGGCATGGGCGGCGGTTGCGGATGCAAGGAAAATGCCTGCCAGCAGCGAGACTACTGTCCGTTTCATGCGGAGTCCGGTCGTGGGTGAGGGTGTTCCGGATTTTATCCCCCATCCGGGTGTCCGGTCGAGTGTGCGCATTGTATTAGCAGACCATGAATTGCCTGCGCCGAAGCGGCAGTTTTTCATTATTCCGCCACGCGGTTGTATGGTAGGGTTATCGCGGATTGCGACAAGCTGGATGCAAGACCGCAGCTGCCGTTCAGGTCCAAAGCACGGGGATGCAGACCAATGAAAGAAGAATTCGAGAAACAGTTTTCGCAGTGGGCGCGGGCCCTTGGTCCGGAGAACGTCGACAAGCTGCTGGCGGTCACCACGCGCCTCGAGCTGCCGGCGAACCGGGTGATCATCCGCGACCGCATGCCGGTGGATTCGCTGTACCTGATCCTCGAGGGCGAGGTGTCGATCAGCGTCGAGGAAAACGGCAAGGCGATCAAGCTCGGCGTCATCGGCCCGGGGCAGGTGCTGGGCGAGGTGTCGGTGCTCAGCGGCGAGCAGAGCGCGAGTTCGACCGTGACCGCCCTGACGCCGGTGAAGATGCTGCGGCTGCGCCACCAGGCCTTCGAGGACCTGATTGCCGCCAATTACGCGGTCGCCAGCGTGCTGCTGGAGCATTTCGTCGACATGCTGGCTGACCGCCTGCGCGCCTCGGCCAAGTCGTTTGCGGAACTCAAGGACGGTGCGCCGCCGCCCGATGAGCCTCCTGCCGACGATTCGCCGACGCTGCGCGGCAAAAACTGGATCAAATCCTTCTTCGACCGCGTGCCCGGAACCTAGAGAATCCCCGCCGATGGATATCAAACAATTCCTCAAGACGCTGCCGGCTTTCGAGAGCTTCTCCGGCGCCCATGTCGATGTCCTCGCCGGGTTGATGACGGTGGCATCACATCCCGCAGGCCACCGGCTGATTGCCCAGGGTGAGCCGGGCGATGCACTTTATCTGCTGATGGAAGGCACCATCCAGTCCTCGCGCGTTCACGAGGTGACGGGCGAAATGGACGAGGTGCGGGATCTGCATGCAGGCGAGATTTTTGGCCTGTTGTCGCTGATCGAGAACATGCCCGCGGGCTGGACCACGACGGCACAGGAGGCGGTGACGGTGGCTGCCCTGTCACGCCCGGATTTCGTCAAGCTCTATGAGCTGGCGCCGCCGGTTGCCCATCACCTGCAGTACATGGTGGCGGTGCAGCTGGCGCGCGACCTGCAGGCGCGCAACAAGGAACTGCGCGAACTGCTGAAGAGAAGGGCGACAGCCACTCCGGCCTGAGCCGGACTTATTTGCCCCGCGCCGGCGACGACGCGTAATGTTCCATCTCGCTGCGGTCGCGCCAGGTTTTTTCGTCGAGCAGTGCTGCGGGAACGCTGCGCTGCTGCTCCGGCGGAACAGGCTCGGCGGCGACGATCCGCAGCACCTCTGCATAGGCGATCTTGCGCAATGCCGCGTCCGCGCCGGCGAAACGCACGATCATCCCGCTGTCGTGTGTCCGGTGCACATAAAAGTTTGCCGGAACCGTCCGCCCGTCGGGCCGCTGCCAGGTGATGGTGTAGCGCGTGTCTGCCTGAAAATCGGATTTATCCATTGTGGCCATTCATGGAGTCGCTTGCTGCGTTGCGCCAACAACATTCCGCCGGCGGCGGCCGCAGGCAGCCTGCATCGCAAGTCTATAATCAGCGGGCGTGATCACGATGCCGGATTGCAGTAATGGCATTGCGACACCTGTAAAATGCACGTATATTAGATTTCAATGTTACACTAATTTACATGGGGCAAAACCAACATGCAGTTTGACAAGGAACTCGATGCGCGTGGCCTGAACTGTCCGTTGCCTATCCTGCGCACCAAAAAGGCATTGACCGACATGACCTCCGGCCAGGTGCTGAAAATCATCGCCACCGACCCCGGTTCGGTGAAGGATTTCCAGGCCTTTGCCCGGCAGACCGGAAACGATCTGCTGTCCTCGGATGAGGCGAACAGGGAATTCACTTTCTTGATGAAGAAGAAGTAAGCGGACAAGCGGAACCCCGTTCAGCCATGGCAACCTACGCGGAAATGCGCGAAGTGTTCGAGGATATCAAGAGTGATATCCGTTATGACCATGAGTTGAACGGCTGTCTCAACTGCGGCATCTGCACCGCGACCTGCCCCTCGGCGCATTTCTACGATTACAGCCCGCGGGAGATTGTCCAGCTGCTGTGGACCGAAAACGTCGAGCAGATCTACGACGCGATGCAGGAGAAGATCTGGGCCTGTGCGCAGTGCATGACCTGTGCCGCGCGCTGTCCCTTCAAGAATTCCCCCGGCGGACTGGTGGCGATCATGCGCGAAGTCGCGATCAAGCACGGTTTCCAGTCTGCCAAGGACGTGCTGCGGCCTTTCGGGCGGGTGATGCTGAAGCTGATCACCACCGGCAACCAGTTGTCGCCGGACATGATCCAGCCCGACCATTTTCCCGACTGGGGCCCCAACATCCAGAAGGTCAAGGGCAACCTGAAGACCCTGCGCAAGGCGATCCCGGTGCGCACGCTGCAGACCACCGACACCGCGTGGGAGGTGTCGCTGAAGACTTCGGTCGAGATGTACACCATCTGGGAGATGACCGGCGTGCTCGATTCGCTGGAAACGATGGACGAGAATCTCTTTGACGTGATCCAGGATTTCATCGAGGAGAAGCGCGAGGAGTATGAGGAAATGATGGAGGATGCATCCGACAAGGATTGATGTCGGCGCGGCACAATGACCAGGCGGGGACAACCCGCCGCATGCGGTACCCGAGGAGGCAGGCATGAGTTCAGAACAACACCCCAGCGACGGCAGCGGCATCGCCGGGCACGGCGCGTTTTTCCAGCCGACCAATCTTTCGCCCGCAGACGCGGCGAAAGCCACGGCCTGGGTGGAAAAACATGTCGACCGGCGCACGCTTGACCTGTCCGAGCGCATGGATGATGTGCGCGACCACATGTGGCAGCTGGAGAAGGAGGGCGAGATCATCGTCCACCGCATCAGCGATGCCCACCAGCCGGTCGACGTGCAGACGCTGTTCGGCTGGAACAAGAAAATTCCCACCGCGCAGCTGTGGCATCACAAGTCCTGCGGTCAGTGCGGCAACATTCCCGGTTATCCGACGGCGCTGCTGTGGACCATGAACAAGCTGGGCATGGTGCCGGGTCGGGATTACCTCGACGAAACCGACCAGACCTCCTGCACGGCCTGGAATTACCACGGCTCGGGCATCGGCAACCTCGAGTCGCTGGCGGCGGTGTTCCTGCGCAATTTTCACCAGGCTTACGTCTCCGGCAAGAACCACGGGCATGAGCCCGGACATTTTTTCCCGCTGGTGCATTGCGGCACCTCGTACGGCAATTACAAGGAAGTGCGCAAGTACCTGATCGAATCGCCGCAGCTGCGCGAGAAGGTGCGCAAGATCCTCGGCAAGCTCGGCCGCCTGGTCGACGGCAAGCTGGTGATCCCGGAAGAGATCGTGCATTACTCGGAATGGGTGCACGTGATGCGCAAGCGCATCGCCTCCGAACTGCAGACCATCGACGTGTCCAAGGTGCGGGTCACCGTGCACACCGCCTGCCACTATTACAAGATGGTGCACGAGGACGCGATCTACGATCCCTCGGTGTTGGGCGGCAACCGCACCGCGGTGGGAACCTCGGTGGCCGAAGCGCTGGGCGCGCAGGTGATCGACTATTCGACCTGGTATGACTGCTGCGGCTTCGGTTTCCGCCACATCATTTCCGAGCGCGAGTTCACCCGTTCCTTCACCATCGACCGCAAGATCAAGGTCGCGCGCGAGGAGGCCAACGCCGACGTGATGCTGGGCATCGACACCGGCTGCATCACCACGATGGACAAGAACCAGTGGATCGGCAAGGCGCACGACAAGAACTACTCGGTGCCGATCATGGCCGACATCCAGTTTGCGGCGCTGGCCTGCGGCGCCGATCCGTTCAAGATCGTGCAGTTGCAGTGGCATGCCAGCCCCTGCGAGGAAGTGGTCGAAAAAATGGGCATTTCCTGGGATGAATCCAAACGCAATTTCGAGGCCTACCTGAAGGAAGTCGAGGCGGGCCGCATCGAATATCTCTACAACCCCGAACTGGCCATCAGCCGCTGACCCCATGAATGACACCCTGTTGATTGTAGGTGCCGGCCCCACCGGTCTTTCCGCCGCAGCGGCCGCCGCATCGGTGGGCAAACGCGTGGTGCTGGTGGAGAAGGAAAACAGGCTCGGCGGCGCGCCGATCCTGTCCGGCTACGCGAAGCTGGTGCCTTCGGGCGAATGGGCGAAGGACGCCATCGGCCGCATGGTCAAACGCGTCGAGGACGATCCCCGCGTCACCATCCACAAGGGTGTGAAGGTGGCGAAACTCGACGGTGATTTCGGCAATTTCACCGCGACGCTGTCGAACGGGCAGGCGGTGCAGGCCGGGGCGGTGATCCTCGGCACCGGATTCACCCATTTCGACGCCATCAACAAGCCGGAGTGGGGTTTCGGCACCTACGAGGACGTGGTGACCACGACCCAGGTCGAGCAGATGGTCACGGCCGGAAAAATTGCCTGCCCCTCGGATGGCCGCACGCCGGAGCGGGTGTGCATCCTGCTCTGTGTCGGTTCGCGCGACCGCCAGATCGGCCGCGAGTGGTGCTCGAAAATCTGCTGCACCGTGTCGACCAACCTGGCGATGGAGATCAAGGAGCTGTCGCCGAAGACGGATGTCTACATCTACTACATGGACATCCGCACCTTCGGTCTCTACGAGGACAAGTTCTACTGGCGTTCGCAGGAAGAGTTCCATACCAAGTTCGTCAAGGCGCGCATCGCCGAGGTGACGAAGGCGCCGGACGGACGCCTGCTGGTCAAGGGCGAGGACACGCTGGTCAAGCGTCCGATCGTGATCCCCTTCGATCTGGTGGTGCATGCGATCGGGATGGATCCCAATCTCGACAATCCGGAGATCGCGAAAGTGTTCGGTGTCGGCCTCGAGTCCCATGGTTTCCTGCAGCGCGGCGAGCATTACACGGCGACTTTCTCGACCTCGCGCCGCGGCATCTATGCCGGCGGCTCCGCGCTGGGTCCCGAAGACATCGATACCTGCATCGCCCACGGCCTCGGCATGGCGGTGCGCGCGGTGGGCGAACTCGCCACATCCGGGCAGAAGGCGGCCTGAGGTTTTGCCGATGTTCCGGGCAAAAAAAACGGCTGCACCCGCAACCCCGGTGATGGCCGGGGGTGTGGCGGCGACGGCATTGCCGCTGCCGCTGGACGAGGCGGCGTTCCGGCGCCATTTCGATGCCCTGCTGGCCGGCGCCGAACAGGACGGCGGGATCGAAGCCTATCTTGCGGCGCTGGGCGCCAAGATTGCCGTATTTGCGGCTTTGCGGGAGCGTGTCCGTGCCACGCCGCCGGTGCTTGACGATCTGGAGGATGTGCTGGCGCTGGTGTTCACGGCGCGCCGCCGCCTGTACCCGGCACTGGATGCGCTGGGTGCGGAGGCTGGATTGCGGGTCAGGGACCTGTGGTTCGGGGCGGCTGCGCCGGCGCAGCGCCTGCAACAGTTCATCGATGTCATGCCGGGTGCCGTCGCGACGGATCGCGCCAGCATCAAGGCCGCAGCCAAGCTGCGCCGCGCGGCCTGGGATTTTGCCGCCGAGCTGCTCCATTACGGCGATCCCCTGCGTTATCCGTTGATGACGCGCTGGGTCTGGGACCAGGCCACGCAGAGCGGGGCGCTGCGCGAACTGGTCCGCGGCAGCGACAGCATCCGCGAGCTGCCCTTCGGCAACGATCCCGGACTGTTCGAGGGCGCCCGCTGCTGGCTGGCCGAACAACTGGCGGCCCAGGGCATCTACCGCGACGAGGAGCTGTGGATCGATTTGCTGCAGGCGCAGGCCTACCTCGGCTATTTCCGTTCGATGACCGAAGGCAGCCTCGGCGCCGATTTCGGCCGCGGGGTGCCGGCGCAGGAACAGTTGAAGCGCCTGCTCGGCATCGACGCCGCGCCCGGCACCCGTCCTGACCGGGTGAAAAAGCCGCTTGCCGCGGCGCACGCAGAGACCCACTGACACCACCATGGCGATACACGAAAAATCCCTCGTTTCCCCCGGCGACCTGATGACCGCCGAAAAACTGGTGGTCGACGGCGTCGACGTGTCCGGCCACTGGAACACGATGATGAAGCCGCGTTACATCAGCGACTATGACCCGGACTTCTACAAGACCATCGAGTCCTATCCCGGCGGCGAGAACGTCAGCCGCTGCTGGCAGTGTGGCTCCTGCACCAATTCCTGCACGATGTATGCGGTCAACACCGATTTCAATCCGCGTTACTGGATCTACCTGACCAACCTCGGGCTGAAGGATGAGCTGCTCAAGGACAAGGACATCATCTGGCAGTGCGTGTCGTGCAACAAGTGCACCAACATCTGCCCGAAGGACGTCAAGCCCGAGGGCGTGATGAAGGCGCTGCAGCACTGGATGGAAGACGAGGGGCATGTGCAGAAATCGCCTTCGACGCACTTTGACGAGGAGTTCACCCGCCAGTGCATCGAGCGCGGCCGCATCGAGGACACCGAGGTCATCCAGAACTTCTTCCGCAAGACCGGGCAGGACATCGTTCAACTGGTCAGGACCGGCTGGCTCGGCATCATGATCGCGCGCATGAACAAATGGCCGCTGCTGCGTGAGGGGCGCATCGGCGCTTTCGTCGCCCGTGTGCCGCTGCTGGGGCCGCTGAAAATGGGCCTGGCGATGGTGTTCAAGCCGCGCACGAAATCCTGGGGCCGCACCGGTGAAGTACTGCAGGCCTATGTCGAGGAACAGAAAACCAGAATGGGGACGCACCGCAGATGAGCAAAGTGGCCTATTACCCGGGATGCGCGCTCGAGGGTTCGGGCGGTCCGTACGACCGTTCGACGCGGGCGCTGGTCGATGCGCTCGACCTCGAGATGGAGACCCTGAAGGACTGGAACTGCTGCGGTGCGATGGAGGTGAAGAACGTCCACCCGATGCTGCAGACCTATATGTCGGCGCGAAACATGGCGATCGCCGCGGAGAAGATGGGGCTCGATACCGTGATGGCACCCTGCAACGGCTGTTATCACAACCTGAAAAAGGCGGAATACGAGTGCTCGACTTCGCCGGAGACGCTGCAGACGGTGCAGGATCTCGCGAAGAAGGCCGATGACCCGGTCTACGACGGCAAGGTACGCACGCTGCACCTGCTGGAATGGCTGATGGAGGAACTCGGCCCCGAGGGCATCAAGGAAAGGATCCGCAAGAACCTCAATGGCCTGAAGATCGCCAATTACTACGGCTGCATGTACACCCGGCCGCGGCAGATTTTCCCGGAGAAGGACCAGGGCCCGGGATCGGAGTCGACACACAAGCCGCATTTCATGGATGACCTGCTCAGGGCGGCCGGCGCCGAGAACGTGGATTTCCCTTTAAAAACAGCATGTTGTGGTGGCGCTCATACGTTATCGGATTCCGACACCTCGACCCAGCTGGTGCTGAACCTGCTGCAGGCGGCCGAAGAGTCCGGCGCCGAGGTGATCGCCACCGAATGTCCGACCTGCCACTCCGGACTCGAAATGCACCAGGTGCGCGCGGAGACGCGTTTCGGCATCCAGACCAGGGTGAAGATCGTCTATTTCACGCAGCTGCTGGGGCTTGCGCTGGGTCTGTCGCCGAGAAAACTGGCCATACACGAGAATGTCTCGGATTCGCTGGACCTGCTGCACGAAAAAGGCGTGATCTGAGCGCGCTGCGGCGCTGCGGTTAAACTGGCGGCATGGACTGCAATGGCTGCGAATTCCGCCCCGAACTTTATTACGATGCCGAATACCAGATCTGGGTGCGGGTCGAGGAAGATGGGCTGCTCGCCGTGGGCATGACCGACATTTCCCAGACCATCGCCGGGAAAATTCTCCATGTCCGCGTGCGCCGGCCGGGAACGCTGCGGCCGGCGGGCAAACCGGTGGCGACCATCGAGAGCGGGAAGTGGGCGGGACCGGTGCCGAACCTGTTTGACTGCAGCATCGTCGCCGCCAACCGCGAGGTGCTGGAACATCCGGAACTGCTGAACCGCGTGCCGTATGAGGCCTGGATTGCGCAGGTGGCGCCGGCGCAGCCGGTGGAGCAGGCACTGTCAGTGCTGCTGACCGGCGAAGCGGCGTGGACCGGGTATCGCGCGCGTTGCGAACGTGACGATATCCGCTGCAAACGGCCGGACGCGTGAGCGACGAGCGGCACTACCTCGACCACGGCGAGAAATCGGTGGTCATCGTGATGACCAGCGGTCCGTCGCAGCGCAGCCGCTGTGCGACACCCTTCTACATGGCGGCGATCATGGCGTCGATGGATGCCGAAGTGAAGGTGTTCTTCACGATGGAAGGCGTGCGCCTGTGCCAGAAGGGCGTGCCGGAGCAATTGACGGCGATGGATGGCGGCAAGACAATCATTGAATTCATGCGGGATGCCAAGGCGGCCGGGGCGAAGTTCTACCTGTGCCGTCCGGCGATGCCCGGTTACGAGATCGAGGTTCCGGACGTCATCGCCGAAGTCGACGAGCTGTCGAGCGGCGGCGAACTGGCCGACCTGATCCTGAGCTCGGACAAGGTGCTGTTTTTCTGAATACCGTTTCAAGAACCGGCTGGAGAGGAGAGGCAACATGGCATCAGTCAAGGGCTGCAACATTCCGGATGACCTGTATTACAACGTCGAGAGCAACGTCTGGCTGCGCAAGGAGGCCGACGGCACGGTGACCATCGGCATGACCGCCTATGCCGCGGCGCTCGCCGGCCAGGTGGTGTCCTGCACGCCGAAGAAGGTCGGGCGCAGTGTCGAGCAGAACAAGTCGACGGCGACCGTCGAGTCCGGCAAGTGGGTGGGGCCGGTCAAGGCGCCCGTTTCGGGCGAGGTGGTGGCGATCAACGACGTCCTGTCTTCGGCGCCGGGCACCATCAACAGCGACCCTTACGGTTCGGGCTGGATGGTCAAGCTCAAGCCGGCAAACTGGGACGCCGATTCCGGCGGGCTGACCACCGGCGGTGCGGCGGCGACCGCCTTCGAGGCCAAGATGAACGCCGAGGGTTTTGCCGGCTGCGGCGCCTGAGCGCGACCGGGGAACGGCGTGAACAGCGGCTGGCTCGAGATTGCCGGCGCCATCGAGGCGCTGGACGGCGTTGCGCTGGACGCGGCGCTGGTGGGGGGCATTGAGCGTGATGCCCCGGCCACGGCTGCCGGCATCAACTTCTACACCCCCACCTTCAAGTCCTACAGCAGTTCTGAACTCGCCGGCTGCGGCAAGAGCGCCTGGCCCGCGGTGTCGATCACCGGCGGCGACTGCGCGCTGGCCTGTGACCACTGCAAGGCGAAAATCCTCGAACCGATGATCCCGGCGCGCACGCCGGAGTCTTTGTGGCGGGTGGTCAATGAGCAGGTCGCTGCAGGCGCGCAGGGCATGCTGCTCACCGGCGGCTCCAACCACCGCAACGAGGTTGAATACGACACCTTCTATCCGGTGGTGCGGCGGATCAAGGATGCCTTCCCTGCATTCAAGATCGCCCTGCACACCGCGCTGGTCGACCGCGACATCGCGCGGCGCATGGAGGATGCGGGCATTGATGCCGCAATGATGGATGTCATTGGCGCACAGGACACGATTTCGCAGGTCTATCACCTGAAGCGCAGCGTCGCCGATTTCGAGCGTTCGCTGGAATGTCTGACGGCGACCTCGATGAAATGCGTGCCGCACATCGTCATCGGCCTGCACTACGGGCGGCTGCTGGGCGAGTGGGAGGCGCTGGAAATCGTCGCCCGCCACAAACCCGCGGCGCTGGTGCTGGTGGTGGTGATGCCTTTTTATGCGCCGGCGCAGCGGCCTTTCGTGACGCCCGACGCGCGCCAGGTCGGCCGTTTTTTCATGGATGCACGCCGGCGCCTGCCGGACACGCCGCTGCTGCTGGGTTGCGCGCGGCCCGCGGGGCGGGTCAAGGCGGAAATCGACAGCTATGCGGTGATGGCGGGACTCAACGGCATCGCGCATCCGGCCGATGGCGTGGTCGAACTCGCCCTGCGCCTGGGGCGCGACGTGCGGGTGACGCCGGCCTGCTGCTCGATCGCGGTCGGCGACGAGGTGATGGCGCTGGAGCGCGAATCGGGCATCCGTGTCGACCTGCAGGATCTGATTGCGGAACAGCGTCAGCGCCGCCGCGGCAGCGGGGCGCTGGCCGGCATTCCGGTGGTGGCGGGCTGAGGCATGGACCACTGGCGCGTCATCGACACCGGCCTCCGTCCTGCAGCGCAGAACATCGCGCTGAACCGCGCGCTGCTGGAAGCGCGCCAGGCCGAAGAGATCCCGAGCACGCTGCGTTTCCTGCGCTTCACACCCTCGGCGCTGCTCGGTTATCACCAGAGCGCGGAACAGGAACTCAACCTTGATTACTGCCGCGAACAGGGCATCGCCATACAGCGGCGCATCACCGGCGGCGGCGCGATCTATTTCGACGAGACCCAGATCGGCTGGGAACTCTACCTGCACAAGCGTGAACTGGGCACCGCCGACATGCAGCTGATCTCGCAGCGCATCTGCCATGCCGCGGCGACGGCGATCAGCGCGCTCGGCGTCGATGCGCGTTTCCGGCCGCGCAATGACATCGAGGTCGACGGTCGCAAGATTTCCGGCACCGGCGGCGCCTTCGACGGCGACGCGCTGATGTTCCAGGGCACGCTGCTGATCGAGTTCGACGTCGAAAAAATGCTGCGGGTGTTGCGCATCACCGCCGAGAAGCTGTCGGACAAGGCGATTGCCTCCGCGCGCGAGCGGGTGGCGAACCTGAAGGACCTGCTCGGTCACCGGCCGGATGCGGCGCAGATCCGCAACAACATGGTTGAGGCTTTCGAAAGCGAGTTCGGCACCGAATTCAGCGAGGGCGACCTGACGCTGACCGAGCAGCAGCGCTACAAGGAAGCGCTGCGCGAAATCGACCATCCGGACTGGGTGGGGCTGGTCAACCGTCCGGTGGCGGACATGCCGATCCTCGAGGCGGCGCAGAAATTCGCCGGTGGCCTGCTGCGCGCCGCGGTGACTTATGACCTGCGCACGCGCACCATCCGCCAGGTCTGGTTCACCGGCGACATGTTCATCCAGCCGCGGCGCACCGTGGCGGATCTCGAGGCGGCGCTGCGCGACCTGCCGGTCGACCGCCTGGAGCAGCGTGTCCATGCGTTTTTTGCGGATCGCCGGGTCGACATGCTGACATTGAGCCCGGCGGATTTTGTCACCGTGGTGCGGCTGGCACTGAAACAGCCGCTGCTGGCGCCGAACCCGTGAACGTCCGCAGCTGCGATCTGCTGGTCGTCGGCCTCGGGCCCGGCGGCGGTGCTGCAGCAGTTGCGGCGGCAACGGCAGGCCTGCGCGTGATCGCGGTCGACCGCAAGCGCGAAATCGGCGTGCCCGTGCAATGTGCGGAATTCATTCCGCTGCCGCTGTCGCGACATGCGATGGCGCCCGGCGTGCTGGCGCAGCGCATATCGGGCATGACCAGTGTGCTGCCTTCCGGCGCGGCGGTGGATACGCCGTTCAGCGGGCTGATGATTGATCGTGCTGCATTCGATCGCGCGCTGGCCGGCGCCGCTGCGGCTGCAGGGGCCACGGTGGAGGCTGCCACCAGCCTCGTTGCGCTTGATGCCGGCCCGGGGATCGCGCGTCTGCGCGGACCTGCTGGGGAATCGACTTTGCACTACCGGGTGCTGGTGGCGGCCGACGGCCCGCATTCGACGGTGGCGCGGCTGCTCGGCTTGCCGCCGCTGCAGACCGTGAACACGCGGCAGTACACGGTGCCGCTTTTGCAACCCTTTGACGATACCGACATCTGGCTGTCGCCGGACTACCCCGGCGGTTATGCCTGGCTGTTTCCGAAAGGCGATTGTGCCAACCTCGGTCTGGGCATGGATCCGGAGGCGGACGACGACATGAAAACGCCGCTCGACCGCCTGCATCGCGAACTGGTGGCGGAAGGGCGGGTCGGCGCAGACATTCACGCGCGCACCGGCGGTGCGATTCCGGTCGGCGGACTGCGCGACACCCTTGCCGCGGGCAGCGTGTTGTTCGTCGGTGACGCCGCAGGATTGACCCATCCGGTGACCGGCGCCGGCATTGCCGCGGCAGTGGCCAGTGGTGAAGCGGCGGCTGCAGCGGCGCATTCGTGGATCGGCGGCGATGCTGCGGCACTGGCGGCCTATGCCGACGACATGGCTGACCAGTTTGGCGAATCGCTTGCACGAGCCGTGCGCCGGCGCGTGGAACTGATGCGGATGCGGAATACGCCGGCCTTTGCGGACGATGCGATGCATCGCCGGGGCTGGATTGCCTTCGACGAATACTATCGTGCAGCAATGACTGTTTGAGGTATAAAATGTCATTAAAATCAAATACTTATATACTTTTCCTGGTGCTGTTTGGCGCGCTGGCTCCGGCGTCGGCGCAGGATGCCTCTTTCGCCACCCGTTCACTGACACCGGAAACCGCATTGAAGGCGGCGCAGGCGACGCTGAAAAAATGCCGCGATGACGGTTTCCAGGTGGCCGTGGCCATCGTCGACCGCAGCGGGCTGCTGCAGGTGTTGCTGCGTGACCGTTACGCCGGCCCGCACACCCCGCGCATGGCGACCGACAAGGCCTGGTCGGCGGTGACCTTCCGCACCAACACTGCTGACCTCGACCGCGTGACCCAGCCGGGCATGCCCCAGCACGGCATCCGCCAGCGTCCGCGTGTGGTGACCGTGGCTGGCGGCATGATGATCGAAGGTGCCGGCGCATTGCTCGGCGGCATCGGCGTTTCGGGCGCGCCCGGCGGTGACCGCGACGACGTCTGTGCCGCGGCCGGCATCGCGGCGATCCGTGACAGCATCGAATTCTGAACGATCGAAACAAAAGGGAAAGCCATGGACACTCCGATCGCCGATGACGTTCAGCCGGTCCGCTTCTACCGGCCCGATTACCATATCAGGACGCCGGAGATGCGTTCGCCGGAGTATGTGCAGATGAGCACGGCTGCCGCGATCACGCTGGGTCTGATTCCCGGCAAGATGCACCGCACCTCATGCACCCATTGCCTGAACCTGCTGGTGACCTATCCCGAGGGTTGCCGTGCCAACTGTGCCTATTGCGGCCTGGCGCGCCACCGCGAAGAGGCGCGTGACTATGCCGACCGCAATTTCATCCGCGTCGACTGGCCGACCGCGCGTTACGACGAGGTCATCGAGCGGGTGAAGGCGGGCTCGGACAAGGGGCAGTTCGAGCGCATGTGCATTTCGATGATCACCCACCCGAACTCGAACGATGACACCTTCGTGCTGCTCGAACGCTGGACGCGCGAAGTGCCGCAGGTGCCGGTGTCCATCCTGTCCAACCCGACGACGCTGGAAAAGGACGACCTCGTGCGCATGCGCGAACTCGGTGCCGACATTTTCACCGTGGCACTGGATGCGGTGACGCCGGGCATTTTCGAGCGCACCCGCGGCAAGGGCGTCGACAGCCCGCACAAGTACGAACACTACTGGCGCGCGATCGAATGGGCGGCCGAGGTCTACGGCCCGGAGAAGTTCGGCGCCCACCTGATCTGCGGCATGGGTGAGACCGAGCGCGAAATCCTCGAGGTTGCCCAGCGCATCCGCGACATGGGCGGCCACAACCACATGTTCGCCTTTTTTCCCGAGCGCGGCTCGCTGATGGAGGACTGGCCGGCGGTCGACCGCGGCCAGTGGCGCCGGGTGCAGCTGGCGCGCTACATCATCGACTACGCCGGCGGCCATTTCCGCGACATGCGGTTCGACGAGGACGGGCGGGTCATCGATTTCGGCCTGCCGCAGGCGAAGCTGGAGGCGCTGATCAATGCCGGCACGCCTTTCCGCACCTCGGGCTGTCCCGGCAAGACCGATGATGTGTCGGCCTGCAACCGGCCCTATGGTGATTCCAGCCCGACCGACATCCTGTCTTTTCCCTTTGCGCTGAAAAAACGCGACATCGCCAGGGTGAAGCGGCAGATCAACGACGAGGACGTCAAGGCCGGGCTGTAAGGGCTCCTGCTGCCGGCCGACGGATTGCCATCATGAAAGACATCCGCATCGTCGATGCCGGCGCGCTGAAAAACGAACTGGCGAAGTACAAAAAGGGCAAAAAGCTCGACATCCGCCTGTTCAACCAGGTCGCGCGGCTGGCCTGGCTCGGGAAAATCGTGCTCTGTCCGCTCGACCCGGAGGATCCGGAATGCAGGGCCTGGCTGCTGCACCTGCAGCCGCTGGAGGGGCTGGCTGCGGAAATCATCCGTGTGGACGAGGACCTCAACGGATTGCCTTTTGCGTCGCAGATCCACATCCTCGATGCGGAGCAGGGTGCACATCTTGCCGACATTTTCCGTGAGGGCATGGTGCAGCGGGCACGCGATCTTGAGGCGCTGGCACAGCGCGATTTCTATTTCGAGAAATACTTTTCCAGGGAAGGAAAGCCGGGTTGACCGCGGCGCGTCTCCTCGAGGCCGGCCTGCTGCCACCGCCGCGCCTGCATGCGGGTTATGCCGGTATTGCGCAGGCCGCAAGGCCGGACAGCGCGCCAGTTCTTTTGTGGGGGCGCGCTTCGGCGCACATTTCTCTGGGCCAGTCCCAGAGCGCCGCCTGCGAACTGGTGGCAAGGCCCGCAGTGCCGGTGCTGCGCCGGCCGCTGGGCGGGGGCACGGTATGGATCGACGAGCAGCAGCAGATTTACGTGTTTATCGTGCCGCTGCAGCAGGCGCCGCGGCGCCCCGCGGAATGGGCGGCCTGGGGGCTGCGCCCGGCTGTCGCCACCTTTCGCGCCTTCGGCCTGGACGTCGAGCGGCGCGGTGAGGACCTGTGGCTGGGCGGCCGCAAGATTGCAGGCAGCGGTGCGGCGACGATCGGTGGCTGCGCGGTATTTGCGTCGAGTTTCCTGATGCGTTTCCCGCATGAACGGTTTGCCGGCTGTGTTGCCGGTTCTGCCGGATTCCGCGGCTGGCTGAGTGCCGGATTGGCTGCGACAATGACCGACTGGTCGTCGCATGGCGCCGTTCCCGCCGAAGCCAGGCTGCGCGCAAGTTTTGTCGCCGCAACCGAAAAGACTTTCCACTGGCAGCTGCGGGCCGATGTGGTCCGCAGCGATGAGTCCGCGGCGATCACCGAAGCGGAGGCCGGGATGCGGGAGGATGATGACGACTGCTGCGGTGTGCGTGCGGTCACCGGAGGCATCAAGCTCAACCGGGAATCGCGCCTGGTCGAGCATGAATACAAGGGACGCCTGGTGCGCGAGCTGGTGGTGCGCGGCATGGTGGCGCGCCGCGCCGTGATGACGCCGGAACAGGGAGCAGTTTGATGAACAGGACAACATTCCGTCAGGAACGCCGGCGCTGGTTGCTTGATACTGCGGCGGCGGCCGTTGCCGCCGCCGGCATGATGCAGCTTAGGACGGCGCTGGCTGCGGGCTCGCTGCCCCCGGGCGTGGCCCGCTTCAAGGGCGATGTGCGCATCAACGGCAAGCCGGCCGAACCCGGACAGCGGGTGGCGCCGGGCGACCTGATCGTCACCGGACGGGGCGCCGAACTGCTGTTCGTCGCCGAGCGCGATGCCTTCCTGGTGCGCGCGAACAGCCGCATTGAATTCGGTTCCGCGGCGGCCCGCGGCGCGGCGATGGTGCTGCGCGTGATCACCGGAGGGCTGCTGTCGGTGTTCGAGTCCGGTGCCCGCCGCGAGATACGCACCACTACCGCGACGATCGGCATCCGCGGCACCGGCATCTATGTCGAGATTGAGCCTCAGCGCACCTATGCCTGCACCTGTTACGGCGAGGCGCTGCTGACGCCCGTGGACGATCCGGCTTCAGCGGAGACGGTGCGCACCCGTTATCACGATGAACCCCGTTACATCTACGGCAAGGGCATGCCCAACATGATGGAAGCGGCACCGGTGATCAACCATACCGACGCCGAGCTCTACATGATCGAGGGGCTGGTGGGCCGCTCGCCGCCGTTCACCCAGGCGCGTTATTGAACGATGGCGCAGCCGACGGTGGCCTCGCGGCTCGAACGCCGCCTGGTCCTGATCAGCAGCGACGGGGACCTGGGCGCCGCGTTGCGCGCGGCCTGCCCGGCGGAGTGGAGGATGCTGCAGGCCGCCGATGTCGCCGAACTGGGCGGTTTTGCCGACATCCTGCAATACCGCTTCCTGCTGCTCGATCTGGATGATGCCGCGTTTGATCCGCTCGATGTCATCGATATCCTGCGGCGGGAATTGATGCTGAACATCGCCATTGTCTGCCTGGGTGGTGATGCCGCGCTGCGTGACGCAGCACGACTGGCCCGTGCCGACCGTTTTTTCGGTCGCGATGAGGCCGTCGAGGTGATGCTGCGTTTCTGCGGCCAGTACGACTGGTAGTCAGCGCCGGGGAGCGCCACCCAGGCCGCGCAATGCGGCCGCGATGCGCAGCACGCCGCGCCACAGTTTCGGCAGCAGCCACAGGGCGGCAAGCACGAACAGTGTGAACAGTGCGAGGAACAGCAGCGGATATTTGAAAGCCACCCACAGGGCACCCAGTGCCAGCGTGTCCTCGGTGAACGAGGCCAGCCAGTTGCTGAAGGGTTCGGGCGAGGTGTTGATAAGCGCACGGCTGCCGGCCTTGGCGAAATGTGCGCCGGCCGCCGCGGTTCCGCCGAGCAGGGCGGCGGCCCAGGCCAGCCCCGGATCGCCGCCGGCCACCGCGGCTGCGGCGAGCAGCGCACCGCCGGGGATGCGGATGAAGGTATGCAGGGCGTCCCACAGCGTGTCGACCCCCGGCACCTTGTCGGCAAAAAATTCCGTGAGGAACAGCAGACCCGAGATGCCGATGACCCAGGGATGCGCGAGCAATTCGAGGTCACCGGGCAGGACATACATTCCCGAGTGCTGCAGCAAACCGAGACAGAAAACGACAGCGTAAAAACGCAGGCCGCTGGTCCAGCCGAGGCCGGTGATCAGGGACAGGGTCAGCGGATCCATGCGGGCAGTCTAGCAGTGCTGACCCGGAATCGATGCGGTCATATAACCAATTGTTTTTATTGGGATATATTGAGTTTCTGATAAATCAATCGCAGTTCGGCGCGCAGTGCCGGCATGCGCCGCCACAGCAGCAGCGCAAAAAACGTGCAGATGCTGCCGCCCAGGGCCAGCGTCGCCGGCGCACCGATGACTTCGGCCAGCGCGCCGCCGGCCAGGCTGCCCAGCGGATACATGCCGAGGAAGGCGACCGAAAAAAGGCTCATTACGCGGCCGCGCATACGGTCATCGACGATGGTCTGGATCATCGTGCTGACCGACATGCCGTTGACGGAGATGCCGAAGCCGGTGACCGCAATGGCCAGCAGCGACAGCGGCAGCCAGGGTGACAGCGAGAACACGAGGACGCCGATGCCGGCTGACAGGGAGGCTGCGGTCACCCAGCGCGTGAGTCCGTGTACGCCCCTGCGCGAGGCCAGCGCGAGCATGCCGACGACACCGCCGCAGCCGGCGGCTGCCATCAGGAAACCGAGCAGGCCGGCACCGCCCTCGAACACCTCGGCGGCGAAAATCGGCATCAGGGTCTGGTACGGCGTCACCATGAAACTGATCGTGGCCACCATCGGCAACAGCCAGCGCACCGGCACCAGGTCCCAGGCATAACGCACACCCTCCTGCAGTTGCCGCCAAGGCGAGGCGCCGGACGGCGAGGTGTTCTGCGGCGCCACCGTCATTGCCAGCACCGTGCCGACGATGAAGACCTTGCTCAGGGCGCTGATGATGAAGCAGAAGGCTTCGCTGTAGAGCGCGAGCAGCCCGCCGGCGACGGTGGGGCCGATCATGCGACCGAGGTTCTGCATCAGCGCATTCATCGCGATCGCGCTTGGCAGGTCTTCGCGTGTGACCAGTCCCGTGGTGAAGGTCAGCCGGATCGGCGTGTCGATGGCGTTGATGATGCCGGAGAGCAGGGCCATAACCACGACATGCCAGACTTCAAGCAGGCCGGTGTAGGCGAGCAGCGTCAGCGCCAGCGGCGGCACCGCCGACAGTGCCTGTGTCAGCAGCAGCAGTTTGTAGCGGTCGAAACGGTCGGCCCAGAGGCCGCCGAAAGGGGCGAGCACTAGCATGGCGATCTGTCCGGCAAAACCGGTGACGCCGAGCAGCCATGCGGATCCGGTGAGGCGGTACACCAGCCAGGCCATGGCGATCTGCTGCACCCAGTTGCCGACGATAGACAGCGTCTGGCCGCAGAAGAACAGCCGGTAATTGCGGTGGCGCAGCGCGCGCAGCGTGTGTTTGAAGTCCATGTTTCCGCGGCCCGGCGCGGGTGGCGCTCAGCCGCCGAGCTTGGCGAGCTGGGCGCGCATCTGTTCCAGGGTGGCGGAGAAACGCGCGAGGCGTTCCTTTTCCTGGGCCACGACCAGCGGCGGTGCCTTGGCGACAAAACTCTCGTTGGCGAGTTTGCCCTGCGCCTTTGAGGTTTCGGTTTCCAGCTTCGCGATTTCCTTCGCCAGCCGTTCGCGTTCGGCGGCGACGTCGATTTCGACCTTCAGCATCAGCCGGAAATCGCCGACGATGGACACCGGCGCGTCGACCGCCGGCAGTTCGGCGACAACCATGACTTCGGACAGCCGGGCGAGGGCGACCAGGTACGGCGACCAGGCGCGCACCCGGGCCGCGTCACCCTGCACCAGCAGCGGCAGTTTCTGTGCCGGGGAGATGTTCATTTCGCCGCGCAGCGTGCGGCAGGCGGAAACCAGCTGCTTGAGCAGGTCGACATCGGTCTCTGCCGCGGCGTCGATTTTTGCGGGTTCCGGCACCGGATATTTCTGCAGCATGATGCTGGCGCCGCTTTTGCCGGCGAGCGGGCCGACCGTCTGCCACAGTTCCTCGGTGATGAAGGGGATCACCGGGTGGGCGAGGCGGAGGATGGTTTCCAGCACGCGCACCAGTGTGCGGCGGGTGCCGCGGCACTGCTCGTCGCTGCCGCCAGCGAGCTGCACCTTGGCGAGCTCGAGGTACCAGTCGCAGTACTCGTCCCACACCAGTTCGTAGAGGGTCCGCGCGAGGTTGTCGAAGCGGTAATCGGCGTAGGCCTGCCGGGCTTCGCCTTCCGCGCGCTGCAGGCGGCTGACCATCCAGCGGTCGGCGACCGACAGCTCGACCGGGGCGTTTGCATCAAGCCCGGTGTCCTTGCCCTCGCAGTTCATCAGCACGTAGCGTGTGGCATTCCACAGCTTGTTGCAGAAGTTGCGGTAACCCTCGCAGCGTTTCTGGTCGAATTTGATGTCGCGGCCCAGGCTGGCGAGGCTGGCAAAGGTGAAGCGCAGCGCGTCGGTGCCGTAGGCGGGTATGCCGTCCGGAAACTCGGCGCGGGTGCGTTTGGCGATGGATTCGGCCTGTTTCGGATTCATCAGGCCGGCAGTGCGCTTGGCCACCAGCGCTTCGAGGCCGATGCCGTCGATCAGGTCCAGCGGATCCAGGGTGTTGCCCTTGGACTTCGACATCTTCTGGCCTTCGGCATCACGCACCAGGCCGTGCACGTAGACATGGCGGAAGGGCACCTTGCCGGTCATGTACTTGGTGATCATCACCATCCGCGCGACCCAGAAGAAGATGATGTCGAAGCCGGTGACCAGCACCGATGAAGGCAGGTAGAGGTCGAGCGCCGGATTCGATTTCTGCGGCCACTCGGGTGTCCAGTCCAGCGTCGAGAAACACCACAGCTGCGACGAGAACCAGGTGTCGAGCACGTCCGGGTCCTGCTTGAGTGCCTTGCCGCCGGCGAGCTCGCGCGCTTCCGCCTCGTCGTGGGCGACGTAGATGTTGCCGGCTTCGTCGTGCCAGGCCGGCACGCGATGGCCCCACCACAGCTGGCGCGAGATGCACCAGTCCTGGATGTTGTTGAGCCAGTGGTTGTAGGTATTGACCCACTGCTCGGGGAACAGTTTGACCTCGCCGCTTGCAACCGCATCAAGGCCAAGCTTTGCCAGCGGTTCCATCTTGACGAACCACTGGCTGGTCAGCATCGGCTCGATGACCACGCCGGTGCGGTCGCCGCGCGGCACCACCATGCGGTGCGGCTTCTCGGATTCGAGCAGGCCCTGGGCCTTCAGGTCGGCGACGATGCGCTCGCGCGCGACATAACGGTCGAGACCGCGGTATTTTTCCGGCGCATTGTCGTTGACCGCGGCGTCAAGCGTGAAGATGTTGATCTGCGGCAGGTTGTGGCGCTGGCCGACCTGGTAGTCGTTGAAGTCATGGGCCGGTGTGATCTTGACGCAGCCGGTGCCGAAATCCTTGTCGACATAGTCGTCGGCGATCACCGGGATCGTGCGGCCGGTCAGCGGCAGTATGACCTGGCGGCCGACCAGGCTGCGGTAACGCTCGTCCTCGGGATGCACCGCCACGGCAGCGTCGCCAAGCATCGTTTCGGGGCGGGTCGTGGCCACGGTGAGATGGCCGCTGCCGTCGGCCAGCGGATAACGGATCTGCCAAAGCTTGCCGTCTTCCTCCTCCGCCTGCACTTCGAGGTCGGAGATGACCGTGTGCAGCACCGGATCCCAGTTCGACAGGCGCACGCCGCGGTAGATCAGGCCGTCACGGTAGAGCTTGACGAAGGTGTGGGTGACCAGCTTCGCCAGCGGCTCGTCCATCGTGAAGCGTTCGCGCTCCCAGTCGCAGGACGCGCCGAGGCGGCGCATCTGGCGGGTGATGGTCGAACCGGACTGTTCCTTCCACTGCCAGACCTTTTCGATGAAGGCTTCGCGGCCGAGCGCATTGCGCGACTGGCCCTGCTGTTCGAGCTGGCGGGTGACCACCATCTCGGTGGCGATGCCGGCATGATCGGTCCCCGGCTGCCACAGCGTGTTGAAGCCGCTCATCCGGTGGTAGCGGGTCAGCCCGTCCATGATGGTCTGGTTGAAGGCATGCCCCATGTGCAGCACGCCGGTGACATTGGGCGGCGGCAACTGGATGCAGTAGGACTTGCTGTTCGAGGAATCGAGGCCGGCCCTGAAATAGCCGTTGTTTTCCCAGACGGGATACCAGCGCGACTCGATGGTCGCGGGTTCAAAACTTTTCGGAAGTTCCATGGATGACGGTGCGGGCGGGGATGAGGCGGCTGCGGCGCCGGCGATTATACCGGAGGGATGCGTGGCATCCGCTGCCGGTGCCTGCAACTGCCGGAGCTGGGCCTGCAGGGTTTCCGCAACGGAGGTGCGCACCATGTCGGCAATCCCGGCTTTGAGTTCCCCGGTGACGCGTGACAGTGCCTGTTCCAGTGCTGCGCCGATTTCCGGCAGGTAGCGGTCGCGCACCACGCCGGCGATCTGGTCGTCGAGGCTGCGTTTGAGCTTCAGGTAAACGGCATGTTCGATGTTCTGCGCCTGCACCCGGGATACGACTTCGCCTCCCGGAGGTTTTTCCGTTTCAGGCTTTTTTTGCGGTTCCGCGCGCGGCAGCACCTCACCTTCGATCACGACGTCGGTCAGTGTCGGGATATCCGCGGTTTCCGTCGCAGCGGGCGGCGGGGTGTGGCGGTGTTTCCGGAGCAGGGCGTCGGCACGCCGCAGCACGTCGGCGGCGTCTTCGTCCTGGGAGGGGTTGTCGGCCATGGCTGGACTGATGTTAACGGAGGGGTGGCGTCGTGCTCAACCCGGCGCTGCGGCCACCGGCTATGTTTTTGCCGCCTGGCCGGACAGGTCGTGGGTGCGTATTTCGTAACCCCGGTCGCGGTAGAAGCGGTAACGTTCCCGGGCCAGCGCGCGATCCTCCTCGCCGGTGCTGACAATTTCCGCCAGACGCCTGTAACGGCTGAAGGACGCCGGCCACCGGGCATGCAGGTTGATCAGCAGTTCGTCGTGCAGGTGGGCATCCCCGCTGCCGTCGATCAGTACCGGTGTCACCGCAGCCAGCGGATCCTCGGGCGTGCAGTGCGGCAGGAAGCCGGTGGCCGGCACCGCCCACAGCATGCGGTCGAGTTTCCCGGCCAGTTCGCGATCCGGGCAGTAGACGGTGACGCGCAGGCCCTGGCTGCGCGCCTTGGCGACGAGCCTGCAGGCGGTATGCAGGCGGTCGGCGGCCTGGGTGTAGAAATCGATCTGCGTCATCGCCGGTGACCGCAGCCGTTCAGCGTTTGCCGGCGCGCGCGATCAGGAACTGCGTCAGCAGCGGCACCGGACGCCCGGTGGAACCCTTGTCCTTGCCGGATTTCCAGGCGGTGCCGGCGACGTCGAGGTGCGCCCATTTGTACTTCTTGGCGAAGCGCGACAGGAAGCAGGCCGCGGTCACCGCGCCGGCGGGACGGCCGCCGATATTGGCGAAGTCGGCGAAGTTGCTGTTCAGCTGTTCCTGGTACTCGTCGTGCAGCGGCAGGTGCCAGGCGCGATCTCCGGCAGACTCGCCGGCCGCGAGCACTTCACGCGCCAGGGCATCGTCGTTGGCGAACAGCCCGCTGACGACATGGCCCAGCGCAATGACGCAAGCGCCGGTCAGCGTCGCGATATCGATCACGGCGGCAGGTTCGTAACGCTCGGCGTAGGTCAGCGCGTCGCAAAGGATCAGCCGGCCTTCGGCGTCGGTGTTGAGGACCTCCACGGTCTGGCCGGACATGCTGGTGATGATGTCGCCGGGTTTTGTGGCGCGGCCGCCGGGCATGTTTTCGGTGGCCGGGATGATGCCGATGACATTGACCGGCAGTTTCATCTCGGCGACCGCCTTCAGTGTGCCGAGCACGCTGCCGGCGCCGCTCATGTCGAATTTCATTTCGTCCATTTCCGGCGCCGGTTTCAGCGAGATGCCGCCGGTGTCGAAGGTGACGCCCTTGCCGACCAGCACGACCGGTTTGCCGGTTTTCGGGCCGGCGCGGTATTCGAGCACGATGAGTTTCGGCGGCTGGCTGCTGCCGGCCGCGACCGACAGCAGGGTGTTCATGCCGAGTTTCGCCATGTCGGCACGCTCAAGCACCTGGACTTTCATGCGGTAATGCTTCGCCAGCTCACGCGCCCGGTCGGCGAGGTACGACGGCGTGCAGATGTTGCCCGGCAGGTTGCCAAGGTCGCGGGCGAGGCCGATGCCGTGCGCCAGTGCGAGGCCGCGGGCGAGACCGCGGGCAGCGGCTTTTGCGTCTTTCTGCGATTTGATCGACAGCACGACACGGCGCAGCGCCGGTGTGTCCTTGACCGGTTTGCTTTTCATCTGTTCGAAGCGGTAAACCGCGATGCGTGCGGCGCAGGCTGCCTGCATCATCCGCCATTCGATGTCGCGGCGGCCGGCGGAGAGTTCGGCAAGATGCAGTTCGGCATCGGCGGTGCCGGTGCCGGCAAGCGCAGTGACAGCAGCCGATATTGCCCGGGTGAATTGTTTTTCCCCGAATTCGTCCGACGGGCCCAGCCCGACCAGCAGTACCCGGGAGCTGGCAACGCCGGGCACATCATGCAGCAGCAGCGTGCTGCCGAGCCGGCCTTCCATGTCGCCGCGTTCCAGTTGGCGCCGCAGGTAACCTTTGGCGGCACGGTCGAGCGCATTTGCGGCATCGCCCGGTTTTCTGCCGGCGTAGATGCCGACCACAGTGCAGCCGCTGGCATTGCGGCCCGGTATGAGGGGTTTTATGCTAAATTCCACGCGTCAACTCCTGTGCCCATTGTGAGCTTGTCAGTGAACGGTTTGATGGGTGGTCATAGCGGCGCGGAACCTGCGGTCATGCCTGCGCCGGAGTCCGGCTCGATGACCGGGGAGCGCAGGCCTGA
>JAHCAG010000028.1 GCA_019635015.1 Burkholderiales bacterium | reverse complement strand
TTATTTTATAAAGGCCAGGCATGCGACTGCAAAGCGTAGAGCTTCAAAACATTCGGCAATTTGTTGGGACACAAAAATTGCTATTCGCAACTGATCCCACCAAAAAAATCACGCTAATTCACGGCCCAAACACCACCGGAAAAACAACATTATTGAATGCGGTGCATTGGTGTTTTTACGGCACCTGCCTGCCAAGTTTTGATGAGCCGACACGCCTGAAGAGTCAACAGTCCACTTGCGCTGATTTTTCCGTCGAAGTTCAGTTCGAGCACTCAGGAAAGAAATATATTGCTCTCAGATCAGGAAAAGAACACCAAAATAGCTCGGAACTTAAGGTGCTTGAAATTCCACCAACTGGCAATACAAAGGTTCACCCCAGCCCAAGCGTTCTCATAAACTCAATACTGCCTGAGTCACTTGCCGAATTCTTCTTCTTTGCAGGCGAATACCTGAAAGGTCTTGCAACCGGGAAATATCATCAAAGTGCAACCGACGCAATTCGCTCCGTTTTGGGCCTAAAGTTGGCAGAACTCGCGCTAACCGACTTAAAAGACATTCGAAAAAAGAAAAATAAAGAACTTCAAGCATTGTCTGCCGGCACAGATTTAGGTGATATTGCAGAGAAATTAGCAGGACTTGAAGATTTGGTAGAAAGTCTTACAAAACAACTTATTACGCAGAGGGATTTAGTTTCACACCTGGAGAAAGAAAAGCGGGAAATTTTTTCGAATCTTCGCGGTCAAGAATCTTCCGCAGCTCTTCAATCTAAACGCGAAAAAGTCGAACAAAATCTTAAAATCGCGCGTAATGCATTAAACGTCGCAACACAAGCAAAACAACAGTTAGTTTTAGATATTGGAGCGACCGTTTTTTTTGGCAAGAATGTACCAGAGGCTTTATCTTTCTTAGATGAAGCTATTACAAAAAAGAAAATTCCGAGTCCATTTGATAAATCCTTTGTTCACGATATTCTTGAAGATGGGAAATGCATCTGCCTTCGACCGGTCGTTCCTGGCAGTAAAGAATACGGCGCCATAGCATCACTAATTAATTCTGCAACCGATGAAACAATGATACGTCGCGCCCTTGCAATAAAGGGGGTTGCACACTCACTTTCTGATATCTCTAAAAATGCCCCAAGGATTCTAAAAAACACACTTTCACAACTAACTTCCGCCCAAATACAAGTCGAAGCCCTCGAGCAAGAAACGGCACGAATAACTGACTTACTAAAACGTCATGAGGAACTACATGTAAGAGAACTCGAAGCCCAATTAGATCGAGTTGAAGTCACGTTGCGGGATTTAACTTCGAAACGCCAACGAGCTGAAGAAGATATTTCTGAAAAGCGTGCCGCGATTGAAGAATTAAAGAAAGATCTAGATCGAGCCAGAGCCGCCTCACCTCAAATTGACGCCGCCCGCACCGGTTGCGAAATAATAGAGGCATTAATTCTAGCCCTTGAAACAGAACTTTCTCTTGTCGAAGGGCGCGGCATAAAAAGAATCACTGAAGTACTAAATCAAATGGTTGCCAGCTCTACGCGGCAAAAGTATTCGGCTGAAGTAACAAGGGAATACACCATAAAACTCTATCGCGATGACCAGCAGCAAGGTCGAGTTGAGGTGCACGTACTTTCGTCCGGCGAAAGACGACTACTTGATCTTTGCTTCGTATCATCACTAGTCGCTGTCTGTAGAGAGCGGGAGGGCGACTCTGGCGCAATCGTTTTACCGGGAGCCATTGCCCCAATGATGGTCGATGCGCCATTTGGCGAACTCGATCCGGAATATCAAGCCCTTGCCGCTGAAACCATGATGGAACTTTCCGATCAATTGGTGCTACTGCTTTCCAAGACACACTGGACAACAGAGGTTGATGATGCAATTAGAACAGCTGTCGGAGCTGAATACTTGCTTGTGGGACACAAAAAGGATGAAGCGAGAGACGCCAAAGATGTAAATATAACTATCGACACTAAAACATATAAACAGTTTTATTATTCAGCAAATTTCGACCGTACTGAAATTATGCCTGTGAGGGAACTCAAATGAGAGATATTCGAAGGCCCGACAAGACTGAGCATGTAGTTGAAAGACTTACATCACCACAGTTTTCAGAAATTAATGTGTCGGTATTTCCAACCATTATGGATTTGCTGATTTTCGCCGCCGGAATCGGATTATCTATCGACCGCAGAACCCCAGTACCGGCATCTGGTAAAGCAATACCTATGAGAATTTTTGAGAACAACAATAAAGATGGATTTATATACTTGCTAAATATCTCGCTCACAAAAGACCCAAAATGCTTGGGCTCAGATAATGATGATGAACTAGTAAAAAATTTCGAAGAGTATGCGGCAGGCGGACTTGAAGAAATTGAGAATTGGTTAAACGAAAATGCAACCGACATATCTGGAGTACAAACTATAATTTCAAAAATTCAAGCACTGCTACCTAGCGATAACATCGAACTCAACAATCCAAACCCGATTTAAATTGCTACGATGCCACTCAATGGTTTGGAACTGCATGTATTTGAAACGATCTGATATAAAGATTTCTACCGCCCACTACCTCACCCCAAACACCAACTTCCCCCGCAAATGCCTTCCCTCGCTCACCCGATGCGCCGCCTGCGCATCCGCCAGCGCATAGGGTGTGATCTGCGGCAGCTTCACCGCGCCTGAGGTCACGAGCTGCACGATGCGGTTGAGGTGGGCACGCTTGCGGGAGGCGTCGGGCTTGAGCGAGGCCATATCCTCATAGGGCGGCGTCGGTGCCGGGCCGTTGATGAAGGCGGCGCGGCCGCCGCGACGCAGTACCTTGAAGGCGTTTTTCGCGACTTCGCCGCCCACGGTGTCGAACACGGCGTCGCAGTCCTTCAGCACTTTGGTGAAATCTTCCTGGTTGTAATCGATGACCTGGTCGGCGCCGAGGCTCTTCACATAGTCGGCGTTGCCCGCGCTGCAGGTGGTGATCACCCGCGCGCCGAGGTGTTTGGCGAGTTGCAGCCCGAAGCTCGCAACACCGCCCGCCCCGCCCTGCACCAGCACGGTCTGCCCGGCCTTGACCTGCAGCGCGTTTTCGATCGAGACAATCGCCGTGAGTCCGACCAGCCCGACCGCGGCCGCTTCGATGTGGCTTAACTGCGCGGGCTTCTTCGTGACGATGGCGGCGTTGATCGCGACCTTCTCGGCATAACAGCCTTCGTCGCTGGTCTCCGCCACGCCGAAGACTTCGTCACCCACCTTGAAATCGGTCACGCCGCGCCCGACGGCGCTGACCACGCCGGAGAAATCGCGCCCGGGAATGTGCGGGAATCTTTTGGTCGGCCCGTGGTAACCCGAGCGGACTTTCCAGTCGGCGCCGTTGACGCTGGCGGCGTGGATGTCGACGACGACCTGGCCCTCACGGGCGACGGGATCGGGCTGCTCGCCGTATTGCAGGACTTCGGGGCCTCCGTTTTGCATGAAGAAGACGGCTTTCATTTTTTTGTTGTTTCCTTTGTTGTGTTGTCCGACGTCCGCGTGTGCACGGTGTTCATGTTCGCGTGGGCACGCTTCGTCCTTCGCCAGGCTCAGGACAGGCTTTGCCCGCCCCGCGAAAATCTAGGATCACGTCGGGGATGGGGATTTGTAACACAGCGTGCGCGGGGGATGATTCGCGGTTCGCGAACGCTGCGTGTCAATCAGGGCAAGGCGGGCTAGTGATCGGGATTCATGCTTGGGGTTAATGCTGTGCTGTTATGGGCGGGACGCCTTGAACGTATTTCATAAGTATTTGTTTTTATTTATGTTTTTTATTATGGCTCGAGCTGAAATTCCGGGATGAGTGCTTGGGCTGGGGCACTTGGAGAAACAGGCGTCCGCTTTGCGGACCCGGATTTTGCTTCGCTTCATTCGGGCTACAACTGCAATCTTGTGCGATGCGCAGCACGGCAGAAGGCTGCGGGCCGGAATCGGGGGTGAAAGCGGTGGCCTTGGCCCTGGATGCACCTGTCCCGGATTTCGCTTCGCTGCATCCGGGCTACTAGAACCGGTCAAGGGGATACCCTTGGTGATTTCCTTCGGGGCACCACCCAAGGTGACTTCCTGCGGGGCGCATCCGGTCTGCAAGAGGCGGCTGATAAAATCGGCCCTCGCATCAATAACAGAATCAGGAGTTCCCCATGTTCACCCGTGCCATCCTCAGCCTGGCCGCACTCGCTGTTGCCGCCCCTGCCTACGCGCAGGACTACCCCACCCGCCCGATCCGCATGATCGTCGGCTTCGGTCCCGGCGCGCCGGACACGGTGGCGCGGCTGGTGGGCGCGCAGGTCTCGGCGCAGATCGGGCAGCAGGTGGTGGTCGACAACCGCCCCGGCGCCAACGGCATCATCGGCGCGGACCTGGTCTCGAAGAGTTCGCCCGACGGTTACACGGTGCTGCTGACCTCGGCCTCCTTTGCGACCAATCCTTTCACGCAGAAGAAGCTGCCCTACGACGTGCGCCGCGATTTCACGCCGATCACCAATGTCGCCTCGGGCGGCGGTTATTTCCTCGCGGTGCACCCCAAGGTGCCGGCGAACACGGTGCAGGAGCTGATCGCGCTTGGCAAGAATCCCGCGGTGAAACTCGCCTTCGGTTCGGCCGGCCCCGGCAACACGCTGCACCTGGCGGGCGAACTGTTCAACGCGCGCACCGGCACGCGCATCGTGCATGTGCCCTACAAGGGCGCGGGTCCGGCGATGGCGGCGCTGGTCGGCGGCGAGGTGCAGATGATGTTTGTCACCACGCCGCTGGGCATGCCGCACATCGAAGCGAAGCGCATCCGCCCGCTGGCCTACACCGGCCCCAAGCGCGCGCCCTTCATGCCCGAGATCCCGACCATCGCCGAAGCCGGCGCGCCCGGCGTCACGCTCGACAACATGAGCTGGTACGGCGTCTTCGGCCCGGCGAAGCTGCCGGCGAAGGTCACCACGAAGCTGCACGGCGAGCTGGCCAAGGCGCTGAAGGTGCCCGCGGTGCAGGAGCGCCTGGCGGGCCTGCGCCTGACGCCGGTGGGCGATACGCCGAAGGAATTCACCGCCTTCGTTGAAGGGGAACTGAAGCGCTTTGCGGAGATGGTGAAGCTGGCGGGGTACAAGCCGGAGTGATTCGGTGACTGGTAATTGGTGAATGGTGAGCGGTAAGCCGTGATGGGCGGGATGCACGGGCGCTGGCGCCGTCATTCCGGCCGGTCGTAGCGCGAGCCGGAATCCGGTCAGCCGAAGAGTCGTTGCTGGAGTTCGTCGCGACTGATCTTGAGATGCACTGAAACGTCGGACAATATCCCGGACAACGTGCCCACTTTTAGCGGGTCGTGAGCCGGGACCGTGACGTGGTGTTGCGTGGGGGTGTCGGTACTGATTCGGATATGACTGCCGGTTTGCCGCGTAACGCGATAGCCGACTCGTGTCAGCGCTTTGCTTTGACCAGTTCAGCACCGGACAGATCCCGCGGTAACTTCATGCCGCGATGACTTCATCCCGTACGAAGTGCAACCGGATCATCTTGGGGATGTCAGGACCGTCAAAATGGCAACGCACGGCATCGCGCACCCGCGTGTGGAGTTCTTCCGCGCTTTCAGCTTGCGTGAAAATAGAAGCGTCAAGGGCGCGCGCGGTGAACCCGCCTTCCGGCGCCTGCTCTACAAGAAAAATGATCTCGCTCATGGTGTCCTGCCCAATCTGGATATAGCCGATATGCCACAGCAATCAAACCGGACGGCGGGAAAGATCACGCCGCCGCGCGCATCTGCGCCGGCACGTCGAACAGCAGCTCGATGTGGTTGCGGTAGAGCCGCAGTTGTTCGCCCGCCATCCGCGCGTCGTTCATGGCCTTGGCGAGGATGAAGGCGCCTTCGAGCACCACGGTGAAGCCGTCGGCCAGCTGCGCGGGGCTGACCGGGGTTTTCGGCGGGTGCTGCTTCACGATCAGCTCGAATTTTTCCTGCAGCAGCGCGCGCCAGCGCGCGAAGGTTTCATGCAGCAGGCTGCGGGTTTCGTCGTCGAACTGCTGCAGCTCGTAGACGTACGAGGCCAGCAGGCAGCCGGGATAGGGCTCGGTCATGCCGTTGAACATGTCTTCGAACAGGCGGATGAAGATGAGGATCTGCTGCAGCGGATCGTCGCTCAGCTTCTCGGCCTGTGCGCGGGTCTCGGCGTAGATCTGCGCGTCCTGGTCGGCGTAACGCCGCAGCAGCGCCTTGGCCAGTTCGTCCTTGGTCTTGAAGTGGTGGAAAAACGCGCCTTTGGTGATGCCCACGTGGTCGAGCACATGGTCGATCTTCATGCCGGAATAACCCAGCCTGAGGACCAGGTCCCGGGCGCCGTCGAGGATTTTTTCGCGGGTGGCGATGCCGTCCTTGCGCATGCTCATGGTCCTGGGTTTTGCCTGTAAATCAACATACTGGCTAGTATGCCTCAACTCCGTGAATTAATACACACAGAGCAATAATTACTATAACTAATTGTTTTAAATAAATATTTTATTTTACATCAAAACAGACTAAATAGTTTGACAAGGCATTTTCCCTTGCGTATATTTCCGGACCGTTTGGTCTGTTTAGGCCAATTCGGACAACTTATTCAAGGGAGGGATTCCGATGTATGACGTTCTGGGTTACCTGACGCTGGCGCTGATCCCGGCGTTCATCCTGCTCGATCTGGTGCACCGGCACCGCCGCTTCGAAACCCCGCGTTTCTGGCGGCTGCGCGCGCTGGTGGTCACGGTGGGCATTTTCTTTTTCACCGGCTGGGTCGCCGGGCTGTGGGGGCAGTTGTTCGAGGGCGTGAGCCTCCTGGACCTGAGCGGCCTCGGCGCGATCGGCGGCGCGGTGGCGGGCGTGCTGGTGTACGAGTTTTTCCATTACTGGTATCACCGCAGCGCGCACCAGTCGGACTGGCTGTGGCGCGCCGGGCACCAGATGCACCACAGCGCGGAAAGCCTCGACGCCTTCGGCGCCTATTACCTGCATCCGCTCGATGCGGCGATTTTCACCAGCATCGGCAGCCTGGTGTTTTTCCCGCTGCTCGGGGTGACGATGGAAGCCGGCGTGATCGGCACGCTGTTCCTGACCTTCAACGCGATGTTCCAGCACGCCAACATCAAGACGCCGCAGTGGCTGGGTTATGTCATCCAGCGCCCGGAGATGCATGCCGTGCACCACGCCCGCGGCATCCACCGCTACAACTATGCCGACCTGCCGCTGTGGGACATGGTGTTCGGCACCTTCCTCAACCCGAAAACCGTGTCGAAGCTGGCCACCGGTTTCTATACCGGCGCCTCGGCCCGCATCGGCGACATGCTGATCGGGCGCGATGTCAGCAAGCCGGCGGATGGGGAGGATGCGGCGCTGTCGGGTAGCAGGGCTTGAGGTGATTGGTGATTGGTGAGCGGTGAGTGGAGGCTACCCCGCCTCCCCTGCAGTCATGGTTCCGGCGCGCACGTCGTGCGCGCCGGAATGACAGGTATTTATAAATAATTGTTTTTATTAATATTTTTAAGATTCCGCCGACCTGTCGACGGCTTCGACAGATCAGCGGAATATGTCGAAAAAATCGGAAAATTTCGACATATCAGGCAGGACGGTATCTGGTGGTACCATGGTGACACCTTGATCCCGCCAGCCACCGGAGCCCCGCATGACCGCCTCCACCACCCTGAAACTGCCTGAAAAACTGAAAGCCCGCATTGCGCGCATCGCAAAGGAATCGGGCCGCTCACCGCACGGCGTGATGGTCGAGGCCATCGAGCGCGAGGTGGATCGCACCGAGCGTTATCGTCAGTTCGTGAAGGATGCGCAGGCTGCGGACAAGGCGATCGAAGCCGGCGCCGACGTTTACAGCGCCGGGGACGTCCACACGTGGATGGAGCGCCTGGCGCGTGATGGCAAAGCCGAACGTCCCAAAGCCTTGCGAAAATAAGCTTGGCACAAATCATCTATTCCGGCCGCGCGCTGGATGACCTGCAGCGCCTGTTCGGTTTTCTGGCCCAGCACGACCCGCAGATTGCAGTGGATTCCGCCGCCGCGATACGCAGCGCCGTGGAAATGCTGGCCAACCATCCGCTGGCAGGCCGCCGGATTGAAGATGAACTGCGCGAACTGGTGATTTCTTACGGCAAAACCGGTTACGTTGCGCTATACCGTTTCCTGCCGGTAGCCGATCAGGTCAGGATGCTGGCTTTCCGGCATCAGCGGGAACTTGATTTTCCGGACTGATGCCTTGCGGGCATGCCGGTCACGGCAAACCGTCAACAATTTTCAGGCAGTATTTTTCACGCAGTAATTTTTTGTAATTGATCAGGGAGCTTCAGAATGAACGGAAAAATCCGCCGCGTCATCACCGGCCACGACAAAAACGGCAAGGCCATCGTCATCGAGGACGGCCTCGCGCCCGCGGTGCGCACCAACCCGCTGCGCCCCGGCCACATCTCGGTGGACATGTGGAAAACCGCGGCGACGCCGCACATCCTCCACGCCACCGAGCCCGATCCCACCGGCGGCCCGAAGCAGATCCATCCCCTGCCCGGCGGCACGGTGTTCCGCATCAGCGAAATCGCGCCCGAGACCGAGGCGATCCGCAACATTTCACCGGAGCAGTCGAAAGCGGTGTTCGAGGCGATGGGCAACCGCAACGCCACCACCGCCGGCTCGGCCAAGGGCCGCCATCCCTTCATGCACCGCACGCAGACGATTGATTACGCGGTGGTGCTGAAGGGCGAGGTGACGATGCTGCTCGACGACCAGGACGTGGTGCTGAAGGAAGGTGACGTGGTGATCCAGCGCGGCACCAACCACGCCTGGAGCAACCGTTCGGACAAGCCGGTGCTGATGCTCTATGTTCTGATCGACGGCCAGTTCGACGAGGAACTGCAGGGGCATTTCGGGGCGGGCGGGCACTGAGCTGCAGTGATGAGTGCGGAGTGATGAACGATGTGCGAAAGGCGCACCGTCACTCCAGCACGCGGGTTCTAACGCCGTGTATTCCCGGATTCCGGCCTGACGGCCTTCATCCGGGCTACGGGACTGAAACCGCCTTTCGGCTCACCGCCAAACTGCCTGGGATCAAAATTGTTTGGGTCAGAATCCATAGAGCTTTGCGGGATTGTCGACCAGTATCCGCTGCCGCAGCGCGTCGCTGCCCGCCTGGTCGTTGACCCAGTCGAGCAGCGCCGCGTCGTCCGGGAGGTTTGTTTTCAGCGAAGGGTGCGGCCAGTTGGTGGCGTAGAGCATGCGTTCGGGCGCGGCGCGGATCAGCTCTTTTGCTGAAGCGGCGGCATCGGCGTAATCGGGCGCGCCGGTTTTCGAGCCGTGGTACGGCGCCGACAGCTTGACCCAGCAGCGGCCGCCGTCGATGAGGCTGCGCAGCGATTTCCAGCCCGGGTCGCCCGCCGCCACCGGCTGAGTGAAGCGGCCGATGTGGTCGATGACGATGTCGCAGGGCAGCGACTTCAGCAAGGCTTCGCGCCCTGCCAGTTCGCCGCCCTCGCACTGGATCTGCACATGCCAGCCGTGGGGTGCGACGCGCGCGGCCATCTCCCTGAGGGTGTCCCAGCTGACACCGCCGTAAGGCAGCAGGTGGTAACGGATGCCGCGGATGCCGGCGGCGGTGAGCTCGGCGATGTGTTCGTCGCTGTCTTCGGGCAGCACGATCGCCACGCCGCGGGTCTGGTGCCGGTCATCGGCCAGCGCCTGCATCGCCGCCAGCGTGCAGCGGTTGTCGCGGCCGTAGGCGGCGGGCTGCACGATCACCGTGCGCGTGATGCCGAGACGTTCGCGCAGCTTGCGGTACTCGGCGATGGTGCCCGGCATCGACGGCAGGTTGGTGCCGGGCATGACGCTGTAGCCCGGCTCGAAGATGTGCATGTGGGTGTCGCAGGTGCCGGGAGGAGATGGCAGGCGGGGTCGGGTGTCGGTCATGGGATAAAGAAATGATGAATGATGAGCAATGAGTTATGAATGCATGCCAAGGCGGGAAAATACCGCCGGTCCTTCAATGGCTTTGAGCACCTGACAAAAAATGAAGCCCCACTTTATCTTCAAGGTGGGCAAATCATGGAGTTGTAGCCCGGATGGAACGAAGTGAAATCCGGGGCAGGTGCTTCCAGGGCAAAGGCCGGCGCTTTCACCCCGGATTCCGGCCTGCGGCCTTCTTCCGGGCTACGGGTATGGCGTATTTTGTCAGTCGCACTAAATCGTGGAGTCATCATGCCCCGTCGCCGTGCCGGAATCGGCCACCTGCGAGGCATGCTGCGCGACCTGCAGCGGCAGGCCCAGCGATTCGGCCATCTCCAGCACCAGGTGCAGGTCCTTGCGCATATTGGGCAGCGGCGCATCGGGCGCGGTGGGCTGCAGCATGCCCTTCCAGCGCGGCCCGAGGTCGTGCCAGACCTGGAGCACGGTGCTGTTGGCGAGCCCCTGTTTCAGCACGGTTTTCATGATCTCGGGATCGACGCCGCCGGCCTTGCCCAGCGCGAGGCCTTCGAGCAAGGCCATCACGTTGACGCTGAACACCAGCTGGTGCGCGAGTTTGGCGGCCTGGCCGCTGCCGACCGGTCCGCAGTGGGTGATGTCGCGCGCGAAGACGCGCAAGGCCGGCATTGCCCGCTCGAACGTGCGCTCGCTGCCGCCGACCATCAGGCTCAGCGCGCCCTCCTTCGCGGCAATGATGCCGCCGGAGATGGGGATGTCGAGCGTGTCGCCGCCCTTCGCCGCGATCTGCATCGCGACACGCTGCACCGGCCCGGGGCCAAGCGTGCTGCCGGTCGCAAAAATAGCGCCGCGCTGCAGGCCGTCAAGGATGCCGTCGGGGCCGGAGACGACGGCGTCGGTCTGCGCCGCATCCGACACCAGGCTCACGATCAGGTCGCTCTGTTCGGCAAGCTCGACCGGCGCCCGGCAGGCCTGCGCGCCCAGCGCAGCGAGTTCACGCACCGGTTCGCGCCGCACGTCATAAACCGCGGTGCGGTAGCCGGCCTTCAGCAGCAGTTCACTGACCGGCCGGCCCAGCGCGCCGAGGCCGATGACACCGACGCGCATCTGCGGGCGCTGCATTATTGCGCCTTGATGCCGGCGTCGCGGATCACCTTGGCGTAACGGGCGACTTCGCTCCTGAGGTATTCGCGGAACTGCTCGGGGGTGTCGAGCACGAGGTCGACGCCCATGCCGGTCAGTTTTTCCTTGGTCGCCGGCACGTTGAACATGCGCGCAGTGTCGCGCTGGATGCGGCTGACCAGCTCCGGCGGCATGTTGGCCGGGCCGAGCAGGCCGAACCAGGTGGCGATGGCGTAGTCCTTGAAGCCGGATTCGGCGACGGTCGGAATGTCCTTCGCCAGCGGCGAGCGCGTGCTCCAGGTGTTGGCGAGCCCGCGCAGGCGGCCGCTGTTGACGTGCGGCACGGCCACCGGCAGGTTGCCGAACATGATCGGGATCTGGCCACCGATGGTGTCGGCCAGCGCCGGGTTCTCGCCCTTGTACGGCACGTGGGTGATCCTGATGCCGAGTTGTGACGCCATCAGTTCACCGGCCATGTGCGGCGAGGAACCGACGCCGCCGGAACCGAAGGTGATCGGCTCTTTGCTCGTTTTGGCAAGCGCGATGAACTCCTTGAAATTTTTCGGCGGGAAGGACGGATGGATCACCATCAGCAGCGGCGTGTAACCGGTCAGCGTGATCGGCGTGAAATCGCGCATCGTGTCGTAGGGCGCCTTGCCGTAGAGCGCCGGCGCCACCGCGAGGCTGGTCTGCGGCGTGATCATCAGCGTGTGGCCGTCGGGCGGCGCCTTGGCCACCAGTTCGGCGGCGATCATGCCGCTCGCGCCGGGGCGGTTCTCGACCAGCACGTTCTGTTTCCAGTCGCCGCCGAGGCTCTGCGCCAGCGTGCGCGCGACGATGTCGGTGCTGCCGCCGGCACCGAAGCCGACGAGGATGCGCACGGGTTTGGAGGGAAAGGACTGCGCTGCGGCTGCGGCGGCAAACAGCGACAGTGCTGCAGCGGTGAGACCGGTCGTGATTTTCATTGTTGTTCTCCTCCTGAGGGTGCGGGCATTGTGTGGAGGGCACCGGATGCTGTCAATCCGCAAAGCGCGACCAATGCAACCAATGGCTTACCGCACCCTGATAAAGCTCAGGCGGCGTGGATTTTCATCGCCGCCGCGGCAATCGGCTTTGCCCAGTCCGGCACCCGCGGCAGATCCTGCAGGTTGAGGATGCGCCCTCGCGCCATCTGCAGCAGCAGCACCGGTTTGGGGGTCTTGCCCGCGGCAGGATCGGCGTCGAGGCTGTTGTCGTAAACCCGCAGCGAGGCCAGCACCGGCAACAGCAGGATCAGGTTGAGCCGGCTGTGTTCGAAGCGGCGGCGGATCGCTGCTTCGGGAATGTCATGGCCGCCGCGCGCTACGCGGGCGCGCACCCGCGCGAGATGCAGTTCAAGGGTCGCCAGCCCCGCATACCAGACATGCACATCGATGCCCTGCCCCGCGGCGCCGATCAGCATGCGCGGCAGCGTGGATGCGCCAAGCGTGGTTTCGAAAACAAAATCCAGCCGACCGGCAATCGCGCGTTCCAGCAGATCACGGCCACGCTGCCAGGCAATACTGTTCGCCTGCACCGGGCTCAGGCCCGCATTGGCCTGCCTCAGCACCGCAGCCGCTTCGTCAGGGTTGTAATAGTCGGCGCCCTTGTCGCGGAATGCCGCACCGGCGATGCTGCTTTTGCCCGCGCCGTTGACGCCGGCCAGCACATAGATGTTCGGCACCCGCCGCGCCCTGCCCGCTCGATCAGCGCCGCTTGCGCGCCGCCTTGACCGCCGCACGCCCCAGTTCCGCGGGCGTAGCATCGAAGGCCGCTGCCATCGCCTTGCGCGCCTGCGGCGTCTGCATGCGCGCCAGCAGCACGTCGTACTCGGCCGCCAGATCGTTCAGTGCCGGCGCACGATCTTTGGTGAGCGCCACGAATTCATCGTAGGCCAGCAGCACCGCCTTGGGTGTGTCGTGACGGGTGATGGCGACGGCACCTCCGCGCGTCACCTGCTCCAGCACGGTGCCCAGCCCGTTCTTGAGCTGGGTCGAGGGCACGGCGGAAACATCGACGAGTTCGCCGCGGCTGTTGCGATAGGTCAGGGTCGGCATGGCAGGTCCCGGGACGGTTTGGGCCATTATAGCCAAAATGGCCATTTCAGACCACGGCGAGCTTAACCGACCACCCACAAAAAATTATTTTAAGTTATTGTTTTTATTGTATTTTTCTTCACAAGCTTTACCAGCACGCCTGGACCACCCGCTCGATCGGGAAAACTACTGCACCACAATCTTCCCGCGACTGACCACGTCCCGCCACTTGGCAATTTCTCCTTGCAGGAAGGCCGTAGCTTGCTGGGGCGTTGAACCCACGATATCGATGCCCTGGCGCTGCAGGCTCTCCTGCGGCGTCTTGGACTTGATGTGTTTGACGATCTCCTGATTGAGGACCGACACGACTGCAGATGGTGTTCCCTTGGGAGCCATCATCAGCCACCAGGCCGTGACTTCATAATCGGGGTACCCGGACTCGGCGATGGTCGGCACCTCTGGCAGGATGCTTGAACGTTTCTTCGCAGTCACCGCCAGGGGTTTCAGCCGCTTGGCATTCACAAACTGCAGGCCGGCCGCCAGGGTACCGAAGTACATGGAAACCTGACCGCTCAGCAAATCGATCAACGCCGGGCCACCACCCTTGTACGGCACGTGCAAAAGATCGGTCCCGGTTTGCAGCTTGAACAGTTCGCCCGCAAGATGCGTCGCGTTGCCGATTCCCGCCGAAGCAAAAATCAGCTGGCCGGGCTTGCGCTTGGCCAGCGCCACCAGTTCCTTCACTGAACGGGCCGGAATCGTCGGATGCATGAACAGCACGAAAGTGCCTTCCGCAACCTGGGTCAGCAACTCGAAGCTGCCTACTGAATCATAGGGAACCTTCTTGTAAAGGGCAGGATTGATCGCATGCGCCGCCGAGGTGAACAACAGCGTATGGCCATCCGGCGCCGATTCCGCGACAAGTTGCGAGCCGATCATGCCGCCCGCTCCTGCCCGGTTATCGATATTGGCCTGCTGACCCAGCGATTTGGTCAATCCTTCACCCACGATCCGTGAAATCACGTCATTGGCGCCGCCCGGCGGGTACGGCACGACGATGCGTATCGGTTTCGAAGGATAGGCGCTCTGCGCGCCCGCAATCAGGGGAACAGCAGCCATCAGCGCTGCCAGCACAGATCCGAGAACAGCGTTTGCCGGCCTCATGCTGCAGCCGCTCCGGTCAGGGTGGTGCGATCCATGCGGCGGCGCAGGCCGGCATCGTAATCGCCGACAGCACAGTGCTGTGTGGAGCAGTTGTCCCACATCAAGAGATCGCCCACCCGCCAGTTATGCCGGTAAATGAATTCCTCACTCAGGCAGTGCTGGAACAGCTGTTCCAGCAGGCTGTCGCTCTCGGCTTTCGGCAAACCCACGATCTCCGTAACGTAGCCCTCGTTGACGAACAGGCAGGGCTTTCCGGTATAGGGATGCTTGCGCACGATCGGATGGATGACATCGGGCAGCGCCGCCAGCTGCTCTGGCGTAAGCGGCTTTCTCCTGCCGCTCGGGCGATCCCGGTTGTAGCCTTTCTCGTAGTGGTGCACTGCCGAGAGTCCGGAGAGCTTCTGCTTGAGGTCGGCCGGCAGCGCTTCGAATGCGGCAATCGTGCTGCAGAACATGGTGTCCCCGAGTACCTTGCCGTCACGCATCGGCACTTCGCGCGCCAGCAGCAGCGATCCACGGCTGGGGACTTTCTTGTAACTGAGGTCCGTGTGCCAAAACTGGCCGGCGTCTACGCTGCCGATGGGCTTGCCGTTCTCGCTGACATTTGAAACCACGAAAATCTCGGGGCGATGACGCATCAGGGCGTCTTTCCGGACATGAATCTCCAGCGGGCCGAAACGATGGCTGAAATCGATGTGCTGGTCCTCGGTGATGTTTTGCCCGCGAAACAGCACCACGCCGCTGTCATTGAATACCTTCTCGATTTCGCCGAACAATTCATCGGAAATCGGTTGCGACAGATCAACGCCCAGTATCTCGGCCCCGAATTTCGGGGTCAGCGGCCGCACTTGCATTGCTTGCATCAAAAAGCTCTCCTGTTGGTTACACGCAGTTTCTGGACTTCCGCCTTGTGCGGCAATCGGTCAGGGCCTCACGCCGTACTTGACCCGCGGTCCGACGTCGGCCTGCAGGCGGGGTTGCATAGCTTTGATGAAGCGGCACAGATAGCCACGGGTCTCACGCGGGTCAATCAGGTCTTCGACGGCGAAAGCCTCCGCACTGAGGAAGGGCGAGGTGATGCGCTTCAGTTCGGCCTCGATTTCCTTCTCGCGCTTGACCGGATCGGGCGCGCTCTCAATCTCGCGCTTGTACTGGGCGCGGACGCCGCCTTCCACCGCCAGGGAACCCCATTCACCCGAAGGCCAGGCAATCTTGAAATCCAGCCCATATTTGTCAATGCCGACGCCACCGCCCATGCCGTAACACTTGCGGGTGACGACCGAGATCATCGGCACTGTCGCCTGGCATTTTGCATGCACGGCACGCGCGCCCTCGCGCAGGATCGCAGCCTCCTCGGATTCCTTGCCGATCATGAATCCCGGGATATCCATGAAAAACACGATGGGAATGTGGAAGCAGTTGCACAGTTCGATGAAATGCGCCTGCTTGCGTGCTGACTTGACATCGATGCGGCCGCCGACCATCGGGTTGTTCGCAATCACACCCACCGAATAGCCATTCAGGCGAGCGAGCGCCGTAATTGCCGAACGGCCGTAGGTCGACTGTATCTCGAACAGCGAGCCCCGGTCGACGATCATCTCGACAACTTTCTTCATGCTGTAGGGTTTACGCGGGTCACGCGGCACGATGCGTATCAGGTCGTCCTCGCAGCGATCGACGGGATCGCCATTAGGCACCACCGGCGGCAGCTGCCAGACATTGGTCGGCATATAGGACAGAAACCTGCGAATCATCGCGAAGCATTCTTCCTCGCTCGACGCGACGCTGTCTATCGTTCCGGCTTTCTCGACTGCGACCCGGTATCCGCCAAGCTCCTCCTTGGTGACCTTCTGCCCAAGCCCGCGATCGACGATAGGCGGTCCGGACGCGAATATCGTGCTGTTCTTCACCATTACCGACCAGTGCGACATTACCGCGCGCAGTGCGGGCCCGCCGGCTGCAATTCCCAGCACAGCGCTGACCACCGGCACCACACCGAGCAACTCGGCCACGTTCACGCCGGGATCGTTGGTGTGGCCTGGGAATACCGTGAAGCCGCGCTTGGCCGAGGCGACACCGCCGCCATAACCGTCAATCAGCCGCACAAGCGGAATCCGGTAGTAATAGGCAAGATCATCAATGAATCCGCCCTGCCCCCCTTTGCGCCGACCGTGGCCCCAACTCGTCCCGCCACGCACCGTGGTGTCCTCGCCTCCTATGGCCACCGGCCGGCCGTCGATTTCGGCGATGCCCATAACGTATGGCGCCGGTGTAACCTTGACCAGCCGGCCTTCCTTGTCGTACTCACCCTTGCCTGTCAGTTTGCCAACTTCCTGAAACGAGCCGCGATCGACTATCCCGGAGATGCGCTCCCGTACGGTGAGGAAACCCTTCTCATGCCGCAGCCGCACTGCTTCGGGCCCACCCATTTCATCGGCCCATTTACGTCTGACCCTGATTTCTTGCGCTTCGGTTTCCCAACTCATAGAACCTCCATTACGAATACCTTGCCATCTCGACGACGCAAGCATTTTTTAAACGTCATTTCGTCAAGCCAAGCTCGACCAAAATATCGCGGATTTCCGTTTGCTGGCGTGCCAGAAACTCCTGGGTTTGCCGGCTATTCAAAAGCGTGCTGACCCGGAAATTCTTGCTCAGATCTGCTCGCCACTCGTCGGTCTTGTCGAGGGCGGAGAAAGCGTTCTCCCAATAGGCGATTTGAGCAGGGCGGATCCCCTTTGCTCCGACGATCGCAAACCAGTTTGAAAGGGTTGCATCCGCGCCCTGCTCGCGCCAGGTGGGCACGCTTGCCAGAGCACCAGGCAGGCGTTCCGGACCGCTGAATCCGAGCACGCGCACCCTGCCAGCTTCGAGGTGTGGCAAAAGCGTTCCGAAAGTCGACGCCACCACATCCACATGGCCACCAAGCAGGTTCGTCATCGAAACACCCGATGACTTGAACGCGACAACCCTCATTTTTCTCACTTCAACGCCGGCCGCCTTCATCGGACTCGCGATTCCCATGTGGATCGCGTTTCCGATTGACGTTGCAATCGCGACACTCAACGAACCCGGATCAGCGCGGAGCCTCGCGATAAGGTCCTTGCCATCCTTGATCGGGGAATCTTTTCTCACACTTATGTAGATATACTGGCTGAACAACAGTGAGATCGCGGACACATCCGTGTGAGCGAAGTTGAATCGCCCCATTGCATTCCCAGCAAACGGCGTCATTGACAACGTCAGCAGATGGTGTGGGCTCGCTGAATGCTGGTTAAGGTAGACAAGTGCGATTCCTCCACTGCCACCGGGCTTGTTGATGATCTCAGTGACAGGTCCGATTTTGTTGTCTTGCCATATTTTCTGAATTGCCCTTGCAGCAATGTCGAGGTTCCCGCCTGAAGCCGCAGTGGTGATGAGTTCTGCTGTGCGCTCAGGCTTCCAATCTGCCCCCGCCGCCGGCAAGGCAATACCGAACATCACAAGCGGCATGAACCACACGCACCCAATTCGCCTGCAACAACGATATATCGCTTTCCCGTGTTCCACTCTCATGGCGCACTCCTCCTTCCGGTTCCCCTAAGTTTTGTTGGCGCACCGAACAATTGAATCGGATTCAAGCTGCGCCAGCTTTTCTGATGAAATCTCCGCCAAATCCATCAGGATGCTGCGTGTATCGCAACCAATCTCGTGGCCGAGATGGCGGACATGCCCCGGCGTATCGGACAATCGCGGCACCGGTGCAGGAACAGCCAGATCGCCGATATCCGGATCCTCCACCCGGGGCAGCATCCCCCTGGCCTCGTAATGCGGATCGGAGAAAATATCGGCGACGTTGTAGATAGGCGCAAAAGTAACATCGTGTGCCATGAACGATCGCTGCAATTCAGCATACGTTCTTGTACCGACCCACTCCTGCACAATGGCATCAATCTCGCGAGCATGCTTTACACGTTCGCGACGAGTATTGAACCTTGTATCGTCCAGAAGGTTCTCTTGCCCCATGGCCACCACTAAGCGCCGGAATCCGTTGGTTTGCGAGCCCTGAATATGGACATGGATGCCATCACTGGTAAGGAAAAGATTGTTAACTGCACTGTTGGCAAGCGCAGGCCCGGTAGGCTGGGCCACAACTGCCAGTTTGTCATAGGAAACGATGTGTGACTCAAGAAAACTGAAGGCGCATTCATACAGCGCGGTATCCACATACTGCCCCTTGCCTGTACGGTCGCGGTGTCGCAAAGCGAGCATTGTGCCGAACGCCGCGTAAAGCCCGGTGATGTAGTCCGTCAATGCAAGGTTGACACGCACCGGCGGCCGACCGGGCTCTCCGTTCAGATAGCGAAGGCCGCTCATAGCTTCGCTTATCACCCCATAACCCGGACGCGCACTGTAAGGCCCGTCCTGACCGTAGCCGCTGATGCGCACCATAACGATATCCGGCTTTACTTTCTTGAGGTCGGAATAGCCGAGCCCCCACTTTTCCAAGGTGCCTGGCCGAAAGTTTTCAACCACCACATCACATTTGCGAACGAGTCTGCGTACCAGATCCTGGCCATCCGGTGACCTCAGGTCGATAGCCGCCAGTTTTTTGTTGCGCATCAAACTCTTCGCATAAAGGGAATGCCCATCGAAGTGCCGCCCAGCAAGGCGCAATGGATCCCCGTCCAGAGCCTCGACCTTGATGACCTCCGCGCCGAAATCAGCAAGAAGCCTGGCGCAGAAAGGCCCGGCTATCGTTGTTCCGAGTTCGAGAACACGAACACCATCCAGGGCATCAGGACCATGAGGCTTGTTCATGCCCGACCCTCTCGCAAGAAAACATCTGCTGCGCGAACATTGTCTCCAGCCTCATTTCGCCGCCCTCGACAAACAGTCAGTTTGCTCGCTTCGCCAGGCCAAGTTCAGTGAGCCCTTCTTCAAGTTCCTTGTACTGGGCATCCCAGTAGGCGCCGGCATCCCGGCCGTTGAGGAAATTGTTCACCCGGAAGGTCTTCTCGATGTCGGCTTTCCACTCCTCGGTCTTGCTCAGGGCAAGGAATGCGGATTCCCAGTACTTGATCTGCGCCTCGCTGATGCCCTTTGCACCGACCACGCCGCGCCAGCTGTCAAATACGGCGTTGGCACCCTGCTCCTTCCAGGTCGGAATCTCGGCCAGAGCCCCGGTCATGCGTTTCGGGGCACTGACGCCGAGTATCCGCACGCGCCCCGCGGTGAGCTGCGGCAGGACAGCAGCAAACGTGGCCGCTGCAACGTCAATATGTCCTCCGAGAGCCGAGGTGATGGACTGCCCGGAGGACTTGAATGCGACGACCTTCATTTTGCGGATGTCGACACCGGCCGCCTTCATCGGCAACGCGATCCCCATGTGAATGTGGTTGCCTATGGCGGTCGCCACACCGAAACTCAGGCTGTCGGGCGATTCCTTGAGCTTCTTGATCAGGTCACCACCGGTTTTCAGCGGCGAATCGGCCTTGACGACGGTGAATATGTATTCGTTGAATAGCATGCCGAGGGGGGTGAAATCGCGGTGGGTGAACTGGCCTACGCCCATGATTTTTGACGTGAACATGGTCGGCGCCAGGATCAGCAACTGGCTCGGATCGTTCGCCTTCTGGCTGAGGAAAGTGTAGGCAATCGCACCGCCGCCGCCCGGCTTGTTGATGACATTGACCGCCGAGACGATTTTTTTGTCCTGCCATATCGTCTGGATGGTGCGCGCAGTGATGTCCTGGTTGCCTCCGGGAGCGACGCTGACAATCAGTTCCGGAATGCGATCGGGTTTCCATTGCGCAAGTGCTTCCGGCGCTGCTCCGGCCATCAGCGCCGCCATCGCGCCGCCCGCAAGAATTCCACAGACTGAGATCCTGATCATGGTGCGAATCCTCCCTTGGGGTTGCTGTCTGCGGCGATCGCGACGATGCCCTTTTTGATCAGCTCGTCGAGTTCGCCATTGGTGATGCCCAGTTCTTCGCTGAGCACTGCCGCCGTGTCCCGCCCGGTGCGCCCGCCGCTGCTGTATATGTCACCGGGAGTCGCCGAAAGTCGCGGCACCGGTGCAACCATTGCGATGCTGCCCAGTTCTTCGTCAGGCACATCCCGGATCATTTTTCTGGCCTTGAAATGGGGATCGCGGAAGATGTCCGCCATGGTGTAGATGCGCGTGAAAACGACATCTTCCGCGGACAGGGCTTTCTCGACCTCGGCATAATCACGGGCACCCACCCATTCCTGCACGATGGCATCCATCTCGTCGCCGTTCTTCACGCGCTCCGGGCGGGTGTTGAATTTCGGATTCTCGAGAATGTCCGGGCGTTTCATCGCCAGGCAAAGCCGGCGGAAGCTGTTGGTCTGCGAACCCTGTATGTGAACGTAGTCACCGTCACGCGTCTTGAACAGGTTGTTGACCACGCTGCCCGAGTGTCCCGCCCCTTCACGGCCGACGATGTAGCCGGTTTTTTCATAGGCGGCGACATGGGCCTCCATGAAGCTGAACGCACATTCATACAGGGCGGTATCGACCACCTGGCCCTGGCCGGTCCGGTCACGATGCTTGAGGGCCATCATGGTGCCGAACGCGGCATAAAGGCCGGTTATGCAGTCGGTCAGTGCGATATTGGCCCGTGCCGGAGGACGATCAGGATCACCGGTGACATGACGCAGTCCGCCGACCGCCTCGCATACCACGCCGTAACCGGGACGCTGGCTGTACGGGCCGCTTTGGCCATAGCCGGAAACCCGCACCAGGATCAGCCCGGGATTGATAGCCGAGAGCGCGTCATAGCCCAGATTCCATTTCTCCAGGGTGCCGGGCCGGAAGTTCTCCACCAGCACATCCACCTTTTTTACCAACCGGCGGATCAAATCCTGCCCTTCCGGGGTGCGCAGGTCGATGACAATCAGCCGCTTGTTGCGCATCATGCTTGCCGCGTAAAGCGGCTTGTTCCTGTAGCGCTTGCCGGACAGCCGAGACGGATCACCTTCTGCGGATTCAACCTTGATGACATCGGCGCCGAAATCGGCAAGCAGGCGCGCACAAAATGGTCCGGCAATGGTAGTGCCCAGTTCCAGCACCTTGATCCCGGCGAGGGCCTGATTATTTCCTGAGACTGGCATCACAGACCCGCCCTAGACGCCAAAGCACGGGCTTCCAACCCGGTCGGCACCGCGACCACCTTGCCCATTTACAGAACTCCTCCGTGAAAACTACGGACCCACCCAGGCAAACTCATTGAACACGGACTACCCGCAATTGCAGGAACCGTTTCACCTCGCCCACTCAAGCCATATTTCGGACTTTATCGGGCAATTTTATTGATATTGGTAGATGCCGACAGACTGGACGTATCGACCTTATGCGCCTGGCAAAGCAAAAACAAGAGGGATTTCAACATGTGTTATGCGGCCAGACTCCCTGCCCATGAATCTTTCATTAAAATCCACAATACGGTCAAAAGATTCCGAAGCTTGACGAGAATCGCCAAGACATATGCACTCGTCATTCCTGCGGAATCCCCGCGCTCTTGATCACTTTCGCCCACTTGACGATTTCCGCGTTGACGTAGGTCAAAAACTCTTCAGGCGTGTTGCTCGACGCGGTACCGCCGAGCTTGCGGATGGTTTCGCTGACCTTGGCATCGCTGATCGCCTTGACCATTTCGGCATTGAGCCTGCGCTTGAGTTCTTCGGGCAGGTTCGCCGGCGCGAAGAAGCCGAACCAGGCGATCGCCTCGTAGCCGGGTAGCGTCTCCGCGATCGCCGGAACATCGGGGAATATGTCCGAGCGTTTCAGCGAAGTCACACCGAGCCCGCGCAGGCGGCCGGATTTCAGGTGCGGGAAGGCCGCCGTGGTGTTGGGAAACATCATCATCACGTTGCCGGCGATGACGTCGGTCATGCCGGGCGCGCTGCCCTTGTACGGCACGTGGAGCATCTGAATGCCCGCCACATCGCAGAACAGCACACCGGCGAGGTGCTGTGAGAAGCCGGTGCCCGCCGAGGCGTAGGTCATCTGGCCTGGGCGCGCCTTTGCAAAGGCAATCAGCTCCTTCACCGATTTTGCCGGTAATGAGGGATGTGTCACCAAAATGTTCGGCATGCTCGCAATCAGCATCAGCGGCGTGAAATCACGCACCGGGTGGTACGGCAGCGTCTTGCGCAGGCTGATGTTGATGGCATGCGTGCCGCTGTGGCCGATCTGGATGGTGTGGCCGTCCGGCGCGGCACGAGCGCCAAGTTCAGTGCCGATGATGCCGCTGGCGCCGGCACGGTTGTCGACGATGAACTGCTGCCCCAGGTTTTCGGCCATCTTGGTCGCCATCGTGCGCGCCAGTGTGTCGGCACCGCCACCGGGGGGGCCGGGTACGATGACACGCACGGTGCGGGTCGGGTAGTTCTGTGCCGCGACGGTGGCCGCCGGCAGCAGTCCGGCCAGCAGCAACAGCAGGGTTTTATTGAGCGGGGTCATGCGAACAATCACTTCATGCCTCCTTGAACAGGTTTGGTGTCAGGCCACGGCGCGTACCGGCACCCAGGCAGAATCAGAACGGCCGGTCGCCGGCAATCTGCGTGCGGTGCAGCAGCCTGCGCGCCGCGGAATCGAAGGAATCCCGGCGATGCATGGTGCAGCGGTTGTCCCAGATCACGACATCGCCGATGCACCATTGCTGGATCCAGGTCGCCTCGGGCAACACCGCGTGCACCCACAGGGTGTCAAGTAACGATTCGCTGTCCTCGAGACTCAGTCCGGGGATGTAGGCATTCAGCCGGCGCCCGAGAAACAAGGCCTTGCGCCCGGTCACCGGGTGAGTGCGCACAATGGGGTGCAGCGCGCCTATGGTGTCCCGCGGATCAGTGACTTCCTTCCAGCCCTTGCGCAGCATGCCGGCGCTGTTGCGGCTGGCATCATGCACGCATTTCAGTCCGGCGATCCGCGTCTTGAACTCGGCCGGCAGGCTGTCGTAGGCCGCGTACATGTCGCAGAACCAGGTGTCGCCGCCGGCGGGCGGGATTTCGATCGCGTAGAGGATGCTGGCGCTCGGCGTGCACTCGTTGTACGACATGTCGGTGTGCCATTCGGCCTCGTAGGCCCCCAGACCGCCGATGGGTTCGCCATTCACCACGATGTTGGAAATCGCGGTGACCGTGGGAAATTCAGACAGGTACGGCTTGCCGGTCTTGTTGGCCGGCGTCGGCGCGCGGTCGAGTTCGCCGAAGATCTTCGAGAAATCGACGAGCTGCTGGGTGCTCATGCCCTGCTGGCTGCGGAAACGCAGGACCTTGTGGTCCATCCAGGCCGACAGGATCGCTGCTTTCGTCGGCTCGGGCACGGGTTCGCGCAGGTTCACGCCGTCGACCTGCGCGCCGATGCCGCGGCCCAGCGGGGTGACGGAAATACCTTCACGGATTTCAACTGACATGGGGCTATCCTCCTGTTTGCCGCCGCCGGGGTACCTTGCCCCGGCTGTCAAATCGGCACAGGCCTCAAGCTTTACAGCAGAAGTATTACGGCATCAAGCGACAGGCCAATTGGCGGACTTTGCAGTCGCCATGCCGATCCGGTAGCTCGCATCCCGAACCGGCCAGCCGCCCGACGGCGAGTTCGTGCAGCTCTTGAAGAGCCGGTGCGTTCCCGCAATACGCTGCCCCCTTGCGGGCTACGAAGGGCGCAAGGCAGCACAAGCTGTGACTACCAGGCCAGCGCGTACCCCTCGCGCCGCGGATCGGCGCCGGCGTGGCGCAGGCCCGTCTCAGGATCGACCTTGATCGCGCACACGGCGGCGTTGGCCGCCGGGAAACGCGGCCAGACTTCGACGTCGTGGCCGCGGCGGCGCAGTTCCTCGATCACTTCCGGGCCGAGATCTTCCTCGACGTTGAGCCGGCCCGGGTAATAGGCATGCGGCGCGAAGGAGTTGGGGAAACTCTGCGAGGAGATGCGCGGCGCTTCGACCGCCTGCTGCATGGTCATGCCGTGTTCGACGACGTTCAGGAAAACCTGCAGCATGCCCTGCGACTGTTGGTCGCCGCCGGGGGTGCCGAAGGTCATGAACAGCTTGCCGTCCTTGAAGGCCATCGCCGGGTTGGGCGTCAGCCGCGGGCGTTTGCCCGGCTTCACTTCGGACGGATGGCCGGGCTCGAGCCGCGACTGGCAGCCGCGCGAGGAAATCGCGAGCCCGGTGCCGGGGATGATCGGCGTTTCACTGGCGTTGTCGGAAGTGGTCGCCGAGTAGGCATTGCCCCAGCGGTCGACGACGCAGTTGTAGATCGTGTCCTGCGACAGGCGCGAGAGGCCGTGCGGCGAAGCCAGCGCGCCGGCGGTGATGCCGCCCGGCACTTTTCCGGTCATCTCGGGATCACCCGGATCCGGCAGGCGGCCGAAGGCCTTCTGCATGTCGATGCGCGCGCGCTGGCGCTTCGCGTAGGCCTCGGAAATCATCGCGTTGCGCGGTACGTGCACGAACTTCGGATCGCCGACGTAAGCCTCGCGGTCGGCGAAGGACAGGTTCAGCGCGGCCGCGATCAGGTGCGCGTAATCCGGCGAGTTGTGTTTCAGCGCCTTCAAATCAAAACCTTCGAGGATCTTCAGCGACTCCAGCAGCACGATGCCCTGGCACCAGACGTCGCAGGCATGCACGGTGTAGCCGCGGTAGTCGACCTTGATGCTGTCCTCGACCGGCACTTCGAAGCCGGCGAGGTCCTCGAAGGTCATGAAGCCGCCGTTGGCGGCGTGGTAATCGGAGATCTCGCGCGCAATCGGGCCGCGGTAGAAATAGTCGTGCACCGCGGCGAGTTTTTTGTCGCGGTCACCCTTGGCATCGCGCTCGGCCTGGATCAGCCGGCCTATGGTTTTGGCGAGGTCTTCCTGCAGGAACAGCTCACCGACTTTCGGCGCGCGGCCCTTGGGAAGGAAAATGCGCTCGTTGTCGGGCCAGCGGCGGAAACTGTTTTCCAGGTATTCGATGTTGGAGGACAGCAGCGGGTAGACAGCAAAACCGTTCTTCGCCAGCTCCATCGCCGGGGTCGCGGCCTCCTCGAAGGAAATCGTGCCGTAGCGGCGCAGCGCGGCGATGTAGGTCGCGGGTGCGGCCGGGATCACCGTGCGCAGCAGGTTCTCCGGCACCGCCTTGCCGTTGCCGGCGGCGATCAGCTTCGCGACATCGGTGCTCTTCGGCCAGTAGCCGAGCCCGGCAAGGCTGATCACCTTGTCGAGCTCTTTCATGTAGATCAGGGTCGGCGCGACGCAGGCGAAGCTGACCATGTCGGGCTGCAGCACGGAGAGCGCCATCGAGGCGGTGACGCCGGCATCGACTGCATTGCCGCCGCGGTCGAGCACGCGCATCGCCGCCAGCGTGGCGAGGTAGTGGCCGGCCGAGGCGGCATGGTTGCGGCCGACCATGTTCGGCCGGAAACTCGGCGCCGGCACGGCCATCTTGACTGCGCGTTTTTTCTGCTCTGCCATGACGCTCTCCCGTCCTTCCGCCTCAGCTCTTGTCAGCCAGGGTCTTGCCGCCGACACCCCAGGAATGTTTGGGGATGTCCTGCACGGTGATCCACACCGATTCCGGCTTGACGCCGACGGCATCGACGAAGGCCTGGGTGACTTTTTCGATCAGGACTTTTTTCTGCTCCGGGGTGCGGCCTTCGGCGACGTAGAGTTGGGCGAATGGCATGGGGTTTCCTGTTTGGTGATTGGTGAATGGTGAATGGTGAGCAGTAAGCGGTGAGCTGTTAAGGCTATTCCAGCTTGATGCCGGCTTCCTTGATGACCCTGCCCCACTTCGCGGTTTCGTTCTTGATGAAGGCCGCGAATTGCGCGGGGGTGCTGCCGACGGCGATGGCACCCGAGGCTTCGAAGGTCTTGCCGATCTCCGGTGACTGGACGATCGCGGCGACTTCCTTGCCGAGTTTGTCGATGATGGCGCGCGGCACGCCGGCGGGCGCGATCATGCCCTGGAAGGCTTCGGCCTGGTACCCCTTCAGCGTCTCGCCGATGGTGGGCACGTCGGGCATGCTGGCGAGGCGTTTCGCGCTGGTCAGCGCAAGGCCCTTCACCTTGCCGGTCTTGATGTGCGGCGCGGCGGAGATGGTGGTGGTGAACAGCATGGTCACGCGGCCGCCGATGACATCGGTGATGGCCGGCGGGATGCCCTTGTAGGGCACGTGGATCATCTGGATGCCGGCAGTGCGCTGGAACAGCTCGGCCGACAGGTGAGGCGCCGATCCGGAACCCGGCGTGGCGAAGGTCAGTTCGCCCGGTTTCGATTTTGCCAGCGCGATCAGGTCCTTGACGCTCGCGGCCGGCGCAGAGGCGTTGACGACGAGGATGTTGGGCTGCGAGTTGAGCTGGGTGACCGGCGTGAAATCCTTCAGCGGATCGTAGGGCAGCTTGGCGTAGAGGCTGGGATTGATGGCAAAGGTGGTGGTAACCATCAGCAGGGTGTAGCCGTCGGGAATCGCTTTCGAGGCAATCTCGGTGCCGACGATGGTCGCCGCGCCAGGACGGGTATCGACCACCACGTTCTGCCCCCACTTCTCCGTGAGTTTCTGGCCGATCAGCCGCGTGGTGATGTCGAGTCCGCCGCCGGGGGCGAAGGGCACGATCATGCGGATAGGCTTGCTGGGGTAGGCTGCGGCGGCCTTGTCCTGGGCCGCGGCGATGCCGCTGAGGGTGACTGCGGCAATGGCACAGCCGGTGACGAGCAGGGTTTTCATGGGGGTTGTCCTCGAGGAAATGCGGAACGATGTTAGCACGCGTGCGCGCCGCGACGGCAGCGCTCAGTCAGCATCTGGACTGGGCGGAAGCACCGCTGCGGCGCATGCCGGATGCGTTGCGGATCATCGTGGTGCAGGCCGGACAACCCGTGGAGCAGCGCCCGGTGCTGTCATCGCATCCTGCAGTGCCGATGGCAAGGTCATCATCCACCGGCAATGCAAAACGCGGGCCAGCATATTTACCGGCGGGCCTGCCGGATCAGTGGGGCCTCGGTCCCTGCCTTGCGGAATAAATTTAAGTATTTGATTTTATTTATTTTTTTAAAGAGGATCCCAGCTGAACACGTCCTGATTGCGCGCCAGCGGATAGAAGTCCGGCTTCAGCGCAGGCAATGCGTGTTCGGCGATCGCGCGCGGCGTCCAGCCTTCGCTGCGGTGCAGGCCGCGGATCGGCCGCGACTGGCTCATCAGGAACAGTTCGTTCATGCGTGTGTAGAAAATCTGGCCGTTGACGTCCTTCGCCGCATCGCTGGCGAGGAACACCGCGAGCGGCGCATTCTTGTCGGGCGTGACCATCTGGCGCTGCGCCACGCGCGCCGCCATGTCCGGCGTTTTCGAGGGTATCGAGCCGGTCATGCGGGTCCAGGCGCTCGGCGCGATGCAGTTGGAGCGCACATTGAAGCGCTGCATGTCGAGCGCGATGTGTTTCGACAGCATCACCATGCTGGCCTTGGCCGCGCCATAGTTGGCCTGGCCGACGTTGCCGGCAAGCCCGGAGTTGGAAATCATGTGCACATAGCTGCCGCCGTTCTGCTGGCGGAAAAAGGTCGCCGCTGCACGACTCATGTTGAAGGCGCCGTAGGCGATCACCTTCATCACCGAATCCCAGTCGTCGAAACTCATCTTGTGGAAAATCACGTCGCGCAGGATGCCGGCATTGTTGACCACGCAGTCGATGCGACCGAAGCTGTCGACCGCCGTCTGCACGATGCGCTGCGCCGCATCGAAGTCGGCGACGCTGTCGTAACTCGCCACCGCTTCGCCGCCGCCCTTTTTGATCAGCTGCACCACTTCCCCGGCCGGCGTCTGGTCGGTGCCCTCACCTGCCAGCGAAGTGCCGATGTCGTTGACCACGACCCTGGCGCCCTCCTTCGCCATCATCAGCGCGATCTCGCGGCCGATGCCGCGCCCCGCGCCGGTGACCACCACGACCTTGCCTGCAACGATGCCTTCACTCATATGTTTCTCCGTATCGATTATCAGAGCGTGTTCTCGGAT
>JAHCAG010000027.1 GCA_019635015.1 Burkholderiales bacterium | reverse complement strand
CCAATGCCGCGTTCATGAAGGCCATGCAACCGAGCGCAGCGCTCGGTGCGGTGATCGGCAACAGCCCGCAACCGCGCACTGAAGTCACCAAGAAGATCTGGGCCTACATCAAGAAGCACGGCCTGCAGGACAGCAAGAACCGCCGCAACATCAACGCCGACGAGAAACTGAAAGAAGTTTTCGGCGGCAAGAAACAGGTGTCGATGTTCGAGATGACCAAGCTGGTCAACAAGCACCTGAAATAATCCGTTCGGATCGCAGAAGACGGGGCGCCCAGGCGCCCCGTTTTTTTTGCCGCGTTCAGCGCCTGCTGACCACGCCGCCGCCGATCAGCAGGGCCGCCGCCATCGCCCAGAACACCGGGGTCATGCCAAGGGTCGCGCCGACGGCACCGAACAGCAGCGGCATGCCCGCCTGGGTCAGGTTGAGCAGGAAGGTGCGCACCCCGACCACCTCACCGCCGCGTCCGGGCGGCGCGGTGTTGTAGAGCACCGACATGATCATCGGCTGGGTGCCGCCGATGGCCAGGCCGATCACGAAAGCCACCGCCATCAGCAGCGGAGCACTGCTGATCAGCGGGAACACGGCCATCGCTGCGCCGGTGGCCAACATGCCGCCGATCAGCAGCGGCCATTCGCTGAGGCGGTGCACGATCAGCGGCAGCAGCAGCCGCACCACGAAAATCGCCGCGCCGAATGCGCCGAGTATCAGGCCGATGGTCGATGCCGACAGTCCCAGCCGTGTGCCGTGGATCGGCGTGACAAAAGTGAACAGGTCCCAGGCCATCGACAGCACCGCGCTGGCGATGAAAGCGCGTCGCAGGTTGGGAATGCGGAAAAGATCGATCACCCGCTTGCGGTCGGCGCCCTGCGCCGGAGCCGGATTTGCGGGCAGCCGGACCGGGCGCGCCAGCAACAGGATGATTCCGGCAACCACGCTGACACCCAGCAGCAAAAAGGTCAGGCGATGCCCGATCAGGTCAATCGCGAATCCTGAAAGCGTCGGCCCCAGAAAGCCCGAAGTGGAAAATGCCAGTGCCAGCAGGCTGAAATTGCGCGAACGGTCTTCCGGCGCACCGAGCAGGCCGGCCGCCTGGTTGACACAGATGTGCACCAGCATGAAGCCGCTGCCCGCCAGCGCGCTGGCGACGAACAGTGTCTCGAGGCGAGGCAGCGCCACGACCAGCAGCAGGGCGCCGAGCACGGCACCCGCGCCGATGAACAGCGGCATGCGCACGCCAATGCGGTCGATGGTGCGCCCCCATCCCACCGCGAACAGCAGCGGGACCGCGGCGAGCAGCGAAATCAGGACGCCCACCGCGAGGGCGGAAGCCTGCAGGTGGAGCGCGAACAGCGACAGCGTGACGCGGATGCCTGCAAACGCCAGATGCAGCAGGATCGTCAGCAACAGGATGAAACGGATGCTGGTGTCGTTCATGTCGCGGCTTCCCGGGCCTGTTTTCCCTGCCACGTCACCATCGCCACGCCGCAGCAGGTTACGGCGATGCCCGCCAGGGAAATGGCTGACGGCACCACGCCGAACAAGGCCAGTTCCAGGGCCACCGCGAAAATCGGCGTCAGGTAGATCAGGCTGGTGACGCGGGTGGCCTGTCCGCGCCGCATCAGCGTGTGCAGCGCATTGACCGCCAGGAACGATGCGCCGATCACCAGGAACACGATGGCGCCGGCGAGCGCCCAGGACCAGCGCACGGTCGCGCCTTCGACCAGCCAGGCGAGCGGTGCCAGCACCACCAGCGTGCCGGCGAACTGCAGCAGCGCCGCTGCGCGCAGGTCGACGGTCGGGCACCAGCGGCGCTGGTAGAGCGTGCCGGCGGTGACACCCGCCAGCGATATGGTGACGGCGAGCAATGCGCCCGCGGTGGCCTCGCGCACATCGATCTTGTGCCAGACAATCAGCGTCACGCCGGCCAGACCGATGGCGATGCCGGCCCATTGCCGGGCGCCGATGCGTTCGCCCATCCAGCGCCCCGCGATCACCGCGGTCAGCAACGGCTGCACCGACAGCAGCACGGCGGTGATGCCTGCAGACATGCCGAGGTACTGGGTGTAATGGCTGCCGCCGAGGTGCACGGCATGCATCAGCAGTCCGGCGACGAGCAGGTGTCCGGCTTCGCTGCGGTTTGCCGGCCAGCGCGGACGTACGATCAGCAGCAGCGGAATCAGGCAGAGCAGGCCGAAGACGAAACGCAGCGACAGAAAGGTGAACGGTGCCGCATGCTGCAGCCCGAGCTTGGTGGCGAGGAAACCCGAGCCCCATACGGACACGAAATACCACGCCAGCAGGGTTTCGTAGGCGCGGGATGAAAGCAGGGCGGGCAAGATGTGCAGGCGGCGGAAATGTGCGGCGGCAAGTATATCGTCAGGTGTGGCCGGACCCGCGCGCGGCGGTCAGGGCGCCAGCCGGCCGAGGGTCCAGCGTTCTCCGTCTCGGCTGTAGAGCAGCCGGTCGTGCAGCCGGTTGGGCCGGCCCTGCCAGAACTCCACGCTTGCCGGACGCAGACGGTAACCGCCCCAGTGTGCGGGGCGTTTTGGGGTATCGCCGCAGGTTGTGGCGGCGGCTGCGAATTTCTGCTCGAGCACCCCGCGGTTCGCGACCGGTTCGCTTTGCGGCGAAGCGATTGCCGCATGGCGGCTGCCCAGCGGACGGCTGGCGAAATAATCGTCGGATTCCGTTGCGGTGACCTTCTCAATGCCGCCCTCGATGCGTACTTCACGCTCCAGTTCGGTCCAGTGGAAAAGCAGGGCGGCGCGCGGGTTTTCGGCAAGTTCCCTGCCCTTGCGGCTGCGGTAATTGGTAAAGAACACGAATCCTCCGTGGTCGATGCCCTTGAGCAGGACGATGCGCGCCGACGGCATGCCGCCGGCGGTGGCGGTCGCCAGCGTCATCGCATTGGGCATGGGCAGCCCGGCGCGCAGCGCCTCGTCAAACCAGCGCTGGAACTGGACGAAGGGATCGGCGGCGACGTCGGACTCATTGAGGCTTTCGCCCATGTATTCGCGGCGCAGCGAAGCTATGCTCAAGAGAACTCCTGAAAACGAGGGGGCAGGCGCAATTCTAACGTTCGGGCAGCGGAATGAATTCGGTCTCGTCGGGCACCCGCGGGAAACGCTGTTCCCGCCAGCGGATGCGCGCCTCCTCGATCAGTTCGCGGCTGCTGGCGACAAAATTCCAGTGGATGAAGCGATCGCCGTCCAGCGGCGCGCCGCCGAATACCATCAGCCGCGCCGGCCCCTGGCAGGCAATGGTGACCGCTGCGCCCGGTTCGAACACCGCGACCGTGTATTGCGCCACCGGGCTGCCGTCGGCCGTGACTGCGCCGTCGATGACATAGATGGCGCGTTCCTCATGCTCCGCCGGAATCTCGAACTGCGCCGCGGCACGCGCGGTCACCGCACCGTAGAACATCGGCGAGAAGGTTTTTACCGGCGACTGTTTCCCCCATCCGCTGCCGGCAATCAGTCGCAATTCCACCTCCGGCCATTGCAGCACCGGCAGGGCTGCTTTCGGGTGGTGTACGAACGCCGGTTCGGTGCGCTCGGAGGCCTGTGGCAGGGCGATCCAGGTCTGGATGCCGTGCAGGCCCCGCGCCCGGCCGCGCTCGTCCGCGGGGCTGCGCTCCGAGTGCACGATGCCGTGGCCGGCGGTCATCCAGTTGACGTCGCCGGGCGTGATGCGCTGTTCGCAACCGAGGCTGTCACGGTGCATGATCGCGCCATCGAACAGGTAGGTGACGGTAGCGAGCCCGATGTGCGGATGTGGCCGGACATCAATGCCTTCGCCGGGCCGGAACTGTGCCGGTCCCATGTGATCGAAAAAAATGAAGGGGCCGACCATCTTCTGCGCGGCGGACGGCAGCAGGCGGCGCACGGGAAGGCCATCGACGTCCTTGACGTGGGGTTTGAGCGTGTTGCGGATCATCAAGGGCTCCGGTGGCGGTTATTTGTTTTCCGTAGTGACGGGGGCGCGGCGGAACCGGGCACTGTCGTCCCCGGCCGAAAGGATCAACTGTTCGCCCTCAAGGCGGAAATAGGGTCTGCCGGCCAGCAGCTTGAAATAGCGTCCCTCAAAGGCGCCCAGCGGCTCGGGGCAGGCACGGCGGGTCGTTGCCAGCGGCGAGACGGTCATCCTGCCGTCAACGGATTCGACGCTGCCGCTGCCGCTGTTGCAGCCGCTGAATGCGGAAATCCTTCCCTTGCCCATTTCCAGTGTCGCCCGCGGCAGGCCCGGCATGCGGCCGCCGTCGATGAAGCTGGACGTGGTCAATTCCCAGCGGCCCTCGGGCAGGGGAATCGGCTGGTCAATGGTGGCGCAGGAGGCTGCCAGCGCGACCGCAAGCGCGGCAGGGGTGCGTCTGAAGAGCAGGGACATGGCATTGGGTCGCTGTTGCGGGACAGCCGATTATAGACCGCGTCGATTGCCGGAGAGCCGCTGTTGCCCCTGCTGCAGCAGGCGTCCTGAACATCGCCGCGATCCGGATGTTCAGCGTGCGCCTGCCGTCTCGAGAATGCGGACGATGTCGCGGTAGCCCCGCTGGCGCGCGTGTGCAAGTGCTGTGATCCCGTCGCGGTCTGGCAGGTTGACATCCGCCCCGTGCCCCACAAGCAGGCGCACGATCGCGCTGTGTCTTGCACCGCCGTCGCCGAGGATCACCGCTTCGATCAGCGCCGTCCAGCCGAAGCGGTTGACGTGGTTGATGTTGACCGGTGTTTTCAGCAGTTCGCGCACCACTTCGACATGGCCGTAATGCGAGGCCGGGATCAGTGCGGTGCCGCCGTACTGGTTCAGCGTGTGCGGATCGGCGCCGTGTTTCAGCGTCAGGCGCAGCAGTTCGGTGTGGCCCCGGACCGCGGCAACCATGAACGCAGTGCGGCCGATGGTGTCGCGCACATTGGGGCTGGCGCCGGCCTCCAGCAGCAGCCGTGCTGTTTCGACGTGGTTGCCGTAGGCGGCGGCGACCAGCGCAGTGCGGCCGTCGCCATCACGCGCCGTCAGCGATGCGCCTTCCTGCAGCAGCCTGCGCACGCCGGCAGGATCGCCTTTGGCTGCCGCCGCAATCAGCGCCTGGTCGCGATCGGCGCCCTGTGCTGCCGCTGCGCCGCTGAACGCCAGAAGCACCAGCAGCGGCAGCTGTTGCAGCAGCAGTCTCCGTCTCATGCGCCGCGTTCCCCCAGGAATTCGCCGAGGATGCGCGCGGTATGGGAGTGCGCCGCCCGCTTCACCACTTGTGCCGGCGGGCCTTCGGCAACGATGCGCCCGCCGCCATCGCCGCCCTCGGGGCCGAGATCGATGATCCAGTCGGCTTCGGCCATCACGTCGAGGTTATGCTCGATCACCACCACCGAGTTGCCGGCGTCGACCAGCCGGTGCAGCACGTGGATCAGCTTTTCGACGTCGGCCATGTGCAGGCCGACCGTCGGCTCGTCGAGCACATACAGCGTGTGTCTCTGCGCGCCGCCGCGGCCGGGGCGCGCGCCGGCGTCCTCGCCGTTGGCACGCACCTTGGCCAGTTCCGTGACCAGCTTGATGCGCTGGGCTTCGCCGCCGGACAGCGTCGGACTCTGCTGGCCCAGTGTCAGATAACCCAGGCCGACGTCCTGCAGCAGGCGCAGCGCATGGTGGATCTGCGGGTGCGCGGCAAAGAATTCGACGGCTTCGTCGATGCTCATGGCCAGCACATCGCCGATGGATCTGCCCTTGAAGCGCACGCCGAGGGTTTCCGGGTCGAAGCGTTTGCCGCCGCAGGCATCGCAGGGCACTTTCACATCGGGCAGGAAACTCATCTCGATTTTCTGCACGCCCTGGCCTTCGCAGGCTTCGCAGCGGCCGCCTTTGGTGTTGAAGGAGAAGCGGCTGGCAGTGTAGCCGCGCATGCGTGCATCCGGCGCTTCCGCATACAGCCGGCGGATGTTGTCCCAGAAACCGACATAGGTCGCCGGGCAGGAGCGCGGCGTCTTGCCGATCGGCGTCTGATCGACCTCAAGCACGCGGCCGACTGCTTGCCATCCCGGGAGGCCGTCACAACCTGCTGTTTTTGTTGACATTTTTTTGCGGTCACCGACCAGGCGGGCAAGGTTCGCGTGCAACACGTCGCGTGCCAGTGTTGACTTGCCGGAGCCCGACACGCCGGTGACCACGGTCAGGCGGCCCAGCGGCACGCGCGCATTGACGCGCTGCAGGTTGTGCAGCCGCGCACCGCGAATGGCCAGCGACGGCGTCTGCGCATCGACCTTGCGCGGGGGATGCAGCGGATGAAGCAGCGGCTGCGCCAGCAGGCGCCCGGTCACCGACTGCGGATTGGCCTGCAGTTCGGCGGCGGTGCCGGCGGCGGCGACATGACCGCCGAGGCGTCCCGCGCCGGGGCCGAGGTCGATCACATGGTCGGCGCGGCGGATGGTGTCCTCGTCGTGTTCGACCACGATCAGGGTGTTGCCCTTGGTCTGCAGTTTCGCCAGCGTGTCGAGCAGGATGCGGTTGTCGCGCGGGTGCAGGCCGATGGTCGGCTCGTCGAGGATGTAGGCGACGCCGCGCAGGTTCGAGCCGAGCTGTGCCGCGAGACGGATACGCTGCGCCTCGCCGCCCGACAGCGTCGGCGCCGCGCGGTCGAGCGCGAGGTAGCCGAGGCCGACCTCGTCGAGGAAACCGAGCCGGCTGCGGATTTCGGCGACGATGTCGCGCGCGATCGCCGCCTCGCGGCCGCTGAAGGAAACGTCGGTGAATTCCCGCGCCAGCTTCGCCACCGGCAGAGCGGCCAGTTCGGCGATCGAACGCTTGCGGTAACGGACGGAGAGCGCCACCGGATTCAGCCGCCTGCCGTGGCAGTCAGGGCAGGGCTCGTCGACTTCCAGCCAGTTGAGCCAGGAATCGAGCACATGTTCCTCGGTGCCTGTCTTCTCGCGTTCCTCGTTCCAGTCCACCTTCTCCAGCGACAAGCCGGTGCCGAAGCAGGTCGGGCACCAGCCGTGTTTCGAGTTGTACGAAAACAGCCGCGGGTCAAGTTCGGGAAAGCTTTTGTTGCAGCAGGGGCAGGCGCGTTTGACCGAATACACCTGCTCGGTGAAACGGACCAGCCGCGGATTTTTTTTCGCCATCGCCGCAGCGAGTGTGTCGAGCCCGCCAAGCACATGAACGATCCCCTTGCCGTGTTCGAGCGCGGCGGCGAGGCCGGCGCGCAGTTCCGCCTCGTTGCCGGGGGTGACGCGGATGTCGGCCACCGGCAGCTCGATGCTGTGTTCCTGGAAACGTGCCAGCCGCGGCCACGGCGAAGTCGGGATGAACTCGCCGTCAACACGGAGGTGGGTGTAACCCTTGCCCGCCGCCCATTTCGCGAGGTCGGTGTAATAACCCTTGCGGCTGACCACCAGCGGCGCCAGCAGGCCGATGCGCTGGTCGCGGTAATCGCGGAACACGCGCGCCGCGATCTGGTCGAGGCTCTGCGGCTCGATCGGCACATCGCATTCCGGGCAGTACTGGGTGCCGAGCTTGACGTAGAGCAGGCGCAGGAAATGGTAGATCTCGGTCAACGTTGCCACCGTGCTGCGGCGGCCGCCGCGGCTGGTGCGCTGCTCGATCGCCACTGTCGGCGGGATGCCGTAGATCGCGTCGACGTCGGGCCGCGCCGCCGCCTGCACGAACTGCCGCGCATAGGCGTTGAGCGATTCGAGGTAACGCCGCTGGCCTTCCGCGAACACGATGTCGAAGGCCAGTGTCGACTTGCCGGAACCGGATACGCCGGTGATGACGGTGAATTTTCCCCGCGGGATGTCGACGCTGATGTTCTTGAGATTGTGTTCCCGCGCGTGGCTGACGCTGATGCTGTTGCCGTGGCCGGCAACGGATGCCGGCAATGCCCGCGGCGCGGCAAGCGGCGCGCCCAGTGCTGCGGCATATTCGCGCAGTGCCCTGCCGGTGTGCGAAGTCTCATGTGCTGCGACCGTTTCCGGCGTGCCGCTGCACACCAGCATGCCGCCGGCGTCGCCGCCCTCGGGACCGAGGTCGAGTATCCAGTCGGCCGCACGCACGACGTCGAGGTTGTGCTCGATGACGATCAGGGAATGTCCGGCTGACAGCAGCTTGCGGAAGGCGCGCAGCAGTTTGCGCACATCGTCAAAATGCAGGCCGGTGGTCGGTTCGTCGAACAGGAACAGCGTTCCCCGTCCCCTCATCCCTGCCCCTTCTCCCGGAGGGAGAAGGGAAGCATTTGCCTCCCCTCTCCCTCCGGGAGAGGGGTCGGGGGTGAGGGAGCGGCGGCCGGCTTGCGCCGCCCCGGCGAGGAAACCGGCGAGTTTCAGCCGCTGCGCCTCGCCGCCGGACAGGGTCGGCACCGGCTGGCCCAGCTTCAGGTAATCAAGCCCGACGTCGATCAGCGGCTGCAGCGCGCGGACAATGTCCGCTGCGTGGCCGAAGAAGGCCAGCGCGTCGGCGACCGTCATCTCCAGCACCTCGGCTATCGAACGGCCTTCGATCGTGATCTCGAGCACTTCCGCGCGGTAGCGCCGGCCGTCGCAGTCGGGGCAGCGCAGGTAGACGTCGGACAGGAACTGCATCTCGACATGCTCGAAGCCGTTGCCGCTGCAGGTCGGGCAGCGGCCGGTGCCGGAGTTGAAGCTGAAGGTGCCGGTGGTGTAGCCGCGCGACTGCGCCAGCGGCGCCGCCGCGTAACGGCTGCGGATGACGTCAAAGGCACCGACATAACTCGCCGGGTTCGAGCGCGTGGTGCGGCCGATCGACGACTGGTCGACCAGCATCACGTCCCCGATCTGGTCGGCGCCGCAGAGGCTGTCGTGCCTGCCCGGTGTTTCCGTCGGTTTTCCCATGGCTTTGCGCAGCGCCGCGTAGAGCACATCCTGCAGCAGCGTCGACTTGCCCGAGCCGGAGACGCCGGTGACGCAGACCAGCCGCTGCAGCGGAAAGTCGACATCGACGTTTTTGAGATTGTGCTCGGTGGCGCCGCGCAGCCGCAGCAAAGGCGTGTTTTTTGTCGGCGGACGGGGCGTATCCGCCGGCGCGGTCTGCACCGCGCCGGACAGGTAGCGCCCGGTCAGCGAATCCGCCTGGCGCATGATCTGCGCCGGGGTGTCGAAACCGACGATCTCGCCGCCTTTCGAGCCGGGACCGGGGCCGATGTCGAGCAGGCGGTCGGCTGCCAGCATCACCTGCGGGTCGTGCTCGACCACCACCAGCGAGTTGCCGGCGTCGCGCAGCCGGTGCATGACGCCGATCACGCGCCCCATGTCGCGCGGATGCAGACCGATCGACGGTTCGTCGAGCACGAACAGCGTGTTGACCAGCGAGGTGCCCAGTGCCGTCGTCAGGTTGATGCGCTGCACCTCGCCGCCGGACAGCGTGCGCGACTGGCGGTCGAGCGTGAGATAACCGAGGCCGACCCGGTTCAGGTAATCAAGCCGGGTGCGGATTTCGCCGACCAGCATGTCGGTGGCCTCGTCCAGCGGCGCCGGCAGCTCCAGTGCTTCGAACAGCGTTCTTGTGCGCTCCAGCGGCAGCAGCATCACGTCATGCACGGTCAGGCCGGGCAGGGCGTCAAGCTGCTCATCGCTGAACTTCACGCCATGCGGTTTGTGGCGTGCGCGCCGGTGTTCGTCCTGACCCAGCGCGGTCCCGGCGTTTTCCGCAGAGCCGATGCGCCACAGCAGCGCGTCGGTTTTCAGGCGCGCGCCGCCGCAGGCCGTGCATTCGGTATAGGCGCGGTACTTCGACAGCAGCACCCGCACGTGCATCTTGTAGGCCTTGGTCTCCAGCCACTTGAAGAAGCGGCCGACGCCGTACCAGATGCCGGGCCAGGACTTGCGCCAGCTTTCCCATTCCGGTTCGCCCTCGAGCACCCAGTGTTTTTCCTTCGCCGACAGCTCGCGCCAGGGCTGGTCGACCGGGATGCCGCGCAGCCGCGCGTATTTCATCAGGTCGTCCTGGCATTCCTTGTTTGATGGCGTCTGCCAGGGCTTCACCGCGCCGTCACGCAGCGATTTCGATTCGTCGGGAATCACCAGGCCATAATCAAGGCCGATGACGCGGCCGAAGCCGCGGCAGGTCTCGCAGGCGCCCATCGGCGAGTTGAAGGAGAACAGGCTCGGATTCGGCTCGGCGTAATGGATGTCGCATTCCGCGCAGTGCAGGTCCGAGGAATAGCGCCACAGCACGCCCGACGAGGCGCCCGCGTCGCTGTCCGACAGCCGGTGCACGTTGACCCGGCCCTGGCCGACCTTCAGCGCCGCTTCCAGCGCTTCGATCACCCGCGCGCGTCCGGCGCCGGCCATGCGCAGGCGGTCCTGCACCACCTCGAAACCGCTTGGGTCTTCCTTCAGGAACCGCGTGTAGCCCTGGGCGGCGAGCAGCGCCTTCACTTCACCGGCCTTGAAGTTCGCCGGCACCGCCACCGGAAAGGCGATCGCCAGCCGCGGATCGCCGGCCTCTGTTGCCCGCGACTGCAGCGAGGCAAAAATCGTCTGCGGCGTATCGCGCACCACCTGCCCGCCGCAGCCGCGGCAGTAAAGATGCGCCGCGCGCGCGAACAGCAGCTTCAGGTGGTCGTTGAGTTCTGTCATCGTGCCCACGGTCGAGCGCGAGGTGCGCACCGGGTTGACCTGATCGATGGCAATCGCCGGCGGGATGCCCTCGATGCTGTCGACCTGCGGCCGGTCCTGGCGGTCGAGGAACTGGCGTGCATAGGGCGAGAAGGTCTCGACGTAGCGACGCTGGCCCTCGGCGTAGAGCGTGTCGAACACCAGCGAGGACTTGCCGCTGCCGGAGACACCGGTGACCACCACCAGTTCGTTCAGCGGAATGTCCAGCGACAGGTTCTTGAGATTGTTCTGGCGCGCGCCGCGGATGACGATGGCGTCGCGTGTCTGGGATGCGGGAGTGTCCATGCCTGGGGCGATTCGGGAGCCGGTGCGGCGCGATTCCGGGATTGCGCACTGCCTGCAGCAGGCCGCGCGAACAGTGGCTGATTCTACCGGCTTTCGGTGGCCAGGCAGTCCGCTGCTGCTGTTTTGCGGATCATTGCGAGGATGATGTCCGGGACATCAATCCTTTGCCGACGGATCGGCATCGACAAAATCGATGTCGCCACCCTTGTTGGTGAAGTCCAGTGTCGATTCCGGGCGACGGACCCGGGTGCCCCGCTGCCCGAGCAGGATCGCACCGGCCTCTTCGATCAGCCCGATACCGGCAAAGCTGCCGCCGCTTTCGATGAAGCGGCAGGCCGCCTCCACCTTGGGGCGCATTGAGCCCGCGGCAAAGTTGTGCTGGCGCAGTTCCGCAGGTGTCGTGTCGAGAATCGGCTGGACATTCTTCTCCTTCCAGTTGGCATAGACCGAAGCGACATCGGTCAGCAGCAGCAGCGCATCGGCCTCGACCTGGTGCGCAAGCAGGGCTGCAGCAAGATCCTTGTCGATGACGGCCTCGACCCCGCGCACGGCACCCGCCGACGAAACCGTGACCGGAATGCCGCCGCCACCGGCACATACCACCAGCACTCCGGCGTCCGACAGCAGCCGTATGGCGCCGAGTTCAAGGATGCGCAGGGGTTCCGGCGACGGCACCACGCGCCGCCATCGCGTGCCGTCCCTGGCGATGCTCCAGCCGCGTTCGTCCGCCAGGCGCTCGGCTTCCTGCTGCTCGAATCCGGGGCCGATCGGCTTGGATGGATGGCGGAACGCGGCATCGGCACGATTCACTTCGGTCTGCGTCAGCAGCGTGACGATATGGCGTCCCGGCATCAGGCTGCGCAGTTCCTGTTCGATCAGGTAACCGATCATGCCTTCGGATTCCGCGCCCAGCATGTCCAGAGGATAGGGTTTTATGCCTGAATACGACTCGGCAAGCATGGCCAGCAGGCCGACCTGCGGTCCGTTGCCATGTGTGACAATGACCTTGTGCTGGCGCGCAATCGCCGCAATGGCCACCGCAGCGCGTGCGACATTCTGGCGCTGAACCTCGGACTCAAGGCGTTCTCCGCGCTTCAGCAGCGCGTTGCCTCCCAGTGCGATGACGACTTTCATGTTCCGGTTTTTCCATCCAGCAGCGGTCCCGGCACCCGGCAATTGACATCCCGCAAGGCGGGCGACCCGGGTCCGGTGAAATCATACCGCGCATGCGCGACCTTCTTGTCCGGACCGGGAGGCGCCGCGGAATGGATGTCCGCTGAACTGTCGTAAGATGAAGGCTGGCGACGCATGTACATGTATCCGATCATAACAACCTGGCGGCAATGCCCTTTTGGCAGGGCACAACTGCCGCCATGCTGCGCCCCGGGGGAAAACCGATGAAAGCCATGCTGCTCAAGGGCAGGGACCAGCCGCTGGTGTTGGAGACGGTGCCCGACCCTGTGCCAGGCCCCGGCGAAGCCGTGGCGCGGGTGATCGCCTGCGGTGCAGGGCTGACCATTCATCATGCGCGCGCCGGCCGCGTGCCGCTGCAGTATCCGCGCATCCTCGGACACGAGATCACCGCCGAAATTGTCGCCACCGGTCCCGGAGTGAAGGGGCTCAGGGCAGGTGACGGCGTCACCGCCTATTTCTACCTGACTTGCGGCCATTGTCACTGGTGCCGCATCGGCCGCGAGACACTCTGCGACAACTTTGGCGGATTTGTCGGGCGCGAGTGCGACGGCGGCTACGCCGAGTACATCAAACTGCCGGCGGAAAATTTCATCGCGCTGCCCGAAGGGCTGGACTGGAAAAAACACCCCGCTGAATGCGGCGTGATCTGCGATGCCGTTGCCACGCCGCTGAAGGTCACGCGCAAGGCGCGGGTGGCGCCCACCGACACCGTCGCGGTGATCGGCGCGGGCGGCGGCCTCGGTGTGCACATGCTGATGGTGTCGCGCTGGGCGCATGCGCGCAAGGTCATCGCGGTCGATACCCGTGCCGCCAAGTTCGAGGCCTGCCTCAAGAGCGGTGCCGACGCGACCATCGATGCCGCGGACGGCAGGGTGAGCCAGCAACTGATCGAACAGACCGGCGGACGCGGCGTCGACGTTGTTTTCGACTTCGTCTGCACGAAGCAGAGCATCGAATCGGCGATCGGCGGACTCAACAAGGGCGGGCGGCTGGTCCTACTGGCCGGCCACAGCGACCGTTTCGATGCCGACGGGCCGGCGATCATGCGCAAGGAGATCGAGGTCATGGGCAGCCGCTACGCGACCAGGCAGGAAGTTGTCGAATCGCTGGAACTGGTCGCGCGTGGCGACATCTGGCCGCTGGTGACCGAAAAGCCGCTGCTGGCCGGGGCCGAGGCGCTGCATCAGCGGCTGGAGACCGGTTCGGTCACCGGCAGGGCCGCGCTGATGATCGGAGCGGGCTGAGCGCCTGTTCTGGACACGGCGCCGCAGTGCGGACTGCATGAAGGTGTAATGCCCGTCGAAGCGTAATATCGGCGCAACGCCTCAAGGGGGGGCTGCCATGAAACGCCATTATCCGCTCCACATCCAGATTTCCACGCTGTTCCTGGTGTTGCTGCTGGTTGTTGGCGGCTTGCTGGCGGGCATCAGCTACACGACCTCGCGCGACATGCTGGAATCCTCGGCCGAGGATCTGACGCTGCGCATCAGCCGCGAAATCCAGGGCGATTTCCAGCGTCTGATTGTTCCCGTGGAAATGGCCGTCGGCATGCTGAGCTACGACCGGCTCACCCGGGCCGAGTCGCTCCGTGAGCGCATGGAGCAACTGGACATGCTCCGCGATGTCCTTGACAAGGCGCCGGCCCTGTCTTCGCTGTATTTCGGTTACGGCAGCGGCGATTTCTTTTTTGTGCGCCGCCTGCGCAATGACGCAGATCGCGCGCTGTTCAATGCTCCGCCGAACACCCGTTACATGGTGCAGAGTATCGAGCGCGGCGGCGGCAGCGTCGAGCGCGGCAGCTACCTGTACCTCGGCAACGCGCTGGAGGTGCTGCGCCAGGAGGACAAGCCGGATTATCCGTCGGCCTACGATCCGCGCACCCGCGGCTGGTTCAACGACGCGTTCTCGGCGCCATCCGCGATCCGCACGCCGCCGTACCTGTTTTTCTCCAGCCGCAAGGTCGGCATGACGCTGGCCACCCGCTCCAACCTCGGCTTCGGCGTGGTCGGGGCCGACATTGAACTCGATACCCTCGGCGAGCGCCTGGCACGGCAGAAGGTGACACCGGGCACCCAGATCGCCCTGGTCGATGCCGAGGGATATCTGGTTGCGCATGAGGACGTCAGCCGGCTGGTTACCGTGGGTTCCGGACCGGATGCGAAACCCGCCCTGACCCTGCTGCGCGATTCCGGCCTGCCCGCATTGCCCCTGCTCGCCCCCCGCATCGCCGGCATGCAGGGCACCGATCCGGTAAATCTGCGCCTGGAGGCGGATGGCGCCGACTGGCGGGTTGCGATCAAGCCCCTGCTGCTGGAAGGGGGCAAGCCAATTTACCTGGTCAGCGCGATACCCGACCGCGAGCTGCTGTTCGCCGCCAAAAACCAGCGTTCCACCGCGTTGCTGATCACCGCCCTGATCATCGCCTTCGCGGTGCCCGTGGTGTGGCTGCTGGCGCGGGCGGTGGCACGGCCGCTGAACACGCTGGCCGCCGAAGCGGATGCCATCCGTCATTTTGATTTCTCGAAGCCGTCGACGGTCAGCTCGGTTGTCGATGAGATCGACCAGCTTGCCGTGACGATGGAGGGCATGAAGCTGGCGATCCGCCGCTTCCTCGACATCAGCCTGGTGATCGCCGCGGAAAAGGACATCGACCGTCTGCTGCCGATGCTGCTGACCGAAATCATGTCGGCCGCGGATGCCGACGTGGCCGTGCTTTATCTCGGCAATGACGGCCGGCTGCTGCCGGTGGCGATGCGCGATGCCCATGGCGCCGACGCCGACCTGCCGGAACTCGTTCCCGGGGCCGCCGGTCCGCTGGTCGATAACGCCCTGCAGTCCGGTATCGCCGGCGCGGCGCCGCTGCAGGATGGCGACCTTGCCGCCATGGGCGGCAACGATCCCTTCGCCGCGCTGGGCGCCCTGCAGGGTGTGGCCGTGCCGTTGTTGAACCGTCAGCGCGAACTGGTCGGCCTGATGCTGCTGCGGCGGCGCACCGTGATCGAGGATGCCCAGTTGTCCTTTGTGCAGGCGATGTCCGGCCTTTATGCCGGCGTGCTCGAAACCCGCGAACTGATCCGCGCGCAGAAAGAGCTGTTCGAGGCATTTATCCGGCTGATTGCCGGTGCGATCGACGCCAAGAGCCCGTACACCGGCGGACATTGCGAACGCGTGCCGGAACTGACCAAGATGCTGGCTGCCGCAGCCTGCGCGCAGACCGAAGGGCCGTTCCGTGATTTCCGGCTCGACGAGGAGGACTGGGAAGCCGTGCATGTCGCGTCCTGGCTGCATGACTGCGGCAAGGTCACCACGCCCGAGTACATCGTCGACAAGGCGACCAAGCTGGAGACCATTTACGACCGCATCCACGAGGTGCGCACCCGCTTCGAGGTGCTCAAGCGCGATGCGGAGATTGCCTGCCTGAAGGCGGTGGCTGCCGGCGAACCCGCGCCTGCGGCCACTGCGCGGCTGGCGGCCGAACTGAAACAGCTGGATGACGATTTTGCCTTTGTCGCAGCCTGCAACGAGGGCGGCGAATTCATGGCCCCCGAAAAAATCGAACGCCTGAAGGCCATCGGGCAGCGGACCTGGATCCGCACGCTCGACGACCGCATCGGCATCGCCCACGAGGAAAAGGCGCGCAAGGAGCGCGCGCCCGCGCCCGCACTGCCGGCCGTCGAAACGCTGCTCGCCGACAAGCCCGAACACCGGTTCGAGCGCCGCCCCCAGGACCGCATGCCCGAGGACAACAAATGGGGCTTCCGCATGCCAGTGCCGGAGCTGCTGTACAACAAGGGCGAGTTCTACAACCTGTCGGTCGCGCGCGGCACGCTGTCCGAGGAGGAGCGTTACAAGATCAACGAGCACATCGTGCAGACGCTGGTCATGCTGAGCCAGCTGCCGTTCCCCAAACATCTGCGCGGCGTTCCGGAAATCGCCGGCGGCCACCACGAAAAGATGGACGGCACCGGCTACCCGAAAAGGCTGACCCGCGAGCAGATGAGCCCGGTGGCCCGGATGATGGCGATTGCCGACATCTTCGAGGCGCTGACCGCCGTCGATCGCCCGTACAAGAAGGGCAAGAAACTGTCGGAAGCACTGAAGATCATGTCCTTCATGATCAAGGACAAACATATCGACCCCGAACTGTTCGAGCTGTTCCTGCGCTCCGGCATTCACCGCGAGTACGCGGAGAAATTCATGCGGCCGGAACAGATCGACGAAGTTGATATCGGCCAGTATCTGGGCAAGATAGCCTGAAATACCGGTTCTGCGGCCCCGGTTCCGTTTATCAGCATATTCGGAAATGTGAACGTCTTTGAGTGCCGCTCCCTGCGGTACCCATATGCTGGTCTCGTGCCGTGAATGTCCGGCATGTTGGGGTTTACAATACCGCGCCTGCCGCATACAAGCGGAATGCAGGACATCCAGCAGTTGTTTTCCCTAACGCGCCGCCGCAAGCCCCGCGCGACACCCGGCATCGAAAGGTCCAAGTCATGAAATTCCCGCGTATCTCCGCACTGGCGCTGCTCGCCGCCGTTTTCCCGTTCGCCGCGAATGCCCAGGGTTATCCCGACAAGGCGGTGCGCGTGATCGTGCCTTTCCCCGCAGGCGGTGCCGCCGACATCGTTGCACGCCACTTCACCACGCGCCTGTCGCCCCTGATCGGCCAGCAGATCATCGTCGACAACCGCGGCGGCGCCGGCGGCATGATCGGCGGCGAGGTCGCTTCGCGCGCTCCCGCCGATGGCTACACGCTGCTGTTTGCATCTTCGAGCGTGCTGTCGATCAACCCGCACCTCGGGGCCAAGGCACCCTATGACGTGCTCACCAGCTTCACGCCCATCGTCAAGATCGGTGACGCGCCCAACGTGATGACAGTCCATCCCTCGGTGCCGGTCGGCACGGTGAAAGCCTTCATCACACTGGCGAAATCCAAACCCGGCGCGCTGGCCTATGCCTCCAACGGTGCGGGCACGCTGAGCCATCTCACCGGCGAACTGTTCTCGCAGCGCGCCGGCGTCAGCATGCTGCACGTGCCGTACAAGGGCGCCGCACCGGCCACCATCGACACCGTCGCCGGCAACGTTTCTGTGCTGTTCGCCGCCTATCCCAGCGTGTCGGCCCAGGTGCGCGCCGGACGCCTGAAGGCCCTCGCCGTGACCAGCGCGAAACGCATCGCCATTGCACCGGAACTGCCCACTGTCGCGGAAACGATCAGGGATTTCGAATCCAGCCAGTGGTGGGGGCTCTACGGCCCGGCCGGACTGCCTGCCGCGGTGGTCGAACGGATCAATGCTGCCGGCAACAAGGTGCTCGTCACCGATGACATCAAAAAGGCGCTTGCGCTGGATGGCGCCGTGCCGTCCGGCGGCACCCCCGCTGCGCTGGCCGCGTACCACAAGGCGGATTACGAAAAATGGGGCAAGGTCATCACCACCGGCAAAATCAGGGGCAACTGAGATGGCGGAGAATTCCGCGCCGGGCGCAACCCGCCGCTTTGCCGGTTTTGCCGCCGGACTCAAGTACGCGAGCCTGCCGCCCGAAGTCCGCGAAGCACTGACCGTATTCCTGCTCGATTACCTTCGCGTCGCCTCGCTCGGCCAGCGCATGCCCTGGAGCGCGTGGACCACCAACCTCGCGCGCGAACTCGGCGGCAACGGCCAGTCGACGCTGCTGTTCAGCGAGGATCGCAGCGATCCCGAGCGCGCCACCTTCGTCAACGCCGCCTACTCGGGCAGCATCGACGCCGACGACGTGCACGTGGGGTCAATGCTGCACCCGGGCTGCGTGGTGATCTCCGCAGCGCTGGCGATCGGCGAAGCGCGCCACCAGCATGGCGACCGCATCCTGGCCGCGATTGCCGCCGGTTACGAAATGATGATCCGCATCGGTCTTGCGATCCAGCCCTCGCATTTCCGCCGCGGCTTCCAGAGCACGGCGACCTGCGGCGGTTTCGGCGCGGCGACCGCGGCCGCCTGCCTGATGTTCATGGGCAGTGATCGCACCCGGCGCATTGCCGAAACCCTGGGCCTCGCGTCCTCATTCAGCGGCGGGCTGACCCAGTTCTACCATTCCGGCTCCACGGTCAAGCGCATCCATGCCGCGCACGCAGCGGGCGAGGGCGTGCATGCCGCGCTGCTCGCCGATGCCGGGTTTTCGGGGCCGGTGGACATTCTCGAAGGCAAGGACGGTTTCGCGCGCGCCTATGCCGACGGCCATGATTTCGACCGGGGCCTCGCCGGCATCGGCGAAGAGTGGCGCCTGCTCGAAACCGCGATCAAGCCGCATGCCACCAGCGCGCGCGTGCTTTCCGCGATCGAGGCCACTGCCGAACTGTGCCGCGAACACGGCCTTAACGCGGCGGACATCAAATCCGTCCGTGTCGGCATCCCGAAAATCATCCAGGGCCGCCTCACCGTCGGCGAGCCGAAGGACGTGCAGGCCGGGCAGATGAGCCTGCCTTTCTGCATGGCAATGGTCCTGCGCATGGGCAAGGACGCCGCGCCAGGATTCACCATCAACATCGACGATTTCGAGGCTGCGCTGGCTGACCCGGAAACGATGGCGATCTCGAAGGCCATCGACTGCGTGCTGGATGACGATGCCGAACGCGTCAGCACCGAGCAGTCGGTAGGCGCCAAGGTCATGTTCACGCTCAAGTCCGGCAAGACCGTCGAAAAATTCGTCGAGGCACCCAAGGGCAGCGCCTCGCGTCCCTTCACGCTGGACGATCACGTTGCGCGTTTCCGCGCCGAAATGCTCCACCGCTTCGCGCCGGCCCGGGTCGATGCCCTGCTGGAGGAGGTGCGCAATTTCGCCGCAGCCCGCAATCCCGACCGGCTGATGCTGCTGCTCTCCGACCGCGACTGAAGGGAGAACCGGACATGCCCGTACTGAAACTCGCGGACTGCGATCTCTTCTACCGCGTCGACGATTTCACCGATCCCTGGACCACGCCGGAAACCGTGCTGATGCTCCACGGCAATGCCGAGAGCAGCCTGTCCTGGTACGCCTGGGTGCCGGTGCTGGCACGGCATCTCCGCGTGGTGCGCCCCGACATGCGCGGTTACGGCCAGTCGACGCCGATGCTGCGCGACCATGAATGGACCTTCGACCGGCTGATCGACGACTACTGCCGGCTGATGGACGAACTCGGCATCGAACGTTTCCACCTCGTCGCCGCAAAAATCGGCGGCACCGTCGCCCGCGTCTTTGCCGCGCGCCGCCCGGAGCGCCTGCTGTCGCTGACCGTTGTCGGCACACCGCAGGCGAAACGCCCCGGCGCGGAACAGATTCCCGCGCTGATCGAGGAATACGACACCAAGGGGGCGGAGCACTGGGCGCGGCGCACGATGGACGGCCGTCTTGGAGAACACTTTCCCGCCGAGGGCGTCGAGTGGTGGACGAAATTCATGGGCCGCGCCCCGGTGTCCTCGCTGATCGGTTTCAACCGCGGCATCAACTACGCCGACATCAGCGCCGAGCTGCCGAAGATCAAATGCCCGACGCTGGTCATCACCACCGAGGAAAGCGGCCTCGGTACCGTCGAACGCACCCGCGAGTGGCAGCAGCAGATTCCCGATTCGCGGCTGCTGGTGCTACCGGGCAGGTCGTACCATGTCGCTGCGAGCGATGCGGAGGACTGTGCGCGGGAGACATTGGCATTCATTCGTAACAATAAAAAATATCAATAAAATCAAATACTTATAATTATTGTTCGCGCTTACTCCGAAGCGGTTTTTCCGTTGCCGGAGCTTCCAGCGCCGCCGTCCGCGCCAGTATCCACTGCATGAAGGTTTGCACCTCCGGGCGTTCGCGCGCTGCAGGCGGGCTGATCAGCCAGTAGGCGCGGTCCGGGGTCGGGGTGCTGTAGCGGCGGTCTGCGAGCGGCGCGACCAGTGAACCGTCATCGAGCATCGATGTAATCAGCGGCAGCCGGCCCAGCCCGACGCCCTGGCCGTTGATCGCGGCGCGCAGCATCATGTCGTAGTGGCTGAAACGCAGCATGCCCTTTGCCGCGGACGGCGAAGTGCGCATCGCCTCGAACCATACCGGCCAGGTCAGCCAGGGCGTCAACTGCTGCGGATCCTCGAAATTGAGCAGCACGAAACCTTTCAGGTCCGCCGGTGCGTTCAGCTTCTTCAGCCCCGCGAGTTTCGGGCTGCACACCGGCAGCACACGTTCACCGAGCAGCCGCAGCGCGCCGGGGCCGGCGAGGCGGCGCGTCGAATACCGGATCGCCACGTCCATGCGTTCGCGCTCGAGGTCGAGCACGCTGTTGTCGGCGGCGACATGCACCGCGATGTCCGGGTGCTGCTGCTGGAAATCCGCGAGTTGCGGCACCAGCCACAGCGAGGCGAAGGTCATCGCCGTCGTCACCGTCACCACGCGGTCGCCGCGCGCGCTCCGCAGATTCGTGCCGGCCTCGCGCAGCTGGTGCAGCGCCTGGCTCACGTCGCGGAAATAACGCTGGCCCGCTTCGGTCAGCAGCAGCGCGCGCGTGCGGCGGATGAACAGCGGCAGCCCGAGCTGGGTTTCGAGCTGCTGGATCTGCCGGCTCACCGCCGACTGGCTGAGGAAAAGCTCCGCCCCGGCGCGCGTGAAGGACAGGTGGCGGGCCGCGGCCTCGAAGGCCTTCAGCAAGTCGAGTGAGGGCAGGTCGCGTGCGCCGTTCATCGTTTATGCATGCGATTCAAGCATCCATGATCTGCAAAATGACCGTTTGTCCGGCCGCCATGCCCCATTGCATAGTCCAGCCATGACCGGCGCCGTGCCGGCCGGTTAAACGATGCGGGAGATGCATTCATTATGGACACCCAGATGCAGCACGACAAGCACGGCCGGCAGTTGCATGTGATGGCCGCCGGTGACACCCGCAGTGTCATGGCCGGGCGCGGCACCGTGGTCCGCTGCCTCAGTGGCCTGATCTGGGTCACCCAGGAAGGTGATCCGCTGGACCACATGGTCCCGGCCGGCGCACGTTACTGTTCCGGCGGCGCGGGGCTGATCGTCGCCAGCGCGATCAAGGACGACACCCGCATCGCCATCTACCGCGTCTACCCGGTGCCGGCGGAAGACTGGACACGCAACGTGGTGCGCGTTGATCCCGGATTCACCGAGCGGCTGCGCCGCGAGGCACGCCGGGAAATGGCCCGCTGGTTTGCGGCGATGGTGACCGGCATCGCACGCAGGCTGCGGCGGGCATGGCAGCGGTTTTTTGTCCCGCGCAGGATGATCGTGCCCGGAGCGGGACGCGGTTACCATGGTTGAATCCGGGTCAGCAGCCCGGTCTGTCATGGAGCCGTCGAGATGAACAAAGCACTTTCCCCCGCCGTGATTGTTGCCGCCGAAGCGCCGCCGAAAGCGAAACAGAGCAATTATCCCGAGCCTTTCGCGGCGCGGGTGGCCGGCCGGCTGAAACGCCCGCTGGGCGAGCTCTTCGGGCTGAAGAATTTCGGCGTCAACCTGACGCGCCTCGCGCCGGGCGCGGTGTCGGCGCTGCGCCACGCGCACAGCGCGCAGGACGAATTCATCTACATCCTCGAGGGCGCGCCGGTGCTGGTCAGTGATGCCGGCGAGACGCCGCTGGCGCCGGGCATGTGCGCCGGCTTCCGCGCCGGCAGCGGCGACGCACACCAGCTGGCCAACCGCGGCAACGGCGAGGTGCTGTATCTTGAGATCGGCGACCGCAGTGCCGGCGACCGCGTGGTGTATCCCGACGACGACCTGCAGGCGGTGCTCGATGCATCGGGGCAGTGGGTGTTCTTGCACAAGGACGGCCGCCCTTACTGACATTCGGGGAGACGAACATGCCGGAAATCACCGTGATACTCGCCGTTGCCTGCACCTTCCTGCTGGCCGGCATGGTCAAGGGTGTCATCGGCCTGGGCCTGCCCACCGTCAGCCTCGCGCTGCTCACCGTCGCCTTTGACCTGCCGAGCGCGATGGCGCTGCTGCTGGTGCCGTCCTTCGTTACCAACCTGTGGCAGGCGCTCGCCGGTGCGCACACCCGCGAAGTCGCGCTGCGCATCTGGCCCTTCCTGCTGATGGCCACCGTCACCGTGTGGATCGGCGCCGCCGCGCTGACCCGCATCGACCTTGCGCTGCTGACGGCGCTGCTCGGCGTGCTGCTGGTGAGTTACGCCCTGCTGAGCCTCGGCGGCGTACGCCTCGCCATCCCGCTGCGCCACGAAAGCTGGGCCGGTCCGCTGATCGGCTCAGCCAATGGCGTGCTGACCGGCATGACCGGCTCCTTTGTCGTGCCCGGCGTGATGTTCCTGCAGGCGATCGGCCTGCCGCGTGACCGCCTGATCCAGGCGATGGGCATGCTCTTCACCGCATCGACGCTGGCGCTGGGCGCGGCGCTGCAGCAGGCGAATTTGATCACCGCCGAACACGGCCTGCTGTCGGCGGGTGCGGTGCTGCCGGCGCTTGCCGGCATGGTTCTCGGACAGCGCCTGCGCGCGCGGCTCTCCGAGCAGCGTTTCCGTACCGTGTTTTTCATCGCGTTGCTGGTACTGGGCGCGTACATCATCGCCGGCGCACTCGGCAGGATGTCCTGAGGAATTCCGTCATGCTACCGCTGGATCACTACGCCCTGATGGCCCGCTACAACCGGTGGATGAATGAAAAGCTCTATCTGCTCTGCGCAGACCTTTCCGATGAAGTGCGCAAACAGGATCGCGGTGCGTTCTTCAAATCCATCCACGGTACGCTCAACCACCTGCTGTTCGGCGACCTGGTGTGGATGGCGCGTTTCCAGCAGCGCGAGGGTCCGGCCACCATCATTGCCGAGCTGCACAGGGATTTCGGCGAACTGCGCGCCGCGCGCGAGGCGATGGATGCGCGCATCCTCGACTGGACTGCAACCCTGACGTCGCAATGGCTGGCCGCGCCGTTCACCTACGTCAGCAACGTCGATCGCAGGTCGCGATCAATGCCGGCCTGGGTGGCGGCCATACATCTCTTCAACCACCAGACCCACCACCGCGGCCAGCTCACCACGCTGCTGTCGCAGCTGGGCATCGATCCCGGCGTCACCGACATTCCCTTCCTGCCGGAATTTGCGGCCGGTTCCGCCTGAGGTGCCGGAGCGCTGAGAAATTTTCAGCCGTGGGCTGACGGAAACCGGCCATGCTGAATGCATAAACGGTTGATTATCAAGAACATCCAGTGGCCGAGCGAGCCGCAGCATTGCGAAGTGATGCATTTGCACGATTGCCCTTTCCCACAATCCAGACTAGGGTAACTCCCTCGCACACGGTCAGGTCTCGGGGAAGGGCATGAAACCAGAGTTGCGTTTGCTGATCGTCGAAACGTCGCCGGCCGATACCGAGGGCCTGCTGCAGGCTTTGCGCAGCCAGGGTTTCACGGTTGCGGCCACCACCGCAGGCTCGCCTGAAGCCCTGCGCGCCGTGCTCGGCACGACCGATTGCAACGTCATCCTCTGCGGCCATCCCGTCGCCGCCTGTCCCGCCGTCGCGGCGCTGGCGATCGCGAAGGAGCTGCGCCCCGACGTGCCCTTCATCATCGTCTCCGCCCAGGCCGACCTCAACCTTGCCATAGGCCTGATCAAGCTCGGCGCCCACGACTACGTGAAGTCGCAGGAACTGATCCGCCTCGGCCCGGTGATCGAGCGCGAACTGCGCGATGCCGAATTGCGCCGCAATCAGCACATCACCGAGAACAAGCTCCATGAGAGCCGCGCGCTGTTCCGCGCCATCGTCGAAAACGTCGGCGATCTCGTCGCCGTGCTCGACACCGAAGGCCGCCGCGTCTACAACAACCCGGCCTATGCCGCGCTGTTCCGCGAACGCGACATCCGTGAAGGCAGCACCTCCTTCGCCGAGATCCATCCCGAGGACCGCGAGCGCATCCGCAGCGTATTCCGCAAGACCGTGGAAACCGGCATCGGCGAATGCGCCGAGTTCCGCTTCGTGCTGAAGGACGGCAGCATCCGCTTCATGGAATCCGACGGCCGCGCGATCCGCGATGCCGGCGGCAGGGTGTCGAAAGTGGTCGTCGTGTCGCGCGACATCACCGAGCAGAAACGCCTCGAGGCCGAGCTGCGCGAGATGGCCGCCACCGACATGCTCACCGGACTGCCCAACCGCCGCCACTTCATCGGCCAGCTCGAACAGGAAACGGCGCGTGTGCACCGCGACGGTGAACACAGCGCCTCGGTGCTGATGATCGACATCGACCACTTCAAGCGCATCAACGACAGCTGCGGCCACGTTGCCGGCGACCAGGTGCTGCGCCATCTCGCCACTGTGATGCGCCAGGAACTGCGCCGTATCGACACCCTCGGCCGCATCGGCGGCGAGGAATTCGCGATCATCCTGCCTGGCGCCGGGCTCGCCGATGCGGAGCTTTTCGCGGATCGGCTGCGTCGCAAGGTGGCGGAAACGGTAGTGACGCACGAAGGCCACGAGCTGCCGGTCACCATAAGCATCGGAGTCAGCGCAATCCACCCCGCCGACAGCAGCGCCGATGACGTGCTCGGCCGCGCCGACCGCGCGCTCTACTGCGCCAAGGAAGGCGGCCGCAACCGCGTGGTGGTCGAAGCCTGAATCTCGCCGCGCCCGCGGCTAGCGTTTCACGCCCAGCAGTCCGTCGCCGTGCGCCTTCACCTCGAATCCCGCGCGCTGCAGCCGCTTCGTCACCTCCGCCGGCACGTCGCGTCCGGAAGTGAGCTTGTTCGGTGTGCCGGTGTAGTGGAACAGCCGGCCGCGGCGCTTCAGCACCCGTGCGAGCTGGTCGTAGAAGGCCTGCGAATACAGTTCCCCGGCGATGCCGAAACGCGGCGGGTCGTGCAGCACCGCGTCGAAGGATGCAGTGGGCAGTGACCGGATCTCTTTCGAAATATCGCCCTGAGTCAGCACCAGCCGCGGATCATCCGCCGGCGACCAGGGGTTGAGGCCACGCAGCCAGATCACATCGGGATTTTTTTCGAAAGACCGTATCTGTTTCGCGCCGCCTGCAAGGCAGCAGGCCGCGAAATAACCCAGCCCGCCGCAGCAGTCGAGGATGGTCTTGCCGCGCGGCGCGACCAGGCCCACCTTGCGCTCCGCATCCGCATAGGGCGAGACCTGCGCCGTCGGCAGCATCTTGATGCCGTCGATCTCGAAAGTCGGCGCGCCCCATTCGGTGGCCACCAGCTTGATCAGCGATCCCGAAAAACGCTGCACGGCTTCCCAGGCCGCGCCGGTCCACCCGTAGATCGTGCGTTCGCGGCAATTGTCGGGAAAGGGATAGTCGCTGCCCTGCCAGGACCAGCCGCCGGCATGAACCGTGACCGTAGTCCGCGTGCGGCCGAGGTCGAGTGAACACTCGAGCGTTGTCAGGCCGTCGCGCGCGGCGGCGCGCAGCGCAGCGTGGATTTCGGCGGTCAGCAGGGGTCCGGGCATCGCGGCCGATTCTCGCAGATCGGGCTTCGTCACGGACGAATTTGATCCGCACCGCTGCCGGCGCTGTTCATTGACCGCAAAGCAGGAGAGAATCGTCAGCCCTTCCAACTGTCCGGAAACTGCCCCGATGACCAAACCCGTCTGCCTGCTGTGGGTCGATGAAGTCCCCGCCTATGAAAAAGCCCTCGCCGATGCCGGCCTCGCCGGCCGCCTCGAACTGCATTTCGTCAAAACCGGAGACAAGCCGCCGGAAGAGCTGCTGCCGCGCGTCGAAATCCTCGTCGGGCGCAAACACGGCGGCATGCTGCCGCGCATGCCCAAGCTGCGCTGGGTGCAGACCGTCACCGCGGGTGTCGAATCCTGGCTCGGCGTGCCCGGCCTGCGCGACGATGTCGCGCTGTGCAACGCGCGCGGCTCGCACCGCCACTCGATGTCGGAGAACATCCTCGGCGCGCTGTTCCATCTGACCAAACCCTATATGGCGATCGCGCTCGATCAGAAGCAGAGCCGCTGGCACAAACGCCAGTCGCCGCTGCTCGCCGGCCAGACCTTGGGCATCCTCGGCCTCGGCGCGATCGGGCAGGAGCTGGCGCAGAAGGCCGCCGCGCTGGAGATGCGCGTGATCGGCACCAAGCGCTCACCGGAGCCGGTCGAAGGTGTGGAAGAGGTTTACGGCAGCGATGAAGCCGACGACGTGCTGCGCCAGTCGGATTTTGTCGTGATGCTGATGCCGGCCACCACGGAGACCGACGACTTCATCAACGCCGCACGCCTGAAGCTGATGAAACCCACGGCCTGGCTGATCAACTTCGCGCGCGGCAGCCAGATCATCGACGCCGACCTGATCGCCGCGGTGAAGGCGAAGACCGTCGCCGGCGCGGTGCTCGACGTCTTCCGCGAAGAGCCGCTGCCGGCCTCGCACCCCTTCTGGACCACCGACAACATCCTCGTGCTGCCGCACATCGGCGGCGGTTATTCAGGCCGCGCCGCGGCGGTGGCCGCGATCTTCGCCGAAAACGCGCGCTGTGATCTTGAGGGTGAAGCCTTCTCGACGGGTGTTGACCGGGAACTGGGTTACTGAGCGTTTCGCGGGGGAGCGCGGCAGCGATTGTCCGGATGAGGGTTAATTGATTGTTTTGTTGGGGAATATTGGGTTTTTCTGTGTGGCGATGATGAGGGTGATTTTAATCCATACCACTAAGTGATATAGTTTCGCGCGAGGCCTGAGCCATGCACGTGTACAAAACCCGCACGTTTGCTCGATGGATGCGAAGCGAAGGTCTTGCCGACCGGGATCTGCGTCCGGCCATTGCCGAAATGCAGCAGGGACTGGTGGATGCCCGTCTTGGCGGCAGTCTCGTCAAGAAGCGGGTGCCGCGGGCGGGGCAGGGCAAGCGGGGCGGTTATCGGGTGATCGTGGCTGGCAATGTCGGCGGACGCTGGTTTTTTCTGTTTGGTTTTGCCAAGAATGAGCGCGACAACATCGATGACGAAGAGCTGCGCCTGATGAAACGGATTGCGGCAGCGTTGCTGGGCATGAGTCCGGAAAAACTGAGAGCAGCGCTGGTGGCCGGTGAATTGATGGAGATCGAGGATGGCAAATAAACGCTTGCGCGCGGAATTGCTCGAAACTGCGAGAGGGCTCTACGATCTTGGCGTGCTGGATGCAGAGACCCTGCGTGATTTTGACGCGGCACAATTACCGCCGTTGAGGCTGTACGGTGCGGCCGAGATCAAACGTCTGCGCCTGCGGGCGAAGGCCAGCCAGGCCGTGTTTGCCGCCTATCTGAACACGAGCGTGTCGACCGTGCAGAAATGGGAGATTGGCGACAAAAAGCCGAGTGGTCCCGCGCTGAAACTGCTGAACATGGTCGAGCGCAAGGGATTGAAAGCGCTAACCTGATGAAGGCGTAACCGTTGTCTTAGCTCTCGGGCACCAGCAGCGTCCCACGCCGCAACCCCCGCAGCGTCTGCAGACACAACCACGCAATCACCAGCGTCGCCAGCGCCAGCACCGGCACTGCGAGCATGGCGAAGGGTTGTCCCGTCGGTGCCAGTCGCAGCGTCAGCGCGGCGAAGGCGGCCAGCGGAAAACTGAGCGCCCACCACGCGATCGAGAAGGGCTGCGCCAGCATCGTCCGCAGCACATTGCCCGACCACAGCAGGAAAAACAGCGCGATACCCCAGCAGGCCTGCGACCATGCCGGCCCCGCGCCCAGCGGCAGCAGCGCGAGCCCGATCACCGCCGGCGGCGCCACGGTGATGAAGGCCGCGGGCAGCAGGCGCGCCGGCCACAGGCCCTGCATGCCGATGCGCACGAAGATCAGCGTCAACACCACCGGCCACAGGAAAGCGCCGACGCCGAACTGCAGCGCGGCCCACTGCGGCTGGCCCAGCACGACGCCGGCCAGCGGCGCCAGCACATTGCCCACCACCGGAATGATCAGCACCGGCGTGATGCCCGGCCACTGGAAACCGCCGGCCTCGCCGGGGCGCCACCAGCGCGACAGCACCCACAGCGTCACCGCGAACTGCAGCAGGCAACTGATCAGCCACAGCGTCTCCCAGAACACCACCGGACCGAACAGCGCCGCGCCGAGTGTCGCCAGCAGGATCAGCGACACCGGCAGCGCCGCGACGAAGGCATGGCGTACGGGATGCATCAGGTCGGAGGTGAGCGCCTCGGGATGCAACTGCGTGCGGCGCGAGAACAGGACCAGCAGCACGAGGAACACCAGCACCGCCAGCGCGCCGATGCCGCGCGCGATCCACTCCGCCGCCACACCCATCCGCGGCATCGCCGCCACCCAGGCGAGCGCGAGGCCGGCCAGGCCCATCACGGTGGCGAACCACTGCGGGCCGAGGAATTTGAGCGGGGAAGGTGCTGCGTTCGGAGCGGTCGGGGTTTCGGCGGGCATCAGGTGACTCCGGTGACGGCGTGGATTGCCGCTGAAGATAGGGCTTCGATGCGCATGCGGCAAGGACAACATTCCCGCAGCGGCAATGGCCCGTTGCCGGATCGGCAAGGCCCGGCCGCGCACAGTGCGGAATCACGGCTTGCGGCGCTGGGAGAACGCCGCCTACACTGCGGGCAGACTGGCCGCCAGGGCCGGCCTTGCGGAAGCCACCCGCCGGCCGCTTCCGGGAATCATAAAAATATCAATAAAAACAAGTACTTATGATTTATCGGAAAGGGGTGCTGCATGTTCTTCACGCTACTGGTCGTCACCTTCGTGCTGTCGCTGCTGGTGTCCGCGATCCTGGTGCGGGTCTTCAGCCAGCCGGTCGAGCGCATCCTCAAACGCATCATCGCCGACGCCATCCATGACGCCTGGCTCAAATACCTGAAGTTCGCGATCTGCGTCGTCGGCGTGTCCAGCGGCGTGCGCATCCACGAGATCGAGCGTTACATCACGCCGGCGCGTTACGACAAGGAGGCGCGCATCGTCGAGCTGACGACAGAGCGTTGGGTGCTGGAGGTTTACCGCACGATCATTGAAACACTGCAGGGCATTGCGTGGCTGCTGCTGGTGTTTTTTGTATTTGCGCTGATTGCTTATGTGGTGGTGCGGGTGTTTGAGATGCGGGGTGGGAAGGAATCTAAAGGCTAATTCTTAATACGATGCCGCATTTTCCAGTTTTCGAAGAGCATATGTCTGAACTTCATCAGTTCGTTAAAGTAACCTTTAAAAGATTTAAGGCATTTGATTCTTTTGCTTTGAATTTGAGGCATTTCAATATCTTAGTCGGTCCAAATAATGCCGGTAAGTCAACCATAATCGCTGCTTTCCGTATTCTTTCTGCAGCAATGCGAAAAGCGAGTGCTCGTAGCGCGGAGATAGTCACTGGGCCGCAGGGACAAACCTTTGGTTATGTTGTCGATTTAAAGTCTGTATCGGTTGCAGAAGAAAATTTATTCTTTAATTACGATGAGTCTGAGCCGGCTACAGTTACTTTTAGATTATCTAATGGCAATGAGTTACTACTTTATTTTCCAGAGCAAGGCGCTTGTTATTTAATAGCTGACACTCAGGGTAGAAAGATTCAATCGCCAGCCAGTTTTCGGAGTAATTTCAAATGCCAAATCGGGTTCGTCCCGATACTCGGCCCAGTCGAACATAACGAACAGCTTTATGACAAAGAGGCTGCGCGGCTGGCTTTATTTAGTACAAGAGCGGCTAGAAATTTCAGAAACATTTGGTATCACTATCCCGACAAATTTGAAGAATTTAAAACTGCTTTGATTCAGACTTGGCCGGGGATGGACATTGAGAGGCCTAAGGTAGACGTGTCGCACCTGAAGCCCAGGTTGCATATGTTTTGCAAGGAAGATCGCATTCCTCGAGAAATCTTTTGGGCGGGGTTTGGTTTTCAGGTTTGGTGCCAAATGCTCACCCATTTAATTCAATGGAACCAAGCTTCAATTTTTTTGATTGATGAGCCAGACATATATTTGCATTCCGATCTGCAACGACAGTTGCTTGGATTGCTACGGAATTTGGGGCCAGATGTTTTAATTGCAACTCATTCGACCGAGATAATAACGGAAGCTGAAACTGACGATATTGTCCTTGTGAATAAGCGGCAATCGGTTGCGAAAAGAATAAGAAACCCTTCGCAACTTGAGGAGGTGTTCAGAATACTTGGATCGAATTTAAATCCAATTCTTACGCAACTTGCAAAAACGAGACGAGTGGTTTTTGTGGAGGGAAAGGATTTTCAAATACTCGGAAAGGTTGCTCGAAAGATGGGAAAAGCGTCGGTTGGAAATCGAAGTGATTTTGCGGTTGTTCCTGTGGAAGGTTTTAGCCCAGAGCGAATGCGTAGCTTGAAAGTTGGTATGGAAACAACGTTGGGTGGGAAAATCATGGCGGCAGCTGTTTTAGACAGGGATTACCGGTCGGTTGCTGAGTGCGAATATATAAAGAGTGCTTGTAAGGAATTTTGTGCTTATATCGCTATTCATTCATGCAAAGAGGTCGAAAATTACTTGTTGGTAC
>JAHCAG010000026.1 GCA_019635015.1 Burkholderiales bacterium | reverse complement strand
GGGCCGCTGTGCCGCAGCCTGCTGGTCAACCAGTTCGTCTTTCTGGAGGGTGACCAGCCCTTCCAGGCCCAGGTGCGCGATGTCAGCGGCAAGACCGCAATCCTGCAGACGCTGAAGGACCACAGCCACAACCGCAACAGTGTCTGGGGCATCACCGCGCGCAACCGCGAGCAGAATTTCGCGCTCAACGCGCTGATGAACCCCGACATCGATTTCATCACCCTGCTCGGCCAGGCCGGCAGCGGCAAGACGCTGATGACGCTGGCCGCGGGGCTGGCGCAGACGCTGGATGAAAAACTGTTCTCCGAGATCATCGTCACCCGGGTCACCGTGCCCGTCGGCGAGGACATCGGCTTCCTCCCCGGCACCGAGGAGGAAAAAATGAATCCCTGGATGGGGGCTCTGGAGGACAACCTCGACGTGCTCAACAAGACCGATGACGAGGCCGGCGAATGGGGCCGCGCGGCGACCCGCGACCTGATCCGCTCACGGATCAAGGTCAAGTCGCTGAACTTCATGCGCGGCCGCACCTTCCTCAACAAGTTCCTGATCATCGACGAGGCGCAGAACCTGACGCCGAAGCAGATGAAGACGCTGATCACCCGCGCCGGTCCCGGCACCAAGGTGGTCTGCCTCGGCAACATCTCGCAGATCGACACGCCGTACCTGACCGAGGGCAGTTCGGGTCTGACCTACGTCGTGGACCGGATGAAGGGCTGGCCGCATGGCGGCCATGTCACGCTGATGCGCGGGGAGCGTTCGCGGCTGGCCGACCAGGCGGCGGAAGTGCTCTAGGCCCGGGGCCGGGACTCAGTAGTCCGGGCCGCCGATGCCGCCGCCGGCGTAGTTCTCGAAGCGGGTGTGGCGGCCGAGGAAGGTCAGGTCGATCTTGCCGACAGGGCCGTTCCTCTGCTTGGCGATGATGATCTCGGCGATGCCCTTGCGCGGCGAATCCTGGTTGTAGACCTCGTCGCGGTAGATGAACAGGATCACGTCTGCATCCTGCTCGATGGCGCCCGATTCGCGCAGGTCCGACATCATCGGCCGCTTGTCCTGGCGCGAATCGACGCCGCGGTTCAGCTGCGACAGCGCAATCACCGGCACTTTCAGTTCCTTGGCGATGCCCTTCAGCGAGCGCGAGATCTCGGCGATCTCGGTGGCGCGGTTCTCGTCGCGGCCGCCGCCGGAGGTGCCCGACATCAGCTGCAGGTAGTCGACAACGATCAGCGCCAGCCCGCCGCACTGGCGGTGCATGCGCCGCGCGCGGGAACGCACCTCGAGGCAGTTCAGACCCGCGGTGTCGTCGATGTAGATCTGCGCGTCATTGAGCTTGCCCACCGCATCCACCAGCCGCGGCCAGTCGTCCTCCTTGAAGGTCCCGGTGCGCAGCTCGTGCTGGTCCACCCGGCCCACGGATCCGATCATCCGCATCGCCAGCTGCGGACCCGACATCTCCATGCTGAACACCGCCACCGCCTTCTTGCTTTCGAGTGCGGCGTTTTCCACCATGTTCATCGCCAGCGCGGTCTTGCCCATCGACGGCCGTCCGGCAATGACGATCAGTTCGCCCGGCTGCAGGCCGGAGGTCATGCGGTCGAGGTCGACGTAGCCGGTGGCCAGCCCGATCACGTCGTGTTTGTTCTCGCGACTGTAGAGCATGTCGATGCGCTCGACCGTTTCGGTCAGCAGCGGATCGATCTTGGTGAAACCCTGGCGCGTCTTGGCGCCGGCCTCGGCAATCTGGAACACCTTGGCCTCGGCCTCGTCGATCAGCACATGGGCATCCTTGCCGCTGGGACTGTAGGCGGAATCAGCAATTGCCGTGCCCACCGCGGCGAGATTGCGCAGAACCGAACGCTCGCGGACGATTTCGGCGTAGCGGCGGATGTTGGCGGCGCTGGGCGTGTTCAGCGCCAGTGAAGCGATGTAGGCCTGGCTGCCTGCTTCCGCGAGTTTGCCGCTGCGTTCCAGGTTTTCGGTGACGGTCAGCGAATCGGCGGGCCGGTTGAGTTCGATCAGCTGCGCGATGGCCTGGAAAATCGTGCGATGGTCGGCGCGGTAAAAATCGGCCTCGGTGAGCACATCGGCGATGCGGTCCCAGGCCGCGTTGTCGAGCAGCAGGCCGCCGAGCACGGACTGCTCGGCCTCGACCGAATGCGGCGGCGTGCGCGCGGCTTCGAGCTGGGCGTCCTTGGCGAATGGTGTGACAACCTGGACCATGGCAGCGGATATATTATAAATATTTGATTATTAACGGATTTTTATAAAATCCGGAAAGCTGCGCAGATCGCAGTTGCGATTCAATGTAGCGAAAAAAAAGGGCTGTCGCCAGCCCTTTTTTGAGGTCCCGAAAAACGCTTTGGATTCAGTGCCGCTGCGCTCCGCTCAGGCGGTTTCGCCAAGCACCGAGACGGTGATCGAAGCCACCACATCGGCATGCAGCGCCAGCTTGATCGGATAGTCACCGGTCATTTTCAAGGGGCCATCCGGCATGCGGACCTGCGACTTGGGCACATCGAAGCCCTGCTTCTTCAGCGCTTCGGAAATATCCGAGTTCGTCACCGAACCGAAGAGTTTGCCGTCGACGCCGGACTTCTGCGTGATCTGCAGCATCAGCCCTTCGAGCTTGCTTGCCTTGTCCTGCGCCTGTGCCAGCACTTCGGCGTGGGCTTTTTCCAGCTCGGCGCGGCGTTTTTCGAATTCCGCGAGATTCGAGGTCGTCGCGCGTTTGGCCTTGCCCTGGGGAATCAGGAAGTTGCGGGCATAACCGTCCTTCACGCGGACGACGTCGCCCAGCGTGCCGAGGTTGATCACTTTCTCAAGCAGTATGACTTGCATGTCTGGCCTCTCAGTGCAGGTCGGTGTACGGGAGCAGCGCGAGGAAACGCGCGCGCTTGACCGCGATCGACAGCTGGCGCTGGTAACGCGCCTTGGTGCCCGTGATGCGGGCCGGGATGATCCTGCCGTTTTCGTTGATGAAGTCCTTCAGCAGGTTGATGTCCTTGTAGTCCACCTGCTTGATGCCTTCGGCAGTGAACCGGCAGAACTTGCGGCGACGGAACAGCGCATTGCCCTTCTTGCGGCCGTCCTTGCCCTTGCCCTTGAATTTCCCTTTACCACCACTTCCGCCCATTCTCGGCATTTTGCTTCTCCTAGATCATTTCAATGTTCGTGATGTGCAGGACCATCTGCCTGCTCATGCGATGCTTGCGGTTCAGGAATCCCTGCGCTTCCACCATGCAGCCCTGGCGCATCTGCGCGACCCGGGTGGCGATTTCACCGGTGGCCTTGGCCGTCATTTCGAATTCCACCTGCCTCGGATTGCCCGCTTCGGTCTGCTGCGAAGCGTGAGCCAGGGTGAAATCGACGACCGGAAGGCCGGCGGGGGTGTGGCGCAGCGGTTCCATTGCGGCCAGTGTTGCTGTCAGGCTGACCGAGTTTCCGCCCACCTTGCCGCAACCTAGGCCGCGCTCTCCGTGGCCGCCGCGGGCGCTGCCGCCGCAGGCCTGGCGGCCTCATCGCCGGCAGGGGCTGCCGGACGCGACTTCTCTTCCCGCATCATCGGCGAAGGACCGGTCACGGCCTCTTCCATGCTGACGGTCAGGTGGCGCAGCACCGCATCGTTGAATTTAAAAGCGTGTTCCAGTTCGAGCAGGGTTTCATTGTCGCACTCGATATTCATGAGCACGTAATGCGCCTTGTGCAATTTCTGGATCGGGTAGGTCAGCTGGCGGCGACCCCAGTCTTCAAGGCGGTGGATCGCGCCCTTGCGACCGGTGATCATCTGGCGATAACGCTCCAGCATCGCCGGCACCTGCTCGCTTTGGTCCGGATGGACGATCAAAACGATTTCGTAATGTCGCATTCAAGTCTCCTTTTGGGCTGTTGGGCCGCCCGTGATGCGAGCACGGTGCGGCAAGGACGGGTATGAACAAAACGCGCGGCAGACGCTGCGCGAAGGGCGGGATTATACAGCAAGTACCCGCCGGATCAAGGGCTTGGCGCCCCTGCCCGGGGTCAGTAGATGATCGCCAGGCTGGCGTTCAGGCGCTGATTGTCGCTCTGGCGGGTGCCATGGTCCTTGAGGATCTGCGCCAGGTCGACCCGCAGGCTGACACTTTTGCTGTAGGACAGACGCAGGCCGATGCCGGTGCTGGCGAGGAATTTCCCGGCCTGCTCTCCAGGCAGGACGTTGTTCCGCGAAACCGCACCGAAGTCGTAGAAACCAACCAGGCGGGTCCGCCACTTGTCGTCCAGGCCGACTTTGCCGGCGAAATTGGGCGTGTACAGCTCGAGCTGGGTTGAATAACCGCGGTCGTTGGCGGCTTCACGCGGCAGATAGCCGCGCACGGTGTCGGCGCCGCCGATGCCGAACTGCTCGCCCGGGACCAGCGAGTCTTCGGTGTACTGGAGCGTCAGCGCGGCTCGCGCCTGCCATTCATTGCGGAAGGCATGCGCGAAGCTGGTGCCGGCCCTGAGGATCATGTAGTTCTCGGTGGCATTGATGCGGGTACGGCGGAAATCGGCTGCCCCGCCGTCATTGCCCCCAGGAATATTGGCCGACAGCGAGGCATTGAATGACCATTCGCTGGCGGTCATGCGTTTGACGCCGGCATAACCGACGGAGACCGGGTGCACCGTGATGTCCGGTACAAAGCCGATGCCGCCCAGGGTCACGTTGTTCCTGTAGGCGCGGTAATCAAGTCCGAGGTAGGTCTTGTGCTCGATGTCATCCCATTTCGGCAGGTAATAGTTCCAGCGCCCGCCGAGAATGGTGCCCTTGCCGCTGACGTTGAACAGTCCGCCCACAGTGCCGGAATCGACGTCCGAATAACCGGCAAACAGGTCCAGCGAGCTGTTCAGGCGGTAATAGGGAATGCGGTAGCCGAAGCCGTAGATGGAAACCTGGTCCATCTTGTCCGGCGAGGTGATGTACTGCAGCGACAAGGTGTGGTCGCGATCAAACAGGTTGGTGTGCTGGAAACCGATTCCGAGTCGGGTGTAACCGGTGTCCGAGGTGCCGCTGTCGTCCAGTGTGGCCACCAGGCGCCAGGGCCGGCTGTCGGTGACACGGACATTCACGTCGACCACGCCTTCGCTGGCGCCCGAACGCAGCAGCACATTGGTCTGCTTGATCGGATGTTCAGCGGCAATCTGCAGATTGCGCGCAATGGCATTGGAGTTGGGCGTCTCGCCCTCCTTCACCGAAGGCAGGGCGCTGCGCACATTGGCCTCGCTGAAATGCTGGTTGCCTTCAACCGTGACTTTGCCGATTTTCGGCTGGATGATGGTGAAACGGACCACGCCGCGGGTGATGTCCTGCTCCGGCAAGGCCACCTGGATCACGCCGTAGCCGCGGCGGCGGTATTCGCCTTCCAGCGCTTCTAGCGCGCGCTGGACGTCGCTGAAATCCTTGTTGCTGCCGGTGAAAGGGCTTACCAGGCGCTGCACGAGTTCGGCGCCCAGTATCGAATCGCCGGTCACTTCAAAGCTCTTGATGGCAAATTTGGGCGCGGGGATCGCCTCTTCCTGCGCAAGGGCGGGCATTGCGCAGATCCAGGACAGCAGGAGGAAGTAACACAGTCGGCGCACTGGATTATTATAACTCATTGTTTTATAACGCTTATTTATATACGTCCCTGGTTCACACAATCGCCCCGGCAGTGATCCGGGTCGCCATCGATACGCGCTTATGTCTCGAAGTATCGCAGATTTTTCCGTTTTTTCAATGGTTTGGTTTGTATTGGGGGGGGGGCAACACTCCCTGCTGCGCGTCAAAAAAAGCCCCGGCTCGGGGCCGGGGCGATTCGATCAGCGATAAGCCATCGTCAACGGCATACCGGTGCGTCCTTTTTCTTCTCTTCGCTGACTTCGTCAAAAACGTTTTTGTCCTTGTCGGGATCGGGCGGTTTGGTCGATGCGCCCATGGCCACGAGCAGAGTTTCGGTCGGTATGTTCAGGGTGTCAGGCGGTGTTCCGGAATAAACAATGTTGATGCCGTTGCCTATGGATGCCCCGACTCCGTTCACAAAAAATCCGGTATTGGTCGCGGGATCGTAAACCAGGCCGGCAATACCGTTCACCGCAAACCCGCCGCTCGTGCTGGTGAAGTTGATGTTGATGGTACTAGGCGAGGAAGCCGAGATCTTGCCCCCGTAGGCCAATGTGCCATTGATGTCGATGACGCCGCCCACCTGCATGAATACATCCGGACTGCCGTAGATCTCGCTCTGATCGACCAATACGTTGCCGCCGGTGTTGATGAAGGCATTGCCGCTGCCGCCACTCATATAGCTCTGGTTCGTCACGGACAGATTGCCCAGTGCGCTGACGCTGAGACCGGTGCTGCCGTAAACACCGGAACCATAGTCCACCACTATGTTGTTGCCTGCCCCCAAACCGACCACACCTCCGCTGCTAAGATAGGCGTTACTGAGGTTGACGTCACCGGACGCGGAAACCACCGTGGATGCCAACCCGTCACCGTTTACGCCATTACCTCCGGAAGAGTGCAGGCCGTAATAATAGTAATTGTTGATATTGACATTACCTCCGGCAACCACCAGAACCGCGGCACTGCCGCCCGCGGCCCCCTCGCCTCCCCTTGCAACCCCTTCTGCACCTTCGATCTGCACATTACCGCCGGCAAACATGCTGAACGTCGCTGCACCGCCTGTACCGTCGTAAAAATAGGTATGCCCCCCCTGCGCCGAGGACTGGGAGTTGTTCAGGACGATGCCGCCGGAAGATATGAAGGTGGTCAGCGCGGAACCACCGACACCACCTTCCGGTCCATCGCCGCCTCGCGCATCAACATAGGCGCCGTTGGAAACCGTGATCGCACTTGAAGAGCCGGTGTTGACCAGTTCCACGACAGCACTGCCGCCAGTATCACCGCTACCTCCGCGAGCCTCCACAGAAGTGCAGCAACCTTCTGAACCGTCGATCTGGATGCCTTGCGCGGCATTCAGTTTAACCAGCGCAGAACCGCCGTTAAACAAACCACCGTCACCTCCGCGCGCAGAAATCTCTCCGCCGTCTATGACGTTGATGCTGCCACCCGAACTGGTCAACTGGATGCTGGCATTGCCACCATTGGCGCTAACGTAGTAGTCCCCGCCGGCGCGCGCCTCAACGAGGTTATAAACATTCACATTGCCTGCCGATGTGACCTGGATTCCGGCATTGCCGCCCACACCACCGGAGCCGCCATAGGCGGCTTGGGCACTAAGCCCGCCGTACACCGTTACGCCATCCGTCCCGGCAGCAATCGTGATATTGGCGTTACCGCCTGCAATGCCGGAGGCATAACCAGGCTGTCCGTATGCAGCCACCCAGTCGTCGATTACTACCGATCGGCCGGTCAGCATGATGCTGGCGGAACCACCGCCGTCCCCGCCACCGCGCCCGTAGACCTGAACACCGTTAAAAATCAGGATGTCATTGCCCGCAGCCATTTTGAGAGCCGAGCCGACGCTGATGGGTGCATTAACAATTACATCGCCCACCGAAGGTACCAGCGTGGGGGTCGCCGGATCGCCACTGCCGTTCCAGCCGGCATACAGATTCAGGCCGCCACTGCCGCCGCCGTTGGATATGGCTTCATTCACTACGACGTTATTAATCGCCGTCAGGGTCAGGCTGTTGTCACTGCTCCAGTAAATTCCATCGTTGACGAGAATATCGCCGCCGTAACCACTAGCACCGTTTGTGGATGCAAACACCACATTGTTGAGATCCAGCAGCCCCCCCAGCGTCCCGCCGGAGATATCGCCGCCACCATAGGCGATCACGAAATCGGTGGGGTCAATCAGCCATGTTCCCGTCTTGCCGTTCACCGCCGAAGTGCTGATCACCACTGAATCAGCAACCTTAACGCGGTTCTTGCCGGAAGTTTCGATAAAACCGCCATCACCACTGACCGGCGCCGAAGCATTCAGCACACCATCGACGTACATGTTGTTGTCGGCAAAGGCGATGATCTCGCCACCACCCTGACCGCTGGCATCGATGACGCTGGTTGATGTCAGCGTGATGTCTTTTTTCGCTTTCAACAGGATACGCCCGCCTTCCGCGACCGCACTGCTGGCGTTGAGCGTGCCGGAGTTGTTGATCAGCCCCGCGTAGATGCCGATGCGCCCGGCCTCCGCGCTGATCGTGCCGAGGTTGCGCGCCTCGTTCTCCGCCGCCACCACCTCCACCCGCAGGTTCGGCGTGCCCGGGCTCACCAGTTCCACGCTGTTGCCCGCCGCCAGCACCACTTCGCCGTTGGGGCTGGTGATCAGGCCGTTGTTGCTCACCGCATTGCCCACCAGGTAGACACTGCCGCCGGTGATCTGGCCCTGGTTCAGGACACTGCCCGCACCCGCGCCGTCGGTGAAGCGCATGCGGTTGTTGAGAAAGTCGTCGTTGCTCAGGTTCAGCGTCGAGGCCACCAGGCCGGCCACGTCCACCTGCGAGCCGGCGCCGAAGACGATGCCGTTGGGGTTGATCAGGAACACCCGGCCGTTCGACTGCAATGCGCCGAGGATCACCGAGGGATCCTGGCCGGTCACGCGGTTCAGCACCGCCGACAGGGCGGAAGGTTGGATGAAGCGGGTCAGTTCGCCGACGCTGATCGAGAACGAGCCCCAGTTGATGATCGCGTTGGCACTGTTGGTGATGTTGAGGATGTTGCCGGCCTGCTGGAACGTGGCCGTGCCGTGCACCACCGTCGGGTTCGACGGATTGGCCAGCGCCGCACCGCTGAAACAGGCGGCAACGGCCAGTACGGACAGCCGGGGAAGCAAGTCATGTTTGGAAACTTTTCGCACGCGGGCAGTGTAACGATGCCGGCCGCAAAATCAAGTGAAAAAAGTCATTATTTACAACATGTTATGGCTTGATTTTGAACCCGGATTTTGCTGACTTTTCGTCATTTCAGTTGACTTTTCGACATCTGATTTCAAAACTTCATCAGAATCAGGTAATTGATCCATGCAGTGCCCTGACTGAAGTTGCACACCCGGTAAAAACGGGATGCGCCATGCCTGCGAACCAAAGACCTGTCTTGGGGTCAGATCGGCGATTGCAGGAAAATTCAGGATTCACTTACACTCGCACCCGATGAACCGCTTCCGTGCACTGCTGGTCGCCATACTGCTGCTTGCCCTGCCCGCGCAGGGTCTTGCCGCATATACGCCGGCAATGGCCTGCACCGATGCGCAGACGATGCACGGTGACGGACATGATCAGCATCATGAGCAGCACGCACCGGCGGATGTCGCCATGGACCATCATCACCAGAGCGACAGCGGCACTGCAGATCCGGCCGGCGGACACTCCTGCTGTCACCATGTGGTATCCGCAGGCGCACCGGCCCTGATTGCCGGCATCGCCGAAGTCCCGCGCATACTGGTATCACGCGTTTCTTCACTCGCAACGCTTTACATCCCCGAACTGCCCCAGCGCCCGCCCCGGGCCTGATTCCCGTCTGAACTGCAACGATGCCTGCGCCCTGTGCGCCGGCGTCATGTCGGGCACTCACCTGCCCGCAACCTGCATCGGGGAATCACATGCAAGCGAAATTCGCAGTCCTGTGCTGCGCGCTCGCTGCCGCCTGGCTGCAACCCGCAGCCGCGCAGCAGGGCAAGCGCAGCCATCCCGCTGATCCGGCCGTCGTCGTGCCGGCGCCAGCTTATGCTTCGGCTTTTGCCGGCTACCGGCCACTGGGGGACGAAAAACCCGGACCCTGGCGCGAACTGAATGACGAGGTTGCCCGCATCGGGGGGCACATCGGCATCCTCCGCGGCACGGCCCCGGGCCCGAAACCCGACAAGGCTGGCGGACATGCCGGACATCATCCCGGGGAACAGAAATGAGCGCCCTGCGCAAGTTCATGATTGCAGCGATGGCCCTGCTGCTCGGCGGCTGTACCACTTTCTCGGAAGACGGTGGCACCCGCAATGTCAGCGAAGCGCTCACCGCGCGCGGCCTCAGCCAGCAGGCACCGTGGATCAAGAGCGAAGCAGATGCAGATCGCGCAGCCGATGAAGTGCGCAAGCTGCTCGCCCAGCCGCTGACTGCCGACGCCGCGGTGCAGATCGCGCTGCTCAACAACCGCGGCCTGCAGGCGCAGTACGCCGAACTCGGCATCGCCGAAGCCGATCTGGTGCAAGCCGGCCGCCTGCGCAACCCGGGCTTCTCCTTCGGCCGCGTGCACCGCGGCGAGGTCGTCGAATACGAGCGCGCCTTCATTTTTGACCTGCTGGGACTGCTCACCCTGCCGGTGCGCACCCGCATCGAAGGCGAACGCTTCCAGATCGCGCAGAACCGGCTGACCGCGGAAATCCTGCAGGTCGCCGCCGACACCCGGCGCGCCTGGATCCATGCGGTTGCCGCGCAGCAATCCGCCAGTTATGCGGAACAGGTCAAGTCCGCCGCCGAAGCTGCGGCGGAACTGGCCCGACGCATGGCCCGTGCCGGCAATTTCAGCAAGCTCGACCAGGCCCGCGAACAGGCCTTTTACGCCGATGCCGCCACGCAACTGGCGCGCGCGCGCCAGTCTGCACTCGCCGCGCGCGAACAGCTCAACCGGATGATGGGCCTGTGGGGCGACCAGCTCGCCTACCGGTTGCCGGAACGGCTGCCCGACCTGCCGCAATCCCCCCGCGAAATTGCGGACATCGAGCAGCAGGCGATGCGCCAGCGCCTCGACCTGCAGGGCGCAATGCAGGACGCCGCCAACATCGCCGGCACCCTGGGACTGACGAAGACCACCGGCTGGTTCAGCGTGCTCGAAGCGAAATACATCCGCAACAGCGAGAGCGGAGAGCCGCGGCAGACCGGCTACGAAATCGAACTGCGGCTGCCGATATTCGATTTCGGCACGGCCAGGAACGCGCGCGCCGAACACACGTACATGCAGGCCGTGAACCGCGCGGCAGACCTCGCCGTGCGCGCGCGCTCCGAAGTGCGCGAGGCCTGGGGCGCCTGGCGCACCGCCTACGACATCGCCCGGCATTATCGCGACGAGGTGGTGCCGCTGCGCCTGCGCATCAGCGAAGAAACACTGCTGCGTTACAACGGCATGCTGATGAGCGTGTTCGAGCTGCTGGCCGAATCACGGCAGCAGGTCGGCGCAGTGATCAGCAGCATCGAGGCACAGCGCGATTTCTGGATTGCGGATGCCACGCTGCAGTTCGCCATCAACGGCAAGTCGCCCGGCGCCATCAGCGCCCCGGGCGCAAACATGCGCACTGCTGCCCCGGCAGCGGGCGGAGGCCACTGAACATGGATAACCCGATGAACAAACGACGCAACTTCCTGCGTGCTTCCGGCGCCGCACTGCTTGGCGCCGCCACGGTCAGCCGCGCCGCGCAAGGTGCCGTGCCCGAAGCACCGATGCAAACCTCGCCCAACATGCAGCCGCCGCTGTCACCCCCCAACGGTCGCCCCTACAACCCGGTCGCCACATTGAACGGCTGGACCCTGCCCTGGCGCATGAACCGCGGCTGGAAGGAATTCCATCTCATCGCCGAACCGGTACGCCGCCAGATCGCCCCCGGCATGACCGCCAACCTCTGGGGATACAACGGCCAGTCACCAGGGCCGACCATCGAATGTGTCGAGGGCGACAAGGTGCGCATTTTCGTCACCAACAGGCTGCCGGAACACACCACCATCCACTGGCACGGCATCCTGCTGCCCAACGGCATGGACGGTGTCGGCGGACTGACCCAGCCGCAGATACCGGCCGGCAAGACCTTCGTCTACGAATTCGAGATGAAGAAGTCCGGGACTTTCATGTACCACCCCCATGCCGACGAGATGGTGCAGATGGCGATGGGCATGATGGGTTTCCTGGTGGTCCACCCGAAGAATCCGAACTTCATGAAGGTCGATCGCGACTTCGTGTTCCTGCTCAACGCCTTCGACATAGAGCCCGGCGCCGCCACGCCCAGGGTCAATACCATGCTCGACTTCAACCTGTGGTGCTGGAACTCGCGCGCCTTTCCCGGCATCGATCCCTTCGTCGTGCGCACCGGCGACCGGGTGCGCATCCGCTTCGGCAACCTGACGATGACCAATCATCCTGTGCACATGCACGGCTACGATTTCGAGGTCACCTGCACCGACGGCGGCTGGGTGCCGAAGTCGGCACGCTGGCCGGAAGTCACCGTCGATGTCGCCGTCGGCCAGATGCGCGCCTTCGAGTTCACCGCTGACGTGCCGGGAGACTGGGCCATCCATTGCCACAAGTCGCACCATGTGATGAACGCAATGGGCCACGGCGTGCCGACCATGATCGGCGTCGATCATCGCGGCGTCGCGCAGAAGATCATGAAGCTGGTGCCCGACTACATGGTGATGGGCGAGCGCGGCATGGCCGACATGGGCGAGATGGAAATGCCGCTGCCCGACAACACCCTGCCGATGATGACCGGCCATGGTCCCTTCGGCCCGCTGGAGATGGGTGGCATGTTCACGGTGGTCAAGGTGCGCGACGGCCTCGCGCGCAACGATTACAAGGATCCGGGCTGGTTCAAGCATCCGCCGGGCACCGTGGCCCGCGAATGGACCGGCGAAGCGCCACCGGCGACCCAGGCGAAGCCAGCACCGGCTGTCACGCCGGATCGCGAATTCCGGGCACGCAAGCCGGCTTCCGGACACAATCACTAAGTATTTGATTTTATTATTATTTTTATTAAGGACGCTCGATGAACATCCGTTACCCGCTGGTGGCCGCACTGATGCTTGCCGCTTTCTCGACAGCACCCGCCTGGGCACATGGTGAAGCCCATGGCAAAAAAAGCGGCAAACCGGCCGCGATCAATCCGGAAGAAAAAGCCTTTGGCAAACAGGGCGACCCGAAACGAATCGACCGCACGATCAAGGTCGACATGAACGACAAAATGCGTTTCACGCCGGCTGCGCTGACCGTGAAACAGGGCGAGACCATCCGCTTCATCGTCAGGAACTCGGGCAAGGTCATGCATGAGTTCGTGCTCGGCAACATGGCCGAGCTGAAGGAACACGCGGAGCTGATGAAAAAATTCCCCAACATGGAACACGACGAGCCGTACATGGCCCATGTCTCTCCCGGCAAGACGGAAACCATCGTCTGGCAGTTCACCAGGGCCGGCGAATTCCATTTCGGCTGCCTGCTGCCCGGGCATTTCGAGGCCGGCATGGTCGGCAAGATCAACGTCACCCGGAGATAAGACATCATGATGATCAAACGCAGACAATTCATCGCCGCATTCGCCGCCACCGCAGTGACCGGACTGGCCTGCGCCAAGGAACCGCCGCTGGTCACCGTTTATCTCAACCCCAGTTGAGGCTGCTGCGGCGCGTGGATGGACCATCTGCGCGCCAACGGCTTCCGTGTGAAGTCCGTCGCAGTCGAAGACACCGCTGTCGAGCGCAAGCGCCGCGGCATACCGGAAAACCTCGGCGGCTGCCATACCGGCATCGTCGATGGTTATGCCATCGAGGGTCATGTGCCGGCGCGGGAAATCAAACGCCTGCTCGCCGAACGCCCCGCCGCGGCCGGCCTCGCCGTGCCCGGCATGCCGCAGGGCTCGCCCGGCATGGAATCGCCTACGCCGCAACGCTACAACGTACTGCTGGTCAGCAAGGACGGCCGTCATTCCGTTTATGCCCGTTACTGATCGGCCAGATACAACATACATTCCAGGAGAGTTCGCCATGAAGAAAATGCTGATGATTGCCGCGATGCTCGCGGCAGCACCGGTCCACGCCCAGCAAACTGCCGCTGACCATGCAGCCCACCATCCGGCGCCGGCTGCCGCATCCCCGGCAAAAAGTGCTCTGTCGGACGCCGAGGTGCGCAAGGTCGATCTGGACGCCAAGAAGATCACCTTGCGCCACGGCCCCATCCCCAACCTCGACATGCCGCCGATGACCATGGTGTTCCAGGTCAAGGACCCGGCGATGCTGGAGCAGGTCAAGGCCGGGGACAAAGTCCGGTTCAGTGCGGAAAAAATCGGCGGAGCCTACACGATCACCGGCATTGAGTTTCCCCGGAATTGACGAAAACCTCCGGGTAACCCATCGTTGCCAACGGACATGCCGTGGAGCAAGCGTCCAGCGGCCGCATTGCGCACACGCAGGCCTTCACCAGTAGCAGCCTTTCCTTGTCGCGCCGCCCGAAAATCCCCTTCAAGAAAACGGTTTTTCAGGCCGTAAATAACGCGATATCGCAATCCCTGCGCCTCCCGGACATGTCCGGCGGCTGGAATGCACCATAATTAGGCCAATCTGCCTTACCCTAAGGGACCCAGTCTGCAAAATCGGAGACGGGTTGCACCGATGAATCTTCCGCCCGCATGCCCCGAACCTGCAGCCGGCCACCTTCGGCGCCGTGTTCCGTCAGTCCGCAACGGCCTCTCATGCTGAGCCCGGCACGACAGTTGCGCGGGCTGCTCGTAGAAGACCAGGACGTCGACGCCGAACTGCTGATCGCCACCCTCAGGGAGGCAGGGCATGTCTTTTCCTGGACGCGTGTGCAGACGGAAGCAGAATACAGGAGCGCCCTAGATGCGCACCCTGACATCATCCTCTCCGATTACCACCTGCCCCGCTTCAGCGGACTGCGCGCGCTGACCATCCTGCGCGACTGCGGGCTGGACATTCCGTTCATCCTGGTTTCCGGCGCCATCACCGAACCGGAAGCGGCAGAGGTGATCCGGCTCGGCGCCGACGACTTCCTGCTGAAGGACCGGCTGGGCCGGCTGGCCGCCGCGGTCGAGGGTGTGCTTGAGCGCCGGCGGCTGCGCGACAAGGCACAGCAGAATGAATCGCGCCTGCGCAGTTTCCTGGAAAACACGCCGGCGCCGACCTTCATCAAGGACACCGGAGGCCGCTACCTGCACGTCAATCCGCGTTTCCTGCAGGCCTTCGGCATGAAAGCGGCCGCAGTGATCGGGAACACCGATGCCGCAATTTTCAGCGCGGAGCAGGCCGCCGTTTTCAGCGGCAATGACCGTCGTGTGCTGGAGACCGGCACCGCAATGACGTTCGAGGAACAGGCGCTGTATGTCGACGGGCTCCATACCTCGCTGGTCACCAAGTTTCCGCTGCGCGACATCGACGGCACAGTGCACGCGATCGGCGGCATTGCCATCGACATCACCGGCCGCGAGGCTGCAGAGCAGCGCAACCGCGCGACTTTCGAGCACGCGCCGATCGGCATCATCCACTCCGCGATCGACGGCCGTGTCCTCACCGCCAACCCGGCAGCCTGCGAAATACTGGGGTACACGCGCGATGAACTGCTGGAACACAACCTGCGCGATCTCACCCATCCCGCAGACCGCGCGGTGTCAGCGCAATTGCGCGACCGGCTGATCGATGAAACGGAGGCCGGCACGAGCTCTCGGGAGAAACGCTACCTCCGGAGGGACGGCACCGCGATCTGGGTGACTGCATCCGTGGCACTGGTGCGCAAACCGGACGGCAGCGCGGATTACTTCATCGCAATGATCCAGGATGTCTCCAGCCGCCGTGCCGCCGAGCAGCAGTTCCGCATGACCTTCGAGCAGGCCACCGTCGGCATCACCCATACCACGCTCGACGACCGCTACCTGCTGGCCAACCGCCGCTTCTGCGAAATGCTGGGCTACAGCCGCGGGGAAATCCTCGGCATGGCCACCCGGGACATCGCGCATCCGGACGACACGGACAAGGACCTGCAACAGCGGGAACAGCTGCTCGCGGGAAAAATCAGCAGTTTCTCGGGAGAAAAACGCTACCGGCGCAAGGACGGCACCCTGCTCTGGGTCAACCGCACGGTATCGCTGGCGCGGGACGAGGACGGCAGGCCCCAGTACCTGATCCGGGTCATCGAGGACATCACCCGGCGCAAGGAGGAGGAGGAGCTGTTCCGCGCCACCTTCGAACAGGCAGCCATCGGGGTCGCCCTCACCGATACGTCCGGGCGTTACCTGGCCGTGAACGACCGCCTGTGCGGGCTGCTGGGTTACGCCCGGGAGGAATTGCTGGCAAAAAACGCCCTCGACGACATCACGCACCCCGATGACCGCGAGGACAGCCGCGCTCAGAACGCGAGCTTGGTCAGCGGCAGGGTCCCGCACAGCTATGCCGAGAAACGCTATGTGCGCCGGGACCAGGGCATCATCCATGTCGCGCGCTCGATGTCGCTGGCGCGCTGGCCTGACGGCACACCGCGCTACATCATCTCGATGGTCGCCGACCTCAGCCACCAGAAGGCGGCGGAAGACCTGTTCACGGCCTCGTTCGAGCAGGCCGGCGTCGGCATGAGCCTGCGCCTTCCCGGCGGGCGCAACTCGCCCTGGCTGCGCGTCAACCAGAAATTCTGCGACATGCTCGGCTATACCCGCGAGGAGTTGATGCAACTCACCGCAGCCGACATCACGCTGCCCGAAGACCAGCAGGAAGCCCACCGCTACAACGAGAAAATACTCGGCGGCCAGCTCGAAAGCTACACCCGGGAACGGCGCTACCGGCGCAAGGACGGCAGCACCATCTGGTGCAACGTCACCATCTCCTCGGTCCGCGGCTCCGACGGCAAGCCCTCGCACGTCATCGCCGTGATCCAGGACATCACCGCACGCAAGGAAGCCGAAACCCACCTGGAGCAGACCTTCGAACAGGCAGCCGTCGGCATCGTCCGCACCGACCTCGACCGCAGGATCATTTCCGTCAACCGCAAATTCTGCGAGATGACCGGTTACGCGAAGGAGGAACTGCTGGGTACGCTGCTGCGCCGGATCAGTCATCCGGACGACCGCAGCCGGGACGCCGCCGCAAGGCTGCGCCTGCTGGCGGGAGAAACCGACCATGTGCAGACCGAGCGAAGATACCTGCGCAAGGACGGCGAGCCGATCTGGGTGAGACGCACGACCTCTCTGGTGAAAGACCTTGCCAGCGGCTCCGCCAACTACATATTCGTGATCGAGGACATCACCGCCCGCAAAAATGCCGAGGACAGTTACCAGGCCACTTTCAACATGGCGCCGGTCGGCATCATGCATACCAGCTTCGGTCGAGAAATCCTCGACGCCAATCCCCGGGCCTGCGAAATCCTCGGCTATTCCCGGGAAGAACTGCTGAAAATGACCACCGCGGACATACTGACGCCGGATTACCTCGAAACCGACCGGCCGCATTACCTGCAGCAGATGCTGAAGGGCGAGATGCGGATTTTCCGCTCACAGCGGCCCTACCGGCGCAAGGATGGCTCGACAGTGTGGACCGACCGCTCGGTTTCCCTGGTGCGCGACTCCGCCGGAGAACCGCTTTATCTCCTGCGCATGATGGAGGACATCTCGGAACGCAAGCGCATCGAGGATGCGCTTGCCCAGGAGCGCCTTCTGCTGCGCACGGTGATCGACGCCCTGCCGGAACGCATCTACGTGCGCGACCTCGATGGCCGGATTGTCCTGCCCAACATCGCCTACCTGAAGATACGCGGTATCGAGCGCCACGAGGAAATCATCGGCAAAACGGTGGACGAACTCTTTCCACCCGATATGGCAAAACGCTACCGCGAGGAAGACCGGAAGGTCATCGAGTCGGGACAGCCGATGACCGACCGCGAAACACGCACCACAAGAGCCGGCGAGCTTGGCCCCGTTCCGCGCTGGCACCTGACGTCCAAGGTTCCGCTGAAGGACGGCGCGGGCAGGGTGTTCGGCCTCGTCGGCGTCAATCGCGACATCACCGACCGAAAGCTGGCCGAAATGCGGATCATGCGGCTGAACCGCTTCTTCAGCACGCTCAGCGCAACCAATGCGGCAATCGTGCGCACGCGCGACCAGGACGAACTGTTCCGCGCCATCTGCCGGATCGCCGTCAGCGACGGCGGATTGGGATCGGCCTGGATCCGCACCCACGATCCGGTCACCCGCGAGCTGAATGTCGTCGCCTATGCCGGCGTCAGCAGGAATTACCTGAGCGATCTCAGGGTGTCGTCCAATCCCGCTGTCCCGGAAGGCCGCGGGCTTGCGAGCCGGGCATTCCGGGAAAACCGGGTGATGGTCAGCAACGACCTGCTCAGTGATCCTGAACTGGCACGCTGGCACCAGCGCGCCAGGGACTCCGGCTTCCGTTCACTCGCCTCCTTGCCGTTTTCCTGCAGCGACGAAGTTGTCGGCGTGCTCGGCCTGCAGGCGACGGAACAGGATTTCTTCGACCACGAGGTCGTCAACCTCATGCAGAAAATGGCCAGCGATATTTCCTTCGCGCTGACCAACCTGAGCCTGCAGGAACAGCACCAGAACACCCTGCGCGCGCTGCAGGAAAGCGACGCCCAGTTCCGCGAACTGGCCCTGCATGTGCCGCAGGTGTTCTGGATCACCGACGCCGGGCAGCGCACGACGCTTTATGCCAGCCCGAACTACCAGTCGGTCACCGGGCGCCTGCTGAGCGACCTGGAAAAAGACCCGAAGTCATGGCTGGCGGCGATCCACGAGGATGACCGCCAGCGCGTGCAGTTCGCACGCAAGCAGAAAGCCCCGCTCGGCAGCTACGACATCGAATACCGAGTGGTGCACACCGACGGCAGCGTGCGCTGGGTGCACGACCGTGCCTTCCCGATCCGCAACGTGCATGGCGAGGTCTACCGCATCGCCGGCATCGCCGAGGACATCACCGAGGCCAAGCTCTCGCGGGAACAGCTGGCACAGCTCGCGCATTTTGACAGCCTCACCGGGCTGCCCAACCGGGTGCTGTTCAACGACCGGCTGCGCCAGTCAGTGGCGCATGCGCGGCGCAACAACTGGACGCTGGGCGTGCTGTTCCTTGATCTCGACCGCTTCAAGCTGGTCAACGATACGCTGGGCCATGCCACCGGCGACCTTTTGCTGAAACAGGTGGCCGCGCGCCTGACTGCGAGCCTGCGTCCCAGCGACACCGTTGCCCGCCTGAGCGGCGACGAGTTCGCGGTGATCCTGTCCGAACTGTCCGGCCCGCAGAATGCCGGGCATGTCGCACAGAAAATACTGAAGGCGCTCGCCGCCCCCATCGACCTCGACGGCCACGAGGTCTTCGTCACCACCAGCATCGGAATCACGCTGTATCCGAACGACAGTGACGACATTGAAACCCTGATCCGCAATGCCGATGCCGCGATGTACGGCGCGAAGGCCGCCGGGCGCAACAACTACCAGTACTACACCGCATCAATGAACGCGCGAGCAGCCGAGAAGCTGCAACTGGAGACGCGCATGCGCCGCGCGCTCGAACGCAAGGAATTCATCCTGCATTACCAGCCCAAGATCGACATCGCCAGCGGCAGGATTTCCGGACTGGAAGCGCTGCTGCGCTGGCAATCCCCCGATCAGGGCCTGGTGCCGCCGGCACAATTCATTCCGCTGCTGGAGGAAACCGGACTGATCGTGCAGGTCGGCGAATGGGTGGCGCAGGCGGCCTGCGCCCAGATCCGCAGCTGGCTTGATGCCGGCATCAGGCCGGTGCCGGTGGCGATCAACCTCTCAGCACGCCAGCTGCGCCAGCCGGGCTTCAGCGAAGTGATGAGCAAGGCACTGGCGGCGTCCGGAATCGAGCCGCGGCTGATCCAGATCGAGATCACCGAAAGCTCGCTGATGGAGAATCCCGAGGAAGCGATTGTCGTGCTGGAGCAGATTGAGGCGCTGGGCATCCTGCTCGCCGCCGACGACTTCGGCACCGGCTACTCCAGCCTGAGCTATCTGAAACGATTCCCGCTGGACGCGCTGAAAATCGACCGCTCCTTCGTCCACGACATCACCATTGACGCCGACGATGCGGTGATCGCGCGAACGGTGATCACGCTGGCGCACAGCCTCGGACTGAAAGTCATCGCCGAAGGTGTGGAGACCGAGGAGCAACTGGCCTTCCTCGGCGAAAACCGCTGCGACCAGGCCCAGGGTTACCTGTTCTCCAGGCCGCTGACCGCCGATGCCTGCGCCGCCCTGCTCACCGCGGGGCATCCGCTGCACCGCGCACGCAGCGCGGACGCCACCGATCGCACGCCGGCGGTGCTGATCATCGATGACGACAACGACCACCTGCTGCTGAGCAAATTGCTGCTGCAGAAGGACGGGCACCCGGTGCTCACCGCAGGCAACACCCACGATGCATTCGAGCTGCTCGCCAACCACCCGGTCAGCATCGTCATTTCGGACCAGAACATGCCGGAGATGAGCGGCGTGGAATTCCTGCGCCGGGTGAAACTGATGTACCCGGAAATCGTGCGCATCATGTTGAGCGGCGTCGGCGACTTCGGCACCGCGACGGCGGCGATCAACGAAGGCGAAGTGCACAAGTTTTTCGTCAAGGGGCGGGACGAGGATTTGCTGCGCCGCGAGATCAGGCTGAAAATCCTCCACGTCCCGGACAAACTGCGCGGCCCGCTGCAGTAATCCCCGCCTGCCCGCGACGCTATTGACAGCGGCCGAATGTTTTCTCAACAATGGCTGCGCATCCTTCCGGGAGGGCAGCGATGGAACGCCGTGAATTCATCCGAGTCTGCGCAGCTTCGGCCATCGCCCTGCATGGCGGCGCGGCAAGTGCCGCCGCCGCGGATGCCCGCCCCCGCAGCTACGGTCGCACGCAGCTGACAGACGACGGCGGACGGCCGCTGCGCGCGGCGCAGCTTGCGGTCGGCGAAAACTACGTCTTTCACTACCCCTTCGAAGGCACCCCCTGCTTCCTGCTGAACCTCGGCAAGCCGACCGGCAGGAACGTGCCGCTCAAAACGGAAACCGGTGCGGCTTACCAGTGGCCGGGCGGCGTCGGCCCGCGCGGCGCCATCGTCGCCTATTCGGCGATCTGCTCCCACCAACTCACCTATCCGACGCGGCAGATCAGCTTCATCAGTTACCGCGACCAGTCGACGGCATCGCGCATCAGCAGGCCGAACATGATCCACTGCTGCTCCGAACACAGCGAATACGATCCCGCCGCGGGCGCCCGCGTGCTCGGCGGGCCGGCACCGCAGCCGCTGTGCGCAATCCTGCTCGAATACGATGCGGCGAGTGACGCGCTGCATGCCACCGGCACGCTGGGCGGGGAAATGTTCAATACCTTCTTCAGCAAATATGAAATGCGGCTGGCACTGGAGCATGGCTCGACCACGCGCGCGCAACAGCGCGTCGCCGGAACAAGCACGGTCACGCCGTTGAAGCAGTTCTGCAAGCAGCAGGTTCGATGTTAAAAAAATAAATAAAATCAAATACTTACAACTATATTTCGCGTCAAAAACGCAGCGCTCACAATCAGTCAAAGGAGGTTTCATGAAACGCCTCGTCATCACGGCGGCATGCGCCGGCATTGCCGCCGGCTGCGCCGGCCCCGCCGCACAGCAGGAATCCACGGCCACCGCCGTACTGGAGCCACGCAGCGGCAGCCAGGTCAGGGGCACCGTAACCTTCACCCAGGCCGGCCCCGACATCGTCCGCATCAGCGGCAGCTTCAGCGGTCATACCAAAGGGCCCAAAGGTTTCCACATCCACGAAAAGGGCGACTGCAGCGATGCCAAAGGCATGAGTACCGGCGGACATTTCAACCCGGGAGGCCATAAACACAGTGGGCCGTATGAATCGGCAAAACACGCGGGCGACCTTGGCAACCTGAATTTCAACGACCAGGGCACCGCCACGGTGAATTTCGTCGTTGGCGGAATTTCGGTCAGCCGGGACAAACCTGACGGCATCATCGGCCGCGCCGTCATCGTGCACATGGATGCGGACGACCTGAAAACCGACCCGACCGGCAACGCCGGCGGCCGCGTGGCCTGTGGCGTGATTCGCTAAGCCGCTCCCGGGATCCGCCGGCTCAGGATCAGCGTAGCAGTTCGGCAAGCCCCGGCGCAACGCGACAGAGCAGGCTGTCGCCATCCCGCGCCGCGGGCTGCAGCACGTGGAGCATGCCCCAGATGCCGACGGCGGCAATCACTGCGCTCGCGGCATAACGCAAGGCAGGCCATTGCATCCAGCCGCGGGCACGGTGCACTGCCGCGCCGATCAGCAGCAGGTTGGGCAGCGTCCCGAAACCGAAGGCTGCGAGTATCAGCGCACCTTCGGCGGCGCTGCCGGAGGCCAGCGCAGTCAGCAGCACGGCATACACCATGCCGCAGGGCAGCCAGCCCCACAAGGCACCTAGACCCAGTGCCTGCCATGGCGTGGTCACCGGCAGGAAACGCCGGGAAAACGGCTGCACCCGGCGCCAGAGGAATCCGCCAGCCGCCTCGATGCCCCGGTTCACCGGCGCGACACCGGCGACGCTCAGCGCGACCACGAGCAGCGTCGCCCCCATCAGGAACATCAGCAGGTGCTGGGCCAGCGCGCCGCCGCGCAGTGCCATGCCGGCCTGGCCCAGCGCCCCGGCCAGCATGCCTGCGAGCACATAACTCGCAATGCGGCCGGCGTTGTAGGCCAGGGCAAAACTCCGGCGCCGCTGCTGCAGCGATGCCGCCGGTGAACAGGTCAGGCTGACGATGCCGCCGCACATCGCGGCACAGTGGGCGCCACCGAGCAGCCCCGCGCCGAATGCGGTCAACATCATCGCCTGCAGCCAGCCGTCCATCACGCCTGCCTTCTAAATGACGCGCGAATACCGGGTGGTCTCGCGTTCTCGGCGCAGATACTTGTCGAACACCATGCAGATGTTTCGGACCAGCATGCGCCCCCGTGGCGTCACGGTAATCCATTCCGCGTCGAGTTGCACCAGCCCGTCCGTTGCCATGCTGCGCAGATCGGCCATTTCCTCGGAAAAATAGCGGTCGAAATCGATGAGATAGGCAATCTCGATGGATTCTTTCGACAGCCGGAACTGGCAGCTGAGCGCCTGTATCACTGCACGGCGCAACAGGTCATCGGCCGACAGTTCGAGGCCGCGCGCCACCGGCAGCTCGCCGCGGTCGAGGCTGTCGTAATAGCCGGCGAGCTCGCGGTGGTTCTGGCTGTATGTCGGCCCGATCGCGCCGATCGCCGACACACCAAGGCCGACCAGGTCGCAGTCGGCATGGGTCGAGTAGCCCTGGAAATTGCGGTGCAGCAGGCCCTTGCGCTGGGCCACCGCCAGCGCATCGTCAGGCTTCGCGAAATGGTCCATGCCGATATAGACATAGCCCGCCTCCCCCAGGCGGCGCGCCGCCAGCCCCATCAGCCCGAGCTTGACCTCCGGCTGCGGCAGGTCGGCCTCGGCGATGCGCCGCTGCGGTTTGAAGCGCGTCGGCAGGTGCGCGTAGTTGTAGATCGCGATGCGGTCGGGCGAGGCCTCGATGACGCGATCCAGCGTGCGGTCAAAACTCGCCGCATTCTGCTTCGGCAGTCCGTAGATCAGGTCGACGTTGATCGATGAAAAACCCGCCGTGCGCGCGGCCTGCATCACCTCCAGCGTCTGTGCCTCGCTCTGCACGCGGTTGACCGCGCGCTGGACCTCGGGATCGAAATCCTGGACGCCGAGGCTGACACGGCCGAAACCCATGGCGCGCAGCGCATGCATGCCGGCGGCATCAACGCTGCGTGGATCGACCTCGATCGAGTATTCGCCGTCAGCGGCCATCCGGAAATGGCGCTTCAGCCGCTGCCACAGCGACTCGAGCTGGACCATCGTGAAAAAGGTCGGTGTGCCGCCACCCCAGTGCATCTGCTCCACCACCCGGTCATCGCCGAACAGTGGCCCCTGCAGGTCGATTTCGCGGAACATGTAGTCCAGGTAGCGCTCCCCCTTGCCGCGGTCGCGCGTGACCACCTTGTTGCAGGCGCAGTAGAAGCAGATCGTGCTGCAGAACGGAAGATGCACGTAGATCGACAACGCACGGCGGATGCCGCCGATGTTGCGCCGGGCCACCCAGGATTTGTAGGTTTCGGCGTTAAAGGCTTCGACGAAACGGTCCGCCGTCGGGTACGAGGTATAGCGTGGGCCGTTGCGGTCCATGCGCCGGATCAGGTCGAGATCGACTTCGACAGGCAGAACATCGGGTATTGCGGTGGTTTGGACGAGTTTCATCGATAGTAGGCCACGAATCAGACGTCATTCTGCGCAACGTCCTGCGTTACTGTTTTGACGCAAATCAAAATGGCGGTAATATCTATATTAGTTAAGTACAATATAAATCACTCCAAACCTCCCGGCATGGCCACCCCCCTGCGAATTGTCGAAGTCGACAAGCTGAAAACCGCGTGCTCGACCTGCAGCCTGCACGAGCTGTGCCTGCCTGCCGGTCTGAGCGCAAGCGAACTCAAGTCGATGGACCGGATGATCGACATCCGGCGCTCGCTCAAGCGTGGTGACCATGTATTCCGTGCCGGCGCAGCCCTGCATGCCTTGTACGCGATCCGCACCGGCTTCATGAAAAGTTCGGTGCTGCACGAGGACGGCCGCGAACAGGTCGCCGGCTTTCACATGATGGGAGACCTGATCGGCATGGATGCGATCGGCACCGGCCAGCACCTCTGCGACGCTGTGGTTCTGGAGGACAGCGAGGTCTGTGAAATCCCGCTCAAATCCCTGGAACTGCTGTCCCGGGAAATCCCCTCGCTGCAGCAGCATTTCCACCGCATCATGAGCCGCGAAATCGCCCGCGACTACGGGGTCATGCTGCTGCTTGGCAGCATGCGCGCCGAGGAAAGGCTTGCGGTTTTCCTGCTCAACCTGTCGCAACGTTTTGCCGCGCGCGGCTACTCTTCAACCGAGTTCCACCTGCGGATGACCCGCGAGGAAATCGGCAGCTACCTCGGCCTGAAACTGGAAACCGTCAGCCGCACGCTGTCGCAGTTCCAGGCGCAGGGGCTCGTTGCGGTACAGAACAAGCACCTGCGAATACTCAAGATCGACAGCCTGCGCGAACTGGTCGGACAGCACGGCTGCCGCATCTGACCCCGGGCCCCGCGCTGCCCTGATCCGTCGTCCGGCGGATCAGGCGTTCACCTCACCGCGCCATACATGTAATCGCGGGTCATCGGCATCCGCTCCCCGCGCGTGTTGTCCGCGCGCCCGGCAAGCACCTGGTAGAGGTTAATCCAGCCCTCTGCGAAACCGTAGGCACAGCCGGCCAGATAGATCTGCCAGATGCGCGTGCGCCTGCCACCGGCAATGGCTTGGGCCCGCCCGCGGGCGGCTTCCAGGCGATCTGCCCACTCGCGGCAGGTCCGGGCGTAATGCCGGCGCAGCGATTCGACGTCGACCACCTCGAGACCGGCCCCGGACATGTCATGCAGCACCTGCGAAACATGCGGAAGCTCCCCCTCCGGAAACACGTAGCGGTCGATGAACGCCCCGGCGCCCAGCGGCATCCAGCGCGCCTCGGTATCCGAAGTGGTGATGCCGTGGTTCAGCACCCGTCCGTCCGCAGCAAGCAGCGAACGGATCTTCGCGAAATATTCCGGCAGGTGCTGCAACCCGACATGCTCGAACATGCCGACGCTGGCAATGCCGTCGTACTCGCCCTCAAGGTCACGATAGTCGCAAAGCTCGACCCGGCAGCGGTCGCCGAGGCCGGCTGCGCGGATGCGCCCGCGGGCGTATTCCAGTTGCCTCGAGGACAGGGTGACCCCGGTGGCCTGCACGCCATGGCGCTGGACCGCGCGCATCACCAGCGCCCCCCAGCCGCAGCCGATGTCGAGCAGCCGGTCGCCCGGGCGCAGCGCCAGCTTGCGCAGGATATGGTCGAGCTTGGCTTCCTGCGCCTGGTCCAGCGATACGGACTCGTTAGGGTAATAGGCGCAGGAATAGACCATGCTGCGATCGAGAAACAGCGCGTAGAAATCGTTCGAAACGTCGTAGTGGTACTCGATCGCACGCCGGTCACGCGCGCGGGTATGCTGGCGTCCCCGCGCACGGCGTTGTGCGCCGGCGTCGCCGGCGACCTGGCGCGCGAGCCTCTCGCCGACCCGGAACACTTCGTGTATCGGCCCCTCGACCTGGATGTCACCCTCGACAAAAGCCTCGCCGAGTTTTTCAAGGTCGGGATTGACCAGGTAACGCAGCGCCGAAGGCCTGGGCACCGAAATGGTTACAGTCGGACTGGGCGAAAGGTCGACGCGGCGACCATTCCACAGCTGCAGGCGCAAGGGCAGCCCCGTCTGCGCAGCAAGACGGTCCACCAGACTGTCAAAGCGACGTTGCAGGAGCATGACCACCTCCCGTAATCGAGCCGCTACAGCACGCCGGCTGCAGCAAAACCGGTTTGCACTACCCGCAGACTATCGTCATTGCGCCCGGCTGTGAACCCTCCGGGCGCTCAGTCTGCAACTTTGTCCCCGGGCATCGCGCCCTGCAGGAAACAGGTAAAGGCGCTGGAGGCCGCGGCGATCAGCCAGAACATGAAAAAACCGACTGAATAAACCGCGGTCGGCGACCAGTGCACCGGCTCGCCAAGCAGGTACAGCTCCTGCGGATCGATCAGCGTGAAAAACACGCCCTCCGCAATGCCGCCGACAATGAACGACGGCCACAATATCCACATCAGTCGCTTGCCCATGTTGCCCCCGCTCCGGGCTCAGCCCGGACGCTTCCGGTTTTCGTCTTCCGCGATCTTCCTGCGGAAAAACAGGTACAGCCAGACCCCGATGCCGATGATGATCACGATGGTCAGCAGGCTCATCAGGCCGAAATCCGAGCCGAACAAGAGTTTCCAGGCCATGTCCGCGTCCTCCCTCTATCCCGGGTTGTCCGGCAGCAATGTTGCGGCGGCTGACGCGGGCACCGTCAGCGTGCCGCCGATGCGCCAGCTCGACTGCATGTCTTCCAGCACCAGTATCCAGCGGCCGGCGCTGAGTTCAGGCACCGCCCCCCCGTACTGACCAGGGCTCTGCTGGCGCAGCAGCACCAGTCCGTCGCGGCCGGCGCGGGTCGGATGCACGACGCGCAACTGCAGCTGCGCTGGCAGGACAGCGCTCTCACCCGCCTCCAGCCGCAGGGACACGCTGCGGGCATCGGCCGCCAGGTGCAGTTCGCCGCGGTAACCGAGGCGTGCAGCCAGAGCGCCGCGCTCCAGCGTCTGGTTGATCGCCAGCCCCTGCTTGTAATAGTCATCGACGACCAGGCCGTCGCTGCTGACCACGGCAATCCAGACAGTCGCGATGCCGGCAAAAATCACCGCGACCGGCCCCGCCATCAGCAGCCAGGGCCAGGGTTCGCGGTACCAGGGCAGCAGTTGCTGCGTCGCGTTGTGCATGGGACTCTCCTCAGCGTATGTAGAAACGGGATTTTTCACGCGCACTCACCTCGGGCCGGTCGATGTCGCTGACCAGGAACATGATCGGGTGCGAACCCTGCGCAAGCCCGGACGGATCGACGCGCACCGACACCGGGAAGGCCTGGGTCGTGGCCGGCGGCACCTCGATCGGCTGCGGGGTCATGACCCGCAGTCCGGGGAGGCCCTCGACGCCGATCGTGTAACGGCGCGCGACCTCGTCGGTGTTGATGAACTGCAGGCGGTAGACGTTCTCGATTTGCCCGCCCGGCGCATCGCGCATCAGGGCGCCGCGGTCTCGCAGCACATCCACCTTCAAGGGACTGCGCAACAGCAACCCGCCGAGGAAGGCAATGACCAGTATGCCGAGCAGCGCAGCGTAGACCAGCACCCGCGGCCGGAACACATGACGCCGGATCTCGGTGTCCCCATATTTTCCGGAGACTGCATTCTCGGTCGAGTAACGAATCAGGCCGCGCGGATAACCCATCTTGTCCATCACCTGGTTGCAACCGTCGATGCAGGCGGCGCAGCCGATGCACTCGTACTGCAGGCCCTTGCGGATGTCGATGCCGGTCGGGCAAACCTGCACGCAGATGTTGCAGTCGACGCAATCGCCCAGACCCAGCGCCTTCGGGTCGGCCTTGCGGCCGCGGGCGCCGCGCGGATCGCCGCGCTGCGTGTCATAGGTGATGACCAGCGTGTCCGGATCGAACATCACGCTCTGGAAACGCGCATAGGGACACATGTACTTGCACACCTGCTCGCGCATCCAGCCGGCGTTGCCGTAGGTGGCAAAGGCGTAGAAGAAGATCCAGAACGTTTCCCAGGGGCCCAGCGTCCACGCAGCGAAAGAAGCCGCGAGTGTGGTGATCGGCGTGAAATAACCGACGAAAGTGAAGCCGGTCCACAGCGCAAGCGCGATCCAGACACCGTGTTTCAGCGCCTTGAGGCCGAACTTGCGCAAGCTTGCCGGCCCCTGGTCGAGCCGCATGCGCTGCACGCGGTCGCCCTCAATGCGGCGCTCGATCCACATGAAGATCTCGGTGTAGACCGTCTGCGGACATGCGTAACCGCACCACAGGCGCCCGGCGATCGCGGTGAACAGGAACAGCGAATAGGCGGAGATGATCAGCAGCACCGTCAGGAAAATGAAATCCTGCGGCCACAGCACCATGCCGAAGATGTAGAACTTGCGTGAGACCAGGTCGAAGAGCACCGCCTGGCGGTCGTTCCAGGTCAGCCAGGGCGTGCCATAGAACACCAGCTGGGTCAGCACCACCAGCGCCACGCGCCACCAGGCGAACCAGCCAGTGACGGCGCGCGGGTAGATCTGCTTGCGAACCTCGTAGAGGGAAGTTTCGACTTCCCCGGCGCCCGCCGCGGGCGCGGCGCGCCCCTCCGAAGACATCTACTTCCCGCCCTGTCCCGATATGCCGAGCACGTAGGCGGTCAGCAGGTGGATCTTGCCCTCGTCGAGAAAGTCCCTGTGCGCCGGCATCTGGTTGACACGGCCCTTGACGATGCTCTCGGTGATCGCGGCCTCGGTGCCGCCGTGCAGCCAGATGTCGTCGGTCAGGTTGGGGGCGCCGAGCTGCTGGTTGCCCTTGCCGTCGGCGCCATGGCAGGCAACGCAGGCTGTCGCGTACTTCACCCTGCCACGCTGCGCGCGCAGGCCGTCATGGGTGCGTCCGGCGAGCGACAGCACGTAATGCACGGTATCGCGCACATCCTCGCTGCTGCCGAGAGCAGCGGCCATCGGCGGCATCACGCCGTTACGGCCGTCGACTATGGTCGTGCGGATGGCTTCCGGCGTGCCGCCGTAGAGCCAGTCGCCGTCGCGCAGGTTGGGGTAACCGCGCGAACCGCCGGCATCGGAACCATGGCACTGGGCGCAGTAATTGAGGAACAGCCGCTGGCCGATTTCGCGCGCCTCGGCATCGGCGGCCACGATGACGGCGTCCTGCTTCAGGAAGCGGTCGATGATCGGCCCGAAAGTCGCGGCTGCGCGTTTCTGCTCCTCCTGGTACTGGCCGGTCGAGGACCAGCCAAGATATCCGCCCCATGAGCCCAGTCCCGGATAGAGGATCAGGTAGATGAAGGAAAACACGATGGTGATGTAGAACAGCCACATCCACCAGCGCGGCAACGGGTTGTTGAACTCCTCGAGATCGTCCCAGGAATGGCCCGTGGTGCCAGGCTGTTCGCCCTTGGCCAGCTTCTGCGTCGACAGCATCTTCAGGAACACGGCGCAGGCCAGCAGGCTCACCACCGTGATGATGGCGATATACAGGCTCCAGCCGTCATGCAGGAAATCGCTCATTGCTGCCCTCTCCCGTTGCGGGCCATCTGTTCTTCAGCCAGGTCGTCTTCCAGCGGCAACCGCGCCGCCGCCTCGAAATCGTCGCGCTTGCCCTTGCTCCATGCCCACAGCACGATGCCGATGAACACGATGAACAGCAGGGCGGTGATCAGTGAACGGGCCAGATTGACATCCATGGGTCACCTCACGTTGCGCAGCAGGGTGCCGAGGCCCTGCAGGTAAGCGATCATTGCGTCCATTTCGGTCCTGCCTTTGACGCTCTCCGCCGCCTTGGCAATGTCCTCGTCGCTGTACGGCACGCCGAGCCGGCGCAGTGCACGCATTTTCGGCGCCACCGATGCCGGATCGATCGGGGTGTCGGCAAGGAACTTGTAGGCCGGCATGTTCGATTCCGGCACCAGGTCACGCGGGTTGATCAGGTGCACGCGGTGCCAGTCATCGGAGTAACGGCCGCCGACACGCGCAAGATCCGGTCCGGTACGCTTGCTGCCCCACTGGAAGGGCCGGTCATAGACAAATTCACCGGCGACCGAGTAATGGCCGTAACGTTCGGTCTCCGCACGGAACGGCCGGATCATCTGCGAGTGACAGTTGTAGCAGCCCTCGCGGATGTAGACGTCACGCCCGGACAGCTGCAGCGCGGTGTACGGCTTCAATCCGCTGACCGGCTGCGTGGTCGACTTCTGGAAAAACAGCGGCACGATCTCGACCAGGCCGCCAAAACTGATGGCGACGATGATCAGCACGATCAGCAATCCCAGGTTTTTCTCGATAATCGCATGGCCCGAAGTCTCCATGTCTTCTCCTGAATCAAAAAATATGTTTATAATCAAATACTTATAATCATGCGTGAGCGCCGGCCGGCAGCGGAATCGGCGCATCCACCGCCTTCTGCCCGACCACGGTCTTGTAGACGTTCCAGCCCATGATCAGCGCACCGGCGAAATAGAGCAGGCCGCCCAGCAGTCGCACCGCGTAATAGGGGTAGGTGGCCTTCACCGACTCGACAAAGGCATAGGTCAGCGTGCCGTCGGGATTGACCGCGCGCCACATCAGGCCCTGCATCACACCGGCGATCCACATCGCCGCGATGTAGAGCACGATGCCGATGGTCGCCACCCAGAAATGCAGCGTCACCAGTTTCATGCTGTGCATCTCCGTGCGGCCGTAAAGCCGCGGGATCAGGTAATAGAGGCTGCCGAAGGTGACCATGCCGACCCAGCCCAGCGCGCCGGAATGGACATGGCCGATGGTCCAGTCGGTGTAGTGCGACAGCGCATTGACGGTCTTGATCGACATCATCGGCCCTTCGAAGGTCGACATGCCGTAGAACGACAGCGACACCACGAGGAACTTGAGGATGGGATCGGTGCGCAGCTTGTACCATGCGCCCGACAGGGTCATGATGCCGTTGATCATGCCGCCCCAGGACGGCGCCAGCAGCACCAGCGAGAAGATCATGCCGATCGACTGCGCCCAGTCCGGCAACGCGGTGTAATGCAGGTGGTGCGGGCCGGCCCACATGTAGGTGAAGATCAGCGCCCAGAAGTGCACCACAGACAGGCGGTAGGAATAGACCGGACGGCCGGCCTGCTTCGGGATGAAGTAATACATCATGCCGAGGAAGCCCGCGGTCAGGAAAAACCCGACCGCATTGTGGCCGTACCACCACTGCACCATCGCATCCTGCACGCCGGCATAGGCGGAATATGACTTGGTCAGCGTCACCGGCATCGCCGCGCTGTTGACCAGGTGCAGTACGGCGACCGTGATGATGAAAGCGCCGAAAAACCAGTTGGCGACGTAGATGTGCGGTGTCTTGCGCTTCGCGATCGTGCCGAAGAACACCACGGCATAGGACACCCAGACCAGGGTGATCAGCACGTCAATCGGCCATTCCAGCTCGGCGTATTCCTTGCCGGACGTCATCCCCAGCGGCAGCGTCACCGCGGCCAGCACGATCACCGCCTGCCAGCCCCAGAAGGTGAAGGAAGCCAGCCAGTCGCCGAACAGCCGGACATGGCAGGTGCGTTGCACCACGTAGTAGGAAGTCGCAAACAGCGCCGAGCCGCCAAAGGCGAAAATCACCGCATTGGTGTGCAGCGGACGCAGTCTGCCGTAGGACAGCCAGGGCGTGAGATTGAGTTCGGGCCAGATCAGCTGCGCGGCGATGATCAGCCCCACCAGCATGCCCACGATGCCCCAGACCACCGTCATGATCGCGAACTGCCGGACCACGGTGTAGTTATAGGTGTTACAGGTCGATGGCGCCTGCATGGATGCTCCCCAGCGTATTGATCATGCGCGGCAGCATAATTTCGGCCGGGGGACGGCATGTTGATCTACATCAAGCCGCATCGCGTCCTTCGGTATTATCTTGGTCCCGTCATCCACGACCCTGCCAAGGAGAAGGCCCATGTTCCGCAACATTCTGGTTCCCACTGACGGTTCGGCGCTGTCGCGCAAGGCGGTCAAAAAAGCCGTGGCGCTGGCCAAGCTCAGCGGCGCAAAAGTGACCGGCTTCCACGTCGCCCCCGCCTACAAGTTCAACGTCTATGCCGACTACATTCCGCCTGATTTCATCCTGCCCAAGGAATATGAAGCCAAGGCCAAAAAAATCGCCGCCAAGCACCTTGATGTGGTGAAAAAGGAATGCGCGGCCGCCGGCGTTTCCTGCACCGTCTACTCGGTCTGCAGCGATTTCGCCGCCGACGCCATCATCAAGGCCGCCAAAAAATACAAATCCGACCTGGTCGCCATGGCCTCCCACGGCCGCAGCGGTCTGTCGAAACTGCTGATCGGCAGCGAAACCCAGAAGGTGCTGGCGGGGATCAAGGTGCCGGTGCTGGTTCTGCGCTGAACACGGCTGACCGCCGCAACAGCCGGGCGCCATGCCCGGCTTTTTTTCGCCTGGAAAGCGGCGGCAGCAGGCTTGATGCGAATCAAGGACACCCGTGGAGGGGCCGCCATAATGCGCATGTCCCTTCAGCCCGGCCGGCCGCGATGACCATCACCGAACGCATCGACAACATCACCCACATCCCCCCTGAGTTCCGCCACGCGCAGCCGCCGGCGCCGAAAAGCGTCAAGATCGAGATCTCGCCGCGCTGCAACTACCGCTGCGGGTTCTGTGCGCTGCGCACGCGCGAGGTACAGCCCAAATGGGACATGGACTTCCGCCTGTTCCAGCGCATCACCCGTGAAATGCGCGAAGCCGGCGTCGAGGAAATCGGCGTGTTCTACCTGGGCGAGTCCTTCATGAACCCGCGCCTGCTGGTGGACTGCATCACCTGGAGCAAGCAGGAGCTGCGTTTCCCCTACGTGTTCCTGACCTCGAACGCCTCGATGGCCTTCCCCGAAGCGGTCGAGGCCTGCATGCAGGCCGGCCTCGACTCTCTGAAATGGTCGGTCAATGCCGCCGACGAGGTGCAGTTCGAACAGATCATGGGCGTGTCGGGCAAGCTGTTCCACCGCGCGCTGGACAATATCCGCACCGCCCACGGCCTGCGTGCCGCAGGCGGCTTCAAGACCGGGCTTTACGCCTCCTCGATCCGCTATGACGGCGAACAGCAGCTGCGGATGGAGGCGCTGCTGCGCGAAAAAGTGCTGCCCTGGGTCGACAGCCACTACTGGCTGCCCCTGTATTCAATGGGCGCATTCGCAACCCAGCGCGAGGAACAACTCGGTTACCGCCCCACCGCCGGCAACCAGGGACGCATCGGCGCCCTGCGCGAGCCCCTGCCCTGCTGGTCGGCTTTCACCGAGGGCCATGTCACGGCTGAAGGCCGGCTTTCGGCCTGCTGCTTCGACGCCACGGCCCACTGGACCATGGGCGACCTGAACGAGATGCCGTTCATGACTGCCTGGCATTCCGACAACTTCACCCGGCTGCGTGCCGCGCACCTCAAGAAGGACGTCCGCGGCACGGTTTGCGAGAACTGCATCGCCTACGGCTGAACCCGCGCGCCGAGGCGCGGGGATTGTTGATGCAGGTCAAGCTGCCGGGCGTCATTCACGGTTTCAATGGCAGGCAGTCTTTCACGCCTGAAAGCTCCCTTGCCGATGAGTCGGGAACCGAAGCAATCTGAAAGCACACCCCGGTACAGCGTCGCTGACCGCCCCCTCCCCGCACGCAAGGCGTCGGTGCCGGATGCCGCCGGCCTGCTCGGCCATACCGCGCTGTTCGGTGGCCTCGATCCCGGAACGCTCGCCCGCATCGCCGCCGGAACCTCGATGGTCCGGGTGGCACGCGGCAGCGTGCTGTTCCGCGCGGGAGACCCCTGCACGGGCTTTCATCTGGTCATCGACGGTCGCATCAAACTGTCGCTGCACAGTGCGCAAGGCGCGGAACGGGTTGTCGAGTTGCCGGGCCCCACCCAGACCTTCGGCGAAGCAGCGATGTTCCTGCGCATCCCGTACCGCGTGTCCGCCGAAGCGATTGCCGACAGCCGCCTGCTGCATGTCGATGCAAGTACCGTATTCACCGAGCTGGAGCAGGACTCGCGGCTGGCTCACCGCATCATTGCCAGCCTCAGCATGCGTCTGCACCGCCTGGTGGGTGAAATCGAATCGCAGTCACTGCGGTCCGGCACCGAGCGTGTGGTCGGGTACCTGCTGAGCCTGGTCGACACTGCGGCCACGGAGAAAACTCTCGTACGCCTGCCGGCGCTCAAGAATGTCATCGCATCCCGGCTCAACCTGACGCATGAACACTTCTCGCGCATCCTGCACGCACTGGCAGCCACCGGGGTGATCGTTCCGGATGGCGCAGACATCCGGATACCCGACATCGAGGCCTTGCGCAGGTATTCCGGCTGAAGAATCGGTGCCCGCGGTGATGCATATCAAGGCGTCGCTGCCCGCAAGGCTGCAGAATCGGCATTTCCGAGCCACCCAATTCAAGTCCGCAATGAATGTATCCCCCCTACCGCAATGGAAATTGCGCCATCGCGCACTGCTGCCCGTAGTCCAGGGCGGCATGGGCGTCGGTGTTTCCGCGCACCGCCTCGCCGGCAATGTCGCCGCGCTGGGCGCGCTCGGCACCCTCTCCAGCGTCGATCTGCGCCACCATCATCCGGATCTGCTCGCCCGGACGGCTGGCTGCCGGGACGCCGAGCAGCTGAACCGTGTCAACCTGGTCGCCCTCGACCGCGAGATCGGCAAGGCGCTGACTCTCGCCGGAAATCGCGGCGCAATCTCCGTCAACGTGATGAAGGCGGTGGCGGTCCACGCTGACTATGTGCGCCAGGCCTGCGCCAGCGGCGCGCACGCCATCGTCATGGGTGCCGGCCTGCCTCTCGACCTGCCCGAGCTGACCCGGGATTACCCCGAGGTCGCATTGATCCCTATCCTGTCCGATGCCCGCGGCGTCGGCATCGTCGTCAAAAAATGGATGCGCCGGCAGCGCATCCCGGACGCAATCATCATCGAACATCCGCGTTATGCCGGCGGCCATCTCGGCGCCACCCGCGCGGAGGACATAGGCGATCCGCGCTTCGACTTCGTGCGCGTGCTGGAGGAAATCCCGGCTCTGCTCCGCGCTCTCGGGCTCGAATCCGAAAAAATTCCCCTGATCGCCGCCGGCGGCGTACATCGCCACGACCAGGTGCGCGCGCTGCTCGACATGGGTGCAGCCGCAGTGCAGGTCGGCACCCCTTTTGCGGTCACCACCGAGGGTGATGCCCACCCGGAGTTCAAGCGCGTGCTGGCCGAAGCGCGGCCCGAGGACATTGTCAGCTTCATGAGCGTCGCCGGACTGCCGGCGCGTGCCGTGTTGACGCCCTGGCTCAGGAACTACCTGCGCCGCGAGAAGGCACTGCAGTCGCATGCCAAGGCCGACCCCCGCCGCTGCGTGCAGGGACTGAACTGCCTGACCGTCTGCGGCCTGCGCGACGGCGTCGCCGGTGCGGGACAATTCTGCATCGATACCCGTCTCGCTCATGCCCTGCACGGCGATGTCAAGAAAGGACTGTTCTTCCGCGGTTCGGAACCGCTGCCCTTCGGCAAGGCCATCCGGCCCGTGGCCGAGCTGCTGGATTATCTGCTGAGCGGCGTCGTTCCCGCTGGCGCGGGCTGAGCTCCCAAGCCACTCAAGCCGCAATCCATGGCAGCGGATTGCGCGTCAGCGCCACCGCGACAATATAGAAAAAAACCGCCTGCGCGGCCAGCCACGCCGCTAACCGCTGCTTGCGGGTCCGGCCGCGCTTCAGCGCAATCGAACCGAGGACGATGTAGAGCAGCAGCGCCAGCAGCTTGGCAGTCAGCCAGCCGGCAACAAAGGGATACTGGCGGATCATCAGCGCCATTGCGACGGCACTGCCGAGCAGCACGGTATCGACGACATGCGGCACGATCCGCAGCCAGAGAAGCTGCAGCCGCTCCGGACGTAACATCATCCAGAGGCCGCGCAACAGGAACAGCGTGTAGCTCGCCGCGACGCAGCCAACATGCAGGCTTTTAAGCGTCAGGTAGTCCATGCGCGCGTCAACCGGCCGGAAACCACTGCCTACTGCAGCAAATCCACGCCGGCCAGCGGATCATCCCGGTCGCTGGGCTGATGCAGGCCGGCATCGAAGGGAGAGAACCGCCCACTCTCGACGTCGAGCACCAGGATCTTGCCCTCCTCAATCAGGTAATGCCAGCCTCTGAGGAACAGCCGCCCAGCCTCGACACGCTGGCGCACCATCGGATAATCCATCAGCCGTTCGAGCTGCAGCGCGACGGAGCGTTGCTCGGTGCGCCGCAGCGCTTCTTCCGAGAGCGTAACCGGCAGCACGGCATCCCGGCCGAGATCCAGCCACTTCGCCATATGCCTGGCTTCCGCCGGCACACCGGCGTAGAGCGCGCGCACCGCACCGCAATGGCTGTGTCCGCAAACCACGATCTCGCTGACATTGAGGTTCAGCACTGCGAACTCCACTGCCGCCGCAGTCCCGTGATAACCCAGCGAGGCATCGTACGGCGGCACGAAGTTGCCGACATTGCGCACGATGAAAAGCTCGCCCGGGCCACTGTCCATGATCAGATAAGGCAATACCCGCGAATCGGAGCAGCCGATGAACAGCACCGTGGGATGCTGCCCCTCCTCGACCAGATGGCGGAACTGGCTGCGCAGACGCGGAAAATAGCGTGTCTGGAAACGGCGCAGGCGCCTGACGATTTCGTCGGTCATGGAACACTCCTCGGTGCAAACGGCGCTTGCAGGGGCCGCGCTGGATGCCCGGAGGGCCGGTCAACCCGGTTTGCCATCGAGGCGCGGCCGCGTCAGTACCGGCCAGTAACGGACAGCATAAATACCGAAGGCGGCAGCCCACAGCAGCCCCGAAATCTGGATGCCAGGCAGGTACGCCGCGGGAAAGATCATTGCGCCGAACACACGCCCCAGTGCCGCGACCTGGATCAGCAGGAAACAGGCCAGCTCGAAGCCATCGGCGCGCAAGGGCCGCGCGGTATGGCCGCGCGCGGTGCGGACCATCATGCCGAGGGTCATCCCGCCGATCGCTCCGACGGTCAGCGCATGTATGGCATGGGTTTCGGCCACCCAGCCGACCGCAGCGAAGGCGCGCAACGCGAGGTACACGACAATCCAGGCGTAAGCCGCATGCAGAATCCAGACCAGCGGGGTCGACAGCGTACGCCAGGGGCGCCACAGCAGCAGACGCAGGCCATGCGCGAGGGTTGCGACCAGCGCGACGACAGCAATGGCCGTCGCGCCGGGTTGCAGCAAATCCGCGACGAACAGCAGCATTATCGAAGCCAGCGCCAGCCGCTCGAGCCACAGCTGGCGTGTCGCGCCGGCGCCGGGCACGCCGTTGTTGGTGAACATCGGGATCACCCGTCCGCCGATGACAGCCATGATGAACAGCATCACATCCAGCCCCAGCACCAGGCTCGCGCGCGGCGGCAGCACAATGACGCCCAGCAGCGTGAGGTGGAGGATGGCAACCAGCGCCGCCATCAGCAACAGCAGTCCGACAAAAAAATAATTGCGCGTATTGCGGGAGCGCCACAGCGGCACGGCTATCGCCAGCGCCAGCGCCGCCGGGAATGCCGCATTGGCCACTGCGGCGAGTTCGCCGTAGGAAGTCAGCACCAGCACGCGGCCGGCCACCCACAGCGCTGCCAGCGCCATCAGGGGAGCGCCGGTCGGAGTGGGCTCCCCGGTCCAGGCGCGCACCGCTGTCAGCAGAAAACCGGCCACAACGGCCAGCGTATAACCGAAAAGCATCTCGTGGCCATGCCACAACGGCCCCTGGAGATACGCCTCCGTCAGCAAGCCCGACAGCTGTGCGATCCACAGCAGGATCGTGAGCACGCCGAACACGCTGGCCAGCAGATAGAAGGGGCGGAAACCGAGATTCCAGAGCGCGAAATTCCCCATCGCGCCCTCAGTCCAGCAGCAGCGGACGCCCCTGCCGGTCAAACGGCAGGAATGATGCGACGGCTCCCGCCTTGATCGCTTCGATCATCCGGTCCAGCGAACGGCTCGCACTGGCACTGTCCGGCGCCCGGCCATTCCGGCCCGACAGTGCCGCCACGAACACCACCGACCAGTCGCGGCCGAACTGCCGCGACTCCTCGCCCAGCGCGGCAAAACCGGACAACTCCTCCGGCGCCTTGTCCACGCTCATCAGCGGCACCAGCGCCCCGCCTTCGCCCTCATCAAAACGCGCCCGCTGTTCCGGCGTACTGTCTTCGGGCAGCTCCGCGGCAGCAAATACGAACAACAGGCGCTGCGGCTCGGGCTGCATACGTGCAGCCCGCAGCAAGTCCTCGAAACTCGCGATGCCCATGTCCGCTTCCGCGGCACCCTCCGTGCGCGCCATCATTGCACCAGCGGCGTATCGGCTGCATCCAGATCAATGCCGCGGATGTCGGCCTGGCCGGCCAGCAGCGACAGGTACTGCCGCAGTGCGGTCACGAAAGTCTGCTGGCGCAGGCTGTTGGCCACCGCGCCGCGCACGGCCTCGAAGGACTGCGCCTGGCCCGACTCACGCGCCAGCACCTCGACCACATGCAGGCCGAAGCGGCTGTGCACCAGGCGCGGCAGCACGCCCACTTCGCTGCGGCCGAACAGTTCCCGCGCAAACTCGGGTGCGCAGTCTTCGGCGTTCAGCCAGCCGAGATCGCCGCCGCTGGCGGCGCTGGGACAGTTGGACAACTCGCGGGCGGCGCTGGCAAACACGCCGGCCGACTTGCCGTCGTGGCAACGCACGTCGAGCAACGCAATCTCCGCGCGCCGGCGCAGCGCGGGCAGATCCATGCCCGCGGTGACCGCGAACAGGATATGCCGGGCGTGCACCCGTTCGCCGGTCTGGTAACTGCCGGCATGGGCGGCATGGTAGCGGCGGCAATCGGTCTCCGAAGGCTCGGGCACCGCGACTTCCCGGTCCAGCAGCTTCTGGATCGCCTCCGCCGCGGCTTCGCTGATGACGCCATTAGCGGGGGGCCCGTCGTCGGTGCCCAGCAGACCGGCAGTCTGCGCCGCCTGCCGCAGCATTTCGGTGCAGGCCCGCTGGCGCAACTCATCCGCGGAAAGTACCTCTCCCGGCGCGTGGATGGCACGGCCGTTGACGCTGGCCACTTCGGTTTCGGTCGGTGTTCCGGCAATCATCGTCATCATCTCCATGATGGCTCAGGGCTGGCGCGGCTGGTCATGGCCCGCCGGCAGGTTGAGCCGGCGGCTGCGCACCAGTTGATTCGGCCGCAGCAGGTAGAACACGGTGGCAAAACCGCTCCACACGTGAACCAGCCGGCTGAACGGAAACAGCAGGAAAATGGTCATCCCCAGCACCAGGTGCACCTTGTACGGCCAGTCCAGCGCGACCAGGCCTTCGGCGGCGCCGACGCGGAAGGTGAACACCCGCTGCGCCCAGTCGGACAGCACCAGCATCACGCTGCCATCGGAATGCGACAGCGAGTACGGCAGCGTGATCATGCCCAGCACCAGCTGCACCCAGAGGATGATCAGGATCGCAAGGTCGGTGCGGTGGCTGGTCAGGCGGATGCGGGGATCGAAGATGCGGCGGTGGATCAGCAGCGTCAGGCCGATGAAGCAGATGAATCCCGCGATGCCGCCGGCAACGATGGCCACCAGCTGCTTCTGCGCCGGCGTGATGAAGGGCTCGTAGACCCAGTGCGGCGTCAGCAGTCCGAAAAAATGCCCGAAGAACAGGAACAGGATGCCGACATGGAACAGGTTGCTGCCCCAGCGCAGCGTGCCGGTGCGCAG
>JAHCAG010000025.1 GCA_019635015.1 Burkholderiales bacterium | reverse complement strand
AGATTACCCCCCCCACGGATTGGGTCACCATGAGATTGAGCAAAGAACGGCTGATCTCAAACCGACCATCACCATCTACTGTCAGATATCCGTAGCGCCACGCCCGAGCACCCGCCCCTCCCCGGCTCAGGCACGATCTATCCGCATTTTGATCGATAAAAGAGTAGACAGATAAGCTTAGCTTCTCACCGAACCTCAGGATTTCACGCAAACTGCCTTGGTTTCTCACACAATCGCCACCGTAATCTGATCACTGGATGGCAGCAGCGATGCTGATAAAACTGCGCCTCTAGATTTGCACCATTTCAAAATCGCTTTTTGCCGCTCCACAATCCGGACAAGTCCAGTCGTCTGGCACGTCTTCCCAAGCTGTGCCTGGCAGAATACCCCTGCTCGGATCACCAACCGCCTCGTCGTAAACATAACTACATACAACACACTGCCATTTCCTCATTTCCTCACCGCTCCGTAAAAAGCCAGATCGACCTAAACCCAATGGCTACCGAATCCACACAAATCTAAAACATTTCGTTACTGTCTTACTCATATGACATTTTTTTATTATGTCTCTTATATAAGACGTCCGTCAATGATTCCAAATCTCGTCTTTTGTGATAAAAAAATGCACCACTCTGAGTGGAGGAATTTGAAATCCATCGTGGTGATGCACACAATGCTTTCGGGAGGTTCGACTACTAGGAATTCACGATCGCGACATGTCGCAGCGAGTCCTGCTGCAGTATCTCATTTCATGATCGTGTATGTCGATGCACGACGATGGCAGCCATTCCTTGCCGGTTAATCAAACACCGAACACATCCCGGGCTCCGGATTCGGGTTGGCAAAACCGTCAACGCCCGACCGCTCTATAATCGCGCCATCGTTGCCCAGTGAGGCCGCTTCGGCGGCGAGGAGTCTGACATGCAAACCAAAATCCCCTGCGTCATCATGCGCGGCGGCACCTCCAGAGGTCCGTTCCTGCTGCTGGATGATCTGCCCGCCGATCCCGCCACCCGCGACGAAGTGCTGCTCGCGATCATGGGTTCGCCCCATGAAATCCAGGTTGATGGCATCGGCGGCTCGCATTCGGTGACCAGCAAGGTGGCGATGATCGGCAAGTCGAAACGACCGGATGCCGACATCGACTATTTCTTCGCCCAGGTGCAGATCCACGAGAAGTTCGTCGACACCAAGCCCACCTGCGGCAACATGCTGGTGGCTGTCGGGCCTTTCGCCATCGATGCCGGGCTGGTGCCGGCCCAGGACGGCGAAACGCGGGTGCGCATCCACAGCGTCAACACCGGCGCCCTGGTCGAGGCCATTGTGCAGACCCCCGGCCGCCAGGTGCAGTACGAAGGCGACGCCTCGATCGACGGCGTGCCCGGCACCGCGGCACCGGTGGGCATCAATTTCAGCGAGGCCATCGGCGCGGTCACCGGCAAGCTGCTGCCAACCGGCAAACCGCGCGATGTCATCGACGGTGTCGAGGTGAGCTGTGTCGACATCGCGATGCCGATCGTCATGATGCGCGCCGCCGACATGGGCAAGACCGGTTACGAAACCGCGGTGGAACTCGATGGCGACCGTAAACTGATGGAACGCATGGAAGCCATCCGCCGCAAGGCCGGTGTGCTGATGGGCATGGGTGATGTGTCGAAGAACGTGGTGCCGAAAATCGCCCTGCTCGCCCCGCCACGCCAGGGCGGCACGATCAGCTCGCGTTATTTCGTGCCCGAGACCTGCCACAAGTCGCATCCGGTCACCGGCACGGTGTGCATCAGCGCATCCTGCGCGATCCCCGGCACGCTGGCCGCCGAAATCGCACCGCTGAAACCCGCGCCCCAGGGCATCGTGAAAATCGAGCACCCCTCGGGCATGATCCTGATCGACCTGGATGCAGATTTCACGAATGGGCAACAGGAACTGCGGCGCGCGGCGCTGGTGCGCACCGCAAGGCGGATTTTTGAAGGGCAGGTGATGGTGCCGTCGAAGGTTTGGGCAGGTAAATCCGCGGCGGCGAAGCGGGCGGCTTGAATATCCACATTTGATATTCCCTCTCCCGCCTTGGGGCGGGAGAGGGTCAGGATGAGGGTAGGGGCTGGTGGCCTCCCCTCACCCCGGCCCTCTCCCCGCAAGCGGGGCGAGGGAGTCCAAACACCACCTTATCCTCCCGCTCATGGCTAATGCCGCACCCTCAGTCGCCATCCTCGGCGCCGGCTACGCCGGCATGGCTGCGGCGGTGGAACTCGCCGCGCGTGACATCCCGGTCACGGTGTTTGAAGCGGCCCCCGCCCTCGGCGGCCGCGCGCGGCGTGTCACCATCAACGACAGCGCGCTCGACAACGGCCTGCATATCCTCATCGGTGCCTACTCGGAAACCCTGCGCCTGATCGAACAGGTCGCGCCGCGGCGTGACCATTTCCTGCGCCTGCCGCTGGATCTGCAAGTCCATCAACGCTTTCATCTGCGTGCGCCGAAACTGCCGGCACCGCTGCATGTCGCCTGGGCACTGCTGACAGCCAAAGGGCTCACGTGGGCGGACAAACGCGCGGCAGCGCGCTTCATGAATGCGATGAAGGCGCAGCGTTATCACCTCGAACAGGACTGCACGGTTGCTGCCCTCCTCGACAGTTATGCGCAACCAATTGTTTTAATTGAACATTTATGGGCGCCGCTGTGTATCGCTGCACTCAACACGCCACTGCAGCGCGCCTCGGCACAGGTCTTCCTCAATGTCCTGCGCGACAGCCTCGGCGCGGGCCGCGCGGCGAGTGACCTGCTGCTGGCACGGATCGACCTGACGGCGCTGTTTCCGAAACCGGCCGCGGATTTCGTGCGCGCGCGCGGCGGCCGGGTCGAAGCCGGCGCCGCTGTTGAAGGCGTGACGCGGGATGGCGAAGGATTTCTCGTGCAAGTGCAGGGCGGCACGCGGCGTTTTGAGCGCGTGATCTGCGCCGTCGCGCCGCACCGTGCCTCCGCCCTGCTCCAGGGAATCCCCGCACTCGAACCGGCAAGACAGCAGATCGACGCGCTGCAGTACGACCCCATCCATTCAGTGTGGCTGCAGTTCGCCGGACCGGTGCGTCTGCCCTCACCGATGATCGGACTTGCCGGCAGCCCCGCGCAGTGGCTGTTCGACCGCGAAGCAATCTGCGGCCAGCGCGGACTGATCGGCGCGGTGATCAGCGCCTCCGAGGAACATGTTGGCGAAGCGCAGGACACGCTGGCGCAGCGCGTGGTCGCGGACATCGCGAAACATTTCGGCCCGCTGCCGCCGCTGCAGTGGCAACGCGTGATCGCCGAGAAACGCGCCACCTTCAGTTGCACGCCGGGGCTCGCGCGACCGGCGACAGTCACGGCTTGCTCGGGGTTTTATCTTGCCGGCGATTACGTCGCTGGTGATTATCCGGCGACGATTGAGGGCGCGGTGCGCAGCGGAGTCGCCGCCGCCATGATTCGATAGGCCCTCCCCGGATTACGCTTCGCTCCATCCGGGCTACTCATTCTCTGGTGATCCGTAGCCCGGAGGACGGCCGCAGGCCGGAGTCCGGGGAACACAAGGTCCCACGGCAAGGACCGGTCCGGTAACCGGGCCACCACGGGTGCGGGGTTATAATCCCCGTCAAATCATCCACATGGAGCGAGAAATGGCCGAACGCGAAGCCATGGAGTACGACGTCGTCATTGTTGGTGCCGGTCCCGCGGGGCTCGGCGCTGCGATCCGCCTGAAACAACTGGCGGCGGAACAGGGGCGCGAGGTCGGCGTCTGCGTACTCGAAAAAGGTTCCGAGGTCGGCGCGCACATCCTCTCCGGCGCGGTGATGGACCCGATCGCCTTGAACGAACTGATTCCGGACTGGAAGGAGAAGGACGCGCCGCTGAACACGCCGGTCAGCGAAGACCGGTTCATGTTCCTCACCGAATCCGGCAGCTTCAAGGTCCCCTCCGCGCTGCTCCCCGGCTGCTTCCAGAACCACGGCAATTACGTGATCAGCCTCGCCAACGTCACCCGCTGGCTGGGCCAGCAGGCGGAAGCGCTGGGCGTGGAGATTTTCCCTGGCTTTGCCGCCGCCGAAGTGCTGTTCGACGAGGCCGGCCGCGTCAAGGGTGTCGCCACCGGCGATATGGGCATCGGCAAGGATGGCCAGCCCACCGATGCGCACCAACCGGGCATGGAACTGCATGCGAAATACACCTTCTTCGCCGAGGGCTGCCGCGGCCATCTCGGCAAGCAGTTGCAGGCGCATTTCAATCTGCGCGACGGCGTCGACCCGCAGGTCTATGGCATCGGGCTGAAAGAACTGTGGGAGATCAAACCCGAAAAACACCAGCCCGGCCTGGTGATGCACACCGCCGGCTGGCCGCTGGCGAGCGACACCTACGGCGGCTCCTTCTTCTATCACCTCGAAGACAACCTGGTCGCGATCGGCTTCGTGGTCGGCCTCGGCTACAGCAATCCCCACCTGAGCCCGTACGAAGAGTTCCAGCGCTACAAGACGCATCCGGAAATCCGCAGCTTCCTCGAAGGCGGCAAACGCATCGCCTACGGCGCGCGGGCGATTTCCGCCGGCGGTCTGCAGTCGCTGCCAAAGCTCACCTTCCCCGGCGGTTGCCTGGTCGGTGATGACGCGGGTTTCCTCAACACCTCGCGCATCAAGGGCAGCCATGCCGCGATCAAGTCCGGCATGCTCGCCGCCGAGGCCGCTTTTGCGGCGCTGGGCAGCGACAATCCACCGGCCGAACTGTCGGCCTATCCCGAAGCCTTCAAGTCGAGCTGGCTGCACGAAGAGCTGCACAAGGCGCGCAACTTCAAACCCTGGATGAGCAAGGGTCTCTACACCGGCACGCTGATGGTGGGCATCGACCAGGCGCTGTTCCGCGGCAAGGCCCCCTGGACGCTGCATCACGATCACGCCGACCACGAAACCCTGAAACGCAAGACCGAATGCGCGCCGATCAATTATCCGAAACCCGACGGCGTGATCAGCTTCGACCGCCTGTCCTCGGTGTTCATTTCCAACACCAACCACAACGAGGACCAGCCGGCGCACCTGACACTGAAGGATGCCTCGGTTCCGGTCAACGTGAACCTGGAACTGTACGACGCACCGGAGCAGCGCTACTGCCCGGCCGGCGTCTACGAGATCGTGCGCGATGATGACGGCTCGAATCCGCGGCTGCAGATCAACGCCCAGAACTGCGTGCACTGCAAGACCTGCGACATCAAGGACCCGACGCAGAACATCGTCTGGGTGACGCCCGAGGGCGGCGGCGGTCCGAATTATCCGAACATGTAGACCGGCCGGGGAACACGGACAGTGGTCACGGGACACAGGCTGTGAAACTGCTGCGCAGGCTGATGGCCTTTGTCTACCGGCGTCCGGTGCAACTGGTGCTGTCGGTGCTGACCACACTCGTGGTCGGCGGCCTGCTGGTCTTCACCATCCAGTTCACGCTGTTCGATCCGCGCTGGCTGACTTTCCTCGGCGGCATCCTCTTCGCCGCGATCCTGTCGCTGGCGAGCCAGGCTTCGAAATCGGAGTGGGTGGTCTCCCGCATCACCCAGCAACTGGAGAGGATGACGGAACAGCTGGAGCAGGAAAAAAAACGCTCCCGCAGCATCGAGGAATCGCTGCAGTCCGCCCATTCACGGGCGCAGATGATCCATGACCTGCAGCCGACGCCCCTGCTCTACATCGACCGCGACCTGCGCATCCGCCAGCACAACCGCGCCTTCCTCAAGCTGACCGACTGGCCGGCCGAACGCATCGACGGCCAGCTGCTGCGCGATGTCGCGCCGCGCGAATACCTGGCACTGCTGCCGCGTTTCCATGAAACGCTGGCCGGATCGATGGTCAGCTACAACATGGCCTGGTCCGCCGCGGACGGCAGCACGGCCAACTACCTGGTCAAACAGGTGCCTTGGCCACCCGACAGCCCGCAGATCGCGGGCTTCTACATCCTGATGCTGCCGGAACAGCCGGCGATCGCAGCAGCGCCGGCTGCAGCCACGGCCGAACTGCCGCACACGGAAACGGCAAACCCGTCGATGCCGCACAGCGCGATCACCGGCAACTCCGGTGAAACCCTCTATCTTCATTCACTGACCGACCGGCTCGCCGGCGCCGAGGATCCGCGCGCCAAGCTGCTGCGCGCGCTGGAAAAGGATGACGAATTCCTGCTCTTTGCGCAGAAGATCCTGCCGCTGCGCAACCATCCCTTCGAACACGGCTGCCATGAAATCCTGCTGCGTCTGCGCGAGGAGGAGGACAACCTGCTGCCGCCGGGCGGATTCATTCCCGTTGCCGAGCAGTTCGGTCTCACCGAGGACATCGACCGCTGGGTGGTGCGCAAGGTGATCAGCTGGTCGATGGCACAGCAGAAGGCGGATCCCGGCTGGACGGTGCCGCTGTTCTGCGTCAACCTGTCGGACGCGGCGCTCAGCAACCCGGAGTTCGCGCGCTTCGTGCGCACCGAGCTGCATCGCACGAAATTCGCGGCAAACCGGCTCTGCTTCGAGGTCGGCGAGCTGGAAACCATCAGCAACCACGACAACGTCGCGCGTTTCATCGCCGCGCTGAAACCGGCCGGTTGCCGCTTCACCGCCGACGCCTTCGGCAGTGTCAAGCTGTCCTTCTCCCATCTCAGCGGACTGGCGCTGGATTTCGTCAAGATCGACGGTGTGATCATCCAGAACATGTTCAAGACGCCGGGCGACCTGACCAAGCTGCGCGCGATCGTCGGAGTCTGCCAGAAACTCGGCATGCGCACCATCGCCGAGTTCGTCGAGGACGACCGCACGCTGGAAAAACTGCGCGAACTGGGCATCGACTATGCCCAGGGCTTCGGCATCGCCCGCCCCGGACCGATCGACAACATCCGCTGAACCGCGGCTCAAGCCGGCGCCCGGGATGCCGTTATCCCCGGTGTTGACCGCCCCTGAGCCCGCCATGAGCCATGCCCCTGTACGCCTGCAGCCGCCGCCCCCGGCACCACCGGGCGAAAGCGCGGTGTACCTGCGCGCAATCACCGAGGACATCCTCGGCTGGTCGGATCCGGGCAAACGCCTGCGCGAAGCGCTGGCCGGCGACGATTTCCTGCTTTTCGCCCAGCGCATCCGTCCGCTGAAAAGCGGCATCGAGCCTGATTGCTGCGAAATCCTGCTGCGGTTGCGCGAGGAAGAGGACAACATGCTGCCGCCGGGAGGTTTTTTTCCGGTGGCCGAGGCGTTGAACATGCTGGAGGACATCGACCGCTGGGTGGTGGCGCGGGCGCTGGCCTGGCGCGCGCTGTCCGCGAATGCCGCGACAGACGGTTTCTGCAGCATCAACCTCTCCACCGACTCGATCTGCAATCCGTCCTTCGCCGGTTATGTGCGCAGCCGCGTCGGCGCGGCGGGATTTCCCGGCCGCCGGATCTGTTTCGAAATCACCGAAGCCGACACCCTGGCCCATCCCGCCGCGGCACGCGCCTTCATGGCCACACTGAAGCCGCTGGGCTGCCGCTTCGCGATGGACAATTTCGGCAGCGTCAAGGTGTCGTTCGCGCACCTGAAGGATCTGCCTGTGGATTTCCTGAAAATCGACGGCAGCATCGTGCAGAACATCCTCAAGAATCCGGGCGATCTCGCCCGCGCGCGCGCGATCAGCCTGACCTGCCAGCGGCTCGGCGTGCGCACCATTGCCGGGAACGTGGAATCGCCGGAAGTGCTGGCGCGGCTGCAGGAGATCGGCTTCGACTACGCCCAGGGTTTCGGCATCGCGCAACCCTGCAGCATCGAAACCCTGGGGCAGGCCGAAACTACATCATAAGTCTTTGTTTTTATTGATATTTTCAAACAGACTCAAAAAGCCCGGCGGCCCCCATGCCGGTGCCGATACACATCGTGACCATGCCGTATTTCTGCCTGCGGCGGCGCAGGCCGTGGAGCAGCGTCGCGGTGCGGATCGCACCGGTGGCGCCCAGCGGATGGCCCAGCGCGATCGCGCCGCCCAGCGGGTTGACCTTCGCCGGATCGAGCCCCAACTCCCTGATCACCGCCAGCGACTGCGCGGCAAAAGCCTCGTTGAGTTCGACCCAGTCGAGCTGCTGCTGCGTGAGACCCGCCTGTGCCAGCACCTTGGGGATCGCCTTCACCGGGCCGATGCCCATCACCTCCGGCGGCACGCCGGCCACCGCGTAACCGGCGAAACGCGCCAGCGGTTTCAGGTTGTAACGCTTCACTGCCGCCTCACTCATCAGCAGCACCGCGCCGGCGCCGTCCGACATCTGCGAGCTGTTGCCGGCGGTGACGCTGCCTTTTGCGGCAAAAGCCGGCTTCAGTTTCGCCAGCGCTTCGGGTGAGGTGTCGCGCCGCGGCCCCTCGTCATGCTCGGCCTTGCGAGTCCTGACAGCCACCTGCCGGCTGTCGAGATCAGGCAGTTTTTCGGTGATCGTGTACGGCGCGATCTCGTCGCGGAATTCGCCGGCATCGATGGCCAGCGCCGCGCGGCGGTGGCTTTCGGCGGCGAACAGATCCTGGTCCCCGCGGCTCACCTTCCAGCGCTCGGCAACGCGTTCGGCGGTGATGCCCATGCCATAGGCGATGGCGTAGTTGGCGTCCTGCTCGAAAATCGCCGGGCTGAAACTCGGCTTGTTGCCGCCCATCGGCACCATGCTCATGCTCTCTGTGCCGGCGGCGATCATCACCTCGGCCTCGCCGAGGCGGATGCGCGCCGCAGCATCAGCCACGGCCTGCAGGCCGGAGGAGCAGAAACGGTTGATGGTCATCCCGGGCACGGTGTCGGGCAGCCCGGCCAGCAGCAGCCCGATGCGGGCGACGTTCATGCCCTGCTCGCCCTCGGGCATCGCGCAGCCGGCGATGACATCACCGATCTCCTGCGGATCCAGCCCCGGGCACTGCGCCACCGCGCTGCGGATCACATGCGCCAGCAGATCGTCGGGCCGGGTATTTTTGTACATGCCGCGCGGCGCCTTGCCCACGGCAGTGCGGGTGGCGGCGACGATGTAGGCGTCCTGGATTTGTCGGGTCATGGAAATTTCCTTGGTGAGTGGTAAGCAGTGAGCAGTGAGCGGAGAAACCGCTTGTCACCACCCTCTCCCCGCTTACCGCTTACTGCTTACCGCTTACTGCTCACTGTTCACTACCCACTAGTTCCTCAACGGCTTGCCCGTCTTGAGCATGTGCTCGATCCGCGCCTGGCTTTTCTCGGTCGCGATCAGTTCCATGAAATGCCGGCGCTCGAGGTCGAGCAGCCATTGTTCATCGACCAGGCTGCCGCCTTCGATATCGCCACCGCACATCACGGTCGCCACCTTGGTTGCGATCAGGCGGTCGTGGTCGGAGATGTGGCCGCCGGCGTGCATGTTCTCGACAAAGGCGCGGATGGTCGAGATGCCGCTGCGGCCGAGCACCGGAATCGCCTTCGCGCGCAGCGGCGGCCGGTAACCGGCGGCGGCCAGTGCCCGCGCCTCGGTCTTGGCAATTTCGAGCAGCTCGAACCGGTTCATCACCACGCGGTCGGTCGCGCGCAGGTAACCGAGCTCGCGCGCATGTTCGGCGCTGCGGCCGACTTCCGCCATCGCCACCGCCTTGAAGTATTTCTGCAGGAAGGGCGAGATGTCGCCACCTTTCGCCTCCGCCGCGGCGCGCATCGTGAATTCCTTGCAGCCGCCGCCCGCCGGCAGCAGTCCGACGCCGACCTCGACCAGGCCGATGTAACTCTCCAGCGTCGCCACCGCGCGGTCGCTGTGCATGATGAATTCGCAGCCGCCGCCGAGCGCCAGGCCGTCGACCGCGGCCACCGTCGGCACCATCGAGTACTTGAGCATCTGCGTCGTCACCTGGAACTGCTCGACCAGGTGTTCAACCTCGGCCAGCTTGCCGGCCATCAACTGGTCGGCGACACCCAGCTGGCGCGCCGCCTTCAGCGCCAGCGATTCGGCCTCGCGTTTGAAATTCTTGAACAGCTTGCCCAGCGCCGAGGGTGGTGCCGGCGGCGCCTTGCTGCCGCTGCCGCTGGTTTTCTTGAGGTTGGCGCCGACCGAGAACGGTGGCTCGGTCTGCCAGATCACCAGGCCGGCGTAGTTGCGCTCGGCCTCGTCGATCGCCTGCTGCACACCCTGCAGCACGTCGTCGCCGATGGCATGCATGCGGCTCTTGAAGCTGACAATGGCGATATCGTCGCCGGTATGCCAGCAGCGCACGCCGCCGGTTTCGAAAATCGTCGTGCCGTACTGGCGCTCCTCTCCCAGCAGGCGGTCCGGAAAGGGCTGGCGTTTATAGACCGCCAGTGTCGAGCGCGGCTGGTTGCCGCGCGTCGCCGGCGACCAGGAGCCCGCAGCGCCGTGCACGCCGCTGCGCGAGGTTTCGGTGACCCAGGCCGGCAGCGGCGCGCTGACCATCGCCTTGCCGGCCGCGATGTCTTCGGCAATCCAGCCGGCGACCTGCTGCCAGCCGGCCGACTGCCAGATCTCAAAGGGGCCGCTGTCCCAGCCGAAACCCCAGCGGATTGCAAAATCGAGATCGCGCGCGTTGTGGGCGATGGATTCGAGGTGCAGCGCGCAGTAGTGGAAGCTGTCGCGGAAGATCGACCAGATGAACTGCGCCTGCGGATGCTCCGAGGCATGCAACTGCGCGAATCGTTCCGCCGCATTCCTGTTCTTCAGGATTTCGACCACCGCCTCGTCAGCCTTGCCGTCGGAGATACGGTAGCCGCCGGTCTTGAGGTCGAGCACCTGGATATCGCGCCCAACCTTCTGGTAGACGCCCTTGCGCGTTTTCTGCCCCAGCGCGCCGTCATCGATCAGCTTCTGCATCCACACCGGGATGCCATAGTATTTGTGCCAGGGATCCTGCGGCAGCGTGTCGCGCATGGTGTGCACGACATGGGCAAAGGTGTCGAGGCCGACCACGTCCGCGGTGCGGAAGGTGGCGCTGCGCGGGCGGCCGACCAGCGGGCCGGTCAGCGCATCGACGGTGTCAAAACCGATGCCGAGGCGCTCCGCATGGTGCAGCGTCGCCAGCATCGAGAACACGCCGACACGGTTGGCAATGAAGTTCGGGGTGTCCTTCGCCCGCACCACGCCCTTGCCCAGCGTGGTGACCAGGAAACGCTCGAGTTCGTCGAGGATGCCGGCATCGGTGCCATCACAGGCGATCAGCTCGACCAGGTGCATGTAACGCGGCGGATTAAAGAAATGCACGCCGCAGAAACGGTGGCGCTGCGCTTCCGGGAACACTGCGGCCAGCTGGTTGATCGACAGGCCCGAGGTGTTGCTGGCGAAGATCGTGTGTGCGCCAAGGTGGTGCGCGACCTTGCGGTAGAGGTCGGCCTTCCAGTCCATGCGTTCGGAGATCGCCTCGATCACGATGTCGCATTCGGCAAGCCGGTCGAGATGCTGGTCGTAGTTGGCGGGCTCGATCAGGTCGGCACGATCCTTTGTCGCCAGCGGGCTCGGTTCCAGCCGCTTCAGGTTGGCCACCGCCTTCAGCACGTTGCCGTTGGGATCACCCTCCTTCGCCGCCAGTTCAAACAGCACGACAGGAACATTGGCATTGATCAGCTGCGCGGCGATCTGGGCGCCCATCACGCCGGCGCCGAGCACGGCAACCTTGCGCACCAGCAGAGGGGAATTTCCGGACATGGCAACCTCGGGCAGAAGCGATGAAAGTCTGATAACCGTCATTCTACGCGGGCCGGCGCCGCAAAAGAAAACCGGGCGGCCTCGGCCGCCCGGTGAGCTGTGCCGCGGTCCGGATCAGAACGCGTGCGAATACTGCACGGAAATGATGTCCGCCTTGTTGCTGAAGCTGCCGTTAAGCGTGCCGGCCGCGGGCACGGTGGTGCTGACCCTGGCGTCCTTGACGAACTCGTGGGCGTAACCGACTTCGAGGATGCCCTGCTTCGACGGTTTGTACTGCACGCCGACCGCGATCCAGGTGCGGTCCTGGTCCGGCAGCCGCGGCGTGCGGTCGATGTCATTGGTGGGGGTCGGGTCGAGCGCGACGCCGAAACGCAGCTTGGTCTGCTCGTTGAGTTTGTAGTTGGCGCCGACACCAAGGCGCACCGTGTCCTTCCAGTTGAACAGCAGCGAGGACACCGTGCTGCCAGCAGCGCCGCCGGCGGAAGCCGAGGTGCGGATGATATCGAGGCGCTGGATGCTGCTCCAGCCGGTCCAGGTGATGTCGGCCATCAGCTCCCACTTCGGGCTGACGGTGCTGAACAGGCTGACCGAGGCCGAATCCGGCACCTTGATGTCGGCCTTGATGTTGCCGTTGGCCGCGCCGAGGCCGGAAACAGTCACCCGGCCTTCGAGGGTGTAATCGATCGCCGAGCGGTAGGTGGCGCCGAGACGGGTCGTCGGCGACAACTGCGCGATCAGTCCAATGTTGTAACCGAAACCGATGTCATCACCCTTGTTGGTGACCAGGCCGGCGGCACTGGCACCGGACAGCGTGGCCTTGATGTGCTGCACGCTGATGCCGCCACCGATCGAAAAATTGTCGTTGACCTTGTAACCCAGCGAGGGGTTGATGTTGAGGGCCTGAATCGCCGATTCAACCCCGGTGAAACGGCCGCGCCAGCCCGGGTCGTACTCGGTCGCGAGTCCGAAAGGCACATTCAGCGCGAGGCCGAACTTCAGCCGCGGATTGATCGTCATCGTGTAGAAGCCGTTGGGGATCGCCGCCCAGTCGCCGCCGTCGCCGCCATTGCCGGTGCCCGGTGCCGCGAAGGCGCCGGTCGAACCGGCATTGGTGAACTTGAACGAGGGCTTGACGAGGTGGATCGCGGTGGTGACCTGGCGGTTCGTCGGCAGCAGCGTCATCGCCGCCGGGTTGTACCAGGCGACGCTGGAATCATCAGCCACTGCGGCACCGCCGGCGAAGGCATTGCCGGTGCCGCTGCCGCTCTGGGTGCCGATGCCGAAACCGCCGGCAGACGCCGGTGCCGCCATCGCTGCCAGCGCCATGGAAACAGATAAGTATATGATTTTATTGATATTTTTCACTTCTCTCTCCTGAGGTGTCCCTGCCGGTTGTTGGTGAAGCCGCGCGATGTATCCCGCACTGGCGCCCATGTTACCTGCGACTGCGCCGATTTCAACAGCACAAACCGGATTCAGGACGCAGACTGTGGCTGCTGCACCACACGCGGACGGCGCTGGTTGTCGACGGCAACATAGGTCAGCGTCGCCTCGGTCACTTTCACGCATTCCGCGCGTTCGGGACGGCGCTGGGCATAGACCTGCACGTCCACCGTGATCGACGTGCGTCCGACCTTGACGACTTCGGCATAAAAGCTGACCACGTCGCCGACAAATACCGGCTGGCGGAAGACGAAGGAATTGACCGCCACCGTGGCAATGCGTCCCTGCGCCAGCCGCGTCGCCGGCACGCTGCCGGCAAGATCCACCTGCGCCATGATCCAGCCGCCGAAAATGTCCCCGGTGTGGTTGGCATCCGAGGGCATCGGTATCACCCGCAGCGCCGGCTGCCGGTCAGGCAAGGTCGTCTTGTCCCCGCGTTCATCCTCACTCACCGCTCACTCCTTACCAATTACCAATCACCAATCAATGTCCCGCATACATGCGGTCGATCTCGGCGTTGAACTTCTCCATGACCTTGGCCCGCTTCAGCTTCATCGTCGGCGTCAGCAGCCCGCTCTCCACGGTCCAGGGCTCCAGCGTGGCCGTGGCCCGCCGGACCTGGGCATAACCCGGAAACTCGGTGATCTGCGTCGAGATGCGCTCGAGCAGGACGCGCTCGGCATCCTCCGACTCCCAGGCGTCGGGATTGATGTTCGCCGCAGCCGCCAGCTTTTTCCAGTGTTCGGCATTGAGCACCACCATCACGCTGAGGAAGGGTTTGCCCTCGCCGAGCAGCAGCACCTGATCGAACAGCGGATCACGCGCGATCGCCGCCTCCATGTCTCCCGGCGGCACTTTCTCGCCGTTGGAGAGCACGATCACGTCCTTCAGCCGTCCGGTGATGAACAGGTGCCCCTGGTCGCCGATGTGCCCGGTATCGCCGGAATTGAGCCAGCCGTCGGGCTGGATCATCGCCCGCGTTGCCTCCTCGTTGTTCCAGTACCCGAGCATCAGGTTCGGCCCCTTGATCAGCACCGCCCCCTTGTCGCCGATCTTCACCTCGACGCCGGGTATCGGCTGGCCGACACTCGCCGGGATGTTGTTCTGCGGACGGTTGGCGGTGGCGATCGGGCTGGTTTCGGTGAGCCCGTAACCCTGCAGGATCGGCAGCCCGAGACCGATGAATATTTTCGAGATGTCCGGCGGCAGCGCCGCGCCGCCCGACAGCGCGTAACGCAGCCGGCCGCCAAGCCGCGCCAGCACCTTGGAAGCCACCAGCTTGTTGAGCAGGGGCCACAGCAGGAAGGACGGCTGCCAGGGCGCGCGGCCCTGGGCATGTTCGAAACGCGCATAACCGACACCGGCGGCAAGCATGAACAGCTTCCTGCGCAGCGCCGGGCCCTCATCAAGCTTGGCACGGATGCTGCCCCAGATGCGTTCGTAGATGCGCGGCACCGAGATCAGCATCGTCGGCCGTATGGTCTGCAGGTCTTCGGCGAGCTGCGGGATCGAGCGCGCATAGGCGGTGGTCGATCCGGCCATCACCGTCAGGTAATAACCGCAGGTGCGTTCGAAGGTATGCGACAGCGGCAGGAAGGACATGAAGATGTCGTCATGCCCGGTGGCCAGCACCTTCAGCGCGGACTCGGCATTGGACAGGATGTTGTTGTGCGACAGCATCACGCCCTTGGGCCGTCCGGTGGTGCCCGAGGTGTAGACGATGGTCGCCAGTTCGCCGCCGTCGCGCGCGAGGTGCCGTGTCTCCCCGCCCTCCTCCGGCAGCCAGTCGCCGATCCATTTCAGGCGCGGATCGCTGCCGGCCGCCGGCAATGCATTGACGGCAAGGAAACGCAGGACACCCTGCAGGTCGCCCGTCACGTCCTGCAGCGCCTGCCACTGCTCCTGGCCGTCGAGCAGCAGCACCTTGCAGCCGGCGTCATTGAGGATGTAAGCGACGTTGTCGGCGCGGTCCTGGGTGTAGAGCGGCACCGTCACCAGGCCAAGACCCAGCGCCGCCTGGTCGAAGATCACCCATTCCGGCGAATTGCGCAGCATCACCGCGACGCGATCGCCGGGTTTCAGGCCATCCCGCTCCAGGGCCGCCTGCCAGCGCGCGATCTGGCGGTCCATCTGCGCCCAGCTGTAATCGTGCCATTCGCCATGCTGCTCGTTCCAGGCCTTGCAGGCGGTCAGGTCCGGCGTGCGCCTGACGCGCTCGCGGAACAGCCCGTCAAGCGTGCCCGCCGCCGCCATCGGAATGACATGGGATGTATCGTTGCTGTTGTCCATTTTTTCTCCTCCTGACCCAGAGTGCTAGTCGAGAAACAGATCGGTGCACGGTTCGACGCCGGGAGTTACCGCGTAAGCGTCGAAATCCGTCACACCCTCCTCGCGCAGCACGGCTTCGTCGATGTAGAAATGGCCGCTCGCGCTGCGGCTGTCGCGCCTGAATATTGCGTGCGCCGCATCGGCCATGATATCCGGTTTGCGGCTCGCCCTGAGGATCTCCGGCGGAAAGTTGACGGCGATCGCCGCCGTGGCAATGGTGGTGCGCGGCCACAGCGAGTTCACCGCCACGCCGCGGTCGCGGAATTCCGCGGCCATGCCCAGCGTGCACATGCTCATGCCGTACTTGGCCATGGTGTATGCCGCATGATCCCGGAACCACTTCGAATGCATGTTAAGCGGCGGCGCCAGGTTGAGGATGTGCGGATTTTCCGACTTCAGCAGCTGCGGCAGGCAGGCCTGCGAGCAGAGAAAGGTGCCGCGCACGTTGACGCCGAACATCAGGTCGAAGCGCCGGGCCGGCGTCTCCAGCGTGCCGCTCAGCTGGATCGCGCTGGCGTTGTTGACCAGGATGTCGATGCCGCCGAAAAACGCGGCCGCCTGTGCCACTGCCGCCGTGACCGCCGCATCGTCGCGCACGTCGAGCGCGATCGCCAGTGCCCGGCCGCCGGCCTGTTCGACCTCAAGCGCCACCTCGTGGATGGTGCCCGGCAGCTTCGGATGCGGCACCACCGTCTTCGCCGTGACCACGATGTTGGCGCCGTCACGCGCGCAGCGCAGCGCGATGGCGCGGCCGATGCCGCGGCTGGCACCGGTGATGAACACGGTCTTCCCCTGCAGGTCCGGCATGTTCAACTCCCCTTGCAGCCGCTCATGGCTTCCTGCGCGCCAGCGCCTCGAAGGTCACCGGCTGCGTCGTCTGGTACAGCTCCGACTTGCCGAAATCCTGCGGAAAATCGTCGACCATGATCACCCGGCGCCGCAATTCCGCAGCGCGATTCAGCAGTTCATGCTCAGCCTCGGTGATGATGCCGTGCCTGAGTCCTTCCGCGGCAACCTGGTCGGCGTAACGCCTTGCGATGCGTCCATCCTGCTGTGCCTTGCGCAGTTTCGCTTCCACCGGTTCGGCGGCGATCACCGCGGCCAGCGCATCCTCCAGCGTGCGCACCGGATCGTTTCCATCCGCGGAGACGAACACGCCGCGGGTCAGGCGCTCGCGCGCCGGCCCCGGGGTCATCATCAGGCCGACGACCTCATGGCCCAGCGGATCGCGCGGCGGCGCGAATTCGCGGCCATAGGGCATCAGCAGCGGGAAAATCAGCCCGCGCAGCACCCAGGACACGAAAGGCCAGGGCAGATTCTCGAAAATCGAATAGAAGGCCTCTTCGATGCGGTTGAGGCAGTCGAGCAGCCCCCAGCGCACCAGCGGCAGGTCGGCCTGCGGCCGGCCGTCGTCCTCGTAACGCTTGAGCACCGCGGAAGCGAGATAGAGCTGCGACAGCAGGTCGCCGAGACGCGCCGACAGCCGCTCGCGGCGTTTCAGCGTGCCGCCGCAGAGGAACATCGCCATGTCGGCGGTCAGCGCGAAGGCGCTGGAGAGCCGCGTCAGCTGCTGGTAATAACGGCGCAGTTCCGGCGCGCCCGGCACCGGGGTCAGCCGCGCGCCGGTCATGCCCATCCACAACACGCGCGCGATGTTCGACAGCGTGAAAGCGATGTGCCCGAAAATGGCGCGGTCGAAATCGTGCAGCGCCTTGCCCGGATCAGGCTCGCGCGTGGCCTCGATTTCCTTCAGCACCCAGGGATGGCCGCGGATCGCGCCCTGTCCGAAGATGATCATGGTCCGCGTCAGGATGTTGGCACCCTCGACGGTGATCGCGATCGGCGTCTGCATGTAGGCGCTGGCAAGGTAGTTGTTCGGCCCCATGCAGATGCCCTTGCCACCGTGGACATCCATCGCGTCGTTGATGACCTGGCGTCCGCGCTCGGTGAGGTGGTACTTGACGATCGCCGACACCACCGAGGGTTTTTCGCCGAGGTCGACCGCGCCGGCGGTCATCACCCGCGCCGCATCCATCACGTAAACATTGCCGGCGATGCGCGCCATCGCCTCTTCGACGCCCTCGAAGCGGCCGATAGACAGCTTGAACTGCTGGCGCACGCGGCCGTAGGCGCCGGTGGTCAGCGCCGACAGCTTGGAGATGCCGACGCCGTTCGCCGGCAGCGAGATCGAGCGTCCCGCGGCAAGGCAGTTCATCAGCATCTTCCAGCCCTCGCCGGCCTGAGCCACGCCGCCGATCACGTAGTCCATCGGCACGAACACGTCCTTGCCCCAGTTGGGACCGTTCATGAAGGTCGCGGTCATCGCGCGGTGGCGGCGGCCGATGTGCACGCCCGGCGTATCGGTGGGCACCAGCGCCAGCGTGATGCCGAGGTCATCCTGCTGCCCCAGCAGGTGGTCGGGGTCATAGAGGCGGAAGGCCAGGCCCAGCAGCGTCGCGATCGGGCCCAGCGTGATGTAACGCTTCTCCCAGGTCAGGCGGATGCCGAGCACGTCGGGTTTTCCCTGCCACTCCGCTTTGCAGACGATGCCGAAATCCGGGATGCCGCCGGCATCCGAGCCGGCCTCGGGACTGGTCAGCGCGAAACAGGGCATCTCCAGCCCCTTCGCCAGCCGCGGCAGGTAATGGTCCTTCTGCTGCTTCGTGCCGTAGTGCAACAGCAGCTCCGCCGGACCGAGCGAGTTGGGCACCATCACCGACACCGCGGCAGTGCCGCTGCGCGTGGTCAACTGCATCACCACCTGCGAATGCGCCAGCGCGGAAAAACCGAGGCCGCCGTATTCCTTCGGGATGATCATGCCGAGAAAGCCGCGGTCCTTGATGAACTGCCAGACCTGCGGCGGCATGTCGGTGGCTTCGTGGGTGATTTCCCAGTCGCTCAACATTTCGCAGAGCTCGCGCAGCGGACCGTCGATGAAGGCCTGCTCTTCCGCGGTCAGCCGCGGCGCCGGATAGGACAGCAGCTTTTTCCAGTCAGGCCGGCCGCTGAACAGTTCGCCGTCCCACCACACGGTGCCGGCCTCCAGCGCCTCGCGCTCGGTCTGCGACACCGCGGGCAGGATGCGGCGGAACAGTTTCAGCAGCGGTGCGCCGGCAAGGGCACGCCGCAGCGGTGAGGGAATCGCCAGCAGTGAGACCAGCAGCCACAGCGCCCAGCCGGCCTTCAGCAGCGCATCAGGCCACCAGCCGTGACGGGAACACAGCTCGAGCAATATCGCGTATGCCGCGGACCAGTAGACCGCCGGCAGACGGTGATAGGCCAGCAGCCAGGCCACGGCAAAGGCCGCGAACACGCTCAACAGGATGATCATCTTCGGTTCTCCGCCACCGGGAATCGGCCGCCGTCAGCGCCGGCTGCGGGGCAGTTTATTCCCGCCTCTGGCATCGCAGCCAGCATACACGCGGGGTGTGGCTGCGACAATGATGAAAAACCGCAAGTATTTGTTTTTATTGATATTTAATGAAACTCCGGGCTATGCTGTTCAGGGTTTTGCTTTCATCGCAATCGCCTGCAGCTCACCCAGATGTTTGCGCGCCTGCGCGATTTCGGCGGGGCTGGCGGCGCCCACCGGCTTGCCGCCGACGCGTTTCATCGACACCAGCGGATTGCCGGATTTGTCGAAGGACACCATCAGCGCCACCGTGTCACCGGACTTGCCCGGCACCGGATACCGGTCCTGCTTGTAATGCAGCAGCGCGCCGGCATTGAACACGAATTCGTTTTTTTCGATGAAACCCGACGAGGGTGCGAATTCCTCGCGGATCATTTTCAGCTCGCCGTTCTGCCAGTGCACATCGAAGGTCGAGGACCGCCCGCCACCGCTCCAGGCATGTTCGCTGCGCGCCATCACCACCGAAGATTTCACCGGAGCCTGCGTCTGCGCGTGCGCAGTCATCGCGGCTGCAGACAGCAGCAGCACGCAGAAGAGGAAGGTAAACGGGGACTTCGAATCGAATGACATTGCCGCGGATTCCTTGAAAAAATTGAAAAATGCACTGCCGCAAACACTTTGAGGATACCCCTGGGATGGCAAACAAACCGTGAAATTTCTCCGCTGCACGAAAAAAAAACCGCCTTGCGGCGGTTTGCGCGCCCTGCTCCGGAAACGCCTAGCCGGCGACCTTGCCGAGCAGCGAAACAACGTCGGTCTTGTTGTGGACCATCTGCTCCGGAAACACCACGGTGATGGCCTGGGTCGGGCAGATCGACTGGCACAGCCCGCAGTACCAGCATTCATCCGGGTACTTGATCACCGGCAGCGTCTCGCGGTTGTCCTCTTCCTTGTAGATCAGGTCGCCCGGGCAGATCCAGTCGCAGAGGTTGCACTTGACGCAGGTCTCGGGATTGATCCGGATCGGGTTGAATACATTTCTGCTGTTGGTGCCCATCACGCGCTCCTCAGGCTGCGACCGCGGCATTGCCGCGGCTGAATGCCGCCGACAGCGGCTGGTCGGTGGACAGGGTGCGCGTCACCGGACCGTCGCTGCCGCGCTCGACAATCACGAATTTGCGCCAGTTGCGGTCGTCGGTCTGCGGGTAATCCATACGGAAATGCGAAGAACCGGTGCGCGTTTCCTGCCGCGCCAGGGAGGCGGTGGCCATCATCTCGGCGTTCATGCGGATGTTCCGCGCCTCGTGCACGCGCATCAGCCCGTGCAGGTCGTCGGCACGCAGCTGCGGGTCGCGCAGGGCCAGCGCGCGCAGCGTATCCAGCGCCAGTTTCAGCCCGCGCTCGTCGCGGCGCACACCGACATAATCGCTGACGGTCTGCCGCGTCGTCTCCTCGTAGTCCTTCCACGGCATGCCCTCGTCCTGCCGCAGATGCGCCTCGGACTGCGCCCGCACCTGCTCCAGCATGCGCGGATCGGGTTCGGGCAGGGCGCCGCCGCCCGCGCGGATGCGCTGCACCACACCCTCGCCGGCGATATGCCCCAGCACTGCGGCGCCGGAGATGCCGCCGCTGACCGTCGCGCAGTCACCGGCGGCGAACAGGGCCTCGACCGCGGTTTCGCCGTTGACATCGACGGAGAGGCCGCTGCCGCGGAAATAGACGCCGCTGCGGCGGATGCTCAGCTCGGACACCGACACCTCGACCAGTTCCTCGCGGAAATTGACGCCCTTCTGCTGGTAATACGCCGGCAGCGTGTAGCGGTCGACCTGCAGCGTGTGCTCCATGCGGTCGAGCATGTCCTGCGGCAGGTGGCGGCAATCGAGATAGATCGGACCGTTGCCGAGCAGGTATTCGTTGATCACGCCATCGGCGATCACCGCGCGGCGGGCATTCTCGCCCTTTTTGTCATACTTGAACATGAAGCGTTCGCCGGCCTTGTTGACGAAATGCGCGCCGAGGCTGACCAGCGCGTTGAGACCCTGGCAGGAGAAACCCTTGGGCGTCAGCGTCGCCTCCACCGACTCCATGTTGGCAAGCTGCGCGCCGGCGTGGTAACCCATGGCCTGGGCGTCCCCGGTGTTGTACGGGATATGCCAGGAATCGAAGGCGAGGCCCGAGGCGTTCTTCGAAATGCGGTTGACGTCGCCCGCGGCCAGCACCACGGCCTTCGCGCGGATCACCGTCCATTCGCCGCTGCGGAAATTGAAGGCCACGGCGCCATAGGCGCGGTTGTCCCTCACCAGCAGCTGGACCACCATCGTGCGCATCAGCACCGTGGCCTTGCCCTTGCGCACGCGTTCGCCGAGGTGTTTCTTGAAATCGGTGCCGTCGAAGTTGATGTGGTAGGTGCCCGGCAGGCCGAAGGAGCGCAGGCGGTAATAATCGCCGGTCTGGCGGTCGCGGAAATCGACGCCGAGGGATTCGATCTTGCGGAAAATGCGCGGCATCTCGTGGATCACCCGCCCCGCCACCGCCATGTCGACGATGCCGTCGGTCAGCTCCGGCACATGCTTCAGCAGGAATTCCGGCGTGTCCCACTCCGGTCCTGAATCCATGATCGTCAAATAATGATCGACACCGCAGCCAATGCTGCCGCAGTGGTCAAGCACCTTGCCCTTTTCACAGATCACCACCTTGAGCCCGGCCTCCAGCGCCGGGATCGCCGCCATGCTGCCGGCGACGCCGCCGCCGACCACCAGCACGTCGGTATCGATCCGCTGAAAACTGTCGCTGCCTGCGCTCATGCTGCCACCGCCTCCATCGTGTCCGGAACAGGCTTCATGCTAAGGCCCGCCCTGCCCCGAAACCAGTGACGCGATGGTGTTTTTTCAGGACTTTCCTGACATTGCGTGCCGAGTGCGGAACTGGCGCGGCGACACGGCATAACGCTGGCGGAAACGCCGCGCGAAATAGGCCTCGTCCTCGAAACCGGTGGCGCGCGCGATCTCGCCGATGCGCCGGTCGGTGTGCGCCAGCAGTTCGCGCGCCTTTTCCATCCGCCGCTCGGTGAGCAGATCGACAAAGGTCCTGCCGGTTTCCTTCTTGATCAGGTGCGCGAGATAGTTCGGCGACAGGTCCGCGGCGGCGGCGGCATCGGCCAGTTGCAGCCGCCGCCCGAGGTTTTCGCGGACATGGCGCATGACCCGCGCCAGAGCGTCGCGGCGGCTGGCACGCTGCGCCTTTCCCGCCGCCAGCCGTGTGATCGCGCGTTCATGGCTGGCGCAGACGGTGCCGAGCAGCAGCAGCAGGCAGCCGCGAATCAGCTCCGCCGAACCGTAACGCCGTCGCGCGTTTTCCGCCGCCATGCGCCGGCAGGCGTCGCGCGCCAGCGCCAGATCGCCGCCGGAGAGGCGGAAATCCATGTATTCCTGGAACAGGAAAGGCGCCAGCTCCGGCGCCTGCGACAGCGGCACGTCCTCGAGATCGAGGGGATCGACATCGAGCTCGGGGCGCAGGAAACGGAGGTTGAAACTGAGCACGTAGAACTTCGAGCGCGGCGGATGCGGCACCCGGTGCACGCGGTACGGCAATACGAAACTGAGCCCGCCGGGGCCCAGGGGCCGCACTGCCGCCGCAATGTGGTGCTCGGTCCTGCCTGCCAGGTTCAGCTGCACCTGGAAATAGTCGTGGCGGTGCGCCTCGGCGATGCGGGTGATGCTGGTTTCGTCGCGGATCCAGAAATCGGGGCCGGCGGCGCGGTCCGCGGGCGTGTACGTCCGGATCGCCCGCATCATCGCCGCCCTGCCACGATCATCCCCCCGCTACTGGATGGTCTTCACGGCAGCCTTCAGGATCGGCGACAGCGAACCGCTGGCCTTGGCCACCTCGTTGACCATTTCCGTGACTTTCGCGCCGTCAAGCGGCGTCAGCGGCATTTTGCTCTTCAGCGATTCCGCCTTGAGATCAGGGTCGTTCATCGCCGCCATCACCAGCGTACGCAGCGCCGCGACGGCCTTCGCATCCATGTTCGGCGGGCCGATCAGGCAGCGATGCAGGTCAACGGTGTTGATGATGGCGCGCAGGCTCGCGTGTTTCTCGCGCGGCGTCACCTCGAACACCGTGGGCACGTCCGGCGCCTCGGGAATGCGCTCGGAGCCGACGATCAGGAACGGCCGCTTGTCGCCGCTCGCGATGGCGCCCACCGTCTGGCTCCAGCTGGTGATGTGGCCGTCCCCGTCACCCTTGATCACGGCCAGCGCGGTATCGGCATTGCCCTCGTATCCGGTCACCATCTTGATCGGCAGGCCGAGCGCGTCGAAGAGCACCGCCATCGTGTAGAAATCCTCGTCGGTGCCCTGTGACGGAAAGACGAAGGCGCGGCCGAGTTTCCTGACGTCATCGATGGTCCGCAGCGGCGATTTGCCACCGACGGTCAGCACCCTCGGCTCGCTGGTCACGCGGGCAATGTAGGTGAACTTGGTGGCATCGAACTGCGCGCCGGCGCTGCCCGCGAGCGGCGCGAGGATCAGCGTCGGAATGCTCGACAGCGCAATCGTGTAGCCGTCGGTCTTCTCGCGCCACAGGCTGTTGGCACCCTTGAGGCCGCCGCCGCCCTGCAGGTTGGTGATGCGCACCTCCCTCGCGCCGGTGTGTTTCTGGATGTACGGCGCGATCATCCGTGCATGGCGGGTGTGCCCGCCGGCCGGACTGCCGTGGACGACAAAGTTGATGACCTTGTCCTTGTAGAAATCATTCTGCGCCGCTGCCGGCACCGTGCCGAATGCCGCCAGCCCCGCCAGCAGCGCCAATCCCGCGCCAAGTTTTTTCATCGCCGTCTCCTCCAGGTTTTGTTGATTGAAATACCCAGCCGCAAAAATCAAAGATTCCTGATCCACTCCTCCAGCCAGCCGTGATACAGCGCAATGCCGAGCCCCTGCACGAACAGCAGGTATAACGCGACCACCAGCCCGAGGCTGTAGCTCAGCGCCCGGGGCAGCGAATAGTGGTCGCTCAGCAGGAAATAACCCAGCATGAACAGGAACACACCCGGCAGCAGCCCGATCACCCACACGAGGCCGAGCAGCAGCAGCACCATGCCGCAGGCCACCGATTCACGCCCCGCGGCCTGCCGCTTCTGATGCGCCGACTGCTCGTCGAAGTTCGACGAGACGTTGCGCGCGACGGCCTCGCCTTCGCGCCGCGTCAGCACCTCCAGCAGGTCGATATTCAGTTCGTCGGCCGGCCGTATGTTCTGCCACACCAGCTGCCACAGTGTCAGGACCACGCCGATCAACGCGATCGGCAAAGGCACCATGCGTGCACGCTGGCCATAGTCGAAGGCCATCACGATCGCGACGATGAACACGCCCAGCACAACGAGGGCTACCAGGTTCTCCTGCGCGCGGCGGCTCATGCCCGGCCTCCCGCCGCCGCGAGCTTGCGGCGCTTCCACCAGCGGCGCACAAAAGGCAGTGCGGTGGTGACGATGATGAATGCCAGCATTGCCGCGGCAACCGGCCGCTCGAGCAGGAAATCGCTGCCATAAAGGGTCAGCGACAGGTGCAGATTGCGCTCGATCATGATCGCCAGCACCATCCCGATCACGAGATTGGCGCGTGAATAATGGTATTTGTCCATCAGGTAGCCGAGGATCCCGAAGGCCACCGCCATCGCAACATCCTCGATCTGGCCGCGGGTCGCATAGGCGCCGACGAAGCAGACCGCGAGCACCGCCGGCACCATCAGGTTTGCATGCAGCGCCGGCAGCCGCGCCAGGTAAGGCGCCACACCCAGCCCGATGATGGTGACAAAGATGTTGGCAATGACAATGATCCAGACCATGCTGAACACCAGGTCCAGGTTCTTGGTCAGCATGTCGGGCCCGGGCACCACGCCGAGCCCGATGAAGGCCACCAGCAGGATCGCCATGCCCTCGCCGCCGGGAATGCCGAAGGCGAGTGTCGGCATCAGGCCGCCGCCCTCGTTGGCACCGACCGTGGCATCCGGCGCGATCACGCCCTCCACCGCGCCCTTGCCGAAACGCTCCGGCGTTTTCGAGGTCTGCACGGCCTGCGCATAGGCCGCCAGCCCGCCGACGGTGGCGCCGACCCCGGGCAGAACGCCGATCCAGACCCCGAGCAGGCTCGAGCGGACGATCAGCCAGCGATGCACGAAGGCATCACGTACGCCCTGCCAGACCGTGCTGCGCTCTTCCGTCATCTGGCGGTCGACAATTGATCCGCCCTTGACATAGAGCTTCATCATTTCCGCGACCGCAAAGAGCCCGATCATCGCCACCGGAAACGAGATGCCCTCCATCAGGTAGAGAATGTCGAAGGTGTAACGCGGCGTCGCCGTCACCGGATCCATGCCGATGAACGCGATCAGGATGCCCAGCACGCTGGCGATCAGCCCCTTCATCAGCGATCCCTCGCTGAAGGTGGCAATGATCGTCAGCCCCCACAGCGCCATCATCAGGTACTCGCTGGGGCCCAGCGCGAGCATGATCGGACGCACCAGCGGGATGCTGACCGCGAGAAATATCGCGCCGAGAATGCCGCCAAGCAGCGCGCCGGTCGCCGATGCGCCAAGCGCACGCGTCGCCTGCCCCTGTTTCGTCATCGGATAACCGTCGAAGCAGGAGGTCAGGCTTTTCGCCGCACCGGGCACATTGAACAGGATGCCGGTGACGGAACTGCCCCAGATGGTGGCGATATGAGCACCCAGCAGCAGGGCGAGGGTTGCCGCCACCTCGAAGCCATGGGTGAATGGCAGCAGCAGTGCCATCGCCACCACGCCGCCGAGCCCGGGCAGGATGCCGATGACGAGTCCGTAGATCACCCCGATGAACATGAACACCATTGCCTGCGGTGTCATCAGTGCGGCGAGGCCCGCAACGATGGCGTCAATCATGCTCCGTACCTCCCGCTGACAGCCGGAGGCTGCGGATGAAACCGGTGCGCTGATCCAAGAAAAATTCCTCCTGTTGCTGCATCCGGCCGGGCGCATTTTTTTGCGCATGCCTGATCCGGGTGCGCAGGAACTTTACCGCAAAACCTGCCGGCATGCCGCCGTCCTGCGGCAACCAAATTGGATCAGTCTGCCGAGGTACGCGCGGCAGACTGCAGTCCGCGCATGGTGTCCACCGCGAAACAGAGATCCTGCCAGGCCTTGGCCTTGTCGTTCAGCGTGCGCAACAGGTACGCCGGGTGATAGGTCACGATCAGTGGTATGCCGCGATGCTCGTGCACCTGCCCGCGCAGCGCGGCGATGCTGGCATCGCGCCCCAGCAGGTTCACTGCGGCGACCTTGCCCAGCGCGACGATCAGCCTGGGACGGATCAGCTCGATCTGCCGCTGCAGGTGAGAAGAGCAGGCCTGCGCTTCTTCCGCTTCCGGATTGCGGTTGCCCGGCGGCCGGCACTTGACGATGTTCGCAATGTAGACCTTGCTGCCGCGGCCCAGGTTTATCGACGCCAGCATGTTGTCGAGCAGTTTTCCCGCCTGGCCGACGAAAGGCTCGCCCTGCGCATCCTCTTCCGCGCCCGGGCCCTCGCCGATGAACAGCCAGTCCGCCTGCTCGTCGCCGACACCGAACACGGTCCTGTTGCGTTTTGCGTGCAGGCCGCAGGCGGTGCAGGAGGCGACCCTGGCTTTCAGCTCTTCCCAGCCGGGGCCGGGCACTGCCGCAGGCCGGGGCAATGGCACCCCGGCTGCCGGCGCAGACGTGACCGGCGCTTCCGCACCGGTCACGGCCGCTGCGCCGCGCAGCTGCCAGCGTGGCCCGATGCCCATTTCGCGCAGCATTTCATCGCGCCGTGACGGCGCCGGCCGGGTCATGCGATTTTCCTCTCCATGGTCACCGCGTCCTCGCGTCCGGCGGCATGCGGGTAATAGTCACGGCGCATGCCGATCTCGGCAAAGCCGTGGCGCACGTACAGTGCGCGGCCGGCGGCGTTGGATGCGCGCACTTCCAGGTACACCGTTGCCGCGCCATGTTCACGCGCCCGCCTGATGGCAAGATCCAGCAACTCGCTGCCCAGGCCGCGCCGCTGCAATTCCGCCGCAACACTCAGGTTCAGCAGGTGCGCCTCGCCGGCGGCGATCATCACCACGCAGTAGCCGGCGATCCTGCCGCAGCTCTCGAGTATCCAGCAGTGGTAACCGGCTTCGATGGAGTCGGCGAAATTGCCGCGGGTCCACGGATGGGTGTAGACGGAGCACTCGATGGCATCGACCTGTTCGAGGTCCGCCACGGTCATCGGCCGGAAACGACGGACGGCTTCGGGCATCGCGCTCATCGTTCGCTGGTCTTCAGGGCAACACGATCGCGGACATAAAGCGGCGCCGCGTCATCGGCGCGCTTGCCGCCACCCGCGGCAAACACCGCTGCAGCCAGACGCGCGATGTCGCCGGCCTGCGGCACCAGTTCCGCCACCACGTTTTCCAGTTGCGCGCCGTAACGCAGCCGCAATACGTCGCCGTACACGGCAAACCCGCCGCCGCAGGCCGTCCATTGTCCCGGCGGCAGTTCCGGCACCGCGGCGGGCGCGCAGACCCGTGGCGCAGACACTTCGGCGTAAGCATCCCCGTCGCGCCGGTATGCCGCGTGGTAGACCTCGCCCATGCGCGCATCCAGGCAGCAGACCACCGCATCGGCACCGCAGCCCGTGGCCATGGCCTGCAGGGTGCCGATGCCGGCCAGCGGGATGTCCGCGGGAAACGCCAGGCCCTGCGCCACCGCGCAGGCGACGCGCAGCCCGGTGAAGGAACCCGGCCCCGCGCCGAAGGCGATCCCGGACACCCGGGGCAAGGCGATGCCGGCCTCGGCCATCACCGCATCCGCCATCGCAATCAGCATTTCGGAATGCGCCTGCCCGGCGCGGGCCGCGCGTTCGAAAACCGCGCCATCGCGCCACACCGCCGCACTGCAGTGTTCCGTCGACGCATCCAGTGCCAGTATGTTCATGATCGGTCCGCCTGCCGCATCCGGCGATTGTAGCCGACCGCGGCGCGCGGCCTGCGTTATACTGCGGCCCATGAAATCACTGCTCACCTCGCTGGGCTCACTGCTGGTCGGCGCGCTGATCATGCTGGGCATCGGCGGCACCGCCTACCACCTGTTCCGCGAGGATGGCCTGCTCTCCAAGGGCCTCGGCGCATTGTGGAGCGCGCAGTACGAGGCGCCGGTGATGACCGTGGTCCTGATCATCGCGGCGTTTTTCGTGGTCAAGGCGTTGCGCAGTGCGCAGGTCGGCAACAAGCGCGAAAGCAAGATCCCGGATTTCATCCTTTTTGCCTTCATCGCCACCGGCATTTTTTTCCTGGGCCGGTTGCTGACCAGCGGCCACATCTAGCCGCGTCGGCCGGACCTTGTTCCGGCATGCAGGAAACCGCCCCCTTCAACCTCAACAACTTCAAGGAGCGACATCAATGAGCGACATCAAGCGATTCAACAGCGACAAGCGCCTCTCCCGCGCCGTGGTCCACGGCAACATGGTCTATCTCGCCGGCATCACCGCCGATGACCGCAGCAAGGGCATGCGTGCCCAGACCGCGGAAATCCTCTCCAAGATTGATGCCCTGCTGAAAACCGCGGGCACCGACAAGTCGAAACTGCTGTCGGCGACGATCTGGGTCAGCGATATGCGCGCCAAACCGGAAATGGACGAAGCCTGGGCAGCCTGGGCCGATCAGCAGAACCTGCCGGCGCGCGCCTGCGTGGAAGCCCGGCTCGGCTCGCCGGACACGCTGGTGGAAATCATGGTGCAGGCGGTCAAGTAACCGCCGGCCGGGGTCAGGCCTTGGCGCGAGCCTTGGCCTTGATCTCGATGCCCGCCCAGCGCGCGAGGTCGCGGTGGATGCGGGCCACCCTCTCGGTCTGGCCTTTCGCCGGAAAACGTTCGTAGAATCCGTCACCCTTGAACTGGGCCTTCTGCGCCGCCCAGGGTGACAGCCTGTCCTCCCAGCGTTTCTGTCGGCCCTGTGCCGGCTCGGCATCCGCGCGCGCGAGATCGGCGCAGACGCGGATCATCGCCTTCAGCGTCACCGGCTTGGTCACCTGCCAGGTTTCGTGTCCCCAGGCATCGCCCCAGACGCGCTGCGCGGCCTTCAGGAAGTCACGGATGATCTCGTAGAAACGTTCGCTTTCGCGGTAAAGGTTGCTGGTGCGGCTGATCTTGCGCCAGTCACTGCTGACCCAGCGGTGCAGCTCGTTGAACAGTTCCGCCTGCAGGATCCACTTGTCCTTCTGGCTGCGGCCGCCAAGGCGGTTGATGCGGTACTGCAGCGGGCTGTCGTCTTCCTTGTAGAGATCCTCGACCAGGCGCGCGGCGAAACGCTTGTCCGGATCCGCCCAGGACACGCGCTCGTAGAGATCGACCAGGTGGCTCTTGTTGATGCGTGTCGGCGTCGAATTGATGATGACGAACATCTCGGCGGCAAAGTCCTCGCTGCGGCCGTCGAAAATCACGCAGGGCACGTTGATCGACGACGCTTCCGCCGGGTGCTCCATCAGGTAGAACTTCAGCGCAGCCAGTCGGTGCTGGCCGTCGATGATCAGGTATTTCGACGCCGGCTCCGCGAGATGTCCCACCGACTCCTGTCCCGGCAGCGCGGTGAAACGCAACTCGTCGGAAGTGAACAGCAGCACCGTGCCCGGGATCGGCGGCTGGCTGACCGCCATTTCGTAGAAGTTGCGCAACTGGCGCACCTTCGATTTCGACATCTGGCGCTGGAAGGCCTCGTCGGTGCTTTCAACACGCGCGATGAACTGGGCGATTTCGTCATGCTGGGGCAGGTTCTGCGGTGCGATCTGCTCACCGTCGCCATAAAAGCGGCTGATGAACCTGACCCGCTCCAGCACCTCCTTTGCCGGATAACTTGCAAAGTAGAACACGCCGTCTTTTTGTCTTATGCGCGTTGCCAGCATGGTGGCTGATCCCTTCGTATTGTAAGTACTTGGCGGACCGCGGAAATTCCGGCAATCGCGGGCATGCCGCCGCTTGGGTTTCGGCTGTCATTCTAGCGTTCGCCCCCAGTGAAAAGCGAGGCTCGTCCCGGCCCGAAAAACACCGTCGAAATATTTATCAATAAAATCAAATACTTATTGGATATTCACAGCAGGCGACAAGCGGGATTCCGCGATGCGCGAAGGCATCCGACAGTCCGGAAACCGCCATACCGCGCCCTGAACGGGCGGCGGCGAGCGCGCAAAACGCATGGAAATCAAGAGCCTGCGATCAGCGCTCGCGACGGGGTTTGTAGATTTCCCGGCGCGCCTTGTCGAGGTCGCGGTGCAGGCCGCGGCGTTCCTCGTCGGACAGGCGCTGCGGGCGCTCCTGCCGCTCAAAACGTTCGGGGCGCTCGCCCCGCTGCTGCTGACCGCGGTCAGGGCGTTCGGATTGTCCCTGGGCCGCGCGCAGTTCACGCCACGGCCCGGCCGCCGACGGAACAGCCTGCAGGACCCCGCATGCCAGGAGAATTGCCAGCCAGACTTTCATTTACCGCACTCCGAGTCTAATTCCGCGGGACCGGCAGTGCCGGCCGCCACCATGCCGCCGATTGTATATGCGCCCGCAAGCGCAATGCCGCCATCTTCAATACCCGCTGTAAACAGACTGTTGCGGGCGCTGATCATTGTGTAAGCAGCTGTTGCAAATTAGACCCGATGCCGGGCACCGCAACACGGCCGGATGCCCTGTCATTTGTAAGAGTTTGTTTCAAAGGCATGGCTAGGCCGTCCCGAACTGGGTACGATGGCGCCATGACACAGACCAAAACCCGGATCCTGGTGGTTGACGACGATGCAAGGCTGCGCGACCTGCTCAACCGCTACCTTGCCGAACAGGGCTACACCGTGCGTGTGGTTGCCGATGCCGCGGAAATGAACCGCCAGCTCGCCCGCGAACGTTACGAGCTGATGATCCTCGACCTGATGCTGCCCGGCGAAGACGGGCTGTCGATCTGCCGGAGGCTGCGCGGTGGCGGCGAAACCATGCCGATCATCATGCTCACCGCCAAGGGCGATGACGTCGACCGCATCGTCGGCCTCGAAATCGGCGCCGACGACTACATGCCCAAGCCCTTCAACCCGCGGGAGCTGGTGGCGCGCATCCAGGCCGTGCTGCGCCGGCAGCCGCCGCCACCGCCTCCGGGGGCACCGGGCGGTGCCGCCGAGATCATCGAATTCGGCGAATTCCGCCTCAACCTCGGCACGCGCACCCTGACGAAGGCCGGCACCGGGATCACGCTCACCACCGGAGAATTCGCGCTGCTGAAGGTGCTCGCCGAACATCCGCGCACGCCGATGTCGCGCGACAAGCTGATGGAACTGGCGCGCGGACGCGAGTTCGGTGCCTTCGACCGCTCGATCGACGTGCAGGTGTCACGGCTGCGCAAGCTGATCGAACCCGATTCCGCCAAGCCTGCCTTCATCCAGACTGTCTGGGGGTTTGGCTATGTGTTCATACCGGACGGCAAGAACCAATGAACCGGTGATTGGTGATTGGTGATTGGTGATTGGTAAATAGTAAATGGTGAAACCATGACGGCTATCCATCTCGGCCAATCACCAATTACCATTTACCAATTACCGGTTTTGCAATAATGAAACTCTGGCCGCAAACACTGCTGTGGCGCAGCGTATTGCTGATCGCCGCGCTGCTGGTTGTAGCCCACCTCGCCTGGCTGCAGATCTTCCGCGCCTCCGAAATCGAACCGCGCGCGCTGCAGGCCGCGCAGCAGGTGATCAGCGTGGTCAACCTGACGCGCGCGGCGCTGGTGACCGCCGACCCCGGACGCCGTTTCGCCCTGCTCGACGAACTGGCGCAGCGCGAGGGCATCCAGGTCTACGCCGGCGATCCCGCGGAAGCGGTGCCCGCGCTGCCGGACCGCCCCTTCCTGCGCATCATGGAGGCCCGCCTGCGCGAACAGCTCGGGCCGCAGACACGCCTCGCACTCGAACGCGAGGATGTATCCGGAGTATGGGTCAGCTTCCGCATCGACAGCGAGGAGTTCTGGGTATCGCTGCCGCGCTCGCGCATCGAACGCAATGAGCCGCTGCGCTGGATCGGCTGGGGCGCACTGGTGCTCGTGCTGGCGGTGATCGGCGCCTTCCTCATCGTCGCGCGCATCAACCGGCCGCTGCGCGAACTGACACGCGCGGCGGAAGTGCTCGGACGCGGCGCAACCCCGCCCCAGGTCGCGGAAGTCGGACCTGCGGAAATCCGCACACTGTCCCACGCCTTCAACCAGATGGCCGCCGACCTCCGGCGCCAGGACGAGGAGCGCGCGCTGCTGCTGGCCGGCGTGTCCCACGACCTGCGCACGCCGCTGGCGCGGATCCGGCTGGCACTGGAAATGCTCGATGATCACGGCGCGGACGGCCTCAAGACCGGCGTCGCCGAGGATATCGCCGACATAGATGCCGCGATCGGCCAGTTCCTGGATTTCGCGCGTCCCGTGGATGCCGAGGCGGTGGCCGGCAACACGGACCTCAACACGCTGGTGCAGGCGGTGGTCGGGCGTTACGAACGCAGCGGCAAGGCGGTGCATTTCACGCCTTCGCCGCTGCCACCGCTGCCGCTGCGCATGCAGGCGATGCAGCGGGTGCTGGCCAACCTGATCGACAATGCCTTGCGCCACGGCGGCGGCAGCGCCGAAGTCGTCACCGGCGCGGATCAGGCGGGAGTCTTTCTTGAAGTGCTTGACCGCGGCCCCGGCATCCCGGCCACGGATGCGCAGCGCATGCTGCAACCCTTCACCCGCATGGACGGCGCGCGCTCGACCAGCGGCACCGGCCTCGGACTTGCCATTGTCGACCGCATCGCGCGGCTGCATGGCGGAACGGTGCGGCTGCTGCCGCGTGAGGGCGGCGGACTGCGCGTCCGCGTCGGACTGCCCTCAGCGACGAAGACGGAATGAGGTATTGCGCAGGCGTATCGACAGCACCCGCGCCATTGCAAACAGGAAATCACGCGCCAGCGCCGGTTCCGCGTCGCCGAACCCCGAAAACGCCTCGAAGGGCAGCAACAGCAGGGTGCCGTCAGTCACGGCCCAGACGTTTGCCGAACGCGGTTGACCGTCGAAAAAAGACTGCTCGCCGAGGATGCTGCCGGCGCTGATGCGCGCCAGGGAGGTCATGCTGACGCCATCGACATGGGTCACGCCCACCTCCAGCGATCCGGCGGCCACCAGGTACAGGGTGCGGTCGGCGGCGGCACGCTGGATCACCACCTCGGTGGCGCGGAAGGGGCGCGGCGCAGTGAACTGCAGCAGTTTTCCCCATTGCGCATCCCCCCAGTGCGGCAGGGCCAGCACATCGGGGGATGCACGGTCAGGCTCCGCGCGCCTGAACACGGAAGCCCATTCAGCGCCGTTCATAGGATCCTTTTCTGCACTGCCGCCGGAAAACGATTATAGCCCCGGCTCCGGCAGGCACTGCACGGCGGACAGCAACAGCATGATCAGTCGCCGCCGGTCGCGACATCACGCCGGATCAGCGCGACAACCTCCGCAACAATACCCTCTCCCCGGCCGACAAACCCGAGTTTCTCCGCGGTCTTGGCCTTGATGTTGACCTCCGTCGCGGCAATGCCGAGGTCGGCGGCGATATTCGCCTGCATGCCCGGGATGTGCGGCGCCATCTTCGGCGCCTGGGCAATGATGGTCGCATCGACATTGACCACCGCGTACTGCCGTTCACGCAGCAGACGCATCACCGCGCGCAGCAGTTCGCGGCTGTCGATGCCCTTGTAGCGCGGATCGGTATCGGGAAAATGGCGGCCGATGTCACCGAGTCCGGCCGCGCCGATCAGCGCATCGCATAGCGCATGCAGCAGCACGTCGGCATCGGAATGCCCGGCGAGGCCGCGCTCGAAGGGGATGGTCACGCCGCCGATCACCAAGCGGCGCCCCTCGACCAGCGCGTGCACGTCGAAACCCTGCCCGATGCGCATCACCGGCACTCCCGCTGCGCGAGGATCAGTTCGGCCAGCGCCAGATCCTCCGGATAGGTCACTTTCAGATTGGCCCCGCTGCCGGCGACCAGCAGCGGCCGAGCGCCGGTCTGCTCCACTGCGCTGGATTCGTCGGTCACCGCGGCGATGTCGGCGCGGCGCAGCGCCTCGATCAGCACACGGTAACGGAACATCTGCGGTGTCTGCGCGCGCCACAGATGTTCCCGCGGCGCGGTCTGCAGCACCTCGCCGTCGGCATTGGCCCGCTTCAGCGTGTCCGCAACCGGCACCGCCAGCAGCCCGCCGGAATCGCCGTCGCCGACCGCCGCAATCAGGCGGTCGATATCGGCGGCGCGCAGGCAGGGCCGCGCGGCGTCATGCACCAGCACCCAGTCCGGACCGTCGATCGCGTTGTTGGCGGCCAGCAGGCCGTTGAACACGCTGGCCGCGCGGGTTTCGCCGCCGCAGTACAGGGGCAGCAGCTTGTCGCCGCAGGCGCTCCAGTCGCAGGCGCCGAAATGGCGGTCCCCCGGCGACAACACGACAAACACCTGGCTGATCAGCGGGTGCGCGCAGAGTGTGGACACCGCGTGCTGGAGTAGCGGCCTGCCGGCCAGAGGCGCATACTGCTTGGGCAGTTCCGCGAGCATCCGGGAACCGCTGCCGGCGGCGGGAATCAGGGCAACATAACGCGGCATCGGCGGGCTCGGGCGTCGTAAAATGAAACCGGACAGCGGCCGGAACAGGTTGAAGTAAGTCGGAAAGCGAAAGTCGGAAAGACAGTGAACCGATTGTAACAGCAGCCTGCACACAATCCGCCCGGCGCTGCAACACGCAACACCAGAAGCCAGACATGCTCGTCAATCCCGGACACCTGCTGCTGCCGCTGGCCCGCGCCGCGATCAGCCGCGCGCTGGGCCGCGACCTGCAGACTCCCGCCGTCGATGCCGCATGGCTGCACACACCCGGCGCCGCCTTCGTCACCCTGATCCGCGACGGGCGGCTGCGCGGCCGCCGTGGCACGCTGGATGCGGTGCGTCCGCTGCATGACGACGTGACGGCCAATGCCATCGAGGCTGCGCTCCGCGACCCCTGCTTCAAGCCGCTGACCCCGGGTGAACTGGCGGACACGGAAATCACCGTCACGGTGCTGTCGAAACCCGAAACCCTCGACACCTCGAGCGAGGCCGCCGCGCTCTCCGGCATCCATCCCGGCATCCACGGTCTCGCACTGCGTTACGGGCACCATCATGGCATTTTCCTGCCGGAAGCCTGGGCGGACCATGCCGATCCCGCCGATTTCCTGGCCCATCTGAAATACCGGGCCGGCCTGCCGCCGGACTTCTGGGATCCCGTCATGGAACTGCGGCGCTACACTGTGGCCTGCTGGCGCGAAACGGAATCCTGAATGGCCCGCAACAAGTCAAAACTGCCGCTGATCGCGACAACGGCGTACGCCCTCGCGGCAACCGGCTGGATCGTCATCGGCTTCTTCATGTCCAGCCTGCTCGATGACGGCGGCGCCACCTCGATGTTCGAACTCTACAAGGGCCTCGCCTTCGTCGCCGTGACCGGCTGCGTCCTGTTCATCGTGCTCAACTGGATGGATGGCGGGCCGGTCACCGACAACACCTTCGGCCAGCTTGCGGAAGAGTTCAGGCAGTCGATCCGCATCGGCGAACGCACCTTGCGCTGGCTGCCGCCGGGACTGGCGCTGATCATCATCACGCTGTTCTGCCTGCTTTTGCTGAGCCTGTCCTGGACAAGGAACAACACACTGCAAGCCGGCGAACATTCGGCCAGCGCCCTGCGGCACACCATCGCCGCCCAGACCGGCAGCGCGATGCGGGTCATCGACCTGACTCTCGGCGAAATTGCGCATGACCTGGCCGAAGACCGGATCCCCGATCCCGACGCCGAACTGCGCCGCCGCCTGGAAAACCTATCGACGCTGGTCCGCGCCATCTGGGTCGTTGACAGCAAGGGACGGACGATCAGTGACTCGGACAGCGGCAACCTCGGCATCGACCTGTCCAAACGCGATTATTTCCGCCACCACCGCGACAGCAGAAGCAGCGGCTTCTTCATCGGCGATCCGGTACGCAGCCTGACCGTGGGCACCTGGTTCGTCAGCGCCAGCCACCCGGTACGCACGGCGGACGGCGAATTCCTCGGTGTGGTGGTTGCAGCGATGGACATAGAGCGCTTCGGCCAGTACTGGCAGCTGCCCGGCCTTGACAGCGACGGCAGCATCGCCGTCTTCCGCGAGGATGGCACGCTGATGATGCGCAGCCCGCATGTCGAGGAAAACATCGGCAAATCCTACCGCCAAACTGAGGTCTGGCGGGACCACGTGCCCGCGAGGGAAAACGGCATTTACCGCGGAGCCAGCAACATCGACGGCAAGGCACGGATCTTCGGATTCGGCCGTGTTCCGGACTATCCGTACCTGCTGGTTTTTGTCGGCATCTCCGAATACCACCTGCTGTCAGCCTGGCGCCGCCTCGCCGCGATCAGCATCGGCAGTTTCCTGATCGTCGTCGGCGTGGTTCTGACCCTGGCCTTCATCCTGCTGCGCCAGTTGCGGATGCGCATCGTGTCGCAGAAAAAGGCCGCCGAACTGGCGCGTTACCCGCTGCAGAACCGCAACCCGGTGCTCAGCGTGTCACGCGGCGGCGAACGGCTGTTCATGAACGACGCCGCGCGCCTGCTGCTCCAGTCCGCGCGTGGCACCGCCGAAGCGCAGGAGCTTGATGTCGCCATCCAGGAGATTGCCGCCGCCCAGACTGCCGGCACCCGGGAATTCACGGTCGGCGCGCGCAGCTATTCCGCATCCTTCGTGCACCACGCCGACTGCTGCGACATCTACCTGATGGACATCACGGCCCTGCGCCATGGTGAAGGCCTGCTGCAGCTGTTCTTCGATCTGCCCTTCATCGGCATGGCCACCTCTTCGCCCGAAACGAAGCGCTGGCTGCGCTGCAACGACCGGCTCTGCGAGATCCTCGGCTACCCGCGCGGGCAGTTGCTGCAGAAGACCTGGCCCGAAATGACCCATCCCGACGACCTTGCCGCGGACATCGCCAATTTCGACCGGGTGATGCGCGGCGAAGCCGATGGTTACACGATGGACAAGCGTTTCCTGCGGCCCGACGGCGCCACGGTCCACGTCGCCATTGACGTGCGCGCGGTGCGCCGCCCCGACCGCTCGGTCGAACTGTTCATCTGCACGGTGCAGGATATCACCGAGCGCAAGCAGCGCGAGCTTCAGCTGCGCCAGCAGCGCAACCTCTATGCCGCACTGTCGGCCACCAACGAGGCGATCATCCGCCTGCGCGACCGCGACGCCATATTCGCGCGGATCTGCCGGATTGCCGTCGAACGGGCGGGATTCGCCTTTGCCTGGATCGGCCTGCTCGATGCGGCGACCGGCGAGGTGCGTCCTGTGGCACGTTTCGGCGAGGACCACGATTACATCGACCAGTTGAAGATCAGCATCGATCCCGAACGTCCCGAAGGCCGCGGCGCCACCGGCCTGGTCATGCGCGAAGGCAGGCATCGCATCGTCAACGACATCCGCTCCATGTCCCACATGCTGCCCTGGCATGAGGCCGCCGCCCGCGCCGGCGTCGAGGCCTCGGCGGCCTTTCCGGTACGCCAGGGCGGCAAGGTGATCGGCACGCTCAACCTGTACGCGCGGCAACCCGATTATTTCGATGCAGAAATTGTCCGCCTGCTCGACGAAATGGCCGCCGACCTGTCCTATGCGCTCGACGCGCTGGCAAACGAGCAACTGCGCAGCGAAGCTGCAGCCGCGCTGAAAATCGCCGAGGAACGCTGGGAGTTCGCGCTGGAGGGCGGCGAACACGGCGTGTGGGAATGGAACGTACAGACCAGCGAGGTGTTTTTCTCGCAGCAATGGAAATCGATGCTGGGATACGGCGAGACAGAAATCGGCAACAGCCTCGAGGAGTGGAAATCGCGGGTGCACCCGGAGGATCTCGAACCGGTGATGCATGAAATCGGCCGCCATGTTGGCGGCGAAACGCCGATCTACGTGTCGGAGCACCGGCTGCGCGGCAAGGATGGCCAATACCGCTGGATACTCGACCGTGGCAAGGTGGTCACGCGCACCGCTGACGGCAAGCCCCTGACGATGATCGGCACCCATACCGACATCAGCTCCCGCCGCGATGCCGATGCGCGGCTGCGCGAGAGTGAAGTCAAGTTCAAGGGCCTGGTCGAGCAGACCATCGTCGGCATCATCATCGTCGATGCCGGCACCCTCTACTACGCCAATCCGCGCACCGCGGAAATCCTCGGTCATGCACCGGACGAGATCGTCGGCCCCGGCCTGTCACGGCTAGTCCACCCCGAGGACTGGCCGGTGGTGGAACGCAAAATCAACAGCGTGCTGTCGGGAAAAACCACCGACATCCGGCACGAATTCCGCGCACGCCGCAAGGACGGCAGCATCGTGCACCTCGGCACCCACGGCAGCCGCGCCGAATACGCCGGGCGCGCGGTGGTGATCGGCGTGGTGCAGGACATCACCGAGCGCCTGCAGACCGAACAACAGCTCGCCGCCTACGTCACGCAGCTCGAAAACTCGATCATGCACACGGTGGAAGCGATTTCGCAGATGGTCGAACTGCGCGACCCCTATACCTCGGGACACGAACGCCGGGTCGGCGACCTCGCCGCGGCCATCGGCAGGGAACTCGGCCTCGACGAGCACCGGGTCACGGGGCTGCGTGTCGCCGGCAACGTACACGATGTCGGCAAGATCACGGTACCCGCAGAGATCCTGTCGAAGCCGGGCAAACTGTCCGCGGCGGAATACGAAATCGTCAAGACGCATGCCGAAAAAGGTTACGACATCCTGAAGAACATCGACTTCCCCTGGCCGGTGGCCAAAACCGTGCTGCAGCACCACGAACGGCTCGATGGCTGCGGTTATCCGCAGGGGCTCAAGGGCGAGGACATCATGATCGAGGCACGCATCCTCGCCGTCGCCGATGTCATCGAATCGATGACCACGCACCGTCCCTACCGCCCGGCGCTGGGCCTGGAAGCGGCGCTGAAGGAAGTGATCTCTCATTCCGGCAGCCGCTACGATCCCCAGGTCGTCGCCGTGGCGATGCGCCTGTTCGGTGAACGGGGATACCATTTCCCGGAATAAATATCAATAAAATCAAATAGTTATGATAATCCTGCAGTCGCTGCACACCTGGCTGGACCGCAACATCTTCGCCCTCGGGCGGGAAATGCGCCTGTCCTACCTGCCACCGCTGATGGTCTACATGGCCGCCGGCATCTCCGGCCTCACCGGCATCGTCGGCACCTTTTTCGTCAAGGATTACCTCGGACTGTCGGCCGCCTTCCTGGCCGCGCTCGGCTTCTGGGCCGGCATTCCCTGGGCGCTGAAAATGCCGCTGGGGCACCTCGTCGACCTGATCTGGCGCTGGAAAAGCGCGCTGGTCTTCCTCGGCGCCGGCATGATCGCCGCCGGCCTGTCGATCATGATCGGCCTGCTGACCGACCGCGAGGCGATGGCGGCGATGATGTCTCCCGGGGCCTGGTACGTGGCCAGCGTGCTGCTCGGCGCGGTGGGTTATGTACTGCAGGACGTTGTCGCCGACGCGATGACCGTCGAGGCCGTGCCGCGAGTCGACGAGCAGGGCAATCCCGTCGATCCGGCACGGCGCAAGCTGATGAACACGACGATGCAGACTCTGGGCCGCGTCGCCATCATCGGCGGCGGCGTGCTGGTGGCGGTCGTCAATCTCTACCTGTTCAGCGGCGTGCACGCGCTGTCGGAGGCCGAAAAAGTCGAGATCTACCGCCGCATCTACCTGATGGCGCTGTGCATCCCCGCGATTTCGGTGGCCGGTGTGCTGTCGGCGATGTGGCTGCGCCGGCGCGAGGCACTGCAACTGCGCGCCCAGGGCCGCAGCGGCGCCGAGATCGAGGCACTGCTCAGCGGCCGCGTCGAGACCACCCAGCCGAACTGGTGGATTCTCGGCGGCAGCGCGGTGTTCGTCGCCTTCACGCTGGCCATGGGCTTCAGCAGACTGCCGTACAACCAGGAAATCATCTTCGCCGGCTCCTTCGGCATCATCAGCTTCCTGCTGCTGCGCCTGTTCCGCGAACTGGAGCCGGACATCCGCGCGACCATGCTCGGCACGGTGATCGTGATCTTCGTGTTCCGCGCGATTCCCGGCCCCGGCGAAGGCATCACTTGGTGGTTCATCGACGAGCTGAAGTTCGACCAGCATTTCATCGCCATCCTGTCGCTGATCGGCTCGGTGCTGACGCTGGCCGGCATGTTCATCTTCCGCCGCTTCATGGCTGATCACTCGATCGCCTATGTCGTCGGCGCGCTGACCCTGCTCGGCGGCCTGCTGTCCCTGCCCTATGTCGGCATGTACTTCGGCCTGCACCAGTGGACCGCGGCAATGACCGGCGGCGTGGTCGATGCCCGCTTCATTGCGCTGGTCAACACGGCGCTGGAATCGCCGCTGGGCCAGATCGCGATGATCCCGATGCTGGCCTGGATCGCCAACTCGGCGCCGGCGCACCTGAAAGCCACCTATTTCGCGGTGATGGCCTCCTTCACCAACCTCGCGCTGTCGGCCTCGGCGCTGGGCACCAAGTACCTCAACCAGATCTATATCGTGTCACGCGAGGTCAAGGACAAGACCGGAGCGGTGACCGTGCCCGCCGACTACAGCCAGCTCGGTGAACTCCTGATCGTGCAACTGATCATAGCCGTAGGCCTGCCCTTTGCCGCGATTGCCCTGATCCGCATGCTGCGGATGCGCAGCGCCTGACCCCCGTCACAGGATCATGGACCTGCTTGAACCACCCACCGCCGATTCCGCCACCACCGACCTGATCCTGCGGGCCGTGGCCTTCGC
>JAHCAG010000024.1 GCA_019635015.1 Burkholderiales bacterium | reverse complement strand
CAACACACCGGCGTACGACATCGTTGATTGATTATCTGCGCGTTCCCCTCAAAAAGCAAAATGCCGGGATGATTTTCCGGCACGCATTGCTGCGCGAACTGGCGACCTCGGCCGCCGCCACCTTCCTCGTGCTGCTGGGCATCTCTGTCACCACGCAGCTGGTGCGCCTGCTGGGGCAGGCGGCAAGCGGGATGATCACCTCGACCGGCGTTGTTGCGCTGCTCGGTTTTACCCTTGTCGGTTATCTGCCGATCCTCCTGTCGCTGACCCTGTTCATCGCGGTGCTGATGACGTTGACGCGGAGTTACCGTGATTCGGAAATGGTGGTTTGGTTTTCCTGCGGACAGGGGCTGTCGCGCTGGATTGGACCGGTGCTGGCGTTTGCCGCCCCCCTGGTGCTGACCATCGGGCTGCTGTCCCTGCTGCTTGCTCCCTGGGCAGTGGAGAGGGCCGAGGAGTTCCGCCGTCAGATGGACAGCCGTGATGACGTGGCGCAAGTCACGCCGGGCGTGTTCCACGAGTCGCGGCGGGCCGACCGGGTTTACCTGGTCGAAGAGGTTCCCGGCAAGACCAATCTGGTGGCCAACGTGTTTGTCAGTTCCACCCAGAACGGCAGGGAGGGTGTGATGGTGGCGCAGAGCGGCTTCCAGGAAACCGCGGCCAATGGCGATCGTTTCCTGGTGCTGCTCAACGGCAGGCGTTACGAAGGCGAGCCCGGATCTCCCGAGTACAAGATATTCGAGTTCGGACGTTATGCAATGCGCATCGAGTCGGGGGAGGCCGCGGAGCGGGCGCCGACCACGAAAACACTGTCGACGCTGGATCTGTTGCGAGACCCCGTGCCGCGCAACCTCGGCGAGCTGTCCTGGAGGATCGGCCTGCCGGCAAGCGCGCTTCTGCTGAGCCTGCTGGCGATTCCGCTGTCGTTCGTCAATCCCCGCGCCGGACGTTCGATGAACATCGTGCTGGCGATACTGGCGTACATGGTCTACAGCAATCTGCTGTCAATCATGCAGGCGTCGATTGCGCAATCCAGGGTGGATGTGGTCACCGGCATGTGGGGCGTGCATGCTGCCATGCTTCTGCTCCTGCTGGGCATGTTCTACCGGCGGCTGTCGGTATTCTCGCTGTGGCGGCTTTTCCGGTGAGAACGCTGCGCAATTACATCGCGCGGGAGATCGCGGTTTCAACGCTCCTCGTTTTTGTCGCGCTGCTGCTGCTGTTCGCGTTTTTCGACCTCGTCGAGCAGATGAAGGATCTTGGCCGCGGCGGTTACCAGTTGCGCCACATCCTGCTCCACGTGCTGCTTTCGGCGCCCAACCACGTCTACGAACTGTTTCCGATTGCCGCGCTGATCGGCACCTTGTTTGCGGTGGCACAGCTCGTCGCCGGTTCGGAATATACCGTCATGCGTGCTTCGGGGGTTTCACTGTTGCGGATGTCCGGGGTTCTGGCGCTGGTCGGCGCCGCCTTCGGTGCAGCCACGTTTGTCGTCGGCGAGTTTCTGGCGCCGCCGGCGGAGCAGTTTGCGCAGCGCCTGCGTTCGCAGGCGATCGCCGGCATCGTGGCGCAGGAATTCCGCTCCGGTCTGTGGGTCAAGGATGGCACCGCGTTCATCAACGTGGCGGAGGTGACGCCATCGGCGACGCTGAAAGGCTTGCGCATCTACGATTTCGATGACAAATACCGCTTGCGCAGCCTGCGCCACGCCGCGGGTGCGGAATACCTGGGGCAGAACCGCTGGCAGCTGCTGGATGTCGCGCAGACGGTTTTCGATGGCTCGAGCACCAGGGTCAGCCGCACGGAACGCATGGACTGGCAATCGGTGCTGGAGCCGGCGCTGCTCAGCGTGTTGCTGGTGAAGCCGGAAAAGATGTCGGCATGGAGCCTGTATTCATATTCCCAGCACCTGAAGGAGAACCGGCAGAAGGCGCTGCGTTACGAGATTGCCCTGTGGGGGAAACTGCTGTATCCGGTGGCCGTGCTGGTGATGATGATTCTTGCGCTGCCCTTTGCCTATTTCCAGAACCGGCAGGGGGGGGTTGGTGCAAAAATATTTGCCGGCATCATGCTCGGTCTCGGCTTCCATTTTCTCAACCGGCTGTTCGGACATCTGGGACTGCTCAATGACTGGCCACCACTGGTCAGCGCGGCCAGTCCGATGCTGATGTTCATGGCCGTTGCGATGGGGATGATGTGGTGGCAGGAGCGCCGTTGAACGGATTCAGCCGGCGATGACAAGCCGGGTTCCGGCGAGGCGGTCGTGGAGAAACTGGTTTTCCCTGTCGACCAGTGCCCACAGCACCGAGATTCCGAACAGGCTGTATCCGGGAACGCTGAGAATGGCCCGCAGCAGTCCACGGGCGACAGGCACCCGCCGGCCTTCCGCAGTCTCGATCCGTATTTTCCAGGTTTTCATCGGCAGGGTTTGCCCGCGTCCATGCCATTGCCAGACGAAATAGCCGAGGCAGGCGCCGGTAACGAACAGCTGCGTCAGGGCGCGCGGGTGGGCGACGGCAATGCCGTGGGCCAGTGCCGTGGCGCCGCCCGCAGCCAGCAGGATAACTGCGGTCAGCAGCAGCAGTTCGTAGACAAGGCTCAGCAGGCGTCTGCCGACGCCCGGGATGCCCTCGCAGCGGGGCATTAACGTTCCGCCGGCAGGCTGCCCGGAGGCAGGGGGTCGCCGACTGCGGGGTCGAACTGTGTTTCCGGCTGGGCCAGGGATTTGCGATACGCCTGCCACTGCTTGGACATCTCCCGGCGTTTCTCGGTGGGCAGCTTCTTGTAGCGTTCCCGCACCTCCTGCCGCTGCTCCGGGGTCAGCGCGGCCCAGTCTTTCATGCGCTTCTGCAGGCGTTGCTGTTCCGCAGGCTTCATTTTGGGGTAACGATCAGCGATGGCGACCCACCTCTTGCGCCTCGCGGAATCCATGCCGTTCCACTCTGCGGCGAGCGGCGCAAGAACCTGCTGCTGGGCCGCTGACAGTTCCGTCCAGGCCGGACGGACAGGTTTAACGGTCTGCTTGGCGGGTTGTGCGGCGGCGGCTGAGAACGCGATGCATAACCAGACGATCAGCGCGACTGCCGTTTTAGCCATGAATCGAAGCCCTTGTCGAGGTAGGCATCGATGGGCAGATCGTCGGTAAGCAGGCGCAGATCAATTTCAGCCAGTTCGTAACCCGAACCGTTGCCGGCTTGCCAGTAGACGATGCCCATCAGGCCCAGAAGCAGCACTGCCACTGGCAGCACGTATCGCGCACCGGCTGTCCATTCGCCGATACGGCCTGTCCACTGGCCGGCCCAGACTGGCGCCCAAGCCGGCGCATTGTGCCTGCCCGCGAGCGCCTGTTCACGGGCGGCGGCCAGCTGTGCCAAGGTACCACGATCAAGGTCGCGGGTACCCTGGTCAAGCGCTCGCGCGATTTTTCTGGCGAATTCGTTTTCCCGGGCATTCATAGCTCAATTCCCTGTTTTTTGAGCATTATCGCCAAAGCATGCGTCGCCCGGGAGCAATGCGTTTTTACGCTGCCCTCCGAACAACCCATGGCCTTTGCGGCTTCAGCGACATCAAGTTCCTCCCAGTAACGCAGCATGAAGGCCTGACGTTGACGCAGGGGCAGGGTTGCGATCGCTTTCTCAATGATATCAAGGACCTGCTTTTGTTCCAGCTGCTCTGCGGGTCGGCTGGAAATCTTTGAATTTTCATCGATTTCCAGGGTATCGAGGGGGTCGTGGTCCTCGTCGCTGTCCGTGCCGAACAGGTTGCTCAGCGGCATGACCCAGGCCGATCGCACCTTCTGCCGCCGGAAAAAGTCGCGGATCGCATTCTGCAGGATGCGCTGGAACAGCATCGGCAGCTCGGCTGGAGGGCGGTCCGCGTAGTTTTCGGCCAGTTTCATCATGGCTTCCTGCACGATGTCCAGTGCGAGGTGTTCATCGCGGATGGAAAATAGCGCCTGTTTGAACGCCCGGCGTTCGACTTCGGCCAGAAAAACCGCGAGTTCCTTGTTTGTGGCCAGTGGGTTAGCCTTTTTTTGTGCGGGCACTTCGGGAGGTGCAGGACCGGGGGGCGCCCGGAATTGGCGGCATATTAACAAAACGCTCCGGCGAGGCAAGTTGCCACGATTATTCGTGAAAACGTTTGTATCCTGCTGTTTAAAGGGATATTTGCTTGACCGGGGGGGCGCCGCCCGGTAATGTTTCGGGTTTCCTTCTCGCCGGAAGCCCGCACCCAGCGCCTGGGCGCTTGCGGGCCCTAAATCATGCAATTGTCGGGTGCAGAGATCGTTGTGCGCTGTCTTCAGGAAGAAGGCATTGATCATGTCTTCGGGTATCCGGGCGGCGCCGTGTTGTTTCTTTATGACGAACTGTTCAAACAGGACAAGGTCAAGCACGTGCTGGTTCGCCATGAGCAGGCGGCGGTGCATGCAGCCGATGCCTATGCGCGGTCCACTGAAAAGGTCGGCGTCGCGCTGGTGACTTCCGGGCCGGGCGTGACCAATGCCATCACCGGCATTGCCACGGCGTACATGGATTCAATACCGATGGTGATCCTCACCGGACAGGTGCCGACGCACGCCATCGGCGAGGATGCATTCCAGGAGTGCGACACCGTTGGCATCACGCGACCCTGCGTCAAGCACAATTTCCTGGTCAAGGACGTCAGGGATCTGGCGCTGACGATCAAGAAGGCTTTTTACATCGCATCTACCGGGCGCCCTGGTCCGGTGGTGGTTGACATCCCCAAGGACATCACCACGCACAAGACCGAATTCGAATATCCGAAATCGATCACGATGCGCTCTTACAACCCTGTGGTGAAAGGCCATGCCGGCCAGATCAAAAGGGCGGTGAAGCTGTTGCTCGAGGCAAAACGGCCGATGATCTATACCGGCGGTGGCGTCATTCTCGGCAATGCGTCGGCTGAACTCGCGCAGCTGGTGAAAATGCTCGGTTTCCCGTGCACCAACACACTGATGGGACTGGGCGGCTTCCCTTCGACCGACCGGCATTTCCTCGGCATGCTCGGCATGCACGGCACCTACGAGGCGAACATGGCGATGCAGCACTGCGATGTGCTGCTTGCCGTGGGCGCGCGCTTTGATGACCGGGTGATCGGCAATCCGAAACACTTTTTTGAGCAGCCGCGGCAGATCGTGCATGTCGACATCGATCCAGCGTCGATCTCGAAGCGGGTGAAGGTCGATGTTCCCGTTGTCGGCAACGTCCGCGATGTGCTGAAAGAACTGATTCGCCAGATCGAAGCCGCGCGCGGCGGCCCGGACAAGGAATCACTGAAGTCCTGGTGGTCGCAGATCGAACAGTGGCGCGGCCGGGACTGCCTGAAGTATGACCGCGCAAGCGCAATCATCAAGCCCCAGTTTGTCATCGAGAAACTGTACCAGGTGACCAAGGGCGATGCGTTCATCACCTCGGACGTCGGCCAGCACCAGATGTGGGCGGCGCAGTTCTACAAGTTTGACAAGCCCCGGCGCTGGATCAATTCCGGCGGGCTGGGCACGATGGGTGTCGGCCTGCCCTATGCGATGGGCGTGCAGATGGCCAATCCCAAGGCGACTGTTGCCTGTGTGACCGGCGAAGCTTCGATACAGATGTGCATCCAGGAGCTTTCGACCTGCAAGCAGTACCGCCTGCCGTTGAAGCTGGTCAACCTGAACAACCGCTACATGGGCATGGTGCGCCAGTGGCAGGAGTTCTTCCACGGCAACCGCTACTCGGAATCGTACATGGATGCGCTGCCGGATTTCGTGAAACTTGCAGAGGCCTACGGGCATGTCGGCATGCGCGTCGAGAAGCCGGCGGATGTGGAGCCGGCGCTGAAGGAGGCGTTTGCCCGCAAGAAGGATCTGGTTTTCCTGGATTTCATCACTGACCAGACCGAAAACGTGTTCCCGATGGTGCCGGGCGGCAAGGGCCTGTCCGAGATGATTCTGGTCTGATCACATGCGACACATCATTTCAGTTCTGCTGGAAAACGAGGCTGGCGCGCTGTCCCGGGTGGCCGGGCTGTTTTCGGCGCGCGGTTACAACATCGAATCGCTGACCGTGGCTCCCACCGAGGACGAGACTCTTTCCCGGATGACCATCGTCACCTCCGGTTCAGACGACATCATCGAACAGATCAACAAGCAGCTGAACAAGCTTGTTGACGTGGTCAAGGTGGTGGATCTGTCCGAAGGTGACCACATCGAGCGCGAGCTGATGCTGGTCAAGTTGAGGGCGATCGGGAAGGATCGAGAGGAAATGAAGCGCATGGCGGACATATTCCGCGGGCGCATCATCGATGTCACCGACAAGGATTACACGGTGGAACTGACCGGGCCGGGTTCAAAGCTGGATGCCTTCCTGAAGGCCATCGACCAGTCCGCAATCCTGGAAACCGTCCGCACCGGCGCTTCCGGCATCGGCCGCGGCGATCGCATATTGAAAGTTTGAGGGTCGGCGGGACGTTGATGTCCGTGCCGGCTAACCGTTCACGTTTCATACAGAGGAAGACATGAAGATCTATTACGACAAAGACGCCGACCTTTCGCTGATCAAGCGCAAGCAGGTCGCCATCATCGGCTACGGATCACAGGGCCACGCCCACGCCAACAACCTGAAGGAGTCCGGGGTCAAGGTGACCGTGGGCCTGCGCAGGGACGGCGCCTCCTGGAACAAGGCCAAGAAGGCCGGCATCACGGTCAAGGAAGTGGGTGATGCGGTCAAAGGCGCCGACATGGTGATGATCCTGCTGCCGGACGAACACCACGCCGATGTCTATCGCGATGAGATCGAGCCCAACCTCAAGAAGGGCGCCACCCTGGCGTTTGCCCACGGCTTCAACGTGCATTTCAAGCAGGTCGAGCCGCGTGCCGACCTCGATGTCATCATGATCGCTCCCAAGGGGCCCGGCCACCTGGTGCGTTCCACCTACACCCAGGGCGGCGGAGTGCCGGCGCTGATTGCCGTGGCGCAGAGCCCCAGCAAGAAGGCCCGCGACATCGCGCTGTCCTATGCGGCGGCGATCGGCGCGGCGCGTGCCGGCGTGATCGAGACGACGTTCCGCGAAGAATGCGAAACTGACCTGTTCGGTGAGCAGGTGGTGCTCTGTGGCGGCCTGTCGGCGCTGATCCAGGCCGGTTTCGAGACGCTGGTGGATGCCGGCTATGCCCCCGAGATGGCCTATTTCGAGTGCCTGCACGAGGTCAAGCTGATTGTCGACCTGATCTACGAGGGGGGTATCGCCAACATGCGCTATTCGGTGTCGAACACTGCGGAGTATGGCGATTTCACGCGCGGTCCGCGCATCGTCACTGACGAGACCCGCGCCGAGATGCGCCGGATCCTCACCGAGATCCAGACCGGCCAGTTCGCGAAGGAATTTATCCTCGAGAACAAGGCCGGCGCGCCCACGCTGAAGGCGCTGCGCCGCATCGGCCAGGCGCACCAGGTGGAGACTGTCGGCGCGAAACTGCGTGACATGATGCCCTGGATCAAGAAGAACCGTCTGGTCGATCAGTCGAAAAACTGATCGCAAGCGCGAGGGGCGGTTTGCCCGGGGAATGCCGATCGCGGCTGTTTCTCCTGTGCAAGCCGCCCCTTGCCATTGTTGCGGTTAAACTGCGCTGATGAAACCCTATCCCCATCCGATCATTGCCCGCGAGGGCTGGCCCTTCATCGCGATTGCGTTGATTTTTGCTGCCGGAATCCATGGTTATGCAGGTTTTGCATGGGCGGCATTCCCGTGGTTTATCGCGATCTTCATGATCCAGTTCTTTCGTGACCCTCCGCGCAATATCCCCGCGGAAGCCGGTGCGGCGCTGTCGCCAGCGGACGGGCGCATTGTCTCGGTGGAGAAAGTGCGCGATCCCTACCTGGAACGCGAAGCGCTGAAAATCAGCGTCTTCATGAACGTGTTCAACGCGCATTCGAACCGCAGCCCGGTGGACGGTACGGTGGAGAAAACCTGGTATTTTCCGGGCAGATTCCTCAACGCCGATCTCGACAAGGCTTCGGCTGAAAACGAACGCGCGGTGATCTACCTGCGCACCGCGGAGGGACAGGATGTGACCTGTGTGCAGGTGGCAGGGCTGATCGCCCGGCGCATCCTGTGTTACGCCAAGGAAGGTCAGTCCCTGGGGCGCGGCGACCGTTTCGGGTTCATCCGTTTCGGCTCGCGGGTGGACGTCTACTTGCCGCCGGGTTCGGTCCCGAGGGTCAGTGTCGGCGACAAGGTTTACGCAACCGAAACCGTGCTGGCTGTTCTCGCCTGACACCCGGGCGACGACTGGTTTAAGATTGCGGCCATGGCCGAACTCAAGGAACACAAGCAGTTCATCAAGTCACGGTTCGCGCGCCGCGGCATCTACTGGCTGCCGAACCTGTTCACGATTGCCGCGCTTTTCGCCGGGTTTTATGCAATTGTCCAGGCGGTGGGAGGGCGTTTCGAGCATGCCGCGATCGCCATTTTCGTGGCGCTGGTGCTCGATGGCCTGGATGGCCGGGTGGCGCGCCTGACCCATACCCAGAGCGCCTTTGGAGCCGAACTCGACAGCCTTTCCGACATGGTGTCATTCGGCGTCGCGCCGGCATTGGTGGTCTATGTCTGGGCGCTGAAGGATTTCGCGGCAATGAATACCGTGCCCTTGCTGGGTCCCTGGCTGTCGGCCAAACTGGGCTGGATCGCGGCGTTCGTCTACTGCGCCTGCGCTGCGTTGCGGCTCGCCCGCTTCAACACCAACATTGATGTCGTCGACAAGCGCTTCTTCCAGGGCTTGCCCAGCCCTGCGGCTGCTGCACTGGTGGCCGGACTGGTGCTGGCGATGACCGAGTACCAGGTCAAGGGGGCCGATGTGAAATGGCTGGCCTGGGGGCTGACGCTGGTGGCCGGCCTGACCATGGTCAGCAACCTGCGGTTTTACAGCGGCAAGGACATCAATCTGCGCAAGAGTGTCTCTTTTTCGGTGGTGGTTGCGATTGCCCTCGGTTTCGTCCTGCTGATTTCTTTTGCCAATACGCTGCCCGAGCTGCTGTTCACGCTGTTTGCCCTTTACGGACTGTCGGGTTATGCGCTCTGGGTTTACGACCGTTTTCGCCGCAAGCCGCCGGCGGGGTCCGGGCCGTAGCGGGCTTGCAGGTCCCGGAAAAAGCCGATATATTCTTCCGATCATGTCGAGTTTTGTGCAGACCCTGAAGTTTCTCCCGCTTGCCGCGCTTGCGCTGGCCGGTCTGCTGCTGCGCGGCCGCGCGCACTAAACCCCCCCTCATTCCAATTGCAGTTCCCAGTCCGGCGCCAATATCGGGGCCGGGATCCACGATTTACGGTCATGCGCCGCGCGCAGACCGGCAACAGCAGAGGTATCCATCATGGCCAAGGAAAAGCTGATCATATTTGACACCACCATGCGCGACGGCGAGCAGAGCCCCGGCGCGTCGATGACACGCGATGACAAGCTGCGCATTGCGCGCCAGCTTGAGCGGATGCGCGTCGACGTCATTGAGGCCGGATTCCCGGCCGCGAGCGACGGTGATTTCGAGTCCGTGCAGGCGGTGGCCCGCGCGATCAAGGACAGCACCATCTGCGGGCTTGCGCGCGCCAACGAGAAAGATGTCCGCCGCTGCGGCGAGGCGGTCCGGGTTGCCGCCCGGCCGCGCATCCACACCTTCATCGCCACTTCGCCGATCCACATGGAGAAGAAGCTGCGCATGGAACCGTCACAGGTTATCGACCAGGCGGTGCGGGCGATCAAGTGGGCGCGCGAGTACACCGACAACGTTGAGTTCTCCCCCGAGGACGCCGGCCGGTCTGACCTTGATTTTCTCTGCCGCATTCTCGAGCAGGTGATCAAGGCCGGCGCGAGGACCATCAATGTGCCTGATACCGTCGGTTACACGCTGCCTGACCAGTTCGGGCGCCTGATCAGAAACCTGCGCGAGCGCATCCCCAACTCCGATCAGGCGGTCTGGTCCGTGCACTGTCATAATGACCTCGGCCTTGCCGTTGCCAACTCGCTTGCGGCCGTGCAGAACGGCGCGCGCCAGGTCGAGTGCACGATCAACGGCTTGGGGGAGCGCGCCGGCAACGCGTCACTCGAGGAAATTGTGATGGCGGTTCGCACCCGCCAGGACATATTCGAATGCGACACAGGCATTGATGCCACGCAGATCGTGCCGGCTTCAAAACTGGTGTCCGGCATCACCGGCTACCCGGTGCAGCCGAACAAGGCCATTGTCGGTGCCAACGCCTTCGCCCATGAATCGGGCATCCACCAGGACGGCGTGCTGAAGCACCGCGAGACCTACGAAATCATGAGCGCGGAATCCGTGGGCTGGACCACCAACCGGCTGACGCTGGGCAAACTTTCGGGACGCAATGCGTTCAAGACACGTTTGCAGGAGATCGGCGTCGAACTCGAGTCGGAGGAGGCGCTTAACGCGGCATTCAAGCGGTTCAAGGAACTCGCGGACAAGAAGCGCGAGATATTCGACGAGGATCTGCACGCGCTGATCACCGAGGAAAACCTGGAGCATCTCGAGAACGAGCGCTACAACCTGGTATCGCTGACGGCGCATTCCGAAACCGGAGAGCAGCCCTATGCCCGCATCATGGTGTCGGACGGCGGCAAGGAACGTCCCTCCGAGGCGCAGGGCAGCGGCCCGGTTGATGCCGCGTTCAAGGCGATCGAGGCGCTGGTGCACAGCGGCGCCGAACTGCTGCTGTATTCGGTCAACGCCATCACGACCGGCACCGATGCGCAGGGCGAGGTGACCGTGCGCTTGTCGAAGGATGGGCGCATCGTCAATGGCCAGGGTGCAGACACCGACATCGTGGTGGCGTCCGCCAAGGCCTACATCAACGCCCTGAACAAGCTGTTTGCCAAAGTGGAGCGGCTGAATCCGCAGCTCTGAACACCGCGGGTTCTGTCCGGGGCGCGCCAGTCCCGCTGAAGCGGCTGTTTACGCTGTGGTTGCGGATGTTGCGGGTCTGATGCGGCGGCTGGCGCGCACGTGGGCGATGACTGCGATGAAAAAAGCCACAGAAAGTACGATTTCCGCCAGCCCCAGCCTGGCGCTGAGCCCGCTGTCCGACCATCCGCGCACCACGCCCTCCGTAAAGTAGGCAAGGATCAGCATGGTGGATGCGCGGTAGGTGTAGTTGTGTCCGCGTGCGATGCCCGGGAAGATCCATAACAGCGGCAGCGTCTTCAGCGCAAGCCAGGAGCCGCCGGGACGCAGCGGAGCCAGCCACAGTTCCCAGGCCAGGCAAAGCAGCAGCAGCGCCGCAAGCAGGGTGGTGGCGGCCAGCTGCCATCGACGGGCCGCCGGAGCCTGGTTCATGCTGACAGCTTCAGTGCGGTTTCGGCGAGACGGCGGCCGAGCAGCATGCACAGGTTTTTCTCGTCGCCGGATACCGGACGATCGGCATTTGCGCCGGCCAGATGACTGGCGCCGTAGGGGGTGCCGCCGGTCGTGGTGGTCAGCAGTTCCGGCGCGGAGTAGGGGAGGCCGACAATCAGCATGCCGTGATGCAGCAGCGGCAGCATCATCGACACCAGCGTGGTTTCCTGGCCGCCATGCAGGCTGGCGGTCGAGGTGAACACCGCGGCCGGTTTGCCGGCGAGGGCGCCTTTCAGCCACAGCGCCGAAGTGGAATCCCAGAAGTATTTCATCGGCGCCGCCATGTTGCCGAAACGGGTTGGCGAACCCAGTGCAAGTCCCGCGCATTCTTCGAGGTCCGCCATTTCCGCGTAGGGTGCTCCGGAATCCGGGACCGCGGCTGCAGTGGCTTCGCTGACCGTGGATACGGGAGGCACCGTGCGCAGGCGCGCGATGGCGCCGGCCTGTTCGATGCCGCGTGCGACCAGCCGGGCCATTTCACGTGTGGCACCGTGGCGGCTGTAATAAAGAACCAGGATTTCGGGCATGGCAGCTTACTGCACTGTGCTGCTGCCGGCCGGCGGCGTATATCGCCAGTTGCCATGCCAGGCGCGCAGCACCATGTTCGGATATTCGGCTTTGCCGAGGCTGCCGTTGTAGCGGCCCAGCGCCCGGAACAGGTCACCCTTTTCGATGTCGAGGTAGTGGCGGAGGATGGTGCAGCCGTAACGCAGGTTGGTGCGCAGGTGGAACAGGTTGTGATCGGCGGCGCCGATCAGTTTCGCCCAGAACGGCATCACCTGCATATAGCCGCGGGCGCCGGCGCTCGACACGGCATATTTGCGGAAGGCGCTTTCGACCTGGATCAGTCCCAGCACCAGCTGCGGATCGAGTCCGGCACGTTTCGCCTCGTAGTGCACGGTGACCAGGAATTCTTCCCGGGCAACGCGGTCCGGCATCCTTTTGGCGAGCCGCGATGACATCGCCGCCAGCCAGGAGCGTGCTTCCCGTTCGTCGTGGAAAGCCAGCACCGGCACGGCCTGGTCTGCGATGGCGCGGTGCAGGGAGGCCTGGACGCTGGCTGACAGTGGTTCGTACTTTTGTGCGCCACCGTGGCCCAGCGACGAGGCCAGTGCCAGTGCTGCGCCCAGAATGCTGCAGATCAGCTGCCGCATACCATTGTTTTTATTGATTTTTTTGCGTCAGCCTGGGGGATGTTGCGTGGCTGCGCATCGCGCCGGCCCTTGTATTCGAACTGTCCTTCCTTGAGGCCGCGATCACCGATGACGATGCGGTGGGGGATGCCGATCAGTTCCATGTCGGCAAACATCGCCCCCGGCCGTTCGTCGCGGTTGTCGAGCAACACATCAAGGCCTTCAGCCTGCAGGTCGGCATACAACTGGTCAGCCGCGGCTTTGACCTGTGCGCTCTTGTGGTAACCGATGGGCACGATGGCAATATCGAAGGGCGCGATGGCGCGCGGGAACATGATGCCGCGCTCATCGTGGTTCTGTTCGATGGCCGCGGCGACTATGCGCGTCACACCGATGCCGTAACAGCCCATTTCCATGATCTGTGTTTTGCCGGATTCGTCGAGGAAACCGAGCTTGAGGGCCTGCGAGTATTTCGTGCGCAGCTGGAATATGTGTCCGACTTCGATGCCGCGGCAGATATCGAGAGCGCCCCTGCCATCAGGCGACGGATCGCCGGTGACAACATTGCGGATGTCGGCAACGGCAGGTTCCGGAAAATCGCGGCCGATGTTGGCGCCGGTGTAATGGTGGTCGTCAGCGTTTGCGCCAATGACGAAATCGGCCATGACCATCACCGCGCGGTCGGCGATCACCGCACCCTTGAAACCGGCGGGGCCCAGAGAACCCGGGTTGGCGCCGAAGGCGGCCCGGATGCTCTCGGCGGAAGCAAACGCGACCGGCTGCTTCAGCTGCGGCAGCTTGCCGGCCTTGATCAGGTTCAGCTCATGGTCGCCGCGCAGGAGCAGCAGCGCCGGCTGACCGTCGCTGCCATCGACCACCACGGCCTTGACCGTGCGATCTGCGGACACTTTCAGGAATGCGCACAATTCATCGATGGTCTTGATGCCCGGGGTATGCACTTTCTGCAGGGGCTGCGTGGCAGCGGGGCGCGACGTTGCCGGCGCTACCGCTTCGGCGAGTTCGACGTTGGCGGCGTAGTCCGACTGCGGGCAGTAGGCGATGGCGTCTTCGCCCGAATCGGCGAGGACATGGAATTCATGGGAGCCGGTGCCGCCGATGGAGCCGGTGTCGGCGGCGACCGGCCGGAATTTCAGGCCCAGCCGCGTGAAGATGCGGCTGTAGGTGTCGTGCATGTTGCGGTATTCGCGCACCAGGTCGTCATGGCTCGTGTGGAAGGAGTAGGCGTCCTTCATCAGGAACTCGCGCCCGCGCATGACGCCGAAGCGCGGACGGATCTCGTCACGGAACTTGGTCTGGATCTGGTAGAGGTTCAGCGGCAGCTGGCGGTAACTCTTGACCTCGCGCCGCACCACGTCGCAGATGACCTCCTCGTGGGTCGGCCCGAAGCAGAAATCGCGCTGGTGGCGATCCTTGATGCGCAGCAGTTCCGGACCGTATTGCTCCCAGCGCGTCGATTCCTGCCACAACTCCGCGGGCTGCACCGCCGGCATCAGCAGTTCGATGGCGCCGCCGCGGTTCATTTCCTCGCGGATGATGTTCTCGACCTTGCGCAGTACGCGCAGGCCCAGCGGCATCCAGGTGTAGACCCCGCTGGTCAGGCGCTTGATCAGCCCGGCGCGCAGCATCAGCTTGTGGCTGACCACCTCTGCCTCGGAGGGCGCCTCTTTCAGCGTGGAGATGAAAAACTGCGAAACGCGCATGCCTGTTCCCGGTCGGATAAAACCCTTATTCTACCGAACCTTACGAACACCCTGCCCCTGCAATCGATGAAATTCATGCCCAAATGGCGCCTGCGCAAACCGGCCGAGGACGCCAGGACAGTTTATGTCAGCGAGAAGTTCGGCGTGCGTTCCCTGCACATCGGCAGCGACACCGTGCAGAGCGCAATGCGCATCGCGCGGCCCTGGGATCTCGAACTGTCCTACACGCGGTCGATGATGGCCTGTCTGCTGTTCCGCGAGGATCCGCGTGATGTGCTGATGGTGGGTCTGGGCGGCGGTTCGGTCGCCAAATATGTCCATCACCACCTGCCGCAGGCCAGGGTGCGCGCCGTGGAGCTGGATCCGCAGGTGGCGGCGATTGCGCGACAGTGTTTCCTGGTGCCGCCTGACGGGCCCCGTTTCGAGGTCATCATCGGCGATGGTGCGGAATACATGGCAAGGACGGATGTTGCTGCCGACCTGATCATGGTTGATGGTTACGACGCCGAGTCCCATGTCGAGGAACTGGCAACCCGCGAGTTCTACGGGCATTGCCGGGACCGGCTCGTGCCGGGCGGCATGCTGGTGGTCAATCTCTGGGGCGGAGACCGCCAGTTCAACGAAGTGCTGAAGCGGATCGAAGCCGCGTTCCCGGCGGGCAACCTGTGTCTGCCGGCGCGCAAACCAGGAAACGTCATCGCCTTCGGTTTTCGCGATCCGCCGGGTCCGCTGCGCTGGACCGACCTGCAGCGGCGGGCGTCCGAGATCGAAGCCCGCTACGGGCTGGAGTTTCCGCTGTTTGTGGACGGCCTGCGCACGATGAACCGTAACGACGCGGATTTCCTGTACCCCTGAATTTCCGCCGGATCGCGGGCTTTCAATGCCCGGGGATTTGTGAAAAAATCGATTCCATATGACCAATCAATCCGGGGATGACCATGATCGACCGAGATGGCTATCGCCCCAATGTCGGAATCGTTCTGTGCAACTCGAAAAACGAGGTGTTCTGGGGTAAGCGGGTGCGCGAGCACTCGTGGCAGTTTCCGCAGGGCGGCATCAAGGGCGGAGAACGCCCGGAAGCGGCGATGTACCGGGAACTGCACGAAGAAGTCGGACTCAAACCGGAACACGTGCAGGTTCTGGGGCGCACCCGGGACTGGTTGCGTTACGAAGTGCCGGAACGCTGGCTGCGGCGGGAATGGCGCGGCAATTACCGGGGGCAGAAGCAGATCTGGTTCCTGCTGCGCCTTGTCGGTCGCGACTGCGATGTATGCCTGCGTGCGACGGAGAAACCGGAATTCGACGCCTGGCGCTGGCATGAGTACTGGGCGCCGACGCAGGATGTCATCGAATTCAAGCGTGCAGTCTACGAGCAGGCGCTGAACGAGTTGTCGCGTTTTCTGGCGCGCCGCCCCGACCAGCGCAAGGGCTTGCGCCTGCCGCTGGTTGGCGTCTAGAAACCGCTCCGGCGGCAACCGGGTGCGCATGTCCTGATCCGGCGGTGGCCGGATCCACTTCCATGGTCGAAAGGCAGGCGGACATGACGCGGGATTATTCAGCCATCAAACCCATTTCCCTCGAGGACAACAGCGGCTACGCACAGCCGACACAGTCGGTTCCCGAGCGGGTGCGGATCGACAGTCCGGCGGCGGACGCGATGACCGATCTGTCCAGGGTAACGGCGGTCATCATTCTGCCCGGGGACACCGTCGACGAGGCGCATCGCCGGATGATCCAGCGCGGCGTCCGGCTGCTGCTGGTCGTCGACCAGGACCGGCGGGTGCACGGTATCGTCACGGCCAACGACGTGCTGGGCGAGAAACCGGTCAAGGTTGCCGTCCAGCGCGGCGTTCCCCGCAGCGAAATCCAGGTACGCGACATCATGACCCCGCGTGACAGGCTGGAGGTCCTCGACCTGCGCGATGTGCAGGCGGCGAGCGTGGGGCACATCGTGGCCACGCTGAAAGCCGCCGGCCGCCAGCACACACTGGTGGTGGATCGTGATGCCAAGGGGCGGCAGCGTGTGCGCGGCGTGTTCTCCGCGACGCAGATCGCCCGTCAGCTGGGTATTGCCATCACCACGGAAGCGGTTGCGCGCACGTTTGCCGACATCGAGGCGAGCCTCGGGCGCTGAAGTCCCGCCATCGCCTGTCATCGAATGTTGACTCCGGTGCGAGCTTCGATTTACACTCCTTTCACAGATTAGATCAAGTCTAAACATCTGTGTGGTAGGTTGTTCCCGAGTATGCTCAAGCATACAAGGCATTAACGTAACCTATTGATTTTAAAGGAGTTTTTATGCAACTCAAGAATTCGAAAACCCATGGCAACCTGAAAGCCGCATTTGCCGGCGAATCACAAGCCAACCGCCGCTACCTCTACTTCGCAGCCAAAGCGGACGTTGAAGGCCAGAATGATGTGGCTGCCGTGTTCCGTTCGACCGCCGAAGGCGAGACCGGCCATGCCCATGGCCATCTCGAATACATGGAAGCCTGTGGTGACCCTGCCACCGATCTGCCGATCGGCCGTACCCGCGAGAACCTGAAAGCCGCAATTGCCGGCGAAACCCACGAGTACACCGACATGTACCCGGGCATGGCGAAGACTGCACGCGACGAAGGTTTCGGCGAAATTGCCGACTGGTTCGAGACGCTGGCGAAAGCCGAGCGCTCGCACGCCAACCGGTTCCAGAAAGCCCTGGACGGCCTGTCCGACTGACATTCCAGCACAGCCGACAGGCAGGCAGAAAGGGGCGCGCGAGGCGCCTCTTTCTTTTCCCACCCACTCTGGCGAGCCACATACCATGACCGTACGCGAAGGCAGTCTCGAGGCACCGACCCGGCACCCCCTGGACTGGAAATCCGGGGAGTTCTACAACGAGGACAAGCTCAATCACGAACTCGAGCGCGTCTTCGACATCTGCCACGGTTGCCGCCGCTGCGTGAACCTGTGCACGGCGTTCCCGAAGCTGTTCGACCTTGTCGATGAAAGCCCGACACTGGAAGTCGACGGCATCCCGAAAAAGGATTACTGGGAAGTCATCGACCGTTGCTACCTCTGCGACATGTGTTACATGACCAAGTGTCCGTATGTGCCGCCGCATGAGTGGAATGTCGATTTTCCGCACCTGATGCTGCGGGCGAAGGCGGTCAAGTTCCGCAAGGGCGGAACCAGCTTCCGGGACAAGCTGCTGTCGAGCACGGACGCCCTGGGCAAACTGGCCTCGATCCCGGTCGTCGTGCAGATGGTCAATGCCGCCAACAAGGCGGCGCCGGTACGCAAGGTCATGGACAATATGCTGGGCATCCACAAGGACCGCGTGCTGCCGGAGTACGACAGCGCGAAATTCCGCTCGACCGCAAGGCCGGACGCCTCCTTCCCGGTGAAGGACGGCAGGCAGACGCCGGGCAAGGTCGCGATTTTCTCGACCTGTTACGTCAACTACAACGAGCCCGGCATCGGCCACGACCTGCTGAAGATACTGGCGCACAACGAGGTGCCCTCGATCGTCGTCGAGAAGGAGGCCTGCTGCGGCATGCCCAAGCTTGAACTGGGCGACCTCGAGGCGGTGGCGCGCAACAAGGACATCAACATACCGCCGCTGGCAAAGCTGGCGCGCGAGGGGTACGCCATACTTTCCGCGGTGCCGTCCTGCACGCTGATGTTCAAGCAGGAACTGCCGCTGATGTTCCCGGACGATGCCGATGTCAAGGCGGTGGCCGAGGCGATGTTCGACCCCTTCGAATATCTGGTGCTGCGCCACAAGGACGGCCTGCTGAAGACCGGTTTCAGCAAGGCGCTGGGCAAGGTTTCGTACCACATACCCTGCCACCTGCGGGTGCAGAACATGGGGCAGAAGACGCGCGAGCTGCTGGAGATGGTGCCCGATACCAAGGTCACCACGGTTGAGCGCTGCGCCGGCCATGACGGCACCTGGGGCGTGAAGAGCGAGTTCTTCGAGCAGTCGATGAAAATCGGCCGTCCGGTATTCCGCCAGATGGGGGAGACGGCACCGGATTACATCAGCTCGGACTGTGCAATCGCCGGCCGCCATATCCAGCAGGGCATCGGTGACGGCAATGGCGCCGGTGCCGACAAGCAGCACCCGATCACCCTGATACGCATTGCTTACGGACTGTGAGAGCGAACATGCCGCAAATTACCCGAGACACCCTGATGCCGCTTGAGGCTTATGCCAAGGCACGCCCGGAATTCCGCGCGAAGGTCATGGCGCACAAGAAGGACCGCGTGTTGCACCTCGGCGGCAACATCACGCTGATCTTCGAAGACGAGCTGACCATCCGCTACCAGGTGCAGGAAATGCTGCGCGCCGAACGCATTTTCGAGGAAGAGGGCATCAACGACGAACTCGAGGCCTACAATCCGCTGATTCCGGATGGCAGCAACTGGAAGGCTACGATGATGATCGAGTACCCGGACGAGAACGAGCGCCGTGCCTGGCTGGCAAAACTGATCGGCGTCGAGGACAGGGTCTGGATGCAGGTGGTGGGCTGTGACCGTGTTTATGCGATCGCCGACGAAGACCTCGAACGCGAAAATGCCGAAAAAACCTCCTCGGTGCATTTCATGCGTTTCGAACTCACCCCGGCAATGGTCAAGGCGCTGCGTGGCGGGGCGGGACTCGCGGCAGGCGTTGACCACCCGAATTATTCGGTGACCGTGGAGCGTGTCGGTGACGCAACACGTGCCTCTCTCATGGCCGATCTGGCCTAGTGCGGAGCGCCGGCGATGCCCGCACAACCGTTGCGGGCGCTACAATCGGCGCATGAACATGCCGATCAAGCACATCCTGGCCGCAATTACGGGCGTTTTTTTTGCCGCATCCGCCCTGGCGCAGTCGCAATGGGACGGATGGGACTACAAATTTGATCGCGAGATCACCTCGTGGGCGGAAATGCAGTCCCAGCTGCCGCCTTACCCTGCGGACGGCAGCCTGATTCCCCTTGACGTCGGCTCGGTATCCAGCCACCGGTTTTTTGTCGACGGCAGGTCTGTTTCGGCGGACAAGGACGGCGTCGTGCGCTACACGCTGGTTATCAAGACCTCGGGCGGCGCCACCAACGTGTCTTTCGAGGGTATCCGCTGCGAGACCCGGGAGCAGAAATACTACGCGATCGGACGCGCCGGAGGCGGCTGGGTGCGCGCACGCAACCCGCATTGGAAATACATCGAATTCAAGGAAGTCAATGCCCACCACATCACCCTGTATGGCGAGTTTGCCTGCAATGGCAAGTTCGTCAGGGGGACCGCAGAGCAGATCGTTCAGGCGCTTCGCCGCGGCCCTGTGCGACCGCAGGCTATCGACTGATTCCGCCCTTACAGCAGGACCAGGTTGTCCCGGTGTATCAGCTCCGGTTCGTCGACATAACCGAGCCTGGATTCGATCTGGTTCGATGGCGTGCGCAGGATGCGCGTCGCGTCGGCATGGCCATAGTTGACCAGTCCGCGGGCGATTTCCCGTCCTGATTCATCGACGCAGGCGACGACCTCGCCGCGCTCGAACCCGCCTTCGACCCGGCATACGCCCACCGGCAGCAGGCTCTTGCCGTCGATCAGCAGTGCCTTGACCGCGCCGGCGTCCAGTGTGACGCGACCCCGCACCTGCAGGTGGTCGGCCAGCCACTGTTTGCGCGCCGCGATGGTCGCCTGCCCGGCGAGGATCTGGGTGCCGATGCGTTCGCCGGCCGCCAGCCGCAGCAGCACACCGGGTTCGCGTCCCCAGGCAATCACGGTATCGGCGCCGCTGCGCGCTGCCCGCTTGGCGGCGAGAATCTTTGTCAGCATGCCGCCGCGCGCGATCGCGCTGCCGGTCGAGCCCGCAATCGTTTCGAGGTAAGGATCGCCCGCGGTCGCGTCCGCAATGAGGCTGGCCTGCGGATCCCTGCGCGGATCGGCGCTGTAGAGCCCGCGCTGGTCGGTGAGTATGACCAGCGCATCGGCTTCGATCAGGTTGGTGACCATGGCCGCCAGCGTGTCGTTGTCGCCGAAGCGGATTTCATCCATCGCGACGGTATCGTTCTCGTTGATCACCGGGATCGCGCCGAGATCGAGCAGGGTGCGCATTGTCGAACGCGCGTTGAGGTAGCGCTTGCGGTCGGCGAGGTCCTCGTGTGTCAGCAGCACCTGCGAGGCCAGCAGGCCGTGACTGCGGAAACAGGATTCGTAGACCTGAACCAGGCCCATCTGTCCGACCGCGGCCGCAGCCTGCAACTCATGCAGCGCGTGCGGACGGCGTGTCCAGCCCAGGCGTTGCATGCCTTCGGCGATGGCGCCGCTGGACACCAGCACGATCTGCCGGCCCTCCTTGCGCAGACGTGCGATCTGTTCCGCCCAGCCGGTCAGCGCGCCGTGGTCGAGTCCGAGTCCGGCATTGGTGACCAGCCCGCTGCCGACCTTGACGACGATGCGGCGGGCCTTCCTGATGACCGATTCCATGTTCGCGGCGGCTGTCATGCGTCTGTTGCGGCAGCATCCTTGCTGCGCGCGGCCTTGCGCGCGGGCGGTGCGGCGGCAATGTGTTCCATGACGGCGTAAACCAGCGGCCTGCAGCCGTCTCCGCTGATGGCTGAAATGCCGAAACTCCGGCGCTGCGCACCGAGCTGTTTTTTCAGGCGGCGCACCAGGGCTTCCCGTTCATCTTCGGGAACCAGATCGAGTTTGTTGAACACCAGCCAGCGCGGTTTGCGATACAGCGCCTCGTCGTACTTGCGCAGTTCGCGTACCAGCGCCTTGGCATCACGCACCACGTCGGCGTCCGGATCCGGCGGCGCCACGTCGATGACGTGCAGCAGCAGCCGGGTGCGCGAGAGATGGCGCAGGAACTGGTGACCAAGTCCGGCGCCTTCGGCGGCGCCTTCGATCAGGCCCGGGATGTCGGCAACCACGAAGCTGCGGTTGTCGTCGACCCGCACCACGCCGAGATTGGGTTGCAGCGTGGTGAACGGGTAGTCGGCGACCTTCGGGCGGGCCGCGGATATCGAGCGGATCAGCGTCGACTTGCCGGCGTTGGGCATGCCGAGCAGGCCGACGTCGGCGAGCACCTTCAGCTCCAGCTTGAGCAGGCGCGAGACACCGGGTTCCCCCACCGTGAACTGCCGCGGGGCGCGGTTGGTGCTGGACTTGAAATGGAGGTTGCCCAGCCCTCCGCGACCGCCCTGTGCGAGTACGACCTTTTCGCCGTCCTGCGCCAGGTCGAACAGCACTTCGCCGGTTTCGGCGTCGCTGATCACGGTGCCCACCGGCATGCGCAGCACGATATCGTCTGCGGCGCGGCCGAAGCAGTCCGAGCCCATGCCCTTCTGGCCGTTTTTGGCGCGATGGATGCGGGCGTAGCGGTAGTCGATCAGCGTGTTGATGTTGCGGTCGGCAACGGCATGGATGCTGCCACCGCGCCCGCCGTCGCCGCCGTCCGGTCCGCCGCGCGGCACGAATTTCTCGCGGCGGAAACTGGCGACACCGTCCCCGCCCTTGCCGGCGTGGACTTCAATGCGCGCTTCATCAATGAATTTCATGGAAGGTCCCGAAACAAAAAGGCCCTGTCGTTCAACAGGGCCTTTTCAGCGAAGCACAAGGGGCTCAGGCAGGAACGACGCTCACGGTCTTGCGCTGCTGGGGGCCCTTTTCCGCGAACTGCACGCGCCCGTCCACTTTCGCGAACAGCGTGTGGTCGCGGCCGATGCCGACGTTTTCGCCGGCATGCATGCGGGTGCCGCGCTGGCGCACGATGATGCTGCCCGCCGGAACCAGTTCACCGCCGAAACGCTTGACGCCAAGCCGTTTGGCTTCCGAGTCGCGGCCGTTGCGTGAACTGCCGCCTGCTTTTTTATGTGCCATTCGATTGCTCCTTAGCCTGCAATGCCCGTGATTTCGAGCTCGGTGAAGTTCTGCCGGTGGCCCTGGGTCTTGCGATAGTGTTTGCGCCGGCGCATCTTGAAAATGCGCACCTTGTCGCCGCGGCCCTGCGAAACCACTTTTGCGGTGACCGCAGCGCCCGATACCAGCGGCGTGCCGAGTTTGACGCTGCCATCCTGGGCAACCATCAGAACCTGGTCCAGGGTGACTTCCGATCCGACATCGGCCGGCAGTTGCTCGACCTTGATTTTGGTGCCGGCGCTCACGCGGTACTGCTTGCCACCGGTCTTGACTACCGCATACATTGGATAACCCCTCAGAACCACGGAAAGCCGCGGATTATACAAGCCGGCGTGTCCGCAGTCAAAGCTTACCGAAACACGACCGGATATCGATAGTTCATGAAAATCAAGGAATTAGGGCGGGTGTCGGGTGTTCCGGCAGGGAGCCGGGAGCGCCGGCAGGCGGGGGAATTGTTATGATCCGCCTTTTTCCCGGCTTCCCGTGTTTCTCGAAAAACTAGGCGAATTGCTCGCCCCCGACATGCAGGCCGTGGATGACGTCATCCGCGACCGGTTGCATTCCGATGTCGCGCTGATCCGCCAGGTCGCCGAATACATCATCGGCGGGGGCGGCAAGCGCCTGCGGCCGGCGCTGGTGCTGCTGTCGGCCGGGGCGATGGGCTACCGCGGCAGCGCACACCACACGCTTGCCGCGGTGGTGGAATTCATCCACACCGCGACGCTGCTCCACGATGACGTTGTCGACGAATCCTCGCTGCGGCGGGGACGTCCGACGGCAAACACCCTGTTCGGCAATGCGGCCTCGGTCCTGGTCGGTGATTTCGTGTATTCCCGCGCTTTCCAGATGATGGTGAACGTCGATGACATGCGGGTGCTGCAGGTGCTCGCCGATGCGACCAATGTCATCGCCGAGGGCGAGGTCCTGCAACTGATGAACTGCCGGAATGCCGATGTTGACGAGGCGGGCTATCTGAAGGTGATCCGCTACAAGACGGCCAAGCTGTTTGAGGCGGCCGCCAGGCTGGGCGCCCTGCTCGCGGGGGCCACTTCGCAGACCGAGGCGGCGATGGCTGCTTATGGCAGCCACCTCGGCACCGCATTCCAGCTGGTCGATGACCTGCTGGACTATTCCGGGGACTCCGCAGTGATCGGCAAGAATGTCGGTGATGACCTGGCCGAAGGCAAGCCGACATTGCCGCTGATCCGGGTGATCCGGCAGGGCACCCCGGACGAAGCCGCCGTGGTGCGCCGGGCACTGGAGTCGGGCGGCCTGGCCGAGATCAATGCTGTTCTGGCTGCGATACACCGCTCGGGCGCACTCGATTACACGAGGCGTCAGGCCGAGGCGGAAGCGCAGGCCGCATGTGCTGCTCTGGCAGAGATTCCGCACACGCAGTACCGGGATTATTTGTTACAATTGGCGTCGTTCGCGGTGACGCGGACGCATTGACCGAAGGGCACGTGCAGCGTGCCCTTGTTGTTTGTGTCTGCGGTTGATGTCAATTCGGGGTGTAGCTCAGCCTGGTAGAGTACTGCGTTCGGGACGCAGGAGTCGGAGGTTCGAATCCTCTCACCCCGACCACCATTTTCTGGATGCCGGCCGGACCGTGTCAGACGGCCCGTTCCGGCCTTCCCGATTCCGGAGTTTTGCGGATGGCCCGCGTAGCCTACGGCGACGAGAACAGCAGCCCTGCGGTGCAGGCGCTTGCCGACCAGATACGCAGGGAGCGTGACGGCCGGATGCTGAATCTCTACAGCATGCTGCTCAATGCGCCGCCCGTGGCCGAAGGCTGGCTGGCCCTGTTCACCGCGATACGCCAGCAATGCACCCTGCGCGGCGACTACCGGGAACTGGTGATCCTGCGGGTTGCCCTGCTCAATGGGGCCTCCTACGAATACCAGGTGCATGTGCCCTTTGCACTGCGCGAAGGCGTGACCCAGGCGCAGATCGACATGCTCGACCGCTGGCAGGATTCCCCGGCGCTGACGCCGGCGCAGCGTGCGGTGCTGGCCTATACCGATGCAATGACGCGGGACATCCACGTCCCCGACGCAGTGTTCGATGCGCTGCGGCCCCATTTCAGCCGGCGTGAAATCGTCGAACTCACGGCGACCATCGGGGGCTACAATCTGGTGTCGCGTTTTCTGGAGGCGCTGGCCGTGGACCCGGAGCAGGCGCGCGCCTGAGAGCCCGCGCCGGGAGGCGTTGCTCTGGATTGCGCATGACGGGTCGTCCGGCTTCCTGGGATATCGATGGTCAAGTTTCTGCTTGTCGCAATCGTTGTGGCACTCGCAATATGGCTGCTGCGCGGCCGCCGCCGGCGGCCGGACCAGGAGTCGCGACCGGTGCCGCCGCCGCAAGACATGGTGGGCTGCGCGCACTGCGGCATCCATTTCCCGCGTGGTGAGGGTGTGGTGGCCGGCGAACGCCAGTTCTGCTCGGAAGCTCACCGCGAGCAGTTCCGCCCCCCGCGCTGACAGACGGTTTTGAACGCCATATCTTCCGAAACGACAGAGCTCCGGGAAACCGGCCCTGCCAGACACGCACCGGAGGCCTACTGGCGTTCGCTGCAGCTGTTCAACGGCTACCGGCTTGCCGCGGCGCTGCTGCTGCTGCTGGCCGCGGCATTCTGGGGGTCCACGCTGCAGTTCGGCTCGCGCGACATGCGCCTGTTCCTGCTTGCCGCGGCCGGTTACGCCGCCTTCGCCCTGGCGATGTTCGCGGTTATCCGCACCCGGGAACGTTTCACCTGGCAACTTGCGATCCAGGTCGGCGGCGACATTGCTTTCGTGGTGCTGCTGATGTACGCCAGCGGCGGCCTGTCCAGCGGCCTCGGCCTGCTGTTGCTGACGTCGCTGGCTGCTGCAGGCCTGGTCACCCGCGGCCAGCTGACGCTTTTTTTCGCCGCCATCGCGACCATCGCGGTGCTGCTCGAGCACACCTACGAAGTGCTGCGTTTTTCCGAAAGCGGTGCCCAGTACGCACAGGCCGGGCTGCTGTCGATCGCCTATTTCGCGACCGCCTGGCTTGCGCATGCCCTGGCCAGCCGCTCGCTGGCCAGCGAGCGGCTGGCTGCCCAGCGGGAGATCGATCTTGCCAACATGGCGCAGGTCAACCAGCTGGTGATCCAGGACATGGAGCACGGGGTGATCGTGGTCGATGGCGCGGGCATCGTGCGCCAGGTCAACACTGCGGCAGAACGCATGATCGGCGGCATGCGCGGCGGCGGTGTGGTGGCGCTGCGCGACCGCGCGCCGGCGCTGTATGAGCGGGTCGAATCCTGGCTGCGCGACCAGCAGGGGCGCGAATCCCCGGACGCCTTTGAAATCGGCGCCAATCTGCGCGCGCGCCTAGTGCCGGTGGCGCCGCGCCGGGGTGCCGGGGCCGTGATTTTTCTCGAGGACATGGCGCGGATACGGGCGGAGGCGCGGCAGCTGAAACTGGCGGCGCTGGGCCGGCTCACCGCCAACATTGCCCACGAGATCCGCAACCCCCTCGGCGCCATCAGTCATGCCGCGGAACTGCTGCAGGAGGAGCCTGATGTGTCTGCCGGCGCGCAGCGCCTGATGACCATCATCCATGACAACACGCGGCGCCTCGACCGCATGATCAACGATGTGCAGACCCTCAACCGCGGAGAACGGGCGAAGCGCGAGCGTTTTCACCTCGGCACTTATCTGCGCGGATTTGTCGAGCAGTTCAGTGCCACCGAAAAACTTCCCGCTAACGTCATCGAGCTTCATCTGGCGGACGACGTGCATGTGATGTTCGATCGCGATCACCTCAACCAGGTGCTGTGGAACCTGTGCCGGAATGCACTGCGCCACTCGCGCCGCAGCCCCGGCAGCATCCGGCTCGAGGTGGCGCGGGCCGGCCGCGGCAATGCAGTAAAATTGGACGTTGTCGATGACGGCCCGGGTGTACCTCCGGAATCGCGCAACAAGCTGTTCGAGCCGTTTTTCACGACTTCGCCGGGCGGCACCGGACTGGGCCTCTACCTGGCGCGGGAAATCTGCGAAGCCAACGGGGCTGCACTGGAGTATGTTGATTCGGCCGGCGGCGCGCGGTTCTCTGTAACCTGCGCTACCGGGTAAACAGGAGAAGCCATTGGCCACTGGGCAGGTGCTGGTCGTCGATGACGAAGCGGACATCCGGGAACTGCTCGGCATGACGCTGATCCGCATGGGGCTGGAGCCGCAATGCGCGGGCAGCGTGTCCGAGGCCATGTCGCTGCTCGGCTGCAACACCTTCGAGCTGTGCCTTACCGATATGCGGCTGTCCGATGGCGACGGACTGTCCATCGTCGAGCACATCACGCGCAACCATCCCAGCCTGCCGGTCGCCGTGATCACCGCGCATGGCAGCGCGGAAAACGCGGTGGCCGCGCTGAAAGCCGGCGCCTTCGATTATCTCGGCAAGCCGGTATCCCTGGACCAGTTGCGCGCCCTGGTCAGGTCCGCCCTGAAGCTGCCGCGCCCCGGCGCGGAACGCCGGGATGGCGACGCGGGTGCGCCGCCGGCGGCCGGCATGCCGCATCTGATCGGCGAATCGCCGCTGATGGCGCAGGCGCGGCAACTGATCGACAAGCTGGCGCGCAGCCAGGCGCCGGTGCAGATCAGCGGCGAGTCGGGGAGCGGCAAGGAACTCGCGGCGCGCCTGATCCACCTTAACAGCGCACGCCGCGAAGGCCCCTTCCTGGCGGTGAACTGCGGAGCAATACCCGAAAACCTGATGGAGTCCGAGTTCTTCGGCCACCGCAAGGGGGCGTTCACCGGAGCACTCGCCGATCATGACGGATTTTTCCAGGCTGCCAGCGGCGGCACACTGTTCCTCGACGAGGTCGGCGACCTGCCGCTGTCGATGCAGGTCAAGCTGCTGCGCGCGATCCAGGAGAAGCGCGTGCGCAAGGTGGGGTCGACCGGCGAGGAGCCGGTCGATGTGCGGATCATCAGCGCCACCCACCGCCATCTTGCCGACGAGGTGAAAAGCGGCGCCTTCCGCCAGGATCTCTATTACCGCCTGAATGTGATCGAGCTGCGCATGCCGGCGCTGCGCGAACTGCGCGAGGACATCCCGCGGCTGGCTGCGGCGATACTCGGGCGGCATGCCGCCGATGGCCGCGTGCCGCGGCTCTCGGCGCAGGCCGTGGCGGCCCTGCAGGACTACCATTTTCCCGGCAACGTGCGCGAACTCGAAAACATCCTCGAGCGCGCGGTGGCGCTGACCAGCAGCGACGAAATCGAGGTCGGGGATCTGCAGCTGACACATGAGCGCGCCGTTGTGCCGGAGGTGGACATCGACGGCCTGCCGCTGCCCGAACGCCTGGAGGCGATCGAGCGCAAGGCGATACTGGATGCCCTCGAGCGCTCACGTTACAACCAGACTGCAGCCGCCAAGCTGCTGGGCATCTCGTTCCGTGCCCTGCGCTACCGCATCCAGCGCCTGGGAATCCGGCAGGAGCTGGATGCCAAACCCTGATCCTGCTGCATGAACATCGACGCTGAAGGGCTGGCCGACGGGGCTGAATACATCCCGTCACCGAACTGTGATGAACGTCCGGCCGGCATGGCCGTGGAACTGCTGGTCATCCACAACATCAGCCTGCCGCCGGGTGTCTTTGGCGGCGGCGCGGTGACCGACCTGTTCCTGAACCGCCTGGATCCGCGGGCGCATCCTTATTACGAAAGCATCGCCACCCTGCACGTGTCGGCACATTTTTTCATACGCCGGGACGGTGCGCTGCTGCAGTTCGTGCCCTGCACGAAACGGGCCTGGCATGCCGGACAATCGTCGTGGCGGGGACGCGAACGCTGCAACGACTTTTCGGTCGGCATCGAGCTGGAAGGCTCGGACGACCTGCCCTTCAGCGACGCGCAGTACCGGCGTCTTGCCGTGCTCACCGCAGCGCTGCAGCGGCGTTATCCCATCGTCGCCCGCGTCGGTCACTCTGACATCGCGCCGGGACGAAAGACGGATCCCGGGCCGTCATTTGACTGGCAGCGTTATTCCCTGGAAATCGGCAATAATTTAGTTTAAAAACAATTAGTTATATTGTTTTTCCGGCATATCCCGGCTATCGCCGGTTCTCTCTGCTTCCCGCAGATCCGCTCCGCTCCCGAAAATCGTGCCGTGGCACCGGCCAGCGGCCTTTCATGCCCATTTTTTGTGCAAATAATCCGGTGCTTATGGACGCTTCCTGCTGTTTCTCAAGAACTTTTAAAAAAAGCGTCAAAAGCTATTGCGGATTAAAAACCCGGCTACTAGAATTGGGCGAAATTCATGCGTGAACCACAACATGTTGTGGTTGGCGGGCCGGGAGCTTTTACGCTGCCGGGGGTTATAAAACCTAAAAAAATCAAGGAGTAATGATATGCAAGTCGCCGCAGAATCCGCCCAATCCCGCAGCGTTCCGCAAGCCGCGCCCGCAGAGGAAGCGCAACGGGAGGCGGTTTACGCCCAGTACAGGATCATCCGCCGCAACGGTTCGGTGGTCGGTTTCGAGCCGGCCAAGATCGCGATTGCGATGACCAAGGCTTTCATTGCGGTCAACGGCGGGCAGGGTGCTGCCTCGGCGCGGGTGCGCGAGCAGGTGACCGCGCTGACTGAAAACGTCGTCGGCGCGCTGATGCGGCGCCAGCCCTCGGGCGGCACCTTCCATATCGAAGACATCCAGGACCAGGTGGAACTCGCGCTGATGCGGATGGGCGAGCACCATGTGGCCCGCGCCTATGTGCTCTACCGGGAAGAGCGTGCCCGCGAGCGGGCGCGCCAGCGCGAGGCGCAACCGGCGGTTGCCGCGCAGCGCGGGAACGTGGTCAATGTCACCGACGGCGGTATCACGCGTCCTCTCGATGTGGCGCGCATCACGGCGCTGGTCGAAAGCGCCTGCGCCGGACTCGGTCGTGATGTCAGCGCGCAGCCGATCCTCGACGCCATGCAGCGCGATCTCTATGACGGCGTGCCCATCGAGGAGGTCCGCAAATCGCTGATCCTCGCCGCGCGCGGCCTGATCGAGCAGGATCCCGGCTACAGCTACGTGACCGCGCGCCTGCTGATGCACACGATGCGCCTGGAGACGCTGGGCGAGGAAGTGACGCAGGAAGAGATGGCTACGCGTTACGCCGCCTACCTGCCGGAGTTCATCGAGAAGGGCATCAAGGCCGAGCTGCTGGACGAACGCCTGGGACATTACGACATGAAGGCGCTGGGCGCCGCGCTCGATCACCAGCGCGACCTCAAGTTTGCCTATCTCGGCCTGCAGATCCTGTATGACCGCTATTTCCTGCACATCGAAGGCCGGCGCATCGAGCTGCCGCAGGTGTTCTTCATGCGCGTGGCGATGGGCCTTGCGCTGAACGAGCCGGAAGGCCAGCGCGAAGCGCGCGCGATCGAGTTCTACAACGTGCTGTCGAGTTTCGACCTGATGAGCTCGACCCCGACGCTGTTCAATTCCGGCACGCGCCGCTCGCAGCTCGCCAGCTGCTACCTGACCACGGTATCCGACGATCTCGACGGCATCTACGAAGCCATCAAGGAAAACGCGATGCTGCAGAAATATGCCGGCGGCATCGGCAATGACTGGACCCCGGTGCGCGCGCTCGGCGCCTACATCAAGGGCACCAACGGCAAGTCGCAGGGCGTGGTGCCCTTCCTGAAGGTCGTCAACGACACGGCCGTGGCGGTCAACCAGGGCGGCAAACGCAAGGGCGCAGTGTGTTCCTACCTCGAAACCTGGCACCTCGACATCGAGGAATTCCTCGAGCTGCGCAAGAACACCGGTGATGACCGCCGCCGCACCCACGACATGAACACCTCGAACTGGATTCCGGACCTGTTCATGAAGCGCGTTATGGAGGGCGGTGAATGGACCCTGTTCTCGCCGTCGGACGTACCCGACCTGCACGAGAAATTCGGCAAGGCCTTCGAAAAGGCCTATGTCGAATACGAAGCAATGTGTGATCGGGGCGAGATGAAGCTCTACAAGAAGGTTCAGGCGAACCAGCTGTGGCGCAAGATGCTGACCATGCTGTTCGAGACCGGGCACCCGTGGATCACTTTCAAGGATCCCTGCAACCTGCGCTCGCCGCAACAGCACGTCGGCGTCGTTCACAGCTCCAACCTGTGCACCGAAATCACGCTGAATACCGGCCCCGACGAAATCGCCGTGTGCAACCTGGCGTCGGTCAACATGCCGGCGCACCTGGACCTGTCCACCGGACTCCTCGACATGGAGAAGCTGAAGCGCACGGTGGCCACCGGCATGCGCATGCTCGACAACGTGATCGACCTCAACTTCTACAACGTCAACAAGGCGCGCAACTCAAACTTCAAGCACCGCCCGGTCGGCCTCGGCATCATGGGCTTCCAGGACTGTCTGCACATGCTGCGCATTCCCTATGGCTCCCCGGCGGCGGTGGAATTTGCCGACCGCTCGATGGAGCAGGTGACCTACACCGCCTATTCGGCTTCTTCAGATCTCGCGGAAGAACGCGGCCCGTACTCGACCTTCAAGGGTTCGCTGTGGGATCGCGGCATCCTGCCGCTGGATTCGCTGAAGCTGCTGGCCGAGGAGCGCGGCGGTTATGTTGAATGCGACATGTCGACGAAGCTCGACTGGGAGGCCCTGCGCAGCCGCATCCAGCGCGTCGGCATCCGCAATTCGAACTGCATCGCGATCGCTCCCACCGCCACCATCGCCAACATCACCGGTCTGTCGCAGTGCATCGAGCCGACTTACCAGAACCTCTATGTCAAATCGAACCTGTCGGGCGAATTCACGGTGGTCAACGAGTTCCTCGTGCGCGACCTGAAGAAGCTCAACCTGTGGGACGAGGTGATGATTGCCGACCTCAAATACTTCGACGGTTCGCTGGAGAAGATTGACCGCGTGCCGCCGGACGTGCGCAGCCTCTACGCCACCGCCTTTGAGATCGACGCCAGCTGGCTGGTCGAATGCGCGGCGCGCCGGCAGAAGTGGATCGACCAGTCGCAGTCGCTGAACATCTACATGGCAGGGGCATCGGGCAAGAAACTCGATGACACCTACAAGCTGGCCTGGCTGCGCGGCCTGAAGACCACTTACTACCTGCGCACGCTGGGTGCGACCTCGACGGAGAAATCAACCTCCAAGGCGGGGCAGCTCAACGCGGTGCCGGCGGACGGCGGCCTGGCCGAGGAACAGCCCAAGGTGTGCTCGATACTAGATCCGGAGTGCGAGGCCTGCCAGTAAGCGCAGTTCGGCAGCGCAGGAATCAGGGACTTGGTTTAAACGGAATATTGAACAGCAGTTGTTGGATCAGGGTTTGCTTCACCGGTGCGGCAGTGGTTCACCGACAACAGCAACAAAGAGCCGCATGCACCGGAAGGTGTCCACCCACAACGCCAATAAAGGAGACTGAAGATGCTGCAATTTGAAGACTCGGCGGCCGCGGGAGCGGGCCTGGCAAAACAACCGGTGATGGCGGACCGTGCGCCGCCACAGGCTCCGGCCGAGGAGCAGCTGCGGCGCGTCAACGTCGCCGACAAACGCATCATCAACGGCCAGACCGACGTCAACCAGCTGGTGCCCTTCAAGTACAAATGGGCCTGGGACAAGTACCTCTCGGCCTGCGCGAACCACTGGATGCCGCAGGAAATCCAGATGAGCCGCGACATCGAACTGTGGAAAAACCCCAACGGGCTGACCGAGGACGAGCGCCGCATCGTCAAGCGCAACCTCGGCTTCTTCGTCACCGCCGACTCGCTCGCGGCCAACAACATTGTGCTCGGCACCTACCGCCACATCACCGCGCCGGAGTGCCGCCAGTACCTGCTGCGCCAGGCCTTCGAGGAGGCGATCCACACCCATGCCTACCAGTACATCGTCGAAAGCCTGGGGTTGAACGAAGGCGAGATATTCAATGCCTATCACGAGGTGTCGTCGATCCGGGCCAAGGACGAGTTCCTGATCCCCTTCATCGACGTGCTGACCAATCCGTCCTTCAAGACCGGCACTCCGGAGAACGACCAGAAGCTGCTGAAAAGCCTGATTGTCTTTGCCTGCCTGATGGAAGGGCTGTTCTTCTACGTCGGTTTCGCGCAGATCCTTGCGCTGGGCCGCCAGAACAAGATGACCGGCGCCGCCGAGCAGTACCAGTACATCCTGCGCGACGAGTCGATGCACTGCAATTTCGGCATCGACCTGATCAACACCATCAAGATGGAAAATCCGCACCTGTGGACCGCGGAATTCCGCGAAGAGCTGCGCGGGCTGTTCCACAAGGGTGTCGAGCTCGAATACAAATATGCCGAGGACACCATGCCACGCGGCGTGCTTGGCCTCAATGCCGCGATGTTCAAGGAATACCTGCGCTTCATCGCCAACCGCCGTGCCCAGCAGATCGGTCTGGAAGTGCTGTTTGAGGGCGTGACCAATCCCTTCCCGTGGATGGCGGAAATGATCGACCTGAAAAAGGAACGCAATTTCTTCGAGACCCGTGTCATCGAGTACCAGACCGGCGGCGCCCTCTCCTGGGACTGAGCGGCGACGTCATGCGAACCTGTGGAGGCAGACACCGGCCATGCGAGTAAACACGCGGATTCCGCGAAACGGAATCCTGTGCTGATGCAGCAACCCGGCCGGCGGCGCACGGCCCTGCGGATCGTCCCGCAGGGCGGCGCCGCCGGTTTCTTCTGCGGTTCCGTTGTTCAACTCGATGAAGAGGTGAATCCTTGGCACTCAGTCTGAAGTTCCGGCGTTACCGCAGCCGCAGGCTCAACCTGCACACGGTCACCGAACTGCGCGCAGAGGACAACTGCACGCTCTGGCTGCGTTTTGACGATGGCCTCGAAGGGCACGTTTATCTCGGCGACCTTGTCGGGGGAACCGCGCTCGAGGTTCTGTCCGATGCGGCGCTGTTCCGCCGGGTGGCCTTTGATCCGGTGTCGAACGTGCTGACCTGGAGCGGTGGCATCCGCGTCGATCCCGACCTGCTTTACCGCGATCTGGCGAACAAGGCGGGGGCGGCGCTGCACTAGCAGGCGGATGGAGGTTTGTTGGGTGTGGAGGGGGCGCGTTGCAGCTGGCGCGCCGGCAGGCGCGAAAACTCTGTACGGAGCCGCGCGCGTTGGGCAGACATGACGGAGGTTCCTATGGCGAAAGCGAAGAAAAAGGCGGCAAAGAAAAAAGTTGCAAAAAAATCAGCAAAGAAAAAAGTGCTGAAGAAGAAGGTCGTGCGGAAGGCGGTGGCGAAGAAGGGCGCAAGCCGCAAGGCTGCGTCCGCGAAAAAAGGGAAAAGCGCCGCCGCAGGCAAAAAAAAGCCGGCTCGAAAGCCGGCGAAGAAAAAAGCAGTCAAGAAAAAGCCTGCAGTCCAAAAGCGCGTGGCGGTCTCGAAACCGGCAACCCGGAGGACTCCGGAGCCGGCGCCGATGGCGCCACGTCCGGTTGCGATCCCAGGCGCGTGGCCGTTCCCGATGGGAAGCAAGCCCTGACACTGGCGCCTTGCGGCGGAACCGGTCTCGGGAGTAGTCCGGTGCCCGTCGCGGGAGGCGGTTCGCAACCGCAGACAGCAGGGCGCTAAAGATACCCAATCCCTCCGACCGGGGCAAGGCACGGTATTGCCATCGCACCCGGATGATTAAAAAAATATAATTTATAATCATATAGTTATAGCAATAAAAAAAAATTCTCCCGGACCTCCCGCAACACGCCGGACCGCGCTACAGCGCCGGCCCAAAAGGCCTTACACTGGGCGCGGGAATACCCCGATCCGGAAGGGAGACAACGATGCGGATAAGCCATGGATGGTTTGCAGCCACCTTGCTGCTTGCAGCCAGTGTGGTGGAGGCGGCGTCGCCTGCAGTGCAATTGCGCACGGTCAAGGGCAGCTACGCCGATGTTCGTGAACGGGTCGTGATGGCGCTGGAAAACCGCGGACTGGTGATCAACTACACCGCGAAAGTCGGCGACATGCTGGAACGCACCGGCCGCGATCTCGGAAGTCAGCGGCGCATTTACGGCAATGCCGAAGTGTTCGAGTTCTGCAGCGCGCGCCTTTCGCGCGACACCATGGAAGCCGATCCGCACAACATCGCGTACTGTCCCTACGCGATTGCGGTGTACACGCTGCCCAAGTCGCCGGGCGTGGTCTACCTGTCGTATCGCCCGCCGCTGGCCGCGGCGGGCAGCGCTTCGGCGCCCTCGCTGCGGGCGGTCGAAAAACTGCTGTCCGACCTGGTGGCCGAGGCTGCGCAGTAGGCGCAGCAGCCGCGTTCAACCCCGCCGCGACTGCCGGATTGCGGCGCAGGCGGCGATGGCCGCATCCACCTCGGCATTGCCGATATGACGATGGGTGACAAAACGCAGTGACCGCGGACCGGCCGGGCTGACGGCAATCCCGCGCGTCCTGAAATCCTCCGACCATTGCGCCGCACTGCGGCCGCTGTGGCCGACGTTCACACGCACGATGTTGGTCTCGACACCGGCCGGATCGGTGAGTTCGGCATCGACCGCGTGGAGCCCCGCCGCAAGTTTTTTTGCCGTCGCATGATCGTCCTTCAACCGCCCGACCATTGTTTCCAGCGCGACGATGCCGGCAGCGGCGATGGAACCGGCCTGGCGCATGTTGCCGCCGACCATGCGCCGGAAGGCACGGGCACGCTCGATGAAATCCCGCGGGCCGCAGAGCACCGAGCCGACCGGCGCCGACAGGCCTTTCGACACGCAGAAACAGACCGAGTCGCTGTGGCGCGCGATTTCCGCGGCGGACACGCCGAGCGCGGTCGCCGCGTTGAACAGACGCGCGCCATCGGTATGCACGGGGATGCCGCGTTCCTGCGCCAGCGCGTACACCCGCTGCATGTGCGCCAGCGGCAGCACGGCGCCGCCGGCACCGTTGTGCGTGGTTTCCATGCAGATCAGAGCGGTGCCGAAGTTGTTGCGGGTCATCGGCCGCAGCGCTTCGCGCAGCAGATCCTCGTCCATTGCGCCTCGTGTGCCGGGGATCGCCTTGTAGTACACGCCGGCCACCGCCGACAGGCCGCCCAGTTCGGTGTTGAGCATGTGCGCGCCGCTCTCCAGCAGCACCTCGCCGGCACGCGAGGTGTGCGCAAGCACCGCGACCAGGTTGGTCATCGTGCCGCTGGGCATGTAGAGGCCGGCTTCCTTGCCGGTGCGTTCGGCGGAGAGCGCTTCGAGGCGCATTACCGTCGGATCGCCATCGCGGGAGTCGTCGCCCTGGGTGGCCTGCTGCATGGTGGCGAGCATTTCAGGAGTGGGTCGGGTAACGGTATCGGTGCGCAGATCAATCATGGGTATCGTGGGATTTAGGGTTGCCGGACGCGAATCATCGCATTCTGGTGCTGCTCAGTAACACTCCTCCTGTCCTTCCGGCTGCCGCGGGCGCGCGACAAAGCCGAAACGCGCCGGCACGTCGACAGCACGAACAGGATTGACGGGAATTTTTGACGTGCCCAGATCCAGCATCAGCCCGGCGTCGTGCCCGGCCTGCAGCGCACCCAGCGTTGCGTCGAGCGCGGCCTCTCCGGCGAGCGGACCTGGCGCCGAGAAACGCGGCAGCAGCAGCTCGAGGTCGGCGTCATGCACCAGGCCGATGCCGAGATCGGTGTCGAGCAGCAGTTGGCCGGCGTCGTCAATGTATGCCCCGCGCACCGCGGTCACCGGCGCTCCGCTGTGCGAAGTCAGTGCCAGTGTGGCGTCCGGCGCGGAGGTGATGCGGTAGATGTGCGGCGTGTAATCCAGCGCGACATAAACACGCTGCGGCCCGTTCTGGAAAAACCAGCGGCCCTGATCGTCGCGATCGTAATTGCGGCCAAAAAAAGCGGCGATGCCCGGGTTGGCAACACGCTCACCTTTCAGCAGCCAGTGGCCGCGGCGGTCGAGCGACAACCAGCCGTAGACCGAAGGCACGTTCGGCCATTTCGCCATGCCGCGAAGCACCAGTTCATCCATTGCTCCAATCTATCACAGCGCTGTTTAACCCCGAATGCCCGGTCGCCACGTTTGCAGGAGGGTCGCGGCATTGCCGCAGCCTGTTCCGAAGGAGATCCTGATGAAACGCATGTTGTTTGTTGCCGCCGCGCTGGCCGGCGGCCTGCTGTCGCTGCCGGCTGCAGCCGCCGGCCGCCTTGCCACTGTCGAGATTTACGATCGCGCGCAGAACCGCACGCTTCCCGTGTACCTGCACCAGGGCCGCCACTACGTGGCCGGCAACCCGGGCAATGAGTATGAAATCCGGCTGCGCAACCGCCAGCCCGGTGATCTGCTGGCCGTGGTTTCGGTGGATGGTGTCGATGTCATCACCGGAGAAACGGCGGACTGGCAGCAGAGCGGCTATGTGCTGGGATCGCGGCAGTCCTTCGGCATCCGGGGCTGGCGCAAAAGCCTTGATCGCGTGGCGGCGTTTTATTTCACCGCGCTGCCCGATTCCTATGCCGCGCGCACCGGCCGTCCCGACAATGTCGGTGTCATCGGTGTTGCGCTGTTCCGCAGGAAACCGGAACCGGCGGTGCTGCAGGCTCCGCCGCGGCTGTCGCGCGATGCCGAAAGCGCTGCCGCGCCGGCTGCCGCGGAACGCAGCGCGGCGGGTCCCGCCGCAGAGGACTCCGGCAGCGCCGCGGGCATGGGCGCCGGGGCGGCGCAGAAACCGGCGCGGCTCGGCACCGGCCACGGCCGCAACGAAACCTCGGTGGTGACCTACACCGAATTCGAACGCGCGAGCACCGCGCCGGCGGAACTGATCACCATTTACTACGACAGTCACCGCAACCTGGCCGCGCAGGGCGTGATCAGGACGCCGGTGGCCACGCGCCCCGACCCCTGGCCCGTGCCGTTCCCCGGGCGTTTTGCGCCGGATCCGCGCTGAACAGGCATGGCCGCAGCACATGCTGCGGGTTGCCGGCCTGCGGACGCTTCTGCATACTGGCACCCCGTGATGCCCACGGATGCCGACGCCACGGATGAAGCGCTGATGCTCGGTTATCGCGACGGCGATGCGGCGGCCTTTGATCTGCTCTATGGCCGCCACAAGGGCGGTGTCTACCGCTACCTGCTGCGCCAGTGCCGCAACGCGGCGCTGGCCGACGAACTGTTCCAGGATGTCTGGATGAACCTGATCCGCGCCCGCGCCGGCTACACGGTGCAGGCGAAATTCACGACCTGGCTCTACCGCATCGCCCACAACCGGCTGATCGACCATTTTCGCCGCAGTGATCCGGCCGCGGTGTCGCTGGATGATGAGGGTTCTGCCGCGACCTTCGCCGAACCGGCGGCGCCGCGCAGCGTCGAGCCCGAGGCCGGCGCCGCCGCGCGCGAACAGGCGGCGCAGTTGCTGGCCCTGCTCGACGGGCTGCCCGCAGAACAGCGCGAGGCTTTCGTGCTGCAACAGGAGGGCGGTCTCAGCGTCGAGGAAATTGCCGCCGCCACCGGCGTGACACGCGAAACCGCAAAAAGCCGGCTGCGTTACGCGATTGCAAAATTGCGGCAGGGGATGCAGGCATGGCGATGAATCCCGGACCGGACATGGAACACGATCCGCAGCTGGCGGAGATTTACCGTGCCGGCGCCGAAGCCGGGCCGTCGTCCGCGCTCGACGATGCGATCCGTGCCGCCGCGCGGCGGGAAGTGAAGGCCGGTCCGCACCGCAGCGGCCTGCGCCGCTGGCAGTTGCCGTTGTCGCTGGCGGCGGTCCTTGTGCTGTCGGTGACCGTGGTGACCCAGATGCGCGAGCAGGGTGCCGACCGGCCGGAAGCGCTGCTGTCGCCACCCACGGAAGTGCAGCCGCGTGCCGCAGAGCAATCGCGGATCGAGCCGGTGCCGCCGCAGGTGGCGGCCGTGCCGGAGGCTGAAGTCCTGCGCCGTGACAAGCCGGCCCGCGCACCGGAACGTCCTGCGGCACCGGTGATCCAGGCGCCGGCGGAACCGCCGCCGGCTATGGCATCTGAACAGAAGATGATGGCGGCCCCGACTGAATCCCTTGCTGCTCCGGCGGGGGCCGGTGCCGCGACCGCGGAAGACGCCACCGGTGCCCGTCCGGAACGGCAGGCGCCGCGGCCGCTGCTGCGTTCCGCGCCCGCGCCGCTCGCCGACAGCCCGGTCGGCAGTTCCGCTGCCGCGCCGGCCCGCTCGGCGGTTCCGGCAGCGCCAGAACCGGCCGCACTGTGGCGGGATCTGGCCACTGCGCCGCCGGAACAATGGATCAAGCGCATCGTCGAACTGCGCCGTGCCGGCAAAATCGCCGATGCTGATGCGCTGGCGGCCGAGTTCGGGCGGCGGTTTCCCGATGCACGGCTGCCTGCGGAAGCGCGCTGAACATGTCCGCCGATTACGATCCCAAACCGGAGAAGCCGCCGGAACCTGAATCCTGGGAATGCTGTGGCAGCGGCTGCGATCCCTGTATTTTTGATCGATATTGGGAAGCACTCACTAACTACGAGGCGGCCCTGCGCAGTTGGGAGGCACGCCAGGGAATGTCCGGATCCAATCCCCAGGATGAGCTTTAACGGGTTGTTTTGGCAGACTTTATCCCTTGTCCAGGCTTGTCTGGGCAGCTGCGGGGAACTCTTTGCGGCGATGCCGCTCAAATCAGCGCTTTTGACAGTTCTGGAGCGTTAAAACCCCCTAAAAATGTAAATTTATTGTTTTAAAACAATAACTTATATTTTTATTGCAATGCACCAGGAGTTGCCGTTAAACTCCCGCCCCGGTCCAGCTGTGGAATCGCCCGATAATGCGCTTCCAGGGTTGCGGCCCACAGATTGAACACCTAGAATTGGCCAGTTTTTTTGAGTAGCCCACAACCTATAGTGGTTGCTGGCTAAACCGAGTCTTTAAGGAGACACCCGTTACCGTAGCGAGGTAACCCCAGCTGAGGCGCCGCCACCGTGCGGGCGCCACTCCCGAAAGGAGGTTTTGCGTGTTTGCAAAATCGATCTCAGAAATATCCCCCGATACCCTCGGGGAACCGCCGGCGGCAACGCCGGACCGGACCCGCAGGATGGCCACCTTGGCGACGCTGATCGCCTGCATTTTTGCACTGGCTCTCCTGCTCCACGAGCGTTATGGAAATCAGTGGCTGTCGTCGGCCTATGCCGTCGTCGAGACCGAGGCCAAGGCGGTATCCGAGCGTGTGCTGGCGTCCCAGCCCGCCCCGGCTGCCCACCCCGACACGCCCCGCCATACGGCGCTGGCGGAGTATCTGGCCAGGCGTTACAAGGTGTCACAGGACCTGACCCTGGAATTTGTCCAGATTGCCCATGCCGAAGCCCGCAAGGCCGGCCTTGATCCCCTGCTGATCATGGCGGTCATCGGCATCGAATCGAGTTTCAACCCCATCGCCGAAAGCGTCGCCGGCGCCAAGGGACTGATGCAGATCATTCCCCGCTTCCATGGCGAAAAGCTGGCCGAGTTCGGCGGCGACCGTGCGGTCTACGACCCGGAAGCCAACATCCGCGTCGGCACCCGCATCATCCGCGAATACCTGACCCGCACCGGCAACCTGGGCATTGCCCTGCAGATGTATGCCGGCGCGCTCAATGACGACAACGACACCTATACCAACAAGGTGTTCGGCGAGAAACAGCGCCTGCAGCGCGTGGTGGCCTCGTTCGCCGAGCCGGCAGCGCCGGCAACGCCGCGGCTGCGCGTCGCGACCCGCCGCGTCGATCCGCTGTTCGGCGACTGAGCATTCCGCAGCGGCCGGTGGCGGCGATCCGCATCGTCTGGCCGGCCGCGTCGGTGATCGCCGACCTGCGGCCCGGCTCCGCGACCGACCGGCTGCTGGCCATCCTGCCCTGCGAATCCCGCATCAACACCTGGGGCGAGGAAATCTACTTCACTTTGCCCTTGCATCTCGCCCTCGAGCCGGATGCGCGGCAGGTGGTTGACCCGGGCACGGTCTGTTTCTGGGTCGACGGCAGCGCGCTGGCCCTGCCCTGGGGCCGCACCCCCGTCTCGCGCGGCGACGAATGCCGCCTGGTTTCTCCCTGCAACATCCTTGGCCGCCTGCGCGGCGATCCCGCGCTGCTGGCGAGTGCCCGCGACGGCGACACGGTGCGCATCGAAGCCGCCTGAGCCCGTCGGGGGCGCCTATAATCATTCCGTCACGAACGGGAGCGATCATGGCCGAGCAGGACGTACCGAAGGATTTTTTCGAATTCATGCAGAAAATGTGGAACCCGATGGGGTTCCCGATTCCCGGCATGATCGCGCCGACGATGAACATCGAGGACCTCGACAAGAAGATCGCCGAACTGAAGGCGGTCGAGACCTGGCTCACGATGAACACCGGCTTTGTGCAGATGACGATCAAGACGCTGGAAATGCAGCGCGCCGGCCTTGAAAGTCTGCAGGCCGCCGGCAAGGCGGCCGCAGAGGGCGCAAAAAAAACGCCGAAATGAAAAACGCCGCGATCCGCGGCGTTTTTCATTTAATGGACGGTGGCAGTTACTTCGCCGCGATCCTGTTGCGCAGCAGCCCCAGCCCTTCGACTTCCGTTTCCAGGATGTCGCCCGGCTTCATGAACTCCGGCGGATTGCGCGCGTGCCCCACGCCGGCCGGCGTGCCGGTCAGGAACAGGTCGCCCGGCTCCAGCGTCAGTCCCGCCGACAGCTCGGCGATCAGCCGCGGCAGCTTGAAATACATATAGCTGGTGTTGGAGTCCTGTTTGGTCACGCCGTTGACGCGGCTGGTGATGCGCAGGCCCTGCGGATTTTTCACCTCGTCGGCGGTGGTCAGCCAGGGGCCCATCGGGCAGTGGCCATCGAGGCTCTTGCCCTTGAACCACTGCTGGCCGTGCTGGCGCTGCACTTCGCGCGCCGAGACGTCGTTGGCGATCATGTAGCCGTAGATGTGTTTCATCGCATCGGCTTCCTTGATGTTGCTGCCGCCCTTGCCGATGACCACGGCCAATTCGACTTCCCAGTCCAGTTTTTCGGTGACCCCGGGGTGCGAGGGCACGTCGCTGAAGGGGCCGTTGACACACAGCGGCTGCTTGCTGAAGAAGGCCGGATGTTTCGGCAGTTCCGCCACGTGCGGCCGCGCCTTGGCGCCTTCCTCGAAGTGCTCGACATAGTTCCAGCCGACGCAGAACACGTTCTTGCGCGGCCGCGGAATCGGCGCGTGCAGCGTGACCTTGGCGAACTTGTGGTGACCGGTCTTCAGTCCGGTGACGGCCTTTTTCACCAGTGCGAGGCCGGATTTTCCGGCAGCGACCAGGCCGACCATGTCATTGGTGGCGAAGGGCAGTTTGACGCGCGCCTTTTTGGCGGCGGTTGCGAGATCGATGATGCTGCCGTCGGCGGCGATGACGCCGATGGCCACGGGGCCGCGCTTGGTGGCGGAATAGCTGACCAGTTTCACTTCATTCTCCCTTGGTGACTGACTTGTTGAGGTGTTTGAATTTTTCGCAGGCGCGGACCAGTGCCGCACAGATACCGGGTTCCCAGGCCGAATGGCCGGCGTCGGGCACCACATGGTACTCGGCTTCCGGCCAGGCGCGGTGCAGATCGTCGGCCGAGATGATCGGGCAGACCGCGTCGTAACGGCCCTGGACGATGACGCCGGGAATGCCGCGGATGCGGCCGACCCGGTCGAGCAGCGCATTGTCCGGCAGGAAAATGTTGTTGATGAAATAGTGCGCCTCGATGCGCGCGAGACCCAGCGCGACGACGTCGCCGGCAAAATAGGCGACCGTCTCCGGGCTCGGCAGCAGCGTCGAGCAGGACCCTTCGTAGGTGCTCCAGGCACGCGCTGCCGGCATGTGCACTGCCGGATCGGGATCGGTCAGCCGCCGGTGGTAGGCGGTGAGCAGGTCGCCGCGCTCGGCCGCGGGAATCGGATCGGTGAAAGCGCG
>JAHCAG010000023.1 GCA_019635015.1 Burkholderiales bacterium | reverse complement strand
GCGCCTTGCGCCACCAGGCCCGCTCTCCGGAGAAAAACAGGTTCTTCGCCAGTTGCTGGGTAATGGTCGAGCCGCCGGCGACAATTTCGCCCTCGCGCAGGTTTTTTTCGTAGGCCTTCTGGATACCCTCCCAGTCGAAACCGTTATGGGTGGCGAATTTCGCGTCTTCTGCCGCCACCACCGCACGCTTGAGATGCGCGGAAATCCGCTGGTACGGCACCCACTGCTGGCGCAGCTTCGCCCGCGGATCGTCCTCCTGCAGGATTTCAAGCCGGGCGCGCATGAATGCCGTCGACTCGGGGTTATGGCTGTTCCAGTACCAGATGTGGACCAGGAACCAGAACTGCAGCGCAGTCAGCGCGATCAGCACCAGCAGAATGGTGCGCCAGGTCCAGCGCAGCAGGAATCGCATGGGCGGAAATCAGGCGCCGCCGCGCAGTTGCGCGATCACCGGCGCGGTCTGCGGCCTGACGCCGCGCCAGATGCGGAAGGATTCGGCCGCCTGTTCGACCAGCATGCCGAGGCCGTCGGCACAGGCCGCGCCGCGCACGCGGGCAAACTGGAGGAAGGCGGTTTCCCGGCCGTACATCATGTCGTAGGCCAAGGCGCCCGGCGCGAACAGGTCGTCCGGCAAAGGCGGCATCGCGCCGTCCAGGCCGGCCGAGGTGGCATTGATCACCAGGTCGAACTGTGATCCCGCGAGTGCGTCATAGGGTTTTGCAACCAGTCCCTGCACCGCCAGCGCGGCAAATTTGTGAAAGTGGCGCACCAGCGACCCGGCCCGCTCCGGTGTGCGATTGGCGACGACCAGCAGCGCGGGACGGCATTCGAGCAAGGGCTGCAGCACACCGTGGGACGCACCGCCCGCCCCCATCAGCAGCACCCGGCGCCCGGACACGGTGATGCCGAGGTTGCGCTGGAGATCGGTGACCAGTCCGGTGCCGTCAGTGTTGTAACCGACCAGTTCGCCGCCCTCGCGCTTGATGGTGTTCACGGCCTCCGCCACCAGTGCGCCGCCCTCGCAGCGGTCGACCAGATCCCAGGCTTCGCGCTTGAACGGCACGGTCACGTTGAGGCCGTGGCCGCCCTCGTGAAAAAACCGGCGCACCGTGTCCTCGAAACCGTCGAGCGGCGCGAGCAGGCGGTCGTAACGGATGTCCTGCCCCGTCTGCCGCGCAAACGCCGCGTGGATCAGCGGCGACTGGCTGTGGCTGACCGGATTGCCGATCACCGCATATCGATCACTCACCGCGCGCTCACTGGCTGACGAACTGGTCGGCCCGCGTGAAAGTCCAGGTGCGGGTGATGTGCAGGATGTCGGTGTCGCGGGCAATGTTCTCCGGGAAGGCCGAGTACGGCGCCGCCAGCTTGACGATGTTCACTGTCGCGTCGTCGAGGATCTTGCTGCCCGAAGATCTCTCGATCTGTATCCGCTCCAGGCTGCCGTTGGCCCTGATCGACACCGTCGCTATCAGGCTGCCGTAAACGCGCTGCTCACGCGCCGCCTGCGGGTAATTCAGTTCGCCGATGCGCTCGATCTTCTGCCGCCAGTCCTCGACGTAACGGGCGAAGCGGTATTCCTGGGTGCGCGCGCCGACGAATGTGCGGCGCGGGCGCTCCTGGTAGGCGTTCCAGTCCTTGCTGATCTGGGCTTCCAGCCGCGCGATGGCAAGGCTGCGCTGCACCAGATCCGTGGCATTCACCGTCGGCGCCGTTTCGCTCGCCGGCGAAGGTTTGTCCGGGGCGCTGGCCACTTCGCTCTTCGCGCCCTTTTTGGTCAGCAGCTCGCGGGCTTCACGCTCCAGTTCAGCCACCCGCTTCTGCGCGAGCTGCAGTTCGGTGGTCTGGTTGTCCCTGGTGATCGCCGGCAGCGGACTTTGCGCGCGCTGCTTCGCGTCGGTATTGCCGCCGCCGTCGAGATTGTGCTGGGCCAGCGCATCGGATTTCGACGGCTTCGCCTGCGACTTCGTGTTGACCAGCACGACTTCCAGCGGCGGCGCCGAGTTCTGCAGTTCGCGCAGATCGGGTACCGTGAACGTCAGCCCGAAAATGACGAAGGCGTGGAACAGCAGCGAAACCACGCCGGCCGCCCCGAAGCGGGTGCGCACGGTCATCTGCGCGTAGCGGCGGTCGAAATCGGCTATGCGCCGTTCCAGTTCGGCAACGCGCGCATCGAGCCGGTCCACCGCGCCGGCCCAGGAACCGCGGCGCGGATGTTTCGCGCGGCGGGGCAGCTGGACGACTTGTGCGGCAGGTTTGCGCATCATCCGGGTATTCTAGTCAAGGCTTCGCAAATAGCAATAAAAACTTAAATATCATGTAATTAAGTGTTTTGTTTAAAGTCGAATCAAGGATTTTTCCGGGGTTGGTGCCTGCTCACATCAGGCCACCTCAAGGACCGCCTTGAATTCAAGCATGATGCCCAGATCGAGCAGGTCAATGTCGCCCACCGCCAGTTCGACACGTGCCCCGGGCGCCACGTTCGCCAGTGACGGAATGCGCTGGACGATCGGCACCGCCTCCAGCCGCACCAGGTTCTCGCGCAGCACCGTGCCACTGACCACGGTCATGTTTTCCTGCTGCAGCCAGCGCAGGCTCCAGTAACGCTCCATCGTGCGCTGGTACTCGCCGTAGATCTCGTAGGCTGCCTCGAAATCGCGCATCGCCGCCAGCAGCGTGGTGTCCTTGCCGCCGTAGACCGGAGGCTCGCCGCGCGCGCGCGCAATCAACTGGCGCTGGTTGACCAGGTCGGCATAACGCCGCAACGGCGAAGTCGCCCACATGTACTGCGCGACGCCGAGCCCGTCATGCGGTCCGGCTGCAGTGCTGGTGCGCACCTTGCCGCCGCTTTGTACCCGGTACAGCGCCGGCTGGCCGGCGGCATGCAGCTCGCCGGCCCAGGTGCTGTTGGCGAGGATCATCAATTCGGCCACCGACTGGTCGATCGGGGTGCCGCGGGCGCGGCGGCCGATGCTCACCCGCCCGGCGTCATCAACCCGGAAGGTGTATTCGGGACGGTCTTCCTGCGGCGGCGCATCGCCCTTGCGCGTGTGCAGCCGGCTGCCCGAGAACTGCCACAGCCAGGCCAGCGCAGCGCCCTGCGGATGGTCGATCGCGCCACCGGCCGCCAGCGTCGCCGCGTTGAACACCGGTTCCAGCGCGTCATGGCGCAGGTTGGCGGCGATGCGCACACGTTCGAGCCGTGTTTCATGCGACAGGATCGAAAAATCCACTGCGACATCGAAATAGATCGACAGCGCCGGGCAGTCGCGCCCCGCCGCCAGCGTGTAGGCTTCGACCGCGGCATCGGGCAGCATGGTGATCTTGCCGCCGGGAAAATAAACCGTCGACAGCCGTTCACGTGCCACCGCTTCCAGCGGCGACTCCGGCACGATGCCCAGCGCCGGCGCGGCGATGTGGATGCCGAGCCGGTGCACCCCGCCGGGCAGCGCCTGCAGCGAAAACGCATCGTCGATCTCGGTCGTCGCTGCATCGTCGATGCTGTAGGCCTCCACTTCTGCCAACGGCAGCCCCTCCGGCACAGGCACCGGCGGCAGCTCCGGAAATCCGGCGCCTTTCGGGAAATGTTCGTGCAGGAAACGGTTCAGGTGGTACGCATGGATGTCGGGCAGGGCCCCGCAGCGCTCGAGCAGGCGCACCGGCGTCAGTTTCGCCGCAGTGGCGGCCTCGTCCAGCGCTTTCCATTCGATGCCGTTCTTGTCCGGCTTGTAGAGCAGCTGGTCGAGCAGCGGGCGCAAGGCCCCGGGCAGGCGGTTTTCCGCGAGCTCGGCGACGTAAGCCGCCTTCGCCTCGGCCTGCAGCCTCTTGCGCTCGACGCTCGCCAGCGCAGCCTTCAGCGCGTCTTCCGGCGCCGCCTTGTAACGGCCGCGGCCCTTCTTGTAGAAGTACATCGGCGCGCAGTGCAGGCGCATCAGCACCGCGGCCGATTCCACCGCCGACGGCGCGTGCCCGAAATATTCCGCGGCCAGGCCTTCGTAGCCGAACTCATCCGCCCCGCAGCACTGCCACAGAAAATCAATGTCGATGGCATCGGCCTCCTGCTGCGCGGCCGCCATGAACGCGGTGTGCGCCGGCGACGTGAAACGCAGCAGCACGGAGGAAGCCTTCACCTTCGAGCGTTTGCCGTGCGGCGCCTCGACCTGCAATGACGTGTCATTGTCGGCCAGCACGGAACCGACCTTGAACTCGCCGTTTTCTTCGTAAAAAACGTTCATGAATTTTAAATTCCCCCTCGCCCCGCTTGCGGGGAGAGGGCCGGGGTGAGGGGCAGCAGACAGTGGTCCGAGCCGCGATCTTCGATCAGCGCGAACGGGCCGCGAATTATACGCGCCCGCGCTGCCAGAACGCGACGACGGTATCGAGGTAAGCGGCGAACCCGCGGAAGCCGTGATCACTGCCCGGAACGACGATCTGTTCGCAACCGGCGTAACGATCGACGCCGGCGCGGTAATCCAGCACTTCGTCACCGCTCGCGGTGATCAGCAGATAACGCGACGGCGTGATGGTTTCCAATTCCAGCTCGCGCAGATCAGCGATGTGTTGCGGCGTCAATTCATAGGCCTCGCCGGTGTAGAGGTTTTTCTGCGGACCCAGATAAGCGGCCAACAGTTCATACGGCCGCACCGCCGGATTGACCAGCACCGCGCGTGCACCGAAACGCTCGACCAGCGATGTCGCGTAAAACCCGCCCAGCGACGAACCCACCAGCGTCACGCCACGCGGATCCTGCGGCGTGATGAGTGCTTCGAGCTGTGCCATCGCCTGTTTTGGACAATGGGAAAGTTCGGGACAGGCGTAGCAATCGGCCAGGCCCAGCTTCGCCATGTGCTCACGCAGCAGGCCAGCCTTGTAGGACAGCGCCGAGCTGTTGAAACCGTGAATGTAGATCAGCAATTGCGAACAATGAAAATCAAACAGTCACACGGGTATCGGAAGCACGCTCTATCCGACTCGCCTCACGCGGCCAGCCTCACACCCACCGAAATCCCCACCTTCGCACACAAGCCCACCAGATAATCCAACGACAGCAACTCCACCTTGCCGCGGGTGATTTCCGAGACCCGCGGCTGGCTGATGCCCAGCCGCTTCGCGGTCTGCGCCTGGCTCAGTCCTTCACGCTCCATCCAGGCGCGCAGGGCCTCGGCCAGCTGTGCGCGCAGCAGCATGACCTCGGCCTCGTGCGGTGGAAACCCGAGATCCAGGAAGATGTTGCCGCTTGATTTCGTCACTTTGCCGGCCATGTCGGATTCCTTCTGGAAAATGCTTCTGCCTCGCGGTAACGCTGCCGCGCCAGTTCCAGATCGCCCCTGGATGTTTTCCGGGTCTTTTTCTGGAAGGCATGCAGCACGTACACCGCATCTTCAAACCGGGCGACGTAAATTACCCGGTATGCACCTGCCGCCACCCTGATCCGGATTTCACAGGCGCCCGGCCCGATGCCGGACATCGGCTTTCAGTCGACCGGCGGTCTGTTGCACTGGACCATGAACAGCTCATGACCCGCGCGATTCCGCGCCGCCGCCGGAAACACCGAGAGTTCGTCCCTGGACGTGCCGACGAAGCAGAGTGGCTTCATGGATTGATTATACGAATATTCGTATAATCGTCAAGTCGGCACGGATTTTATCCGGCTTATTGCCCGGAAATCTGCCGCGCCAGCGCCAGCAGCAGCATGTCGTTGCCCCGCCCCGCCACCAGCGACAGCCCCAGCGGACAGCCATTCAGCTTCGCCAGCGGCAGCGTGACCTGCGGCAGGCCGGCAAGTCCGGCGATGCACAGCAGGCTCATTGCCTTGGCACGGAAGTCGTCGAGCTGGGCCGGCGGCGTGTTCAGCAGCGGCGCGATGTCGGGCACTGTCGGCAGCAGCAGCACGGCATTGTTCGCGAGCAACGCGTCCATGCGCGCGCGTGCCGCATCGCGCGTGGCCTGCGCCTGCGCGATCTCCGCGGGTTTGATCGTCGCCGTCCATTCGATGCGTTCCTTGACGCCCGGCCCCAGCTTCGGCTTCGCGCGGTCGACCCAGTCACCGAGCTGCGCGCGGATTTCGGCGCCCTGCAATATACGGAAGGCCTGGAACCACTGCGGCAGGCCTTCGTTGCTGACCATCACCGTACGCGGCGTTCCCAGAACGGCGCCTGCGCGGGCCAGCGCCGGCTGCAAGGCCTCACGCGCCACGGCATCCAGCAAAGCGAATGCGTCACCGGCCAGCAGCACAGGACCCTGCCCGGGCACCGGCGCATCGCCCAGCAGCACGCGTCCGACACGTTCCAGCAATGCGGCATCGCGTGCAAACCAGCCCGCGGTGTCGAAACTTTTTGCCAGCGCACATGCGCCTTCCAGCGATACGCGGCCATGTGTCGGCCGGATGCCGTAGACGCCGCAGAAACTCGCCGGCGCGCGCACCGAACCGCCGGTGTCGCTGCCCAGCGCGAAATCGACCAGTATGCCGGCAACCGCCGCCGCGGAGCCGCTGGAAGAGCCGCCGGGTATGCGGCCCGGCGCATTGACGTTGACCGGCGTGCCGTAATGCGCGTTCTCGCCGTTGAGGCTGTAGGTCAGCTCGTCGGTCTGGGTCTTGCCAACCATGTCGGCGCCTGCCGCAAGAAGTTGAGCGACCACCGGCGCGGTGCGTGCCGCCGGCTCGTGCGTTGCCAGCCAGTCGGGACTGCCGAACCCGGTCTTGTGCCCGGCAATGTCGTAGATGTCCTTGACGCCGAAACTGAGTCCGGCAAGCGGGCCGCTGCCGGAACCTTTCAGTGCGACATGGGTGTAGCGACAGAATGCGCCGAGTGCGTCATCAGGTATGTTGGCCATGATTCAGTTCGCGAGTCGTTCGAGCAGCCTGCCGTGGATGCCGCCAAAGCCGCCATTGCTCATCACCAGCACATGGTCGCCGTCGCGGGCGGCCGCGGCAATCGCGTCCGTCATCGTCTCGAGGTCGTCATGCACCGCCGCTTTTGCGCCCAGCGGCGCCAGCGCCCCGGCGGCATCCCAGCCGAGACCGCCGCCGTAGCAGAACACGAGATCGGCATCCCGCAGGCTGCCGGGCAGCGCCTGCTTCATGACGCCGAGTTTCATCGTGTTCGAACGCGGCTCGATCACCGCGAGGATGCGCGCAGCACCCACCTTGCGCCGCAGACCGGCAATCGTGGTGTCGATCGCCGTCGGATGATGGGCGAAATCGTCGTAGACCGTGACGCCGCGCACCGTGCCGCGGATTTCCATCCTGCGGCGGACATTTTTGAACTGACCCAGCGCATCAACCGCACCGGCAGCCGGCACGCCGGCGTGGCGCGCCGCGGCGATCGCCGCCAGAGCGTTCATCCGGTTGTGCGCGCCGAGCAGATCCCACATCACGCGGCCGCGCGAGGCGCCCTCGTGGAAGACTTCGAAAGCGCCGCCCTCGTCGGGCTCGCCGGCCTGCCATTCGCCATTGCCGCCAAAGCGCTGTACCGGCGTCCAGGCGCCGCGCGCCAGCACGCGCTCCAGCGCCGGCTCCGCGCCGTGGGCGACGATCAGGCCGTTGCCGGGCACCGTGCGCACAAGGTGGTGAAACTGGGTTTCGATCGCGACGAGGTCGGGAAAGATGTCGGCGTGGTCGTATTCGAGATTGTTCAGCACCACGGTGCGCGGCGTGTAGTGCACGAACTTCGACCGCTTGTCGAAAAACGCGGTGTCGTACTCGTCGGCTTCGATCACGAAAAAAGGCGTTTCGGTGAGTCGTGCCGACACGCCGAAATTCTGCGGTACGCCGCCAATCAGGAATCCGGGGTTGAGCCCGGCGTGCTCGAGTATCCACGCCAGCATCGAACTGGTGGTGGTCTTGCCGTGGGTGCCGGCAACGGCCAGCACCCAGCGCCCCTGCAGCACGTGTTCGCGCAGCCAGCGCGGGCCGGAGATATAGGGCAGGCCGCGATTGAGAATGGCCTCCATCAACGGGTTGCCGCGCGAGACGACGTTGCCGATCACGAAGAGGTCGGGGTTGAGGTCGGCCTGCTCCGCCTCATAACCGGTGATCAGCTTGATGCCCTGCGCCTCGAGCTGTGTGCTCATCGGCGGATAGACATTGGCATCGCAGCCGGTGACCTTGTGGCCCGCCGCGCGCGCGATCACGGCGAGTCCGCCCATGAAGGTGCCGCAGATGCCGAGGATGTGGATGTGCATTATGGGGGCGGAGGATAACAGATGAGTTAGCGGTGAGCAGTTAGCAGTAAAGGGTTGGAAAACCGGGAGCGTGGACCCACGCATCTCTCTTTACTCCTCACTGCTAACTGCTCACTCCTTACCCCTCCTTCAGCTTTTGAACATGAAATACACCGCGCCCACCATGCAGAGTCCCGCATACAGGTAATTGATCTTCAAGCCCTGTCCCATGTAAAAAATTGCAAACGGCACGAAAACCGTCAGCGTGATGACTTCCTGCAGGATTTTCAGTTGCCCGAGACTCATCGTCGTGTAACCGATGCGGTTGGCCGGCACCTGCAGCAGGTATTCGAACAGCGCGATACCCCAGGACACGAAAGCGGCGATCCACCACGGCGAGCTGTTGAGATGTTTGAGGTGGCCGTACCAGGCAAAGGTCATGAATACGTTCGACGCGGTCAGCAGCAGCACGGTGGTCAGCATGGGCGGCAACGAGGTCATATCGTAAGTCCTTGTTTTTAATTGATATTTTTACCGGGATATTCTAGCGCAAAAATGTGGCAGCCCTATAATCCGCAAATGGTTCCTGCCTGCCTGATCACCGGACTGCCCGGCGCCGACAAGCAAGGGTTCATCGCGGCACTCGCGGCAGCACGCCCGCACGGCGCGCCCTGGGCCCTGCTCGACAACGATGGCGGCGGCAGCGCGCAGGCGCTCACGCGCAAGGGCATCGCCACCGAGGTCGTCATCGGCTGCGCCTGCTGCACCGGCCAGGTCACGCTGCAGGTCGGTCTGGTGCGCCTGCTGCGCCGCTCGCGCCCCGGGTTCCTGCTCATTGCGGCTGACGGCGCCGCCGAACCGGACGCGCTCGAACAGGCGCTGCGCCAGCCGGAACTGGCCCGGGCCATTGCGCTGACCCGGCGGGTTTGCGTGGCTCCGCCGCAATGGCTCGCCGCGCTGCCCGAAGCAGCCCGCGAACGCCTGCGGCGGCAGATTGCCGCTGCCGACAGCGTGGTGGCAGCAACGGCGGCGGGCGTGGCGCAATTGCGCGCCGCCGGATATTCACAGGCCTCCGGTTTCACCGAAACCATTCATCAGATCGTCACGGGAGCACCCGCATGAACAGGCCCGGCGCAATGCCTCATCGCATCGTCGTTGTCGGCGGCGGCGCCGGCGGACTCGAACTGGCCACACGGCTGGGCGATCGCCTCGGCCGCCGCGGACTGGCGCAGATCACGCTGGTCGACCGCTCGCGCACCCATCTGTGGAAACCCCTGCTGCACGAAGTCGCCGCCGGCAGCATGGATGTCGACCAGCATATGCTCGATTACCTGGCGCAGGCGCGCTGGCACCATTTCCGTTTCCAGCTCGGCGCGATGCGCGGGCTCGACCGCGAACGGCGGGTGCTGCGCATCGCGCCGACTCATGACGAGGACGGCCGGCTGCTGATCGGCGAACGCGAGATTCCCTATGACACGCTGGTCATCGCCGTCGGCAGCCGCACCAACGACTTCGGCACCCCGGGCGCCAAGGAACACGCGATCAGCCTCGACACCCCGGTGCAGGCCGAACGTTTCCACAACCGGCTGATCAACGCCTGCATCCGCGCCAACGCCCAAGCGGAACCGCTGCGGCCGGAGCAGTTGCAGGTCGCGATCATCGGCGCCGGCGCCACCGGCGTCGAACTCGCCGCCGAACTGCATCACACGACGCGCGAACTGGTCGCCTTCGGCCTCGAGAAAATCGACGCCGGTCGCGACATCCAAATCACGCTGATCGAGGCCGGGCCGCGTGTGTTGCCTGTCCTGCCGGAACGGCTGTCGAAATCCACCACGGAGCTGCTAGGCGCGCTTGATGTGCAGGTGCTGACCGGCGCGCGCGTCACCGCCGTCGAGCACGATGGCGTGTCACTCGCCGACGGGCGCAGGATTCCCGCTGAACTGACGGTCTGGGCCGCCGGCATCAAGGCGCCGGATTTCCTGCAGGACATTGCCGGGCTGGAAACCAACCGCCTCAACCAGCTGGTGGTAACAGCGACGCTGCAGACCACGCGCGACGCCGACATCTTCGCTCTGGGCGACTGCGCGGCCTGCGCCTGGCCCGGCCGCGAACACAATGTGCCGCCACGGGCCCAGGCAGCGCACCAGCAGGCAACAAGGCTTGCCGACAACCTTGAGCGCCGGCTCGCCGGCAAGGCGCTGCGGCCTTTTACCTACCGTGACTTCGGTTCGCTGGTTTCGCTGGGCGAGTATTCGACGGTGGGCAGCCTGATGGGCGCATTGGTCGGCGGCAGCCTGTTCATCGAAGGCCTGTTCGCGCGTTTCATGTACGTGTCGCTGTACCGCATGCACCTCTACGCGCTGCATGGTTTTGCCAAGGTGTTTTTCGACACGCTGGCCAGAATGATCACGCGGCGCACTGAGCCGCGTGTGAAGTTGCACTAAAAGTTGTTTATAATCAAATACTTATAAAACAACATCAGGCTGGCCGGCAGACCGCGATGCGGGCAGCGGCGGATTGTCGAGGGCACGGTAAGTGAAAACGGCGGAGAACTTGGTCTGCGTGCCGCGGTTGTGGCCGGCGGCATGAAACAGCCGGCAATGGAAAAACAGCACATCGCCCGCTTCGAGTTCGGCCGCGATCTGCGTGCGCAGCAAGGCCGCATTCTCCGCGACATCGCTGCGCAGAAACTGCGCCGCATCGAGGCGCGAGGCGTCGAAATCCATCACATGCGTGCCAGGCAGCAGCAGCAGGCAGCCGTTGTCGATGCGCTCCTCCCCCAGCGCAAACCACACCGACACCAGCTCCGGGCGGGCATAGGACCAGTAGCGGATGTCGCGGTGCCAGCTGGTGAGGCTGCTGTAGGCCGGATCCTTGGTCATCACGCAGTTGTGATGGGCCTGCGCCAGCGCGATCCGCGGTCCGAGCAGCTGCCGCAGCCGCCCGGCCACCGGCGCTGCCGTTGCCCATTCCCGGAACACCGCATCACGGGCGTAGGCCTGCAGCAGCCGGCGCACCGTGCGTCCGCCGGGCGCATCGCGCGATTCCGGCGCGCCGGGATACTGGGTGTCGGCCTCGTACTCGACCGGTGGCGTCGCCGCGACGAGGTCGCGTTCAGCCACCGCGCGCATCTGCATCCGGGCGGCGGAAGGCAGCAGGCCGCGCACGATGCAGTAGCCGTCGCGCGCAAACTGCGCAACATCATCCTCCGAGAAAAGCTCCGTCATGTCCTTGCCCGCGATCTGCCGAAAAACCAGCCATAAAAAAGGAGTGCGCCGAGCAGCAGCGTCACCAGCGAATATACGGGATCAAGCGCGCCGGCGGTGAATGCCGAAGGAGTTTCGAACACCGAGTTTTCGTAATGAATGAACAGCACCAGCAGCAGGTTGTTTCCGGCGTGCGCCCCGATCGCCAGTTCAAGGCGCCCGTCGCGCAGCGTCACCGCGGCGAGGAACAGTCCCATCGCGAAATAGTTGGCAGCCATGATCGCGAGGCCGTAGGCCGCCACCTCCGGGTTGTAGAGGTGGGGCAGCGTGAACAGTGTGCTGCTGAACAGCGCCGGCACGACGGGATGGCGGCAGAAGCGGCCGGCGGCCTGCATCAGGTAGCCGCGGAACACCAGTTCTTCCGCCGCGCACTGCAGCGGCGTCAGCAGCAGGGCGGCGGCGACGAAGGGCAACCAGCGACCGATGTCGAGGTTCCAGGCATAACGACCGGGGTAGAGCAGGCTCTCGATTGCGCAGAACACGACGGCGAGGATCATCCACGCGGCTGCGCCCTGCAGCATGCGCCGCCAGTCCACCCGCGGCAAGGGTGTCACCAGCGTCCGCCAGGAGCGGCGATGCAGCAGCGCGGTCACCGTGGCCACACCGGCCAGCAGCACCAGGATGCTGGCATTGATCGCGACGAATTCCGTGACTTCGCCCAGCGGCAGCCGCAGCGTCAGGGCATGGGCATAAGCGCCGCCGATGATCCAGACCGGAATCAGCAGCGCGATGCCGAGCAGGTAACGCCACCACGCGCTGCGGCCCGCATCGGCCAGCGCGAGGTAACGCGCAGCAGCCGTGTTCAAGCCGGGTTGTAGCCGAGCGCCGGTGCGAGCCAGCGTTCGGCATCGGCCACGGTCATGCCCTTGCGCCGCGCGTAGTCCGCAACCTGGTCGCGGTCGATCTTGCCGACCGCGAAATACTGCGCATCGGGATGCGAGAGGTAAAAGCCGCTGACCGAGGACGCCGGCCACATCGCATACGATTCGGTCAGCCGGATATCGACGCGTGGCGCCTGCAACAGATCGAACAGCGGCCCCTTCTCGGTGTGGTCCGGGCAGGCCGGATAACCGGGGGCCGGGCGAATGCCGCGGTATTTCTCGGTGATAAGCGCTGCATTGTCGAGGGCTTCGTCCGGCGCGTAGCCCCAGAACTCGCGGCGTACACGCAGGTGCAGCAACTCGGCAAAAGCCTCGGCCAACCGGTCGGCCAGCGCCTTCAGCAGGATCGACGAGTAATCGTCGTTGGCCTTCTCGAAACGCTCCAGGTGCTTCTCGATACCGATGCCGGCGGTGACCGCGAAGGCGCCAATGTAGTCGCGCACGCCGGATTCCGCCGGTGCAATGTAGTCCGCCAGGCACTGGTTGGCACGACCGGTCGGCTTGCGGTTCTGCTGGCGCAGGTTGTGCCAGGTCATCAGCGGAGTGCCGCGGGATTCGTCGGCATAAATCGCGACATCCTCATGATCGACGCGTGCCGCCGGGAACAGGCCGTAGACGCCGTTGGCGGTCAGCCAGCGGCCTTCGATGATTTTTTTCAGCATTGCCTGCGCATCATTGAACACCTTGCGCGCTTCGACGCCGACCACGGCGTCGTCGAGGATCGCGGGGTACGGCCCGGCGAGATCCCAGGTCTGGAAAAACGGACCCCAGTCGATGTGGCGGGCGATCTCGGCCAGGTCGTAGTTCTTCAGCGGTTTCAGTCCCAGCATCTGCGGCTTCGGCGGCGCATACACCTTCCAGTCGATGGCGTGTGCGTTGGCGCGCGCCTCGGCCAGCGGGATCAGTTCCGGGCCCTTCTTGCCGGCATGCTGCTCGCGGACCCGTTCGTAGTCCGCGGCGAGGTCATTGAGGTAACCCTGGCGCTGCTCGTCCGAGAGCAGGCTCGAGCAGACACTGACGCTGCGCGAGGCATCGGGCACCCAGACCACCGGACCGGCATAGTGCGGCGCGATCTTCACCGCGGTATGCACGCGCGAAGTCGTCGCGCCGCCAATCAGCAACGGGATGGTCATGCCGGCACGCTGCATTTCACGCGCGTTGTGCGCCATTTCCTCGAGGGAAGGCGTGATCAAGCCGGAGAGGCCGATGATATCGGCCTTCTCCCGCTCGGCAACCTCCGCGATCTGCTGCCAGGGCACCATCACGCCCATGTTGACGACTTCATAGTTGTTGCACTGGAGCACCACGGCGACGATGTTCTTGCCGATGTCGTGCACATCACCCTTGACCGTGGCGAGCACGATCTTGCCTTTGGCGCGGACGTCGCCCAGCCGCGCCTTCTCCGCCTCGATGAACGGAATCAGGTGAGCCACCGCCTGCTTCATCACCCGCGCCGACTTCACCACCTGCGGCAGGAACATCTTGCCGGCGCCGAACAGGTCGCCGACGACGTTCATGCCGTCCATCAGCGGGCCCTCGATGACTTCGATCGGGCGACCGTTGCGCGCCTCGATTTCCAGGCGCATCTCCTCCGTGTCCTCGACGATCCACTGCGTGATGCCCTTGACCAGCGCGTGGGTCAGGCGCTCGCGCACTGGTGCGTTGCGCCAGGCCAGGTCCTCGGTCACGACCTTGCCCTTGCCCTTCACCGTCTCGGCAAAAACCACCATGCGCTCGGCGGCATCCGGGCGGCGGTCGAAGAGGATGTCCTCGACGTGTTCCAGCAGGTCCTTCGGGATCTCGTCGTAGACCCCGATCTGCCCGGCATTGACGATGGCCATGGTCAACCCCGCCTGGATCGCGTGATAGAGGAAGGCGGTATGGATCGCCTCGCGCACCGGATCGTTGCCGCGGAACGAGAAGGACACATTGGACAGGCCGCCACTGACCCGCGCGTAGCGCAGGTTCCGGCGGATCCAGCGCGTGGCCTCGATGAAGTCGATGGCGTAGCGGTTGTGCTCCTCGATGCCGGTGGCGATCGCGAAGATGTTCGGATCGATGATGATGTCCTCGGCCGGAAAGCCGATCTCGTCGACCAGGATGTCGTAGGCCTGCTTCGCGATGTCGATGCGCCGCTGGTAGGTGTCAGCCTGTCCTTTTTCGTCGAAGGCCATCACCACCACCGCGGCGCCGTAACGTTTGGCCAGCCGCGCCTGCTGCTTGAAGGGTTCGACGCCCTCCTTCATGCTGATCGAGTTGACGATGGCCTTGCCCTGCACGCACTTCAGGCCGGCCTCGATGACCTCCCATTTCGAGGAGTCGATCATCACCGGCACCCGCGAGATGTCCGGTTCGGAGGCGATCAGGTTGAGGAAGGTGGTCATCGCCGCCTTCGAGTCGAGCATCGCCTCGTCCATGTTGACGTCGATGACCTGGGCGCCGCTTTCTACCTGCTGGCGCGCCACCGACACCGCCTCGGCATAGTTGCCGGCAAGGATCAGCTTGGCGAAGGCGCGCGAGCCGGTGACGTTGGTGCGTTCGCCGACGTTGACAAACAGCGAGTCGTCGCCGATGTTCAGCGGCTCCAGCCCCGACAGCCGGGTTTTCTTTTCGATCACCGGCACCGCGCGCGGCGCGATGTTTTTTACAATCTCCGCTATCGCGCGGATATGCGGCGGCGTGGTGCCGCAGCAGCCGCCGACAACGTTGACGAAACCGCTTTTGGCGAAATCGAGCAGGTAGGCCGCGGTGTCGTCGGGCAGTTCGTCGTAGCCGGTCGGCGCCAGCGGATTGGGCAGGCCGGCATTGGGGTAGGCGCAGACAAAGGTGTCGGCGATGTTCGACAGTTCCTCGATGTACGGCCGCATCAGTTTGGCGCCCAGCGCGCAGTTGAGGCCGATGGTCAGCGGCTTGGCGTGGCGCACCGAGTTCCAGAACGCTTCCGGCGTCTGGCCTGACAGCGTGCGGCCCGAGGCATCGGTGATGGTGCCCGAGATCATGACCGGCATCTCGAGCCGGTGTTCCCCGCAGTACTGGTCGATTGCAAACAGCGCGGCCTTCGCATTCAGCGTGTCGAAAATGGTCTCGACCAGGAACAGGTCGGCACCGCCGTCGACCAGCCCGCGAATGGCCTCGGTGTAGGTCTCGACCAGCCGGTCGAAGGTGACATTGCGCGCGCCCGGATCGTTGACGTCAGGCGAGATCGACGCGGTGCGGTTGGTCGGACCCAGCGCACCGGCCACGAAACGCGGCCGCGAGGGATCCTTTGTCTCGTAGGTGTCGGCGGCGGCGCGGGCGAGCCTGGCCGCCTCCACGTTCATCTCGTAGACCAGGTCTTCCATGTGGTAATCCGCCATGGCGACCGAGGTCGAATTGAAGGTGTTGGTCTCGATGATGTCGGCGCCGGCATCGAGGTACTGCTCGTGGATCTCGCGGATGATCTGCGGCTGGGTCAGCACCAGCAGGTCGTTGTTGCCCTTGACCTCATGGGCGAAGTCCCTGAAGCGTTTGCCACGATAGGCGGCTTCGTCCAGCTTGTAGGTCTGGATCATCGTGCCCATCGCACCGTCGAGGATCAGGATGCGGCGTTTGAGCAGTTCGGGCAGTTGCTGGATGCGGGGGATCATGACGGGGGGAGGGCGCCGGAACGGCGGGATGGATTCATCGAAAGTGCGAATTTTATCATGGGCTTACGTCATCATCCGGGGCCGCCTATAATGCGCGCTCCATCATTGCAGACGCCTTCGCCATGAAACATCTGGAACCCAGACAGGCTTTTGAATTCCTGAAGAAGAATCCGAACTCGGTATTCATCGACTGCCGCAGCGAGATGGAATACCTGTTCGTCGGCCACCCGGTGGGCGCCATCCACGTCGCATGGAACGACGGGCCGAACTGGGACATCAATCCGCACTTCGTGTCGCACGTCAAGAAAGCCGCCAGCGTCGACCGCCCGATCGTGGTGATCTGCCGCAGCGGCAACCGCTCGCTTGATGCCGGCCATGCACTGGAGGAAGCCGGCTTCACCCAGGTCTACAACGTGCTGCACGGCTTTGAGGGTGAACTCGACGACAACCATCACCGCGGCTCGAAAACCGGCTGGCGATTCGAGGGATTGCCCTGGGAACAGTGCTGAGCCTGCGGGCGTCCTGCGGCACGCAGCACTCAGGCGGCAAGTTTTTGCCGCGTCCTTGACGCCCACTGCGCGAGGCCTTCGCCTGGAACGACGGCCGGATCGCGGTAAACACCGTTCACCACCTCCTGCAGCAGCCAGCCGAGTTCACGCGCCACAGCCGCCAGTTCGCGGCAGGCCGTTTCATCCTGCTCGATGACCCCGGCAAGCGCTGCGGCATCGACGCCGCCAAGGCCCGCCTCGAGCAGCCCCCGCTCAAGATCGCGCATCCGCTCCGCTGTCCAGTGAAAGGCGGCCCCGTCCCCGCCGCCACCGGCACGCAGTTGCCGCCAGTCCTCGACGACAGCCAGGATCACCTCCACTTTCGCGATTACCGCGGCGCTCTCCCCCGGATCCCCCGCCGGCTGCCCGGGCGCTGCCTTCTGCAGGAGATCAATCAGGGTGTCCGTCAGCGCGGCGTCCAGCCGGCGGTGATTGAGGCGGAGGACAACACGCATGCGCTGCAGCGCGCCGCTCGCCAGCTTGGGCGCAAAGAAAGCCGCCGCCATTTCGGCCAGCGAAAGCACGCGCCCGAGTTGCCCCAGTTCTTCCCCGCGGATGCCGCGCGGATAACCGCTGCCATCGACACGTTCGTGATGTTCGAGCACCGCATCGGCGACGCCTCCGCTGCAGCAATCGTGCTCCTGCAGCACGAAGTACGCGGTCAGCGGGTGGGTGTAGATGTGACGGCGCTCGCTTTCGGCAAGGGACCGTGCGGTCCCGAGCAGTTGCGGATCGACGTGCATCTCGCCGATGTCATGATAGATCCCGGCCGCAGCAGCCCGGCGCAAGCGGTCGCCGGCAATGCCAGCCTTGCCGGCGAGGCAGACTGCGAGCGCCGCCACACCGACGGCATGCGCGTACATGGCGGGGCGGCGCTCGCGCATGACCGTCAGCCGCACCGCAAGCCCATGGTCGATCGGCATCTGCCCCATCACCGACAGCATTTCCTCCGGACTGGCCGCCAGTTCACGCAAACTGGCATATCCGGAGTCGGACTCGAGGAGCCGGATGGTTTCCCGGCGCAGGTCCGCGGCGGAAACCGCATCGGCAATTTCGAGGCTTTCCTCGATCGCCGGCTGCAGCCTGAACTGCATCAAGCGCTCGTAAAGCCGGCTGTCGATGCGCACCCCCCTGTCCACCAGCTTGATCCGGGATTTCGACCAGATGGCTTTGCGCGCGCGGATCTCGAGGGAATCCCCCAGCGCGGTGACGTCGCGCAGGTAATGCGGATCCACGGGCTCATTGCCCGCCTCTTGCGGCTGGTCGGCGCGAACTGCGGAGGATGCGGATGAGGTCATGGCGGCGAAGCCAGGGTAACGGCACGCCCCGCCCCGGACTTTAGCCTGCGGGACAGGCAGGGTCAGGCGCTTCCGGCAAGACCATTCCGGATGCAGGTGCGCAACGGCAGGTGGTTCGCCTGCTTCTGGAAATAATGGTGAATCTCGCCCCGCGCCATGCCGGCCCCGATCACCTCATTGAGGGCCTGCCCGGTCACGATGACCCGCAGCGTGTGCGGTTGCCTTTTCGCGGCGATCGACAGCAGCTCGACGCCGTTCATGCCGGGCATCGAGAAGTCCGAGATCACGGCATCAAAACGACCGCCATCGAGAATTTCAGCCGCGGCCTCACCGCTCGTTGCGGTGACAATGTCATAGCCGTCTGGTTGCAGGGCATGTTGCGCGAGCAGCAGCACATCCGGATCGTCATCGACCAGCAGCAGGCGCCGCCCCCTTGGGCGGTATTCCGCTGCAGGGGGCTCGGCGGCAAGCCGTACCGCCGGCGGCCGGGCCACAGCCGGAGGAGGCCGGTTGCCCAGCGAGAAGCGGAAAGTTGCACCGGCGCCGGGTGCCGATTCGGCGCGTATTTCGCCGCCATGCCGGCGAATGATGCGACGGACAATCGCGAGGCCGATGCCTGTGCCGGGAAACTCGCTGTCGTGGTGCAGTCTCTGGAAAGTGCCGAAGAGGCGGTCCGCATGCGCCATGTCGAAGCCGGCACCGTTGTCGCGGACAAAATAAACGGTTTCGCCGCCCTCTTCGCCGGCGCCAAACTCGATGACCGCAGACTCGCGGCTGCCGGTGAACTTCCAGGCATTGCTGAGCAGATTCGCAAGCGCGGCCTGCAGCAGCCCGGGATCAGCCTCCACACAGAGTCCGGCCTGGATGCGGAAGTCGACCTTGCGCTGCGGATTCTCGCGCTGCATTTCGGCGGCAATCGCGGTTGCCATGCCACTCAGATCGACCCTGGCCAGACGAAGCTCCGCGCGGGTCACCCGCGACAGGCGCAACAGGTCTTCAATCAGGAGTCCCATGCGCGATACCGCCGCGCGGATGCGCGACAGGTAACCGCCGCCGATCGCGTCCAGACGGTCGGCGTAGTCCTCGGCCAGCGCCGCGGCAAAACCGTCTATCTGGCGCAGCGGCGCCCGCAGGTCATGTGACACCGAGGAGGCAAAAGCCTCCAGTTCCTCGTTGGCGGTCGTCAGTTGCTGTGTGCGCTCCGCGACCCGCGCTTCGAGCACGGCGTTGAGCTTCTCCACTTCGACCGAGCGCAGCTTGAGGTCGGTGACATCGCGGCTGATGGAGATGACGCCGATGATCGCGCCGTCTGCGCCCCGCAACGGGGTTTTCGTCGTGATGTACCAGCGCAGGCCGTCGGGGCTGACATGGGAAACCTCGCGCGGCAGGCTGGGATGCCCGGTTTGCAACACCGCAAGATCCTCGGCCTCGACCTTTTCGGCTTCCGCCAACGGCAGGATGTCATGGTTGCCCAGCCCCTTGACGTCAGCTGCGCCGGGGGCACGCAACGCCATCCAGGCCTTGTTTGCGAGCATGTAACGCAGATTCTGGTCCTTGACCCGGATGCGGTCGGGCATGCTGTCGATGACGGTGCGCAGCAGATTGCGTTCGGCGGCCAGCGCCTCCCGCGCAGTGCGGCGCTCGGTGACATCCCTCGCAATGCCGAGCAGCGCAGTGATCGCGCCGGAGGCATCATGCAGCGGCGCTCCGTGGATTTCCAGCCAGCGCCGCCTGCCGGCAAGGCCTTCAGCCTCGAATTCGAGCATGCCCGAACCGCCGGCCAGTATCCGCCGCTGCAGCCGCACGAAGGCCCGGCGGAATTGCGGCACGACCTGTTTCAGGAACGGCCGCTCGCGCATCTCCTCGAGGCTGCCGGCTTCCAGCATGCGCAGTCCTGCCGGATTCATGTCGATCAGCATGCCCTCGGGAGAAACGATCGCCACGCACTCAGGCTCGGCGGCAATGATCGCGCGCAGGCGCTCTTCGGTGAGCCGCCGCGCGTTGATGTCCTGGTAGGTGGCGATGACCATGTCGGCATTACCCTGCGCATCGGGCAGTGCCGCCACCGACAGCGCGATCCAGATCCAGCTGCCATCCTTGCGGCGGATGCGTTTTTCCACGGTATAGCTGCGTGTCTCCCCGGACAGCAGCCTTTTCTTGTCCCGGAGCGCGCCCTCGGTGCGCTCCGGCGCAGTGATGTCGATGGTCCCCAGGCGCAGGGCTTCCTCGCGGCTGTAGCCGGTCATCTCGCAGAACTTGTCGTTGACCGCCAGCCAGGGATGGCTGCGATCTCCCGCCGGCCGCAGCGTGATGCCGATGCCCGCGTGATCGAAAATCGCCTTGAACTGCTGCTCGCTCTTGCGCAGCAGCTCCTCGACCTGCTTGCGCGCAGTGATGTCCTGGTAGGTGCTGACAATCTGCTGCGGCCGGCCGTCGGGTCCGGGCAGCGAGGCCACCGACAGGTTGACCCACAGCAAGCGTTCATCCCTGCACAGCAGGCGCTTCTCGCGGGCATAACTGGCAACCTCGCCGCGCATCAGCCGCTGGTTGTCGTGGATCGCCTCGTCGTGACCTTCCGGCGGCGTCAGGTCCGCGGTGCTCAGGCGCAGCAGCTCCTCGCGGCTGTAACCGGTCATTTCGCAGAACTTGTCATTGACGGCGGTCCAGGGCAGCAGGCGGTCCCGCGCAGGGCGCAGGGACATGCCGACCCCGGCGCGGTCGAACACGGCGCGGAAACGCTCGTCGCTTTCGCGCGCCAGCCCTTCGGCGATCTTTCGCGCATTGATGTCCTGGTAGGCCGCGATCACGCGGTACGGACGCCCCTCCGCATCCGGCAGGGCGGTGATGACCAGCGCCACCCAGTACAGGCTGCCGTCCTTGCGGATGATCCGTTTCTCGCGGGCATGGCTGGTGATTTCGCCGCTTGCGATGCGGGCATTGTTGGCATCGACTTCCGCGTTTTCCTCGGCAAGGGTGATCTGCCCGGTGCTCATGCGCAGCAGTTCCCCGCGGCTGTAGCCGGTCATCTCGCAGAACTTGTCGTTGACCGCCAGCCACGGCCGGTAACGGTCCTTCGCGTGACGCAGGGTGATGCCGATGCCGGCATGTTCGAATATCGTGCGGAACCTGCTTTCGCTTTCATGCAGTGCCGCCTCGGCCAGCTTGCGGTCATTGATGTCCTGCACGACGCTCAGCGCCTGGGCCGGACGCCCGTCGGGATAACGCAGCACATTGACCGTGATGTGGCCCCAGATCCGGCTGCCGTCCTTGCGCAGGTACTGTCTCTCGCCGCTGTAGGTCGTGATTTCCCCGGACAGCAGGCGGCGGTCCATGTCGGCGGCAAGCGCTTCGTCTTCCGGCACATTGGCGGCGGATCGCGGCACCTGCAGCAGTTCCCGCTCCGGGTAGCCGAGAAACTCGGCGAGCCTCCGGTTGACCCGCAACCAGGGCTGGTCGCGGCGGCCGATGGTCCACAGGCCCATGCCCACGGCGGCCTGGTCAAAGACCGAACGGAAACGCTCCTCGCTCTGGCGCCACGACTCGGCCATCCGCGCCCTCTCCGTCGCATGCAGGCGCTGGCGCGAGAAGAAAATCAGCAAGGCCAGCGTGAAAAGCACTATCAGCAGGATGATGGCCAAGGCACCGCCGACATAGCGGTCACGCATGGCCCCCAGCCTTGCCAGCGTCGTGCGGTCGTCGGCGGCGACGGCCACCAGCAACGGAAAACCTTCGACCCGCCGATAGACCCAGGTGCCGTCCAGCCCCCCGCCGTTGCCGGCCACGGTCACACGTCCCCCGGCATCTCCCGCGGCGGCGGCCCTGGCAGCCAGAAACCCGAAATCCGCGTTCATCATTTCGCCCTGCCCCCTTGCTCCGGGGGCAAACACTGCGCGTGCAAAGCCGTCCAGTCCGACCAGTGCCACGGCACCGGATTCGCCGATATGGCCTTCGCGCAGCAGGCGCTCCCAGTAGGACAGATCCACGGCAACAACAGCCACGCCGCCAAAGGCGCCACCGGGCCGGTTGATGCGCCGGGTCACATGGAAGGACCACTTGCCGGAAACCCGGCCGAGTACCGGCCGGTTGATGAACGGCTCTCCGCTGTCCTCACCGACGTGGGCCCGGAAATGGGCAAGGTCAGTGATCTTTGCACCGCCGGGTATCGGCAGCGTGCTGCGGACCAGCCGCCCCTCGGCGTCGGCAACCGAAATGACCGCGATATAGTCGGCGATGGCACGGTAGTCATCGCTGATTTTGGCGAGGTCGACGTTGATGCCGCTGCGCTCGACCGCGCCCTTGATCCCGCGCACGGCGTCATCGACGCTGCGCAGGGTGTCGCCGGCAAGCGCGCGCAGCACCAGCGCCATGTTTTCCGCGCGCCGCAAGGCCAGTTCGTGCTCCGACTCGCTGTGGCCCCGGTAGGACAACCAGGCCGCGGCCGCGACCACTGCGACCAGCACCGCGCAGGCCAGCAGGCTCAGCAGTTCGGCTGCGTAGCGGAAAGATCCGGCTCGGGTCATGCCTCTGGCAGTCCTCGGTTGATAATATCCGGCTCTCCGCTTCGCACGGAAACGCCGCAGGGGACATGCGTGAACCGGGAAAGGGACAGCACGCCGGAACGGCAGGCTACCATTACCCGCAGACGTCCGGAATCAATGAAAAGACCGTCCTGCAGCACCTATTCCCGCCATTGAGGCGGCAGCGGATCGCGTTTTGCTGCGGCGCATCCTCGACACCGACAGTCCCTGCTCACGACTGCTCCTGCTTCAGGTGGAGATACCGTAACCACGACAGTCCGCCCAGCAGCAGCATGCCGGCCATGCCGCAGGCCAGTGTCAAAGCGCTGCCGGACAGCAGCGGCGACACCACGCCGGCGGTAACGCCGGCAATGAAGCTGTGCGCAAAACCCTGGAACGACGAGGTCATGCCGCGCAAGCGGGGAAAGCGGTCCAGCGCAATCAGCGTCACGCTCGGCATCGCCAGCGCCATGCCGATCGTGTACAGCATGACCGGCAGCACGGTCCAGGGTATGGCCGGCGGGAACAGTGCGCAGTAAACGAGGTTCGTGATGGCCGCGGCGGACATCGTCAGGTATCCGGCGAACACGGTGCGACGCGGTGTCATGCGTTCCGCGAGGCGTCCCGACAGGAAAGCGCCGATCATGACCCCGGCAATCCCGGGAACGAACAACCACGCGAAATGCCGCTCGGTCAGCCCGAGCAGATCGTAGATCACCGCCGGCGCGGATACGACGTAGAGGAAAAATCCGGAAAAGTTGAATGCCACCGTCAGGCACAGCAGCAACAGCCGGACATCACCACCGAGTATCCGGTAATTGCGGAACAGCGGCGCGGCGCGGAAGGGCTGCCGCGCGGACTGCGGATGGGTTTCCGGCAGACGGCGCACGCAAACAACGAACAGCAGGCTCCCGTAGGCCGCGAGAAACCAGAATACCGAGCGCCAGCCGAATGCGCCCTGCAGCCAGCCCCCGATCACCGGCGCAATCGCCGGTGCGATGCCGAAAATCATCGTCACCAGCGACATCAGGCGCTGCGCCTCGGGGCCGGCAAAACTGTCGCGGATGATGGCGCGCCCGACGATGATCCCGGCACCCGCCGACAGTCCCTGCACTGCGCGCCAGAACAGCAGTTGCGGCAGGCTGGTGGCCAGCGCGCAGCCCGCGGATGTGATGACGTAGAGCAGCAGGCTCGCCAGGATGACCGGCCGGCGGCCGAAGGAATCGGACAGCGTGCCGTGGAACAGCGTCATGAAGGCTACGGTGAACAGGTAGAGGCTGAGCGTCTGCTGCATCTGTGCCGGTGTCGCCCGCAGGTCGGCGCCGATGTACGGGAACGACGGCAGATAGGTGTCGATCGTGAACGGGCCGATCATCGCCAGTGCGGCCAGGACCAGCGCCAGCAGCGGCAGCGTGATCGGCGCGGCATGCCGCGGCCTCGCGCTCATGTCCGGTCGAGCCTGCGGTACTGGATCGCCTCGGCCACATGACTCCCGCCAACCGCGGTCGCGCCCGCGAGATCGGCAATGCTGCGCGCGACCCGCAGTATCCGGTGGTAGGCGCGCGCCGACAGCCCCAGCCTTGCGATGGCCTGCTTGAGCAGTGTTTCGCCCTGCGCATCCGGCGCGCAGTGGCGGTCGATCTCCCGCACTTCGAGGCGGGCGTTCGGCTTGCCCTGGCGGACCAGTGCCCGTTCCCGCGCCGCTTCCGTGCGTCCGCGCACGGTTGCCGAGGATTCCCCGTCGCCGCCGCGCACCAGTTCCTCCTGCCGCAGCGCCGGCACCTCGATCTGCAGATCGATGCGGTCCAGCAGCGGCCCCGAAATACGCGAGCGATAACGCGCCACCTGGTCCGGGGTGCAGCGGCAGCGATTGCTGTAATGGCCGAGATAGCCGCAGGGACAGGGATTCATCGCCGCCACCAGCTGGAACTGCGCCGGGAAGTCGGCCTGGCGCGCTGCGCGCGACACCGTGATGCGGCCGGATTCCAGGGGTTCCCTCAGCACTTCCAGCACGCGGCGCTCGAACTCCGGCAACTCGTCGAGAAACAGCACACCGTGCATCGCCATCGAAATTTCCCCGGGCCGGGGATTCCCGCCGCCGCCGACCAGGGCGACTGCGGATGCCGTGTGGTGAGGTGCCCGGTAAGGCCGTCGCCGCCACGCGGCAACATCGAAACCACTGCTGCCGAGTGACTGGACCGCAGCCGATTCGACGGCTTCGGCCTCGGTCATTGCAGGCAATATGCCGGGCAGCCGCTGGGCGAGCATGGTTTTTCCGGTCCCCGGCGGGCCGACCATCAGCAGGCTGTGCCCGCCGGCCGCGGCAATTTCCAGCGCACGCCGGGCCTGCGCCTGTGCCTTGATGTCCAGCAGGTCCGGATAGCCGGAATGCTCCGTGCCGGCCAAGGGCTGCGCACGGGCCAGTTCGCCCCGGCCTGCGAGATGCGCGCAAACCTCGCCCAGCGAGGCCGCGGCGCGAACCTCCGCCCCCCCGGCCAGGGCAGCCTCGGCGGCATTGGCCGCAGGCAGCACGAATGCCCGGCCGTCCCGCGCCACCGCCAGCGCCATCGCCAGCGCACCCCTGACCGGGCGCAGCTCGCCAGTCAGCGCCAGTTCGCCGGCAAATTCGCTGTCGCGAATGCGGTCACCGGGGATCTGTCCGGATGCCGCCAGTATGCCCAGTGCGATCGGCAGGTCGAAACGGCCGGATTCCTTGGGCAGGTCGGCCGGCGCCAGGTTGACCGTGATGCGCCGCGCCGGAAACTCGAAGCGCGCATTCAGCAGCGCGGCACGCACACGATCCTTGGCTTCCTTCACCTCGGTTTCGGGGAGACCGACGATGGTGAAGGACGGCAGTCCGTTGGCCAGATGCGCTTCGACCGTCACCAGGGGGGCATCCATGCCCGCAAGGGCGCGGCTGTACAGTACGGCCAGGGACACTTGGAATCAGCGCATTCGTCGGAGTGAAGCCGGTTAAACGCCCGCCACACGCCCGCGGCTGACGCCACGGCGGGTGCAGGGCCGGCAGTTACGACAGGGAACTGGCCGATCCGGAGGCCTGCTTCTCCAGTTCAGCCACTTTTTTCTCGAGTTCCGCGAGTTTGGTCCGGGTCCGCAACAGGACCTCCCGCTGCACATCAAATTCCTCCCGGGTCACCAGATCCAGCCGGCTGAACAGCCCACCGAGCAGGGCACGCAGGTTTTTTTCGATGTCAGCCGCCGGTCCCTGGGCCAGCGCAGCCTTCACTTTTTCGTTGATTTCGTCGAGCAGTCTCTGATCCATGATCTTGTGCCTTGTGGGTCCGGCCAAGTGTAACAAGATTGCCTGACAGCACCCGGATTCCACACTGTACGCATCACGCTGGGGCAAGCGTACGGCCAGATTGGTGCACCAACATGGTGTGCCGCACTTAATTGGTGCGTCGCGCTTCTGCGATATTCCGAAAATTACATATAACTATTTGTTTTAAAACATATTTTTTTCTGGCACGGTACCTGCTGAGAGGATGTCGCAGTTTTATTGCACATGTGCCAACACACTTGAAAGGGAAGAACATGCTCAAGAAATCCATTATCGCCGGACTCGTTGCCAGCGCCTTCGCACCTGCCTTTGCCACGGCTGCCGATTCGCAGCACGAACTGACCGGAAACGTCGGCGTTTACAGCCAGTACATTTTCCGCGGGCTGACCCAGACCGACAGAAAACCGGCGCTGCAGGGCGGTTTCGACTATAGCCACTCCAGCGGCTTCTACGCCGGCACCTGGATGTCGAACGTCAGCTGGCTGCGCGACTTCGGCGCCTATTCCGATGGAGCCAGCCTGGAGATGGACTTCTACGGCGGCTTCAAGGGCAGCATCGGCAAGAGCGACTTCGGCTACGACATCGGTATCCTGCAGTACTACTACCCCGGCACCGTGGTTGCCGGCGGCACCAAGGCCGACACGCTGGAACTCTACGGCGCACTGAGCTGGAAATGGCTGAGCGCAAAATATTCGCACAGCATCGGCAACAAGACCTTCGGCGTGACGGACAGCCGCGGCACCTGGTACCTCGACCTGACGGCCAGCATCCCCGTCACCGACAAACTGACGGCCACCCTGCATTACGGCAAGCAGAAGTTTGAGGGTGGTGGTGGCGCCGCGAGCGCCTGCGGCGCCGGCATCAGCAACAATACCTGCGCCTCCTACGAGGACTACAAAATCGGGCTGAGCTACGCGCTGCCGAAGGACTTCACCCTTGGCGCCTACTACACCGACACCAGGATGAATGCGACCCGTGAGGCGTTCTACACCACGCCGAACAACCGCTTCGTCGGCAAGGATGCGTTCACCGTTTACCTGTCGAAAACCTTCTAAGCGCACATTGGAACCCGGGGGCGGCGCCCTGCGCCGGCCCCCATCAACCGGGGACACAACATGAAACTCGTTACGGCAATCATCAAGCCGTTCAAGCTCGACGAAGTACGGGAGGCCCTGTCCGCCATCGGCGTGACCGGCATCACCGTCACCGAAGTCAAGGGCTTCGGACGGCAAAAGGGGCATACGGAACTCTACCGCGGCGCTGAATACGTGGTCGATTTCCTGCCGAAGATCAAAGTGGAGGCGGCGATCAAGAGCGAACTGCTCGAGCAGGTGATCGAGGCCATCGAAAAATCCGCGAACACCGGCAAGATCGGCGACGGCAAGATTTTCGTCTCCGAACTCGAGCAGGTGATCCGCATCCGCACCGGCGAGACCGGCGCGGACGCCCTTTGATTGGAGAACAAGATGAAAAAACTCATTGCAGCTCTGGCCCTGTTCGGCGCGCTCGGTTTTGCCGGCGCACCGGCCATGGCGCAGGACAAGCCTGCTGAAGCCCCGGCGGCGGAAGCACCTGCGGCCGCTCCCGCCGCGGCACCTGCTGCGGCACCTGCTGAAGAAGCCAAGAAGCTGGACAGCGGTGATACCGCGTTCATGCTGCTGGCGACCGTGCTGGTCACCCTGATGGTCATCCCCGGGCTCGCGCTGTTCTACGCCGGCATGGTGAGGTCCAAGAATGCGCTGTCCGTCCTGATGCAGGTGTTCGCGGTCTTCAGCGTGATGGCCGTGCTGTGGGCGGTATACGGCTACAGCCTCGCATTCACCGGGGACGGCAAGTTCATCGGCACGCTGGACAAGCTCTTCCTCGCCGGCATGACCGCCGACTCGCTGAAGGACACCATCCCCGAGTACGTGTTCGCCAACTTCCAGCTGACCTTTGCCGCCATCACGCCGGCACTGATCGTCGGTGCCTACGCGGAACGCATGAAGTTCTCCGCAGTGCTGCTGTTCATGGTGGCCTGGCTGACGGTCTGCTACCTCCCGATGGCGCACATGGTCTGGGGCGGCGGCTGGATCGGCGCGATGGGTGCAATCGACTTCGCCGGCGGCACCGTGGTCCACATCAACGCCGGCATCGCCGGACTGGTGGCCGCGATCGTGCTCGGCAAGCGCAAGGGTTACGGCACGGTGGCCATGCCTCCGCACAACCTGAGCATGACGCTGATCGGCGCTTCGCTGCTGTGGGTGGGCTGGTACGGCTTCAACGCCGGCAGCGCGCTCAGCGCCGGCGGCAGCGCGGGTCTCGCCATGATCAACACCACTCTCGCCACGGCCGCAGCAGCCGCGACCTGGATGTTCCTCGAGTGGATGGTCAAGGGCAAGCCGAGCCTGCTCGGCATCGCCACCGGTGCAGTCGCCGGACTGGTCGCCATCACCCCGGCCTGCGGTAATGCCGGCCCGATGGGTTCCATCGTGCTCGGTATCGCCGCCGGCGCGATCTCCCTCTGGGCGGTGATCAGCCTGAAGCGGATGCTCGGCTATGACGATTCGCTCGACGTGTTCGGCGTGCACGGCATTGCCGGCATCGTCGGTGCGATCGGCATCGGCATCCTCGCCTCGCCGTCCTTCGGCGGCACCGGCTTCGGCGGCGACATCAGCAGCATCGGCGGGCAGCTCTATGTTCAGGTGATCAGCGTGGTCTTCACCCTGATCTACACCGGTGTCGTGAGCTACGTGCTGCTGAAAATCATCGATGTCATCGTCGGCCTGCGGGTCAGCGAGGAAGCGGAAACCGAAGGGCTCGATATCAACGAGCACGGGGAAACCGCCTACAACAACTGACGCAGCAAGCAGTCCGGACAGACGGGCGCCTTCGGGCGCCCGTTTTTTTGTGGACACCGGCCCGGAACAAAGGCGACAACCGGATCGGCTACAATGCCGGCCATGACCGTTCCCCGCCTCACCACCGCGCTGACCGGACCGCTGCAGGATCTGGAAAGCCACATCCTCAGGGCCACTCCCGACATCGAGCACTGGCTGCGCAGCCAGTGGCAGGAACACGCGGCGCCGTTCTACGCCTCGGTCGACCTGCGCAACTCGGGATTCAAGCTGGCGCCGGTGGACACCAACCTGTTCCCCGGAGGCTTCAACAACCTCAATCCGGATTTCCACACGCTGTGCGTGCAGGCGGCGATGACCGCGATCGAGAAAGCCTGCCCGGAGGCGCATGGCATCGTGCTGGTGCCGGAAAACCACACGCGCAACCTGTTCTACCTGCAGAACGTGGAAAAACTGGCGGCAATCCTGCGCCATGCCGGCGTCGAGGTGCGCATCGGCAGCCTGCTGCCCGAGATCACCGCGCCCACCGACCTCGCGCTGCCCGACGGCGGCACGTTGCGGCTGGAGCCGCTGCGCCGCGAAGGCAACCGGCTCAAGGTGGCCGATTTCGACCCCTGTGTGGTGCTGCTGAACAACGACCTCTCCGGCGGCGTGCCGGCGATACTGCAGGGGCTGGAGCAGACCGTGCTTCCGCCGGTGCAGGCCGGCTGGGCCACGCGCCGCAAGTCCGCGCATTTTGCCGCCTATGACGACGTGACCCGGGAATTCGCGCAGCTGATCGGCATTGATCCCTGGGTGATCAACCCTTATTTCGAGAAGTGCGGCAAGATCAATTTCCGCGAGCGCCAGGGCGAGGAATGCCTGGAGGGCTACGTGTCCGAGATCCTTGGCGACATCCGCAGGAAGTACACGGAGTACGGCATCACCGAAGAACCCTTCGTGATCGTCAAGGCCGATGCCGGCACTTACGGCATGGGCATCATGACGGTCAAGGATCCGTCGGAAGTGAAAGGCCTCAACCGCAAGCAGCGCAACAAGATGGCGGTGGTCAAGGAAGGCCTCGAGGTACACGACGTGATCGTGCAGGAAGGCGTATACACTTTCGAGAACGTCGGCGACGCGGTGGCGGAGCCGGTGGTCTACATGATCGACCATTTTGTCGTCGGCGGCTTCTACCGGGTGCACACCGAGCGCGGCAAGGACCAGAACCTGAATGCGCCGGGCATGCAGTTCGCGCCGCTGGCCTTTGCGGAGCCCTGCTCCTCGCCCAATCCGAACGACCCCGGCTGCCCGCCCAACCGCTTTTATTCCTACGGCGTGATCGCGCGGCTCGCGCTGCTCTCCGCCGCGATCGAGCTCGAACGCATGGCGGAAGCCGCGGAAACCCCGGTGCCGGTGCTGCTGCGCGCGGCGCCATGAAACTGGCCTTCATCGTCGATCCCCTCGACGGATTCAAGCTCGAAAAGGACACGACCTACGCCATCATGCGTGAGGCGGCGGCGCAGGGTCATGCCCTCTACACGATGCAGCAGGATGACCTGGCCTGGCACAAACATGTTGTCACCGGCAACGCCGCCCGCCTGCACCTGACCGGTGAACAGCCGGCCTGGTACCGGCTTGATCCGGCGGGGGAGACTCCGCTGGAACAGTTCGACGCGGTGCTGATGCGCAAGGACCCGCCCTTCGACATGGAATATGTCTACAGCACCTACCTGCTGGAAATCGCCGAAGGCCGCGGGGCGCGGGTGTTCAACCGGCCGCAGGCGATCCGCGACCATAACGAAAAAATGGCGATTGCGCGGTTCAGCGAATTCACGGCGCCGACCCTGGTCACCCGCCGCACAGAACTGCTGCATGCCTTTCTCGGCGAACACGGCGACATCATCCTCAAGCCGCTGGACGGCATGGGCGGCACGTCGATATTCCGCGTCCGCGCCGGGGATCCGAATCTCAATGTGATCATCGAAACCCTGACCGGAGACGGCGCGCGCACGATCATGGCCCAGCGCTACATCCCGGACATCGTCAACGGCGACAAACGCGTGCTGGTCATCGGCGGCGAAGCGGTGCCGTTCTGCCTTGCCCGCATTCCCAAGGCAGGCGAAACCCGCGGCAATCTCGCTGCGGGCGGCACCGGGGTGGCGCGCGAACTGACGGCACGCGACCGGCTGATCGCCGAAACGCTCGGACCGCAGTTGCAGGCAGCCGGCCTGCTGCTGGTCGGGCTGGACGTGATCGGCGACCACCTCACCGAAGTCAATGTCACCAGCCCGACCTGTTTCCAGGAAATCAGCGCCCAGACCGGCTTTAATGTGGCCGCCATGTTCTTGAATAAACTGGAAAAAATGCTTTGAAGCCAAACACTGTCGTGATTCGGTGACGACAATGTTGCGGTGCAAGAAAAGGGGGCGTAGAGTATGGCGCTTTCGTGACAGCAGACCGGCAACTTCATGATCGGCATATTGATTATCAGCCACGGCACCCTCGGCGAAAGCCTGATTCACTGTGCCAGCCACATGCTCAACAAACGTCCGCCGCGGCTGCGCCAGCTGGGTGTAGCCGCCCAGGACGATCCGGTGCAGCTGGTGCCCCAGGCCCGCAAGATGATCAAGGACCTGGACGAAGGCGATGGCGTGCTGCTGCTGACCGACATGTACGGCGGCTCGCCTTCCAACATTGCGGCAAAGCTGGTGATCCCCGGCCGGATCGAGGCTGTCGCCGGGGTGAACCTGCCGATGCTGATCCGCGCACTGACCTACCGCGACAAGACCCTCGCAGTAATGATGACCAAGGCCATCAGCGGCGGTTGCGAAGGCGTACTGAGGGTTCCCCCGACATTCGCCACCGTTCGCAATGCTGCAACAGGAAGCTGAGATCATCAACAAGCTCGGGCTGCATGCCCGGGCATCGGCCAAACTGACCCAGATCGCCAGCGGCTTCTCCAGCGAAATCTGGCTGAGCCGCAACGGCCGCCGTGTCAACGCAAAAAGCATCATGGGGGTGATGATGCTGGCCGCGGCCAAGGGCTCGAAGATCCTGATTGAAACCAACGGCAAGGACGAGGCCGCGGCGCTGCAGGCCCTGCAGCAGCTGATCGCCGACCGTTTCGGCGAAGGAGAATGACCCCGCGGCATTGAGGGGCCGGCCGGCAACGGGCAGAATGCTGACTGGCATTCAACGCACCCGACAAGAGTCCACCGGCTTTCCCCATGAGCTTCACCATCCACGGCATCGGCGTTTCCGGCGGCATCGCCATCGGCCATGCGCACCTCGTTTCACACACCAAACTCGAAGTCGCGCATTACGACATTCCGGCAGAACAGCTTGCTGACGAGTCAGCCCGCTTCGATGCCGCGGTCAAAACGGTCCGCGACGAACTCGAGCAGTTGCGCGGGTCGGTTCCGGCCGGCGCGCCGGCGGAGTTCGGCGCATTCATCGACCTGCACCTGATGATCCTCTCCGACTCGACGCTATCGGAGGTGCCGCGCACGATCATCGGCAACGAGCTCTGCAACGCCGAATGGGCACTGAAAGTGCAGACCGACGAACTGCTGCAGCAGTTCGATGCGATCGAAGACAGCTACCTGCGTGAACGCCGCACCGATGTCATCCAGGTCGCGCAGCGCGTGATGAAGGCGCTCTCGGGGCAGCCGGGTTACACGCCGCCGCCGGCCGGCGATTCGGAACGCAACCTGGTGCTGGTGGCCCATGACCTGTCGCCCGCCGATGTCGTGCTGTTCAAGCAGCACCAGTTCGCAAGCTTTGTCACCGACCTCGGGGGCGTCACCTCGCATACCGCGATCGTCGCGCGCAGCCTGAACATCCCCTGCATCGTCGCGCTGCATCACGCGCGCCAGCTGGTGCGTGAAAACGAGATCATCATCGTCGACGGCACCCAGGGCGTGGTCATCGTCGATCCCGATCCGCAGGTGCTGGCCGAGTACCAACTGCGCCAGCGCGAATTCGGCCTGGAGCGGCAAAAGCTGCGGCGGCTGCGCGACACCCCCGCACGGACGCTGGACGGCATCGACGTCGAACTGCATGCCAACATCGAGCTGCCGGGCGACGTTGCACTGGCGCTGGATGGCGGCGCCACCGGCATCGGCCTCTTTCGCACCGAATTCCTGTTCCTGAACCGCCCCGACCTGCCCGACGAGGATGAACAGTTCGAGGCCTATCGCCAGGTCCTCGAGGAAATGGGCGGCCGGCCGGTCACCATCCGCACCTATGATCTTGGCGCCGACAAGCAGATCGACGACACCGCGCGCCTGTCGCCCAACCCTGCGCTCGGCCTGCGCGCGATCCGCCTCTGCCTGACCGAGCCCAAGCGCTTCATCACCCAGCTGCGCGCGATGCTGCGGGCCTCGCTCCACGGCAGGATGAAAATCCTGATCCCGATGCTGATGAACGCATCGGAAGTCGACCAGGCGCTGCAACTGCTGGAGCAGGCGAAGCGCAGCCTTGACGATGACGGCATCGCCTACGACCGCAATGTCCCGGTGGGCGGCATGGTCGAAATTCCGGCCGCCGCCCTCGCGCTGGGCCTGCTGACAAAGCGCCTGGATTTCCTGTCGGTCGGCACCAACGACCTGATCCAGTACATGCTCGCCATTGACCGCACCGACGACACGGTCGCCCACCTCTACGATCCGCTGCATCCCGCAATCCTGACGGTGCTGGCGCACATTTTCAGGACCGCCAGCAAGGCGGGCATCCCGGTTTCGGTCTGCGGCGAGATGGCCGGCGACGTGGCGCTCACGCGCCTGCTGCTGGGGCTCGGCCTGCGCCAGTTTTCGATGCACTCCGCACATCTGCCCGATGTCAAACAGCGCGTGCTGAAAACCACCCTTGCCGAAACCGTGCCGTTTGCGCGGCGGATGCTGCGCGCGACCGACCCCGGCAGGCTGCACCTCATGCTCGACAAACTGAACGCCTGATCCGGCCAATTTGACAAGGCAGGGCCCCGCAGGTAACGTAACCGGACAGTTTTCGCGCCGATTTGAAATCAGCTTGCGGGCGCGTAATAAATCCGGCTAAAGAGATCAGCAGTTCTCGGAACCCCGGCGCGCAGGCTTCGGGGTTTTTTTATGGCCAGCAACGATACACACACCACATCGGTCGGGATTGTCCGTCCGCAGATCGCGCGCTTCACCGAACCGCTGACATTGCGCAGCGGCCCGGTGCTGCGCGAGTACGAACTGGTTTACGAAACCTACGGCCGGCTGAACGCGGACCGCTCCAACGCCGTGCTGGTCTGCCACGCGCTCAATGCCTCCCACCATGTCGCCGGCCACTACGCCGACGACCCGGACAACACCGGCTGGTGGGACAACATGATCGGCCCCGGCAAGCCGCTCGACACCGACCGCTTCTTCGTCATAGGCGTCAACAACCTCGGCGGCTGCCACGGCTCCACCGGCCCCTCGAGCATCAATCCCGAAACCGGCAGGCCCTGGGGGGGCGATTTCCCGGTGGTCACCGTCGAAGACTGGGTCGATGCCCAGGCGCGGCTTGCCGATCATCTCGGCATCACCCGCTTCGCCGCGGTGATGGGCGGCAGCCTCGGCGCAATGCAGGCGCTGGCATGGACTATCCGCTATCCGGAGCGGCTGGGCCACGGCATCGTGATCGCCTGCGCGCCGAACCTGTCGGCGCAGAACATCGCCTTCAACGAAGTCGCGCGCCAGGCCATCATCACCGATCCCGATTTCCACGGCGGCGCCTACCAGCAGCAGGGCACCGCGCCGAAGCGTGGTCTGCGTGTCGCGCGCATGGTCGGACACATCACCTACCTCTCCGACGACGAGATGGCCAGCAAGTTCGGCCGCCAGCTGAAACACGGAAAACTCGGCTATAGCTTCGACACCGAGTTCCAGATCGAGTCCTACCTGCGCCACCAGGGCAACAAGTTCGCCGACTACTTCGATGCCAACACCTACCTGCGCATCACCAGGGCGCTCGACTACTTCGATCCCGCCTTTGCCTGCGGCGGCGACCTGTCTGCCGCTCTGAAGAACGTTTCAGCGGGGATGCTGGTGGTGTCCTTCACCACGGACTGGCGGTTCTCGCCGGAACGCTCGCGCGAGATCGTCCGCGCGCTGCTCGACAACCGGGCCCGCGTGACCTATGCGGAAATCGACGCCCCTCACGGCCACGATGCCTTCCTGCTCGAGGATCCGCGTTATCACCGGCTGGTGGCCGCCTATTTCAGGCGTGTCGCCGCGGAGATCCCGCAATGACCGGAGCCAACGGCAGCCAGCGCCCGGATTTCGCGGCCATCGCGCAGTGCATACCGCGCGCCGCGCATGTGCTCGACCTCGGCTGCGGCGACGGCACGCTGCTGAAATACCTGCAGCAGTCGCGGGGGGTCACCGGTTACGGCGTCGAGATCGATGATGGCAAGGTGCTGGCCTGCGTCGACAACGGCGTCCATGTCATCCAGGGCGATCTCGAGCGCGGGCTGGCCGAATTCGCCGACGGCTCCTTCGATTTCGTGGTGCTGTCGCAGACCCTGCAGGCGGTGCGCAACACCGAACGCATCGTGCGCGAAATGCTCCGTGTCGGCCGCGCCGGCATCGTCACCTTCCCCAATTTCGGCCACTGGAAAAACCGCCTGCAGATCCTGCGCGGACGGATGCCGGTATCGGACAAGCTGCCTTTCGAGTGGTTCGACACGCCGAATATCCACCTCTGCACGGTTGCCGATTTCGAGCGTTTCTGCGCGGAGCGCGGCATCCGCATCGTCAGCCGCGCGGTGCTGAGCAACGGCAGCCCGGTGCACATGCTGCCCAATCTGCTCGGCGAACTCGCCGTCTATCACTTCTCCGGCTGAACCGCCGCCAGCGCGATGACCCGGCGCAGCAGCAGCAGGCCGGGAATCGCAATCAGCGCGCAGAGCAGGAAAAATCCCGGCCAGCCGAGCAACTCCGCGAACCAGCCGGTCGGTGCCGACAGCAGCACCCGCGGCACACCCATCAGGCTCGACAACAGCGCGTACTGGGTTGCCGTGAAACGGCGGTCGGTGAGCGCGGCCATGAAGCCGACGAATGCCGCCGTACCCATGCCGGCGGTGAGGTTCTCCACGGCCACCACGGTGGCCAGCGCGCCGACGTGGTGCGGCATCAGCGCGAGCACGACAAAACCCAGCGTCGACAGCATCTGTCCGAATCCGAACACCCACAGGGCGCGGTGGGTGCCCACGCGCAGTATCCAGAGCCCCCCCAACGTGCCGCCGGCGATCGTCGCCCAGAATCCGAACAACTTGACCACGGTGCCGATCTCGGTCTTGCTGTAGCCGATGTCGAGATAGAAGGGCGTGGTCATCGCCGAAGCCATGGTGTCGCCCAGCTTGTAGAGCAGGATGAAGGCAAGAATCAGCCACGCGCCATGGCGCGAAAAATAGTCGCGGAACGGCAGCACCACCGCCTCGCGCAGCGTGCGCGGCCGGCCCTCGGGCAACGGCGGCTCCGGCGCGAGCAGGGTCACCGCGATGCAGGCGATCATGCACATCGCCATGATGCGGTACATCGTGCCGAAGGACAGCCAGTCGGCCAGGATCAGCCCGCCGCCGCCGGCGAGCAGCATGCCCAGGCGGTAGCCGTTCACGTACATCGCCGAACCCAGGCCCAGTTCCGCTTCCTGCAGGCTTTCGCGGCGGTAGGCATCGACGACGATGTCCTGCGACGCCGAGAACAGCGCCACCAGCAGGCTTGCCAGCATCACCCAGCCGAGCTGGTCCACCGATGGCTGCGCAGAGGCCAGCAGCAGCAACGCACCGGCCACGGCAAACTGGGTCAGTGCCAGCCAGCCGCGGCGCCTGCCCGGGGGCGGTGCATAACGGTCAAACAGCGGCGACCACAGGAACTTGAGCGTGTACGGCAGCCCCACCAGCGCAAACAGCCCGATGCGCGTGAGATCGACGCCGCCGTCCTTGAGCCAGGCCTGCAGCACCGAGCCGGTCAGCAGCAGCGGCAGGCCGGAGGCAAAACCCATCAGCAGCGCGATCAGCATGCGGCCGCTGAACACGGCCAGCAGGGTCTCGCTCCAGGAAGGGCGGAGACCGCTCAAGGACTGTTCCCGTCGTAGTGAATGGTCAACGGCGCGTGATCGGAAAAACGCTCATCCTTGTAAATTGCCGCCCGCTTCGCCCGCGCTGCGATGCCCGGCGTCGCGATCTGGTAGTCGATGCGCCAGCCGACATTTTTCGCCCAGGCCTGGCCACGGTTGGACCACCAGGTGTACGACGCATCGGTCGCCCCGGGATGCAGCCGGCGGTAGACATCGACCCAGCCGAGCTCATCGAAAATCCGCGTCATCCAGTCGCGTTCTTCCGGCAGGAATCCTGAATTTTTCCTGTTCCCTTTCCAGTTTTTCAGGTCGATCTCGCGGTGCGCGATGTTCCAGTCACCGCAGAGCACGACTTCACGCCCGGCCTTGCGCAGGCGCTTCATGTGCGGATAGAAGGCGTCGAGAAAACGGAACTTCGACGCCTGGCGGTGCTCGCCGCTCGATCCCGAGGGCAGGTACAGCGAAATCACCGACAGTCCACCGAAATCGGCGCGCAGGTAACGCCCCTCGTCATCGAATTCGGCGACGCCGAAACCGGCGGCCACGCGGTCCGGCGCCGACTTCGAATAGATGCCGACGCCGCTGTAGCCCTTTTTCGCGGCGTAATGGAAATGGCCGTGATAACCGGCCGGTGCCAGCAGTTCAGCGGTCATGTCGGCGGCCTGGGCCTTGATTTCCTGCACGCAGACCACGTCCGCGCGCTGGCGCGGCAGCCATTCGAGGAAACCCTTGCGGGCCGCCGACCTTATGCCGTTGAGATTCAGGGTTATAATTTTCATCGTTTTCGATCCGGCGGCACCGTGCATCCGCCTGCATTCCCGAAACTTTCCCTGCCGCGGGCACACCGGCAGACATTCCAAACATGGCCGACAGCTTCCGGCAGGACTTCATCCGTTTCGCCATCGACACCAGGGTCCTGCTGTTCGGCGAATTCAAGACCAAGGCCGGGCGCCTGTCCCCGTATTTTTTCAACGCGGGGCTGTTCTGCGACGGCAACTCGCTGCGCGAACTCGCACGATTTTACGCGAAAGCGATTTCGGCGGCGGACCTGCCCTTCGACATGCTGTTCGGCCCCGCCTACAAGGGCATCCCGCTGGTTGCCGCGGTGGCCATCGCGCTGGCGGACAGCGGACGCAACGTCCCCTTCAGCTACAACCGCAAGGAAGCCAAGGACCACGGCGAAGGCGGCAGCGTGGTCGGTGCGGCCCTCAAGGGGCGCGCGCTGATCGTTGATGACGTGATTTCCGCGGGCACCTCGGTGCGCGAATCGGTCGGCCTGATCCGCGCGTCCGGCGCGATGCCCGCCGGCGTGCTGATCGCCCTCGACCGCATGGAGCGGGGCAGCACGGAACTGTCGGCCACCCAGGAAGTCGGAAAGCTGTATGACATCCCGGTCATCAGCATCGCGACGCTGGACGACCTGATCGGATATCTTGGAAACGAGCGGGGCATGGCGCCGCAGCTGGCCGCAGTCGCCGCCTACCGCAAACAGTACGGAGTACGTGATGCCTGAACGCCTGACCCACCTGTCGACCATCGCCGCGACACTGGCGGCAACATTGCTGCTGGCTCCAGCCCACGCCCAGAAAATCGTCTGCTGGAAAGACAAGTCGGGCAAGGTTGTCGGCTGCGGCGACCGCGTGCCGCCGGAATTCCAGCAGAACGAATCCAAAACCCTCGACAGCCGCGGCATCACCCGCCAGACCACGGTGTCCGCCGAAGAAGCCGCGCGCCTGAAAGAGGAGGAACGGAAGAAGGCGGCACTGAAGGCCGAAGAGAACCGCCGCATCGCCGAACAGCGCCGTCAGGACACCGCCCTGGTCAACACCTACACCGCGGCCAAGGAAATCGACGTGCGACGCGACCGCGAGTTGCAGGTCGTCGATCTGCAGATCCAGCAACTGCAGGCCCAGCTGAGGGGCGCCGCTGATGCGCACAATTCGCAGAAGACGCGCTACGCCAGCTTCGAGAAACGCGGCAAGGTCCCGGATAACGTCAAGGACGATCTGAACAATGCCGCGGCGGAAGAGGAGCGCGTGAAGGCACGCATCGCGGAGCGGGAAAAAGACAAGGAACGGATCACCGAGAGTTACGCGCAGCAGAAAGCGCGTTTCGTCGAGCTGAAGGGCAGTCCCGCCGCCGCGCCGGCCGAGGCCAGGCCTGCCGCGAAGAAATAGGCCGGCTCAGCCGGCCAGCCTGCGCCGCAGGATGTCGTTGACCTGCTGGGGATTGGCCTTGCCGCGGCTGGCCTTCATCACCTGCCCGACCAGCGAGTTGAAGGCCTTCTCCTTGCCGGCCCTGAAATCAGCCACCTGCTGCGCATTCGCGGCCAGCACCTGATCGACGATTTTTTCGATCTTGCCGCTGTCGGAGATCTGCTTCAGGCCCTTCGCCGCGATGATCGCATCGGCATCGCCCTCGCCGGCCCACATCGCGTCGAACACCTCCCTGGCCATCTTGCCGGAGAGGGTGCCGTCTGCGATGCGGTCAACCAGTCCGCGCAACCGCCCTGCCGTGACACGGCTTTGCGCGATGTCGAGGGACTCCTCGTTCAGGCGCGCGCTCAGCGCCCCGCTGATCCAGTTGGCGCACAACTTCCCGGTTTTTGCGTCCGCACCCGCGGCGGCCGTGCTGAAATAGTCGGCAAGTTCGCGGCTTGCGGTCAGCAGGCCGGCGTCGTAAGACGTCAATCCGTACTGCGCGCAGAACTGTTCGCGCCGCAGCTGCGGCAGCACCGGCATCGCTTCGCGCACCGCAGCCATCCGCTCCGCGGTCACTTCCAGCGGCAGCAGATCCGGGTCCGGAAAATAGCGGTAGTCATGCGCATCTTCCTTGGTGCGCATCATCCGCGTCTCGCCGGTATCCGGATCGAACAGCACCGTGGCCTGCTGGATCGTACGCCCGTCCTCGATCTCGCCGATCTGCCAGCGCACTTCATATTCAATGGCCTGCTGCAGGAAACGGAAGCTGTTCAGATTCTTGATTTCGCGTCGGGTGCCGAGTTCCTTCGCCCCCGCGGGACGCACCGAAACGTTGGCGTCGCAGCGGAACGACCCCTCCTGCATGTTGCCGTCGCAGACGTCGATCCAGCGCACCAGCGTGTGCAGCGCCCGGGCATAGGCCACGGCCTCTTCCGCCGACCGCATGTCCGGTTCGGAGACGATTTCCAGCAGCGGCGTGCCGGCGCGGTTCAGGTCGATGCCGCTGCGGCCGTGGAAATCCTCGTGCAGCGACTTGCCGGCATCCTCCTCGAGATGGGCACGGGTCAGGCGCACCGTTTTTTCGGCTTCGCCGACCTGGATCGTGATCGTGCCGCCCTCGACGATCGGCCGCTCGAACTGGCTGATCTGGTAACCCTTGGGCAGGTCGGGGTAGAAATAATTCTTGCGCGCGAAAATCGAGGGCGAGTTGATTTTCGCTCCGACCGCGAGCCCGAAACGGATCGCGCGCTCGACCGCGCCGGTGTTGAGCACCGGCAGCACACCCGGCAGCGCAATATCGACGCCGCAGGCCTGGGTGTTGGGCGCGGCACCGAAGGCCGTCGAGGCGCCGGAAAAAATCTTCGACACCGTCGACAGCTGCGCGTGGGTCTCCAGCCCGATGACCACTTCCCACTTCATCACGCGACTCCCTGCGGCGCGCGCCGGTGCCAATCAGTCGCCAGCTGGTACTGGTGGGCGACGTTGAGCATGCGCGCCTCGTCGAAATAGTTGCCGATGATCTGCAGCCCTACCGGCAACCCGCCACCGTCGAAGCCGCAGGGAATCGACATCCCGGGCAGGCCGGCCAGATTCACCGCGATGGTGTAGATGTCCGACAGGTACATCTGCACCGGGTCGGCGCTTTTTTCGCCGAGCCTGAAGGCCGTGGTCGGGCTGGTCGGCCCCATGATCACATCACATTGTTTGAACGCCTCGACAAAATCCCGGGCGATCAGCCGCCGCAGTTTCTGCGCGCGGATGTAATAGGCATCGTAATAGCCGTGCGACAGCACGTAGGTGCCGATCAGGATGCGGCGCTTGACCTCGGCGCCGAAACCCTCGGCGCGCGTGCGTTTGTACATGTCCATCAGATCGGTGTATTCCGCCGCGCGGTGGCCGTAACGAACCCCGTCGAAGCGCGACAGGTTGCTCGAGGCTTCCGCCGGCGCCAGCACGTAATACACCGGCACCGACAATCCCATGTTGGGCAGGCTGACATCCACCACCGTGGCGCCGAGTTTCCGGTACTCCGCGACCGCTTCGTCGACCGCACGCCGCACATCAGCGGAAAGACCGTCGGCAAAAAACTCGCGCGGCAGACCGACGCGCAGCCCTTTCAGCGGCTGCGCCAGGTTGCGGTTGTAATCCTCGGCGGGACGCTCGAGGCTGGTCGAGTCGCGCGGATCATGACCGGCCATCACGTTGAGCAGCAGCCCGAGGTCTTCCGCGCTGCGCGCCATCGGGCCCGCCTGGTCGAGGCTGGAGGCGAAGGCGATCATGCCGTAACGCGACACCAGGCCATAGGTCGGTTTCAGTCCGCAGATGCCGGTCAGTGCCGCCGGCTGGCGGATCGAGCCGCCGGTATCGGTGCCGGTCGCCGCCGGCGCCAGGCGCGCCGCCACTGCGGCTGCTGAACCGCCGGAACTGCCGCCCGGCACGGTGTCGCGGTTCCAGGGATTGCGTACCGGCCCGAAAAAGGAAGTCTCGTTGGACGAACCCATCGCGAACTCGTCCATGTTGGTCTTGCCCAGCGTGACCATGCCGGCGGCATTGCAGCGCCCGACCACATGCGCATCGTACGGCGACACAAAGTTCGACAGCATCCGCGATCCACAGGTGGTGAGCCAGCCATCGGCGCAGAAAATGTCCTTGTGCGCCAGCGGCACGCCGGTGAGCGGCCCGGCATTGCCGGCGGCCCGGCGCGCGTCCGCCGCTTTCGCCTGGGCCAGGCTGCGCTCTGCATCGACCGTGATGAAGCAGCCGAGGTCTTTTCCCAATCCATTGATTTTATTAGTATAATCCTGCGCCAGCTCGACGCTGGAACAAGCTCCGGCAGCGAGCCGGTCGGACAGTTCTTTGAGGGTGGCGTTGGACATTGCAACAGGTCGGCCGGGCGCAGGGCCGGGCCAGGGCTTCCGTTATTCGATCACTTTCGGCACCAGGTAGAGGCCGGATTCGACCTCCGGGGCAACCGCCTGGAACCGTTCGCGGCGATTGGCCTCCGTGACCTCGTCCGCGCGCAAGCGCAGCATCAGATCCTGGGCATGTGCCATCGGCTCGATGCCCGACACATCGACGGCCTGCATCTGTTCGATCAGGCCGAACACCCGGGTCAGCTGGGCCAGCGCTGCACCGGCTTCCGCGTCATCGACTGCAATACGCGCCAGATGCGCGGCACGTCGTACATCATCAAGCTGGATGGCCATCGCCAGAGTGAAAAAACCGTAAAAATTGGAGGCGGTGTAGGTTATCATACTGACGCCCCGGACGGCACCGGGATGAGCCAAAAT
>JAHCAG010000022.1 GCA_019635015.1 Burkholderiales bacterium | reverse complement strand
GATGCTCTACATGAGCTCGACCTCCACCGCCCAGGGCGTGGTCGAGATCCAGGTCACCTTCGAGATCGGCGCCGACGTCGACACCGCGGCACTCAACGTCAACAACCGGGTGAAGCAGGTCGAGCCGCGGCTGCCGCAGGAAGTGCGGCGCCAGGGCGTGACTGTTGAAAAAGGCTCCTCCTCCTTCCTGCAGGTGATCGCCTTCACCTCGCCCGATGGCCGTTACGACGACCTGTTCATCTCGAACTACGTGACGCTCAACGTGCTCGACGCGCTGAAACGCATACCGGGCACCACCAATGTGCAGATCTTCGGCGCCAAGGACTATGCGATGCGCATCTGGACCCGTCCGGACCGCATGGCCCAGCTGAAAGTCACGCCCGGCGACCTGCTGCGCGCGCTGAACGAACAGAACGCGCAGTTCGCGGCCGGCAAGATCGGCCAGTCGCCCACCAGCGGCCCGCAGGAACTGGTCTACACCATCACCACACAGGGCCGGCTGTCGGAGCCCGCGGAGTTCGAGAACATCGTCGTCCGCGCCAATCCCGACGGCTCGCTGCTGCGGCTGAAGGACGTCGCCCGCGTCGAGCTCGGCTCCAAGGATTACGAGTTCATCGGCCGCGTCAACGGCAAGTCTGCGACCCTGGTCGGCATTTTCCTGCAACCCGGAGCCAACGCGCTGGCCACGGCCGACCTCGTCACCGCGGAAATGGACCGGCTGAAGCAGCGCTTCCCGCAGGGCTTTGAACATGCCGCGGTCTACGACACCACGCGCTTCGTCGCGGTCTCGATCCGCGAGGTCGCCAAGACCCTGGCCGAAGCGATGGTGCTGGTGTTCCTGGTGGTGTTCGTATTCCTGCAGAACTGGCGCGCGACGCTGATCCCCTTCGCCGCGGTGCCGGTGTCGCTGATCGGCACCTTCGCCGGACTGCTGATGCTCGGTTATTCGATCAACACGCTGACGCTGTTCGGCATGGTGCTGGCGATCGGCATCGTCGTCGATGACGCCATCGTCGTGCTGGAAAACGTCGAACGCATCATGCGCGAAGAGAAGCTGGAAGCACGTGACGCCGCCATCAAGGCGATGAAGGAAGTCACCGGCCCGATCATCGCGATGACGCTGACCATGTGCGCCGTGTTCGTGCCGATTGCCTTCCTCGGCGGACTGACCGGCGAACTCTACCGGCAGTTCGCGGTGACCATCTCCATCGCGGTGCTGTTCTCGGCGATCGTCGCGCTGACGCTGTCACCCGCCCTGTGCGCCTTCATGCTGTCGCGCGCCCACGGCGAACCCGGCCGCTTCTTCCGCTGGTTCAACAGCTGGTTCCGCCGCATGACGGGCCGTTACGTCGATGGCGTGACCTGGATGCTGCGCCGCGGCGGCATCGCGCTGCTGCTGTTCATCGGCATGGTGGCGATCACCGCCGGCCTCTGGCGCGCCACGCCGGGCTCGCTGGTGCCGGACGAGGACCAGGGTTATTACATCGCCGCCGTGCTGCTGCCCGACGGCGCAACCCTGGAACGCACCGACAAGGTCGTCAGCGAAGTCATTGACGCGATCAAATCCAACCCCGCCAACGACTATGCCATCGCCTTCACCGGCTTCGACTTCCTCGGCGGCGGCTTCCGCAACAACGCGGCGACGATTTTCGTCACCCAGAAACACTGGGACGAACGCAAGATGACCACACCGCAGCTGGTCGGCGAGTTCTTCATGAAAACCGGGCACATCAAGGAAGCACTGGTGCTCGGCTTCAATCCGCCGCCGATCTTCGGCCTCGGCAACGCCGGCGGCTTCGAGTTCTACCTGCAGAACCGCGGCGAAGGCGGCGCAAAGCGGCTGGCCGAGGTCTCACAGCAGTTCCTCGGGGCCGTGGCGCAGGATCCGATGTTCGTGCAGGTCAACACCCTGTGGCGCTCCAATGTGCCCCAGCTCTATGTCCAGACCGACCGCGAAAAGGCGAAGACGCTGGGCGTGCCGGTGGACGAGCTCTACAGCTCGCTCTCCGCGACGCTGGGCACCTACTACGTCAACGACTTCAACAAGTACGGCCGCACCTGGCAGGTGCTGATGTCGTCGGAGCCGGGCTTTCGCAAGAAGCCGGATGACGTGGGCGCGGTGTACGTGCGCTCCGAGCGCGGCGCGATGGTCCCGCTGTCGTCACTGGCACGGGTGGATTTCTCCTCCGGCCCGGACACGCTGGACCGCTTCAACAACCTGCCGGCGGTGAAAATCTTCGGCTCGGCGGCGCCCGGCTACAGTTCGGGTCAGGCGATCGCGCGGATGGAGGAAATCGCACAAAAAACGCTGCCTCCGGAATTCAGCTATGACTGGAGCGGCGCCTCCTTCCAGGAAAAACGCTCCGGCGGCACCGCCGGCATTGCGCTCGGCCTTGCCGTGCTGATGGTGTTCCTGATCCTCGCCGCGCAGTACGACAGGTGGTCGCTGCCGCTGTCAGTGCTGCTGGCGCTGCCCTTCGGCACCTTCGGCGCGCTGGCCGCGGTCTCGCTGCGCGGCTTCACCAACGACGTCTATTTCCAGATCGGCCTGGTGACGCTGCTCGGCCTCGCTGCGAAAAACGCGATCCTGATCGTCGAATACGCGGTGCTGAAAAAACACGAGGGCTACACCACCGCAGCCGCGGCAATCGAGGCCGCAAGGCTGCGTTTCCGTCCGATCCTGATGACCTCGCTCGCCTTCATTCTCGGCGTGATGCCCCTCGCCTTCTCGACCGGCGCCGGCGCCGGCGCGCGTCACTCGGCGGGCACCGGCGTGATGGGCGGGATGCTTGCCGCGACCTTCCTCGCGATTTTCTTCATTCCATGGTTTTACAAGCTGATCATCGATCGCAGGCTTTCCGACAAACGCTCGACTGCGGAAATCGAGGCCGAAGTCGAACATCATCGTGAACAGACGCTGCGCACCGTGCGCGCGCCCCACCATGCGCCCCCGGCCAAAGGGGAAAATAATGCATAAATACCTGATCAATATAGTATTGGTTTCAACCGTTCTGGCAGGCTGCAGCACCGCTCCCGGCTATGTGCGTCCCGCCGCCGAACTGCCCGAAGCCTGGACAGCAGCGCCGGCACAAGGCAAACCTCCGGCAGCCGAACGCTGGTGGACGGTGTACGGCGACACGACCCTGGACAAGCTGGTCGAGGAAGCGCTGGCCAACAACCAGGACCTCGCGCTCGCCACCGCGCGCCTCGACGAAGCACGGGCGCTGGCGCGGGTTGCCGATGCCCAGCTGGTGCCGTCGGTCGATGCCGGCTTCCAGCGCGACCGCTCGCGCCGCTCCGACAGCACCGCGACACGTGTCCCGGGCAGCCTGGAAAACAACAACTACCGCGCACAGCTCAACGTGTCCTACGAGATCGACCTCTGGGGCCGCCTGCGCGATTCGGCAAAGGCGGCGCGCGCTGAACTGCTCGCCACCAGGGCGGCGCAGGAGACCGTGCGTCTCGCGCTGACCGCGCAGGTGGTGCAGTCGTACTACGCGCTGGTGGCCTTCGACGCGCAGGTCGCCGATGCCCGCAAATCGCTGGCCCTGCGCGAAGACAACCTGCGGCTGCAGCGCATCCGTTCGGGCGCCGGACTGATCAATGACTTCGAGCTGCGCCAGCTCGAGGCCGAAGTCGCCGCCACGCAGGCACAGCTGCCGGCGCTGGAGCGCCGCCGCAGCTCGGAAGAACTCGCGCTAGGCGTGCTGCTCGGCCGCAGCCCGCGGGCGATCATCAATGACCGCGTCACCCGCAGCGCCGACAGCGGCCAGCCGGCGACCCCGGTGGTGCCTGCCGACCTGCCCTCCGAACTGCTGCTACGGCGCCCGGACGTCGTCGCCGCCGAACAGCAGCTGATCGCCGCCAATGCACGCATCGGCGCTGCGCGCGCGACGCTGTTCCCGCGCATCGGCCTCTCCGGCCTCCTCGGCAGCGAAAGCGCGGCACTGAGCAACCTGTTCTCCGGACCGGCGCAGATCTGGAGCCTCGGCTTCGCGCTGGCGCAGCCGATATTCCAGGGCGGCCGGCTGTTCGGCGAAATCGAGGCGGTGCAGGCGCGCGAGCGCCAGGCTCTGGCCCAGTACCAGAAAACCCTGCAGACCGCCTTCCGCGAAACCCACGATGCGCTGATCGCGCAGACCCGTGCGCGGGAAGTGTTCGAGGCCGAGAGCGCACGCGCGAAGGCGCTGGGCGACTCGCTGCGGCTGGCGCGCATCCGCTACGAAAACGGCCTCACCAGCCAGCTCGAAGTGCTCGACGCCGAGCGCAACCTGCTCAGCGCCGAGCTGAACCGCGCCGAGGCGCTGCGTTCGCAGCGCGCCGCGGTGGCCGATGTGGTGAAGGCGCTGGGCGGGGGATGGGAAGGACTGAAGTTATGAGCGCTGGTGCTGAGTAATGATCGGCGGAGTGCCGGAATCATCAGCATTTCGCTTTAACGTTGGAGGCAAGGGGCTGCGGCGCGATAGTGACCAACCGGAGAAGCCGCGCCGGTTCCGCAGTCCCGCCTGACCGAAGCGGTTAGACAGAGGGCCTTGCATGAAGCTTGAGCCCCAATGCACCGATCACCTTCATAACAGTTGCAAACTCCGGGTTCCCCTCAAGAGACAACGCTTTATATAGGCTTTCTCTTCCGAGCCCGGTTTCACGGGCAATCTGCGCCATTCCTTTCGCGCGCGCGATATCGCCCAACGCTGCCGCCACCAGAGAGGGTTCGCCTTCAGCGAGAGCGGCCTCCAAATAGGCCGCCATATCCTCTTCGGTTTCCAGGTGCTCCGCCGGATCCCACTGACGTGTTTTTACAGTTTTGGCTTTAGCCATGACATCTACTCCTTAAGGCTTTTCGCAAGTTCAAGTGCTTTTTTGATATCCCTGGCTTGGCTTTGCTTGTCTCCGCCAGCCAAAAGCACAACAACAGACCGACCGCGTCTCAAAAAATAAACTCGATAACCCGGCCCATAGTCGATTCTTAGCTCCGAAACACCCTCTCCAACAGGTTTTACATCTCCCGGATTCCCAAGTGACAATCGACGGATACGAATATCAATCCGCGCCCTGGCCGTCCGATCACGTAAGGTGCTAAACCACGACGAATAGACCTCTGTTTGGCGGATTTCGACCATATGGCAATTGTATCACATAGGATACACACGTTAACTGCAAGGGGAAATGTCTAACGTCTGCGTTGAGCGGGCGCGCCGCTATTGGCGCGTCCGCTCTCGAACGCATGGTTAGAGCACAAATTCATAGACTATGTCGCACCGTTGACCGGCATGGGAGCAAAGTGTTTCTGAATTAACCACCCAACTGCCAAGCCGATCGGCAAAACAATGACCAGCTTAAGCGTCGAAACGAGAGAAAGTGCAAGCAACCAAGACGGGTGAGTCTCGAGCAGTGCCGAGGTTGCTATAAAAGCATCCAGTGCCAGCATGAATGCCGTAGCGACGGCAGCGGGGAATGCAGCACGAGATACAAAGGCCAAGAGAAGGCATGCAATGTATGGCATCGAGTTCCAGATCTTTGCGTCCAACGATGCCTCCCAAAGAAACCACCACACTGCACAGATACCTGCCAACGCAAGAATCAACCCTGCGTATCGCTTCACATTCGCATATTGGTTGGTCCCCTTCGGCGGCATAACTGTTTGTGCTCTAACGTTCGCGTTTTGCCGCGCCGCAAGCGCAGCGTAGCAAGCTGAAGGCGTCGGTCAACAACGCGCTGTTAGGCCACAATCGGATCATTAGCCGCCCTACGCGCAGAAACGAGTTGTTGAGCCCACGCTTGGGCATCGCGATCCGCCTGTGCTTCTTGGTCGCACCGAAGCATAGCCCTGCGGTAACTTTCGCGGCCCTTAGCGGTAAATAGCTGGAATATGCCAACAAGTGCAAAGAAGGCCTTTATTACCTTCCAGGTCGGTGGAGACGCCAACAATAGGCGCTTAGCATAGGGGTAAGCGGCGTCAAACTGCCTAAGGTGGCCGTAAGAGGTAACAAGAATCGACAAAGCGTGGAAGTCTTTCGGTCTCGTTTTGAGTGCCCGCGCCGACATGTCTATTGCGGCCTGCCATTCCTTGCGGCGCCAATGAAGATCGGCGGACACCATGAGCATCAAAAGCGTGGCCCGCTCGTTGGTATTTGATTTGTTAACTGTCGGCAATATCTCATCCGAGGCGATCACACGACTTAGGTTGGCGAGGAAGCTCACGTCTCTTGCGGCCTAACGTTCCGGTTGAGACGCGCGGCCCGAGGCGGGCAGCGACGCCGAGCTAATCGCGTCGCTCTCGAACCGGGGGTTAGACACCGCACACCTCATCAGTAGAAAACCAAAACCCAGTACGGCCAATAGAATAAGCCAAACATCAACGTAAATCCTGTTGATGCAATTGCGACAATGAGAACCGTCGCGAACCAGATCCCCTTCAGAATCTCGGCGGACTCATCGACTGCTAAGGCAAAACGTGCTGCAACGAATAGCAATATGGAAATGACAGCTGCTGCAATTAGGGTGGCCGGGATCAACAGACCGCCCGGATAAGCGGGCTTCCAATGATCCCAGTAGACCGTACCAAAAGCGATCCACAGAAAGGCCACTCCGAGCGCCCCTCCAAGAGAGGCCCAGTGTTTCTGTCTCGCCGTCATCGAGGTGTCTAACGTTTTATTCAGCCGCAGCCGAAGGCGGTCGGCTGCTATTCGAGTTAGGGCGGTCTGTGCGATGCGCGATGGGTTTCACAGCGGAATGCCGACCAGACCCAGCACTTTCGATGCGATCGACGCACACACTTGCGCCGAGGCCAACACAGCAAAAGCCACGACCGCGAAGCCCGTCGTCGCAAGAGCAGCCGTTGCTCCCACATAGGTTTGGCCGCCAGTAATCCAAAAAGCTGTTGCAAGAAGTAGGAAGACGCCTCCAATCACGACGAAGAACACTCTAGAAAGGCGAATTGCCGCGGCTGTGAACTCGGGCGTGTCGTTGTTCATAAGCTCTAACGTCCACGCTCACCGGCACGCGCAGCCGAGAGCTTGAATTGGCACGACGCCTCGCGCGTGTCCGAGTGGGGCGTCCTGTTAGAGCGCACTGAGGTCTCCAAATAAGGCCGAATGACCGGCAGGCGTCAGCTTACGCATCTCGAAGCCCGTCACGTTCTTTGATCATGTTAAGCAAGTGGTGCGCCTGCAGGTTCTTGGGGTTAACTGTAATTGCAACCCTTAGCTTGTTAACTGCTACCCCGGTTCGGCCGAACGAATCGTAGATCAGCGCCTCGGAAACATCCTTATCTTGAACCCGGAATAACTCACTTTCAAAGAGCACGGGGTCTTTGTACTTTTCCAGTATGCGATGTATTCGTAAGGCACGGGGAATCAGGAATCCACAAATCACAGTTGATCCGAAAATAAGGACTAAACCGATGAGCGCCGGCCAAATGGATTCAAAGCCGCGGTAGGCCCATGCGCCCAGAAAAAGCGCCGCGAATCCATAGCCTGCGATTGCCATAAACACCAGATTCCCAGCCGCCCTATTCCTGGAGCGATGTACCCGGGAATTCCTGTGGAGCAGATAGAACCGAAGGAGCTCAAGCATTGCGCTCTAACGTTCGCGTTGAGCGGGCGCGCCGCTTTTGGCGTGTCCGCTCTCGAACGCATGGTTAGATGGCTTCATGCTCGATCTCGAACTTTCTTAAGGGCGACCGCGAGATCATAGATGGAACCACGAAGCGCATCTATTCTTGAATCTTTATCCGGATCACCAAGGCCAAAGTCGTTGAAGCTACCCATGCCGCCGAATGCCTGAAGTAGATGTTCAACGCCGTAAAAGTCGCCATTCGCAATCAACTTTCGGTCCTTTTCCAGCCACGTCACCCAATGATGCTCATTTGATCCACGCAGGATCATTGTGATCTGGTCCAAGGCCCAGATTAGCTCGGCTGTTTGATCTGAAGCCATCTAACGTTTGAGGTAAGGGACCGGCTGGAGGCAGGCGAAGCCTGCCGGAAGGCGGTCCCCCTTGACCGAGGGGTTAGAGCGCATGTTCTGACGCTTTTGAACGGCGAGCCCACTTCAGTGCGGCGGGTACCACACTGAACCAAAAAACGTAGGCCAACAAGACCGACACTGTGACTCCTACATATTGCACAAGGGGAGAAGGTGAAAGCTGATGAAAAACCGGATAAGCAATAAACCACCACAACGGCCCAACAGGTACGGTGAGCAAGAGAAAACCCCAGCCCGCAAGAATGGCCAAATCACCACCCGCAAATTGCGCGACAGACAAAAATGCTGCCGCCACACACCAGAGAAGGCGGAAGGTTCTCATGTGTGATGCGCTCTACCGTTAAAGCTCATGTGCGCGATGCCGGTTTCCCGGCGAAGCGTCCATCTGGGACGGAAGGTTAGGGCTCACAATTTTCAACTCAGCGCTCAATCAGATCTATAACCGACCACTGTGCATTTCTCTTCTTTGCAACTACAGTAAAACACTTCGACGCATTTCCACAAAGCACAAATAATGCCTCACCATCTAACTCACTTTCGCCGAAACGAAATGATGCAAGACGTTTAAGTTCCACTGATTCAGGCATGACACCTAATCGTGTACTCACTGCAATACGCCCCTGCTCATAGGCGGCTGAGTTTTTGATCCAGAACTGCCCCAAGGCAGTGATAGCAAGAGTCATCATTACAAAAATCAAAAATACCCCGAAGATCTTGCGCTTTGTAATTCTGGCCAACGATTTCTTGATTGCATCCATATGCGCTCTAACGTTCCGGTTGTGCCGCGTGGAACGCGTCGGTCATGAACCGGGGGTTAGACCGCACGCCCCTACGAAGGTCGCAAATCAACACTTTTGAAAGCCTCCAACAATGCGTCGGCAATATCTGATTGAAATTGATTCATTTTGCGATCCGGCTTACCACGGAGTTCTACTGATATTGGTGGGTACGATTGCAGCGTTATAAGGGCGTTGGCCGGCGCGCCAGTATTCAGTTGGGCGGCAATCGCATCTATGCGCCCAAGCTGTTCATGAAGCTCATGCAGAAACTCGAACCCGAAATTGGGATAAGGATACTTGCGGTCGACGCCTTGCTCTTCACGAAGGCACGGTACATTGCGTACCCTCACGTGAAGATCCCGATATGTCCCCCGCATCTCAGCCACGGTTTCGGAAATCCATTTGCGACGTTTGAATAGTCCGAACATGGTTGTGCGGTCTAACGTTCCCAGTAACCGGCGCGCGCCCGCCGATCCATGCAAAGCACAGCATTTGTGCGCGCGTCCGGGTTGACTGGGCTGTTATGCGGCATCGGCGACAAATCGGCGAACATTCTCAGCGTACCGGCGACGTTCCTGGTCGCGCTCCAGCGTTCCTAGGACTCGGCACTCGGTCTTTGCTATATGCGGAAACATCGGGATAAATGACCGTAGCGAACGCAGAAGCTTCGGCAGCAGAGGGTAGGTATCAGTGAGAAACGTAACCTGAATTCTGGCGTTGGGCATTGGCTGGAAGTCCAACCTCTTCAGCGTTCGGCCTGACCACCAGCTTAGCTCCACATTCCCGGCGTCAAAGTGCGTGTCATAGCCAATGCATAGACCGGAGTCTCGTGCCACTTCTTCTACTGCCGCGGCCAGCTCAGCGGGGACGTTTGGATGCCGCATAACGTGTAGTAGTTGACATTTTTAGTTGCCAAATTTAGGTGCCATTTTTAGTTGACAGAAACGTCACCCATTCCCCCCTGCCTCCAAATCTGCAAACACATACCCCATGCAGATCAGCGCAATGTATTGCGTGACTTCATGTTAAGTGCTGCCCCGCTTTCACACAACGCAGCCGGCAGCGCATTGCAGGTCGGCGCGAGGCAGGCTAGAGTGATTGCAGGCTCAGGGTGAATTCATAAAAATATCAATAAAATCAAGTACTTACAATAAATCACTCTGACAGGCAATCAACCCGACCACCGGAGGAGCACGATGAAAATCGACCGCATACACCACCTCAACATCCGCTGCGCACCGGGCGATCTCGCGGCCATCGAACGGTTTTACGCCGAAGTGCTCGGGCTGCACAAAGGCCCGCGGCCGGATTTCCCCAATCCCGGCATCTGGCTTTATCTCGATGATCATCCGCTGGTGCATGTCAGCGCGCGCTGCGCTGACGGTTTCCTGCAGGAAAAACACCATGGCAGCGTGGACCACATCGCTTTTCAGAGCCATGGCGCCGCGGAGTTCCAGGCGAAGCTGGACCGGATGAACCTCAAATACGAACAGCAGAACGTGGCGGAGGCCGGTTACCAGATTTTCATGCGCGACCCGGTGGGCACACTGCTGGAATTCAACTTCCCCAACAGCGAGGCGCCGGCAGTGATCGCCTCCGGCACACTCGCGCCGCGGCAGACCGCCACCGCCGCCTGATCCGGCAAGCTCAGCCTGCGGGTCGGCCCCAGCTGCCGCCGTAGAAACGTTCGGCCACGGGTTTGCGCCCGCGCGCCTTCAGTTCCTTCTGCAGGATTTCCCCGTCGTCGATCACTTCCGGCGCCGCCGGGTGACCGACGGCGATCAGCGCCATCGGCATGAATTCGTCGGGCACACCGGCGGCCACCCGCAGCTTCGGAATGTCGAAGCCGCCCATCTGGTGCGCAGCCAGGCCCTGTGCCACCGCCTCCAGCGACAGCGACAGCGCCGCCATGCCGGTGTCGTACTGCGCCCAGCGGTTGGGCTGGCCGTTATGCTCGAAACTCGAGGCCGCGCAGGCAAGGAAGAACAGCGGCACGTTCTTGCACCACTTGCGGTTGTTGTCGGACAGACAGTCGTAGACCTGCTGCCAGCCCGCCGGATCCTTTGCGCGGTCCCACATCATGAAGCGCCAGGGTTCGGCGCCGTAACAGGATGGCGCCCAGCGTGCCGCCTCGATCAGCGCGGCGACCTGCGACGGACTTACGCCGCGCGAGGCGTCAAAGGCGCGCGTGCTCCAGCGCCGCGCCGCCAGTTCGTTGATGGGTACGCTGGTGACTGCCCTGCGGTCCTGCATATGCATCTCCTCGTCGAGTCAATGATTCGTGACAAACCGAAAGCGCTGCCCCGGCGGGGCGCAACTCAGCGCACGGATGCCATCATAGCCGAGGCCGGACCGCAGACCAGCCGCGGGATATGGATTCCCTGGCGGTTCCCGCAGTAAGCTTCAGCCTTTCCACAACAACCCAGAGTCCACAAACCATGCCTTCCAGACGCTCCTTCCTGTCAATGATTGCAGCCGCTTCCGCCTGGCAAGCCATGGCGGCGCGCGCGCAGGAACTGTTCTCCCCCTTCGTCGGCAGCGACCCCGAAAACGTCGCGCGCATGGTGAAGCTGGCGGCGCCGGCCAGCGGCGAAACCGTGATCGACCTCGGTTCGGGTGACGGGCGCATCGTGTTCGCCGCGCTGAAGGACCGTCCGGGCGTACAGGGCATCGGTGTCGACATCAACGCCGCGCTGGTCGCCAAGGCCAACGCCGCCGCCGGCGCGCAGAACCTCGGCAACCGTGCGCAATTCCTGCACCAGAATGTCTTCGATGCCGATCTCGGCAAGGTCGATGTGATCTTCATGTGGCTGTTTCCCGAGCTGATGCGCCTGCTGCGCCCGAAGATCCTGCGCGAAGCGCGCCCCGGCACCCGTGTCGTCGCGGCCACCTGGGACATGGGCACCTGGCCGGCCGACGTGACCGACGAACAGACCGGCAACTACACCACTGTCCGCATGTGGCATGTGCCGGCGCGTGTCGGCGGCTTCTGGGATTGGGAGACGACCATCGGCGGCAGCAGTTACCGTTTCGCGTCACTGCTCGAACAGCACATGCAGCAGGTTGAAGGCGCCGTGCGCGTCGGCAACCGGCGCCAGCTGCTGCAGGGGGTGGAACTGCGCGGCACTGCCCTGAAATGCCAGCTCAACATGACGCTGCCCGGCAGCGGCTACACCCGCTTCTCCTTCGAGGGCCAGGTCCGCGGCGACATCATCGAGGGCACGGTCGATGTCTATCACCCGGTACGGGAGGAGGATGAAATGGAAACGCTGAAACGCACCCGCCTGCCGTGGACCGCAAGGCGCACTGTCACCACCAGCTATTTCGCGCCGACCGGGACCGATATCGCCTGACAGCGGACAGCGGCGGGATCAGGCATCAAAAGTCTCGGTGATCCCGCCCCCGGCAATCCAGGCCTCGATCCCGCCCTCCAGCGGCCGCACCCGGGTGAATCCCCGGTCCATCAGGATGCGGGCGACACGCGCCGCGCTGGCTTCGTTGGGTCAACTGCAATAAACCACCACGTCCCTGTCCGGCGGCAGGCCGGGCAGCGCGGCCGCAGCATCCTCGAGGTTGACCGCAAGCGCACCGGGGATGCGCCGCGGATCGAGCCTGCGCACGGCGGCCGGACGCACATCAATCACCACCGGCGGCAATTCGCCATTCAGCAGTTCATACAACTCCGCAACGCTCACTCTTGCAGCACGCAGCATGCGCAGGAAAAAATAGCGCTGCACCGCCTTGATCGCCACATAGGCCGTCGCCAGCACCCCGAGCAGCAGCAAGGCACCGGTCCCCAGTTGTGCAAACCATTCCAGCGCACGCTCCACTTCCGCATGAAAGACCGCACCGAGCAGCACCGGGGCGGCCGCCCACAGCAGCGCGCCGATTGCACTGAACAGCAGGAAGGACCACAGGCCCAGGCGCATCGCACCGGCCAGTGGCGGCGCGACCATCGAAAAACCCGGAATGAACTTGGAAATCACCAGTGACGACGCGCCCCAGCGTTCGAACAGGTTTTCGGTCTGCCTGACACAGGAATCGGGTTCAACGGCGATGCGGCAGAGCGTACCCAGCACCCGGTGACCATAACGCCTGCCGGCGAAATACCAGGGCAGATGGCCGAGCAGCGTGGCGGCCATCCCTACCAGCAGCAAGGCGGCATACCCGAAGGCCCCCTGCACCACCAGCGCACCGGCAACCACCAGCATCGGCACCGCCGGCACCGGCAGACCGGCCTGGGTCAGCAGCACGTTGGCGAAGACAATCAGCAACCCGTGCCGGGCCAGCAGGTCGGTCAGTTCATGCATGCCGCTTCTCCCGAAATTTCCGTCGAGCTTAACCGATCACGGACCTCAGCCATCAGTCAAACCGCCAGGCATCCATGCCGATGACGCCGTAGGTATAAGCTTCATGGATCCGGCGCGGCGCCACGCCCGGCGTCGCCGCGCCGAGTGCGGCGAACAGCGGCAACAGATGTTCCTCGCTGGGATGGTTGCGTGCGGCATGCGGCGCCTGGCCGCGGTAATCGAGCAGAGCCTCATGGTCGGCTGAATTGAGACGCCCCACCAGCCAGTCGTTGAAACCGCTGACCCAGTCCGGCGGCGAAGCCGCATAGTCATGGCGGCCGAACTCGCGCAGATTGTGGGTGACACTGCCGGAAGCCAGTATCAGCACACCCTCGTCACGCAACGGCTGCAGCGCCTCGCCCAGACGCAAGTGGTGCGCCGGCCCCAGCGCCGTCTGCAGCGCAAGTTGCGTCACCGGTATGTCCGCCTGCGGATACATCAGCATCAGCGGCACCCAGGCTCCGTGGTCGAGGCCACGGTCGGGCACGGCGTCGGCGGCAATCCCGGCATTCCCGAGCAGCTCGCGCACCCGCTGCGCCAGCTGTGGCGCGCCGGGTGCCGGATAACGCATCTCGTACAGGGCCCGCGGGAAACCGTGAAAATCGTGGATGGTCTGCGGGCGCACAGCCGTACTCACCGCAGGCGCCACGGTTTCCCAGTGTGCCGACACCACGAGTATCGCGCGCGGCCGCGGCAGCGCGGCACCCAGTTCCGCGAGAAATCCGCGGGTGGGTCCCGGCTCCAGCGCGAGCGTCGGCGCGCCGTGGGACACAAAAATGGCCGGCTGGCCTGTGATCATGCCGAGATTCTCCAGAAACCCGCGGCTCAGGCCGCGAGTTTCTTCACCCAGGCGACGTAACGGTCCATCCAGCCCTGGACGAAGGCACGGCTGTCCGGCCCGATGCCGCCGTCCGCGTCGAACAGGCCATCCTTGGCCTGCAGGAACATCTCGGGCTGGCCGAGCACCGGCACGTCGAGATAGCCGAGGATGTTGCGCAGATGCTGCTGCGCCAGCGCGGTGCCGATGACACCGACTGAAACACCCAGAACGCCGGCGGGTTTACCGCCCCAGACGCTCTGGCCCCAGGGCCGCGAGGCATGGTCAATCGCGTTTTTCAGCACACCGGGAATCGAGCGGTTGTACTCCGGCGTCAGGAACAGCAGGCCGTCAGCCTCCTTGATCTCCTTGCGCAGGCGCGTCACCGCGGCGGCAGGCTGGCCATCGTCGTCCTGGTTGTAGAGCGGCAGGTCGTCGATGCGCACCGTCCTGAACGAGAACTCCGGCGGCGCGAGTTTCGCGAGTGCATCCGCCAGCTTCCGGTTGAGGGAATCCTTGCGAATGCTGCCGACGACCACGGCAATCTTGTACTGGTTCATGCTGTTTCCTTTCAAAATTTCAGTTGATCAATCTTCAAATTTCAGGGTAAGTCGAACACCAGCACCTCGGCGGACTTGCCGCCTTCGATGCTGATCGTGCCCGCCGCTGTTTTCAGGGCATCCCCGGCGCGCAGCCGCTGGCCGTTGACGGTGACGCTGCCGCGCGCGACATGCACATAACCGCGCCGGCTGGCCGCAATCACCAGTTCGGCAGCCTCGTCGGCATCGAACAGACCGGCGTAGAGGAAGGCATCCTGGTTCATGCTCACCGAACCGTCGCGGCCATCCGGGGACACGATCAGCCGCAGCCGCCCGCGTTTCTCTTCGGCAGAAAAATACTTCTGCTCGTAAGAGGGCTTGATGCCGGTGAACTTCGGCTCGATCCAGATCTGCAGGAAATGCGTCGTTCCCGTCTGGCTGTGGTTGTGCTCCGAATGGCGCACACCGCTGCCGGCACTCATGCGCTGCACGTCGCCGGGCACGATCGCCGAGCCGTTGCCCATCGAATCCTGGTGCGCCAGCGCGCCGTCGAGCACATAGCTGATGATTTCCATGTCGCGATGGCCGTGGGTGCCGAAGCCGGCCCCCGCCTGCACGCGGTCCTCGTTGATCACCCGCAGCGGGCCGTAACCCATGTGCTCGGGATCGTGGTAACTCGCGAATGAAAAGCTGTGGTACGAATCGAGCCAGCCGTGGTTGGCATGGCCGCGGTCTTCACTCTTGCGCAGGTTCAGCATGGCTTTTCCTTTCCTTGTTCGATGCATCTGGCGATGCGATGGACTGCATCCTAGGCTGCTGATCCGGCACAAGAAATCGGAAGATTTTGAACCATTCAATCAAATAAAATGAATATTTTTATTGTTTAAAAACAATAATTTATGATATTTTATTGATACATGTTAATAAAATAATTCAAGGAGTAATCCGATGCGGCTGTCGCTGGACGCGTTGCTGGTGATCGATGCCATAGACCGCAAGGGCAGCTTCGCCGCCGCCGCGCATGAACTGCACCGCGTGCCCTCGGCACTGACCTACACCGTGCAGAAACTCGAGGAAGACCTCGATGTGCCGTTGTTCGATCGCCGCGGCCATCGCGCCAAACTGACCGCTGCCGGGCGCGAACTGCTGGCCGAAGGCCGCCATCTGCTGCGCGCGGCCGGAGAACTGGAAGCGCGGGTCAAACGCGTCGCCACCGGCTGGGAAGCGGAACTGCGCATCGCCTACGACGGACTGCTGCCGGCTGCGGCCATGCTGGAACTCGCGCGCAATTTCTACGCGCAGAACGCCGACACCCGGCTGCGCTTCAACGCCGAGGTGCTCGGCGGCTGCTGGGATGCGCTGGCCTCGGGCCGCGCCGACCTCGCCATCGGCGCGTCCGGCGAAGGACCGCCCGGTGGCGGTTACCAGACACGACCGCTGGGGGAAATCGACTGGGAATTCGCGGTGGCACCAGCCCACCCGCTGGCGCAGGCCAAGGAGCCGCTGACCCGCGGCGACATCCTCGCCCATCGCGCCGTGGTCGTTGCCGACAGCTCGCGCAGCCTGCCGCCGCGCACGACCGGGCTGCTGTCAGGACAGGACACGCTGACCATCTCGGACGCCGACTCCAAGCTGCAGGCCCAGGTCATGGGGCTGGGCGTGGGTTATCTGCCGCAATGCCTGGCCGCCGCCGCTGCGGCGCGCGGCGAACTGGTGATCAAAAAAACCGAGGAGCCGAAGGTGAGCCAGATGCTGTACCTGGCCTGGCACACCTCGCACCGCGGCAAGGCGCAGCGCTGGTTCGTCGAGCAGGTCTATGTGCCGGGCTGGCTCGACCGCGCGCTGGAGAGCTGCGGCAAATAACCTTCAGAGTGCGGGGTTGCTGACCGGCTGCGCGTCGTCCGCAGACCTGCGTTCGCCGACGATGAAGGTATAGGCCACCGGCACCACGAACAGCGTGAACAGGGTGCCGAAGCTCATGCCGCCGACAACCACCCAGCCGATCGCCGAGCGCGACTCCGCGCCGGCGCCGGTCGCAATCGCCAGCGGCACCGCACCGAGCACGGTCGCCGCAGTGGTCATCAGGATCGGCCGCAGGCGCAGCGAACAGGCCTCGACCAGCGCCGCTATTTTCTCGCGCCCCTGGTCGCGCAGCTGGTTGGTGAACTCGACGATCAGGATGCCGTTCTTGGTGATCAACCCGATCAGCATCACCAGCCCGATCTGGCTGTAGACGTTGAGCGTGCCGCCGGTCAACTTGATCGCGAGCAGCGCACCGGTCACTGCCAGCGGCACCGTCAGCATGATCACCAGCGGGCCGCGGAAACTCTCGAACTGCGCCGCCAGCACGAGGTAGATGAAGGCCAGCGCCAGCACGAAAATCAGGTAGAGCTGCTGGCCGGACTCGCGGAACTCGCGCGACTGGCCGTCGAGCGTGGTCTGGTACTCCGGCGTCAGGGTCTCCGCCGCCGCGGCCTCCATCGCGTCCAGCGCCTCGGACAGCGAGTAGCCGGGCGTGACGTTTGCCGAGATGATCACCGCGCGCAGCCGGTTGAAATGGTTGAGCTCTTTCGGTGCCACGGTCTCGCGCACGCTGACCAGGTTCGACAGCTGGGTGATGCCGCCCGTGGCGCCGCGCACGTAGATCGAGGTCAGGTCCGCCGGCTGCCGGCGGTCCTTGTCCTCCAGCCGGACGATGACGTCGTACTGCTTGCCCTCGCGCTTGAAACGCGTGACCTGGCGCCCGCCGAGCAGCGTTTCCATCGTCCTGCCGATGGTCTCCACCTGGATGCCCAGCGCCGCCGCCTTCTCGCGGTCGATGTCTACCGCGAGCTGCGGCTTGTTGAGCTTGAGGTCGCTGTCGACATTGGCCAGCGCCGGCGACTGCCGCGCCTTCGCCATCAGCGCATTGACCCTGCGGTCGAGGTCCTCGTAGGAGTTGCCCTGCACCACGAACTGCACCGGCGGATTGCGGAAGCTCTGTCCCAGCGACGGCGGATTGATCGGGAAAGCCAGCACGCCGGGCATCCGCGCGAACATCTGCGGCGCGATCGATGCGGTGATCTGCTGCGTCTTGCGGTCGCGCTCGCTCCAGTCGGAAAGCCGCACGAAGGACAAAGCAAAATTGACCGGATTCGGGCGTTCGAGGCCGGGCGCGACCGAAACGAAGTAGGAGGTGATCTCCGGCACGTCGGCATAGATATCCTCCCAGATCCGCGCATAGTCGTCGGTGTATTCCTTGGTGGCGCCCTCGGGTGCCGACATCACGCCGATGAAGAAGCCGCGGTCCTCCAGCGGCGACAGCTCGGAACGGATCGTCAGGAACAGCGCCGAACCGCCCGCGGCCGCGAGCAGGAACAGCACAACGACCACGCTGCGCCGGGCAAGGCAGAAACGCAGCAGGCGTTCATAACCCGAGGACATGCCTTCGAAAAAGCGTTCCAGCGCGTTGTAGAGCCGGCCATGCGAAGTTTCGCGGCGCAGCAGCTTCGAGCACATCATCGGCGTCAGCGTCAGCGCGACGAATCCCGACACCACGACTGCGGAAGCCACGGTCAGCGCAAACTCGAGGAACAGGCGCCCGGTGTTGCCGGTGGCGAAAGCGAGCGGCGCGAACACCGCGGCCAGCGTCACCGTCATCGCGACCACGGCGAATGCGATCTCGCGCCCGCCCTTCAGCGCCGCCTCGAAGGGACGCATGCCGTTTTCGATGTGGCGGTGGATGTTCTCGAGCACGACGATGGCATCATCGACAACCAGGCCGACCGCCAGCACGATGCCCAGCAGCGTCAGCACGTTGATCGAGAAACCCATGATCCAGATCAGGAAAAAGGCGCCGATCAGCGACACCGGGATGGTGACGAAGGGAATCAGCGTCGCCCGCGCCGAGCGCAGGAACAGGAAGATCACCAGCACCACCAGCACCAGCGCCTCGGCCATCACCTTGTAGACCGAGGTGATCGACTTCTCGATGAAAATCGAGGTGTCGAAGGCGACTGCGATCTGCATGCCCTGCGGCAGGGCCGCCGCCACCTTCGGCACCTCCGCCTTCACCGCCTGCGCCACCGCCAGCGTGTTCGCGGTGGACTGCTTGACGATGCCCAGACCCACCGCCGGATTGCCGTTGACTCGGAGGATGTTGCGGTCATCGGCCGCGCCCAGCTCCGCGCGGCCGATGTCGGAGAGACGCACCGGATAACCCTTCACCTCGCGGATGATCAGCTGGTTGAACTGGGCCGGCGTGCGCAGGTCGGATTCCGACAGCACCGTGAATTCGCGCTGGCTGCTCTCGATCCGGCCCGAAGGCACCTCGATGTTCTGGCGGCGCAGCGCATCCTCGACGTCCTGCGGCGTCAGCGCGTAGGCGGCAAGGCGTTCCCGGTCGAGCCAGATGCGCATTGCGTAGCGCCGTTCGCCGCCGATGATCACCGAGGCGACCCCGGGCAGCGTCTTCAGGCGGTCGGCGACAAAACGGTCGGCATAATCGGAAATCTCCAGCGGGCCGTGCTGGTCGGAAAACAGCCGCAGCCACATGATCGCTTGGGCATCGGCCTCGACCTTGGAGATGATCGGCTCGTCGACCTCGTCCGGCAGCCGGCCGCGGGCGCGCGACACGCGGTCGCGTACGTCGTTGGCGGCGAGATCGGGATCGCGGTCGTTGGTGAATTCGACCGTGATCTGGCTGACCTCCTCCCGGCTCACCGACTTCATTGTCTTCACACCTTCGATGCCGGAGATGCTGTCCTCCAGAGGCTGCGTGACCTGGGACTCGATGACCTGGGGGCTGGCGCCGGTGTAGATCGTGCGCACCGAGACCACCGGGGAGTCGATCTTCGGGTACTCGCGGACCGTCAGGCGCTCAAAGGAGATGATGCCGACCAGCATGATCAGCAGGCTCATCACCGTGGCCAGCACGGGACGCCGGACGGACAGTTCCGGGAGGACCATCGTTATTGCGCCGGCTGCGGCTTGGGTTTCGGCTCAGGCAGGCTCACTGCCGCGCCGTCCTGCAGCCGGAGCTGCCCGTCGGCGACGATGGCCTGCCCGTCCTCGAGTCCGCTGGTGACCTCCACCTCGCCGGGACGGCGCAGGCCGGTTTCGACCTTCGTCAGTACAGCCTTGCCCTCGACCACGCGGAATACAAAACGTCCGTCACCGCGCGGCACGATCGCCTGCTCGGGCACCACCAGCGCGTTTTCACGCTGCGCGAGCACCAGGCTGACGCGGGCAAACATGCCCGGCTTCAGGCGCACGCCGGGATTGGGCAGACGCGCGCGCAACAGCACGGTGCGCGTGGCTTCATCGACCGAGGGTTCAATGGCGTAAATCGTGCCGCTGAAATTTTCACCGGCATAGGCATCCACCGTGACCGTCACGGACTGACCGCTGCGGATCTGGCGCAGATAGGCTTCGGGCACGCGGAAGTCGAGTTTCAGCGTGCCGATCCCTTCCAGCCGCGCGATGTCCTGCCCCGCCCTGGCATAGGCGCCGGGGCTGACCTGGCGCAGGCCGGTGACGCCTTCGAAAGGCGCACGGATCACGGTTTTCGCCAGCCGGGCGCGGACTTCGGCCTCGCGCGCATTGGTCTGGTTGAGGTTTTCGCGCGCCTCGTCCAGTGCCTGCGCACTGATGAATTTTTTCGCGAACAGCTCTTCGGAGCGCTTCAGCCGGCTGCGGTTGAGGTTGGCCGCCGCGATCGCGGAGGTCAGCTGTGCTTCAACTTCAGCCGCGTCCAGCGACACCAGCTTGTCGCCTTTGCGCACCAGCTGGCCTTCCTGGAAATGGATGGCCTCGATGCGGCCATCGATTTCCGGGCGGATCATCACCGATTCGTTCGCGAGCAGCGTGCCCACCGCGGTGACGGCATCGGTCAGGGTTTCGCGGCGCACGGTGGCCACCTTGACCGGCAGTGCGCGGGCCGCAGCCGGGGCCGCGGCAGGTTTTGCGGCAGATGCCGCCTTGGGTTGCGAGTAGTGGCGCCACAGAAGACCTGCGCCAAGCAGCAATGCGACGGCTGCCGCAAGGTAGACGATGCGTTTCATGGATGTTCTGCGTATGGAGGGGCTCGCAGTCGGACAACGGCGCGAGCCCGAAGTTTAACGCGTCAGTACACGCGTTGTCAGGACGGTTATCCCGAAAATTGCCGCACGGGGCCAGCGCCACATCGTGGTGCGCGACCCGACAGCAGGACGGTCAGCCCGGCAGGTGCTCCGCAATCCAGTCGGCGACGAAATCAACACCGACCTGGCGGTTGTCGACATGCGCGTGCTCGGCGCCGCCGTCTTCAGCGGTGAACACCCGCAGGGTCTTTTTCGCGGAACCGAGCGCATCGTGGAGTTTCTGCGCGTTTTCCGCCGGCACCACGCGGTCGTTGGCGCCGTGGGTCACCAGGAAGGGCATGGTGATCTGGTGGGCCACATCCTTCAGCGTGAAGCGTTTTGCGATCTCGATGCTGCTGTCGGTATCCGGCGCGCCGACCACCCACTGGAACTGGAAATTCGACTGCGCGACCTTGGTGCCCTCGGCCTGCGCCTTTTCCTTGATCTTCTGCTGCCAGCCGGCAAGGTCCCAGTGCAGCGCGGTCATCGCCACGCCGGCGGCATAACGCTTCTCGAAGGCGGCGATACGCGCCGAGTAATAACCGCCGAAGCTGTAACCCATGATCACCACCCGTGCCGGATCGACGTCGGCGCGCTGCGCGACATAGTCATAGGCGGCCCTGCCCGGCACCTCGTAGTCGTAGCGGCTGTGGATGCCGCGGAAACGCAGCGTCTCGCCCTGCCCCGGCCCGTCGATCGCCAGCGTGTGCATGCCGCGCTTCGCAAACTCGAGCCCGGCGAAGATCACGCTCATTTCCTTGCAGTTGTCCATGCCGTTGAAAATCACCACCGTCGGCGCGCGCAGCGACACGCCCGGTGCCTTCATGAACAGCGCGGGCAGGGTCTTACCCTCGTACGGGACCTCGACGAATTCGATCTCGGGATGACGCCGCGTCAGGCCCTCGCGGTAGCAGCGGTAGGCCTTGCGCCCGACCGCAATCTTGTCTTCACCCGGCGGGATGAAGCGCTCGCCGGTGTAGTAGTAGTTGCCGGCGCGCAGGTAGTAATTGCCGGCACTGCGTTCGCGCCCGCGCGCGGCTTCGGCATCGGCGGTCTTTTCGAGCTGCGCCGCCATCGCACACCATTCCTGCTGCCAGGCCCCGGGTTCGCCCTGGCGGTCCTTCAGTCGCAAGGCGATGCGGTCGATTTCATCCATGGCCACCACGCCATAGGGCGCCATGCCCTTGCAGGCGAGCGCGGCGTTGGACCAGAGGAAATTGCCGGGGAAATGGTCGATCCAGAAACCGCGCGTGCTCATTACCGCTCCTCCTGTCCGGCAAGCTGCCGGACGGTATATTACAAGTATTTGATTTTATTGATTATTTTTATTGCTGCGCCTGCTGTGCAGCGATGTCACGGTGCACCTGCTCCATGTCCAGCGCTTTCGCCTGCGTCAACACGCTCTCCAGCCCCGAAGCCGGCAGCGCACCGGCCTGCATGAACACGATGACCTGCTCGCGGAACAGCATGATGGTCGGGATCGAACGAATGCCGAAATGGCCGGCCAGCGCCTGCTCGTCGTCGGAGTTGACCTTGGCAAAGACCACATCAGGATGCTTCTCCGACGCAGCCTCGAAAACCGGCGCAAAACTTTTGCAGGGACCGCACCAGGGTGCCCAGAAATCGATGATCACCATCTTGTTGCCGGTGACCGTTGCTTCAAAATTCGCTTGAGTGAGTTCCTGGACAGCCATCATCACGCTCCGTTGTAATCGAAGCGTGATGATGTCACAAAATCACAAACTCCTCAGGCACCGCTCAGGTACCGATGATTCCGCCGTCGTTTTTGCGGATCACCACCGTAGCCGAACGCGGCCGGCCACCCGCAGGGCCATCAGGCCAGGAACTGACCAACTTGGGATTCTTCGGATCATTGCGCTCGGAGGAAGTCTCGCCCGGGTGCTGGATGTTGATGAACATGGTCTTGCCGTCGGGTGTGGTGACCACGCCTGTGACTTCCGCGCCATTGGGTCCCGTCAGGAAACGGCGGATTTCGCCGGTCTTGATGTCGGCAGCGAGCATCATGTTGTTGCCCAGCCGCTCGTAGTGCCCCTTGTTCAGCGTACTGGTTGACACATCCGTCTGTATCCACAGCAGGCCACCGTCGTCGAACCACAGCCCGTCGGGACTGCCGAAGGAATCACCCTTGATGTTGCCGCGGCGCTCCGCATCGGGATGCTGCGCGTCGCCGGCAACCGCAAACAGGTCCCACTCGAATTTCATGCCCGCCGGATCGTTGCCCGCTTCGCGCCAGCGGATGATCTGGCCGAACACATTGCTCGCGCGGGGATTGGCGCGATCCGTTGCCGGCCGGTCCTTGGCACCGCGCTGGCTGTTGTTGGTCAGCGTGCAATACACTTCGTTGGTGGCGGGGTGCACGGCGATCCATTCCGGCCGGTCCATCTTGGTGGCACCGACGGCATCGCCCGCGGCACGGGTGCGGATCAGCACATCAGCCTGATCGGCGAAACCGTTCGCCGCGGTCAGTGCGCCGCGGCCATGCACCAGCGGCAGCCACTCGCCGCTGCCGTCGTCGCTGAATTTCGCGACATACAGCGTGCCGTGATCAAGAATGTTGCGGTTGGCGTTGCGGTCCTTGCGGTTCCACGCATCACGCGACACGAATTTGTAGATGTATTCAAAAACCCGGTCGTCGCCCATGTAGATCACCAGCCGTCCGTCATTGGCTGTCGCCGGCCATGCGCCTTCGTGACTGAAGCGGCCCAGCGCGGTGCGTTTCACCGGCTGAGACTGCGGATCATAAGGATCGAATTCCACCACCCATCCGTGGCGATTGGTCTCATTCGGATGTTTGCCAGCGTCGAAACGTTCATCGAATTCATTCCAGCGATAACCGCGGCCTTTGGCGGATACGCCGTTGCGCCGATGATCCGCCGTCAGCGTGCCGCTGTTGGTGAAATAGGTGTTCCAGTTCTCCTCGCAGGTCAGGTAGCTGCCCCAGGGCGTATAGCCGTGGGCGCAGTTGTTGAAGGTGCCCAGCACCTCGGTGCCCGCCGGGTCGGCGGCGGTCTTCATGCCGGCGCTGCCTGCGGCAGGTCCGGCAATGCGCATCGGCGTCGCCGCGGTGATGCGCCGCGCGTAACGCGAGGGCCGCACGACCTCCCACTGCCCGTCTGCAGCGGCGCGCACCTCGATCACCGAACAGCCGTGGGCGTTCTGCGCCTTGCGCACCTTTTCCGCGCTCCAGTCGGCGAATCCGTCGCTGTGCAGCAGGCCGTCATCGGTGTATTCGTGGTTCATCACCAGCAGGCCGTTGACGGAATTCTCCGAGCCGTAAGGCAGCGGAAAATAGTGGATGCCGTCGTGGTGCATGCCCGCCTGCAGTGCCTGCTCGGCGGCGCTGTTGCCGGCGTCCTGGCGGAAGGCCGGCGAGCCGGAAGGGTGGCCGACGGGATCGCCCCAGGCATACAGCACTTTCGCCGAATACCCTGCGGGGACACGAACCGCATCAGCCGTTGAAACCGTGATGCCGCTGAAACCGAGCCGGCCCTCGCGCCGCAGGCCCGTGGTGGCGCAGGCTCCGAGCGACAGCGGCAGCGCGGATACCGCTGCCAGGGCCGCAGCCCCCTTCAGCAGCCCGCGGCGCGACAGCCGCGCTTCAAGTATCTGTTCAAATGTGGCATTCGGCGAACTGTTGAGACTGCGCCCGTCGCTGTAGCTGTGGCTCATTTGCGCTCTCCTGAAATGGAAGCGCGGACAATACGGCGGGTCCGTGACAGGACGATGACGGTCAGGCGCCGCCGCTGGCGCTCTCCGCGCTCTGCTGCAGCAGGCTCAGCAGCGCGGCAGCCTTGTCGAAGGTTTCCTGGTACTCGGCCTCGCGCTGCGAGTCGGCGACGATGCCGCCACCGGCCCACAGCCGCACGGTGCCCTGCGAATGCACCAGCGTGCGGATTGCGATGTTCGTGTCCATGCCGCCGTCGTGGCCGATGTAGCCGATGGCGCCGCAATAGACACCACGGCGGTGCGGTTCCAGCTCCTCGATGATCTGCATTGCACGCAGTTTCGGCGCACCGGTGATCGAGCCGCCGGGAAAGGCGCCGCGCAGCAGGTCGATCGCATCGCGGCCCGGCTTCAATTTCCCGGTCACAGTGCTGACCAGGTGGTGCACGGTGGCGAAACTTTCAACCTCGAACAGCTTCGGCACCTTCACCGAGCCGGTGGCGCAGTTTTTCGACAGGTCGTTGCGCAGCAGGTCGACGATCATCAGGTTCTCGGCGCGGTCCTTTTCGCTGGCAACCAGTTCGGCGATGCGTTCGGCATCGAGCCGCGCATGCCCGGCGCGCGGCCGCGTACCCTTGATCGGCTTGGTCTCCACCACGCCGTCCTGCACACGCAGGAACCGCTCCGGTGAAGCTGACAGGATCTGCGCATAGGGCGTGCTGAAATAGGCCGAATACGGCGCCGGATTGATCAGCCGCAGCCGCTGGTAGGCGAGCCAGGGATCGCCGCTGGCCTGGGCGATGAAACGCTGGGCGAGGTTGACCTGGTAACAGTCGCCGGCGCGGATGTAGCCCAGCACACGGTCGAAGGCGTGGCCATAACCCTTGGGCGTGAAATTCGAGGTCACCGGCGAGGTCACCCGGAACGGCGTGCGCTGCCTCTCAGCGGGCGTCGCAGTGAACAGCCGCACCAGCGCGTCCCATTTGCGGTCGGTGTCGGGATCGCGCCCCTGCCCGGCGAGCCAGGCGCGACGCTCGGAATGGTCGACCACCACCGCCCAGTCGTAGATACCCACCGCCATGTCGGGGATGCGTTCACTCGCCCGCGCGCGCACCGGCAGGCGCTCGATGCGCCGCGCAAGGTCGTAGCCGAAATAACCGATGGCACCGCCGGCAAATGGCAGATCGCCGGCGCAGCCGGGCTCGAAACCGAGCCGGCCGCGCAGCAGTTCGAAGGGATCGGCACGCGACAGCTCGCTGGCCTCGGCATGGATCTCGGTCAGCCCGCCGCGGGTGACCAGCCGCACATGCGGATCGGCGGCGATGATGTCGTAACGCGCCTGCCCCGGGTGGTGCAGGCCGCTGTCGAGGAACACCGCCCACGGCCGGTCCGCCACCGCTTCGAACAGCGCGGCGCTGTCCTCGCGGTACGGCAGTTCGGTGAGCAGCGGAATCGTCATCTGCGCATTTTAAACGCGTCCTGACGCCATTCCGCAATCCGCGGGTCACACCACGGCAACAATCGCCGCTTAGCCTGCGCGGGTCGAATCCGGAAAACAATCAACGACTTTGAACACCTCACTGACAAAACGCATGAGCGAACGCATGAACGAGCGGGTGTTCGACGCGCTGTATTCCCGCTCGCTGATCTACAACACCTGCTGGGAAGATCCCGCCGTGGACCGGCAGGCGCTGGGCATCACCGCGGAGGACACGATGCTGGTGATCACCAGCGCCGGCTGCAATGTGCTCGACTACGCACTCGCCGGACCGCGGCGCATCCACGCCGTCGATGCCAATCCGCGGCAGACCGCGCTGCTGGAACTGAAACTGGCGGGCATCCGCCGCCTGTCGCACACCGACTTTTTCATGCTTTTCGGCGAAGGCCGGCATCCGCATTTCCACGAGTTGTACCACGATGTGCTGCGCCGCGAGCTGTCGCCTTTCGCGCAGCAGTTCTGGGACGGTGCCGGCGACTGGTTCAGCCGCCGCAATCCACGCAACACCTTCTATTTCCACAGCCTGTCCGGCCGCGTCGCGCTGCTGTTCCGCCATTACCTCGACCTGCAGCCGAAACTGCGCGACGCCGTCGATGAACTGGTCGAGGCGAAATCGCTGGATGAGCAGTGCAGCATCTACGATTCCCGCGTCGCGCCGCGGATGTGGAATCGCGGCGTCAGCTGGGCGCTGTCACGGCAAATCACGATGAGCATGCTCGGCGTGCCTGCGCCACAGCACGAGGAAGTGCGGCGGCAGCACGCCGGTGGCGTGCCGGGATTCGTGCGTGAAGCCGTCGAATACGTGTTCCGCCGACTGCCGCTGTGGACCAACTATTTCTGGCGCGTTTATGTGCGCGGCAGCTACAGCCGCGACTGCTGCCCGGAATACCTCAGGCGCGGCAATTTCCTCGCGCTTAAGAACGGGCTCGCCGAGCGCATCACCTTTCACACTTGCACGGTCACCGAACTGCTGCGCGACAAACAGCCGCGGGTGTCGAAGTTCGTGCTGCTCGACCACATGGACTGGCTGGGCTCGTTCAAACCCGGAGCACTGAGCGAGGAGTGGGCCGCCCTGCTGGACTGTGCGGCACCCGGCGCGCGTGCGATTTTCCGCAGCGCCCACGCGCGGCCGGCCTATCTCGACACGCTGACCGTGCCGGGCGCCGGCCAGGGCCGCCCCCTGCGCGAACTGCTGGACTTCCACCCTGCGCTCGCCGCGCGGCTGACCCGCGAGGACCGGGTGCACACCTACGCCGGCTTCCACATCGCCGACGTCCGCGCCTGAACGGTGGCCCCGTGAAAATGCCGATCACCGCGGAACTCCGCACCCTGTGGCAGATGGCCAGGGGTGCCGGAGACGGCGGCAGCCACGCCGAACGCCTCGAACGTTTCTACCGCCCCCAGGCCGGACATTACGACAGCTTCCGCGAGAGACTGCTGCACGGACGGCGCGAGCTGGTCGAACTGCTGGATCCGCCGGAGGGCGCGGTCGTCATCGAACTCGGCGCCGGCACCGGCCGCAACGCCGAACACTTCGGCGCACGGCTGCTCGATTTTTCCCATGTCGAACTGGTCGACCTCTGTCCGGCCCTGCTTGAACAGGCGCGCCGGCGCTGGGCACAGCAGCCGCGGGTGCGCATCATCGAGGCCGATGCCGTGACCTACCGCCCGCTGCAGCCCGCCGACTGCGTCTATTTTTCCTATTCGCTGACGATGATTCCGGAGTGGCGCGCGGCGCTGGCCAACGCGCTGGCAATGCTCAAACCCGGCGGGCTGCTCGGCGTCGTCGATTTCGACCTGCCGCGCGGCGACTGCATCGCCGACCGCTGCGCCTGCGAATTCTGGCGGCGCTGGTTCGCCCACGATGGCGTGCATCTCGACCGCGCCCATGTCGACACCCTGCGGCAGGTGACGCAAACGCAGCTGCTGCGCGAATCGACCGCGGCCCTGCCCTGGCTGCCCGGACTGCGCATGCCCTACTACCTCTACCTCGGGCGCAAGCCCCTGAACGGAAACACCGACCGATGACCCGCCGCGTCCGCAGCCTGTTCCTCTCCGACATCCACCTCGGCACCCGTGCCTGCCAGGCCGAACACCTGCTCGCCTTCCTGCGGGAATGTGAATGCGAACAGCTGTTCCTGGTCGGCGACATCATCGACTTCTGGGCAATGAACCGCTCGGTGCACTGGCCGGCGACGCACAACACCGTGGTGCAGAAAATCCTGAAAATGGCGCGCCATCACACCAAGGTCTGCCTGATCCCGGGCAACCACGATGAACTGCTGCGCGAACACGCCGGCTCCAACTTCGGCGACGTGCACCTGCTGCGCGAACATGTGCATGTCGCTGCCGACGGCAAAAAATACCTGGTTCTCCACGGCGACGAATACGACCAGATCACCCGGCTGCACCGCTGGATCTCGGTGCTGGGCGACATGTCCTACACCGTGCTGATCCACGTCAACCGGCTGCTGTCCTGGCTGCGGCGCAAACTCGGTGTCAGCGGACACTGGTCGCTGGCGGACTACGCCAAGCGCAACGTGCTGCAGGCGGTCAGCTACATCAGCGATTTCGAAAGCGCAGTGGCGCACACCGCCGCCCAGCGCGGGCTCGACGGCGTGATCTGCGGCCATATCCACACGCCGGTGCTGCGACAGATCGGCGGGGTCACCTACATCAACTGCGGCGACTGGGTCGACAGCTGCACCGCGGTGGTCGAACATCCTGACGGGCGCATGGAACTGGTGCGCTGGGAGCCGGAGGTACGCGCGGCCAATGATGACCGGGGCAAGGTGGTGCCGCTGCATGCCGCTGATGCGGCCTGAGTGTGAATTAAAAAAATATAAATAAAATCAAATACTTATAACTATGTCCCACAGAAGGTGCGGTAACCGGCGGATGTTTCCGCGGCAGCCGGTTCGGCATAGGCCGCCCACTCCGGCTTTTCGCTGAAAGGCTGCTGCAACACCGCGAGCAACTGTTCAAAGGGTGCGTAGTTGCCGAGTTCGACCGCGGCATCGAGCGCCTCCTCGACCTTGTGGTTGCGCGGAATGTAGACCGGATTCACCGCAAGCATCGCCTGCGCGCGCTGCGCAGGATCGGCCGCTTCCGCATTGATGCGCGCGCGCCAGCGCGGCAGCCAGGCGTCGAGTTTTTTGTCGTCGGCATAAAGCTGCCGCAACCAGCCTTCGCGTGAAGCATCAGCGGCTTCGGCGGCATCCGCCAGCCGGCGGAAAGCCTGGGTGAAATCGACGCCCTGCCCCTCCATGCCGGCGAGAAAATCCTGCGCCAGTGCGAAATCGCCGTCTTCTTCACGCGCAAGCCCGAGCTTCGCTCGCATGCCGGCGAGCCAGTGCCCTTCGTAACAGGACTGGAAATCGCCAAGGATCACCATCGCCTCTTCAACCGCCCGATCCTGATCACCACCGGCCTCCGCGGTCAGCAGCGGCAGCAAAGCCTCTGCAAACCGCGCGAGGTTCCAGTTGGCAATCGGCGGCTGGTTCATGTAGGCATAACGCCCGTACTCGTCGATGGAGCTGAACACGGTCTTCGGATCGTAACGATCCATGAAGGCACAGGGGCCGTAGTCGATGGTTTCACCCGACAGCGTCATGTTGTCGGTGTTCATCACGCCGTGGATGAAGCCCACGTTCATCCAGCGCGCGATCAGCGCCGCCTGCCGCTCACTGAGCGCACGCAGCAGTCCGAAGTACGGTTTCTCCGCGGCCTTGATTTCCGGGTAATGACGGTCGATCACGTAATCGGCGAGTTTTTTCAGCAGCGGCTCGTCGCCGCGCGCAGCAACGAACTGGAAACTGCCGACGCGGATATGGCTTGCAGCCACCCGCGTCAGCACCGCGCCCGGCAGGTTGCGTTCACGGCGCACGAATTCGCCGGTGGTCACTGCCGCCAGCGCGCGCGTGGTCGGAATGCCCAGCGCATGCATCGCCTCGCCGATCAGGTACTCGCGCAGCACGGGACCCAGGGCAGCCTTGCCGTCGCCGCCGCGCGAGAAGGGCGTGCGGCCGGAGCCCTTGAAGGCGATGTCGCGGCGTTTGCCCTGCCTGTCGATCACCTCGCCCAGCAGCAGCGCGCGGCCGTCGCCGAGCTGCGGCGAAAAACCGCCGAACTGGTGGCCGGCGTAGGCCAGCGCGATGGTCGCCGTGCCATCAGGCAGCTTGTTGCCGGAGAAGAGTTGCGCGCCTTCGGGAGAATCCAGCGCAGTTGCGTCGAGTCCCATTTCTTCTGCCAGCGCATGATTGAGCCGGATCAGCTTCGGCTGAGGCACCTCGGCGGCTTTCCACGGCACGTAGAGGCCTTCGAGCTCGCGGGCGTAGCTGTTGTCGAAACTGAAATTCATTGAAGTATGGCCTGCACGAAATCACCGCTTGCGATAAATTTCCCGCCGATGACCGATCGACAACGCATAAACGACCAGCCGCTGATCCTGTATCTCGCAGATGACGCGAAAATCACCGATGCGGTAGCGCCACAGACCGGCCAGTTCCCCGCGCAACGCCTCGCCAAAATGCCGGGGATTGCCCTGCCCCTCCAGTCTCGATTCCAGCCAGTCGAGGATGCGCGCTGCCGCAGGACGATCAAGCTTCGCGAGCTGCTTTTGCGCAAACCCCGAAATCTCAACCGTCCAGGCCAAGCGACTTCCTGACCTCGGCGATGGATTTCGCGCGGCCGCCCGCCTTGCGCGCCTGTTCGGCAAGCAGGATGTCTTCCCGGTCTTCCAGATAACGCACCACGGCTTCCCGCACCACACTGCTCTTGGTGCTGCCGGTGGCCTCGGCAATGCGCGTGATCGCGGCTTCCAGCTGTTTCTCCAGTCTCACAGCCAGCATGGCAAACCTCCTTGTGTTTCACCCAAATCGTATGACATTGTATAACAGTCGGGCCGCGCCGCCGAAAACATAAAAATATCAATAAAATCAAATATTTATGAATAATACACTCAGAACTCGACCACACTCCGTATCGACTTGCCCTCGTGCATCAGGTCGAAGCCCTTGTTGATCTCGTCCAGCTTCAGCTTGTGCGTGATCAGGTCGTCGATGTTGATCCTGCCGTCCATGTACCAGTCGACAATCTTCGGTACGTCGCGGCGGCCCTTGGCGCCGCCGAAGGCCGTGCCTTTCCACACGCGCCCCGTGACCAGCTGGAACGGCCGGGTTTTGATCTCCTGCCCCGCGCCGGCAACGCCGATGATCACCGACACGCCCCAGCCCTTGTGGCAGCACTCCAGCGCCTGGCGCATGACGTCGACGTTGCCGATGCATTCAAAACTGTAGTCGGCGCCGCCTTTCGTCAGGTTCACCAGGTACGGCACGAGGTCGCCCTCGACTTCCTTCGGGTTGACGAAATGGGTCATGCCGAACTTTTCCGCCAGTGGTTTCCTTGACGGATTGAGATCGACGCCGACGATCATGTTGGCGCCGGCCATGCGCGCGCCCTGGATGACGTTCAAGCCGATGCCGCCGAGGCCGAACACGACGACGTTCGCGCCGGGCTCGACTTTCGCGGTGTTGATCACCGCGCCGATGCCGGTGGTGACGCCGCAGCCGATGTAGCAGACCTTGTCGAAGGGCGCGTCCTCGCGGATTTTGGCGAGCGCGATTTCCGGCACCACGGTGTGGTTGGCGAAGGTCGAGGTGCCCATGTAATGGAAGACCTTTTCGCCGCCGATCGAGAAGCGGCTGCTGCCGTCGGGCATCACGCCCTGGCCCTGGGTCACGCGGATCGCCTGGCAGAGATTGGTCTTGCCGCTGAGGCAGTACTCGCACTGGCGGCATTCCGGCGTGTAGAGCGGGATCACGTGGTCACCCTTTTTCAGGCTGGTGACGCCGGGACCGGTGTCGACCACCACGCCTGCGCCTTCGTGACCGAGGATCGCCGGGAAGATGCCCTCGGGATCGGCGCCGGAACGCGTGAACTCGTCGGTATGGCAGATGCCGGTGGCCCTTATCTCCACCAGCACCTCGCCCGCGCGCGGGCCGTCGAGGTCGACGGTTTCGATGGTCAGCGGCGCCCCGGCCTTGTGCGCGACGGCGGCTCTGGTTTTCATTCAATGCTCTCCTGTGAAAAGTGCGGATTACGGTTCAGGCACGCAACAGCGCGCGGGTCGCCTCGACGCCCTCTCGCGCCGCTTCCTCTGCGGGCCGCGCCCACAGCTCCGGATTCGGCGCCTCGTAACTGAGATGTCCCTGATAACTTTTTTCGGCGAGCAGCGCAAACACTTCCGCCCAGCGCACGCAACCTTTACCCGGTGTCAGACGATCCGTCGGCCGCAGCATGCCCGGTGGCGCGGTCGCCGGCACATCGCTGTACTGGACGGCGAAGATGTGTTCTGCAGGCACAGCGGCAAAACCACGGCCGCCGGACCCGCTGCGTTCGAGATGGTAAGTGTCGAGCAGCAGGCCGAAAGCCGGATGCGCGACCCGCGCGTGCAGCTCCTGCGCGATGGCCAGCGTGTTCATGCTCTGGTGCGCCGAGCTGTACTCATAAGCAATGCGCAGGCCGTGGCCGGCGACGACGTCAGCGGCCGCGCGCATATTGGCCACCGCAGTGCCGAGGCTGCCGGCCGCCTGCCCGGTGGCGGTCATGATCATGCCGCAGCCGACCGCTTTCGCGATGACACAGGTTTCGTCGAGCACGGCGAGCAGGCGTTCGCGTTCAGCCCCTTCGGCGAACAGCAGGCCGTACTCGGTGCCGGTCACGGCGACCGGAATGCCCGCCTCGCGGATCATCGCGATGACTGCATCGCGGGTATGCCCGGCCTTGTACGCCAGCAGCACATCGCTGCGGCGGATCTCGACGGCGTTCCAGCCGGCCTCGCGCGCGACCCGCAGCACTGCGGGAAAAGGCGTCGACTCCAGGGTCCAGGTGTGCAGCGCAAGGCGCTGCGCAAAACGCGCAACTTCGGCTTCAGATTTCGGCTCGGGCATCGGATCCGGCAAACAGGGGTAAACTGCCATTCTAGTATGGCATCTTCACCCGCATCCGCCGCCGCAGTCACCAGCCGCGGCCGTTTCGCGCCCTCGCCCAGCGGACCGCTGCATTTCGGTTCACTGGTGGCCGCTGTCGGCAGCTACCTCGACGCCCGTTCGAACGGAGGCATCTGGCTGCTGCGCATGGACGATCTCGACCGGCAGCGCACGGTGCCCGGTGCAGCCGACGCGATACTGCGCGCACTGGAAACACTGGGCTTGCACTGGGACGAAGCGGTGCTGTACCAGAGCACGCGTGACGACATCTACCGCGCCGCGCTCGAGATCCTGAAAAAACGCGACCTGGTGTACCCCTGCTCCTGCAGCCGCCGCGAAATCGCCGACTCTGCGGTCGGCGGCATCGACGGCCCGGTTTATCCCGGCACCTGCCGCAAGGGCCTGCTCGCGGGCCGCGCAGCGCGCGCCGAACGCCTGCGCACCCAGGGCGCACGCGTCGAATTCAGCGACCGCATCCAGGGCCGTATCGTCCACGACATCGAGCGCCAGATCGGCGATTTTGTGCTGAAACGCGCCGACGGACAGTACGCCTACCAGCTGGCGGTGGTCGCCGACGACGCCGCGCAGGGCATCACTGACGTCGTGCGCGGCGCCGACCTGCTCGATTCGACGCCGCGGCAGATCTGGCTACAGCAGCAGCTGGGCCATGCAACCCCGCGTTATGCCCACCTGCCGGTGGCGGTCAATGTCGTCGGCGAAAAACTCTCCAAGCAGACGCTGGCGCGCGCGATTGATACGACGGCGCCGGTGCCTCTGCTCAATACCGTGCTGGAATTTCTCGGACAGCCCGTGATCCAGGACTGCGCGCCGGAAGACACCGCGGCTTTCTGGCCGCAGGCCGTTGCCGGCTGGCAGATCAAGCGCGTGCCGCGGCAGCGCACGCTGCCGGCACCGGCGGCCTGATTCAGTACTTCGCCGGGCGCAGCACCTCGACTTCGGACAGCAGCAGGCGCACCGAGAAATGCGGGCCGAATTCGCCCAGCACTTCCCGCGCAATGATCTCCGCGGTCGCGCGCCCGCAGATCACCTTCATCTCGATCGTGCGATCCGTCTCGCCGGCGCCCTCGCGCCGCCGCTCGCCTTCGGCCGAGAAGCTGCCGCCGCGCACCTCGTGCACGGTGTAGCCGTGGGCGCCAAGGCGTTCGACCAGGGCCACGAGCCTCGACTCGAGCACATACTCGGCAATGATGGTGAGCTGGCAGCGGCGGTGTGTTTCCATGCTCATGACGGCACTCCAAAACTGGCAAGCAGCGGGATGTTGACGAACACATTGAAGGGAAAGGTCACCGCCAGCGCGGCGGAAATGCCCAGCGCCGGATTGGCCTCGGGCACTGCCATGCGCATGGCCGCCGGTGCGGCAATGTAGGACGCGCTGGCCAGCAGTATCCCGAACAGCACGCTGCCGCCCGGCGACAGTCCGAGCACCGCGGCACCGATGTGCAGCCCGGCGATACCGCAGACGGCCGGCACCGCGATGCCGAAGGCGACCAGCGGCAAACCGGCCCGCCTGAGGTCCGGAACACGCCCTCCGACCACCAGTCCGAGTTCGAGCAGGTACAGCGCGAGCACGCCGCGGAAGAGGTCGCCGAACAGCGGCTTCAGCGGCGCATAACCTTCGGGGCCGGCGATCCAGCCGATGGCAATGCCGCCGGCCAGCAGCACGATGCCCTTGTTGACCGCGACCTCGCGCAGCACCGGCGCGCCGCCGAGGCCGCCGGCGCGGGCGAGCAGGACGCCGGCGATGATGCCCGGCGCTTCCATCAGCGCCAGCAGCACCGGCATGAAACTCTCGGCCGCAATGCCGCGGCGCTCGAGGTAGGCGCCGGCGATGGCAAAAGTCACCACCGACACCGAACCGTAGTGGGCTGCAACACTCGCGGCATCGGCGCGCGACAGCCGCGCGAGGCGCCGCAGCAGCGGAAACAGGATGAAAGGCAGCGCAAATCCGAGCAGCACGCTGGCCGCGGCCGGCAGCGCCACGCCGGCCAGCGGCTCCCGCGACAGTTCGACGCCGCCCTTGAGCCCGATCGCCAGCAGCAGGTAGATCGACAGCGCCTCGTAGACCGGCTCGGGAAAACGCAGATCCGAGCGCGCGATGCGCGCCGCAACGCCCAGCGCGAACAGCAGGATCAGCGGATCCACGGACGCTGCCGCCTCAGATCACCTTGCGGCTGCGCAGCGCGGCGATGGCCGCGGCGTCGTAGCCGAGTTCACCGAGAATGGCGTCGTTGTCGGCGCCGACCCTGCGCGGGGGCGTGTCGGCGCGCGGGCCGTCGTGCGCAAAGGTGAAGGGGGACAGCGGCACCTTGAGGTCTTTGGCAAAACCCGTCTCCGACGGCGGAAAACTGTGGAACAGCCCGCGCGATGCCGTCTGCGCTTCCGCCATGCACTCGGGGATGGTGCGCACGCGGCCTGCGGGCGCGCCAGCGTCGTTGAACAGCGGCTCCCACTCGGCGGCGGTTTTTGCCATCAGCTTTTCCTGCATCAGCGCGCGCAGCGCCGGGATGTTCTCGCGCCTCGCAGGCACCGTCGCAAAGCGCGGATCGTCGTTGAGCGCGGTCAGCCCCAGCACCTTCAGCAGGCCCTGGTGCTGGTGCTCCTCGTTGATGGCGAAGGCGATCAGTCCGTCGGCGGTGTTGAAGGTGGTCGAGGCCGGCGAACGGCTGGCCGCGTCGTTGCCGCCCTGTTTCGGCGCGGCGCCGGTGTTCATGTAGGCGGTGACGACCGAGGCCATCAGGATGATGTTGGTGTCGAGCATAGACAGGTCGATGTACTGGCCCTTGCCGGTGCGCTGCTTCTGATAGAGCGCCGCCGACACCGCGTAGGCCGCGGCGAGTCCGGTCGAATAATCGATGATCGGCGGGCCGGCCTTCAGCGGGCCGCTCTCCTTCGTGCCGGTGACACTCATGAAACCGGACCAGGCCTGGATCACGCTGTCGTAGGCGGGATGGCTTTTCTTGGGGCCGCTGTTGCCGTAGGCGGTGATCGACATGAACACCACTTCCGGATTGACCATCTTAACCGCTTCGTAACCGATGCCGCGTTTTTCGGCCGAACCACTGCGCAGATTCTGCACCACGACATCGCATTCGGCGGCGAGCTTGAGGAAAATGTCGCGGCCTTCGGCAGTGTTCAGGTCCAGCGACAGGAAACGCTTGTTCGAGGACTGCGTCATGAAGCCCAGCGACAGGCCCTGCTGACCGAAGGAAGGATCAGCCTCGCTGCGCCAGCGCACGGTTTCACCCCTGCCCGGCGGCTCGATCTTGATGACTTCGGCGCCGAGCAGCGCCAGCTGGTAGGCGCAGAAGGGCCCGGCCAGCACCCGCGTGAGATCCAGCACCTTGATGCCCGCAAAGGCGCGGGGGTCGGTTACCGCTTTGTCTGTTGCCATGATGCTCTCCGTAAAATCCGGACCGCATCATAACAAGCGGCCCGGTGGCTCCGGGCCTGCAAGTTCACATTGCGCGGCTAGCGGAGGCCTGCGGCGCCTACGCGCAGCGGGCGCGATTTCTCGACAGCCACCCGCGCCTGCAGTTCGCGCAACTGCGGCAGGATCGCGCGCGCCGCCTCCTCGCCTGCGGCAAGGTTGGCGAGTTTGTGCGAAAAATCGGTGATGCGCGAGCGGATGGTTTCCGGGCGGATCACGATGTCGGCATGGCGCGCATCGGCGGAACCGCGCCAGGACACGTCGACGGCGATGACAATGTCGGCGCCCATCTCGCGTGCGACGGAGGCCGGCAGGCGGCTGGCCACACCGCCGTCGACGTACTCGGTGCCGCGTATCACCACCGGCCAGAACAGCCGCGGCACGCTCGCCGAGGCGCGCACCGCGAGCCCGGTATTGCCGCGGTTGAACACCGTCATGCGGCGGGTCTCACGCTCGGCAACCACCGCGGCGAAGGGTTTCTGCAGCGCCTCGAGCGGACGGCCGCCGACCATTTCGTTGATGTAGGCCTGCAGGCGCCCGCCCTGGATCACGCCGGGCCCGAACAGGGTGAAATCGAGCAGGTCGTTGTCCTCGATCTCCAGTGCATGAGCCTCCAGCTCCTTCGCCCGCATGCCGCCGGCGTGCAGCGCGCCAACGATGGCCCCCGAACTCACGCCAACCAGCACGTCGGCCTCGATGCCCGCGGCTTCGAGCGCCTTCAGCACGCCGACATGGGCAAAGCCGCGGGAACCGCCCGCGCCGAGCACAAGGCCGATGACCGGCCCCGTCCTCGACACCCGTTCCAGCGGCACCGCATAGGGCGCGTCGGCGGCAACGTGGTTCACCGGCGCGGTGGCGCAGCCCGCGAGCAGGATCGCAATCAGCGGAAACAGCAGGGTCTTGGTGAAGCGGCTCAATGGAATTTGTCCGGGTGGAGGTTGATGCAACGGCAACGCGATGCAACGAATGATGTTTCGAGTGTGAGATGACCGGTTTGCGCAGTCAAGGTTCCCTCACCGCACAACCAATTTGGTTGCCAATGGTTGTTGCCATGCCGGAGTAAACCCGACAGAATTGGCCTGGCTTCGCAGCCCAAAAAAACAGATTGTTTCCTAGGAGGATCGTCATGCGCTTTACCCGCAGTTTCACCATCCTGCTCGCCGCATCGCTGGGTATCACCGCGGTGCCGTCCGCGCTTGCAGCCGACTACCCGGCCCGGCCGATCCGCCTCATCGTGCCCAATGCCGCCGGCAGCTCCGTCGATACGCTGGGACGGATTTTCGCCAACTCTTTCACTGCGGTTGCCAGGCAGCAGGTTGTGGTCGACAACCGCGCCGGCGCCGGCGGCCTGATCGGCATGGAGATCGGCAAGGATGCCCAGCCCGACGGCTACACCCTGCTCTCGGCTTCCACCGCGGCCATGGTCATCGGACCGCATATCTTCAAGAAGCTGCCCTTTGATCCGCTGAAGGACTATGCCTTCATCTCGCTGTTCGGCAACACGCCGAACATCATGGTGGTCAACCCCTCGCTCCCGATCAAGACCGTCAAGGAACTGATCGAGTACAACAACAGCCGCGGCGGCAAGGCGAACATGGCCTCTGCCGGCGTCGGCTCTCAGAGCCACCTCGCCGGGGTGCTGTTCATGCAGATAGCAAAATCCGAAGCCCTGCATGTGCCGTACAAGGGCGGCGGCCCCTCGGTGGCAGCCGTGGTCGCAGGTGAATCGCAGTGGACGATAACCCCTGCGCCTGCGGTGGCCGGTCTGGTCAAGGGCGGCAAGCTGCGCGCGGTCGCGCACACCCTGCCAGCCAGAACCGCGCTGCTGGGCGATCTGCCGGCCATTGCGGAAACCGTCCCCGGCTACCAGTACGGCGGCTGGAACGGCCTGCTGGCTCCGGTGAAGACTCCGCGGCCAATCCTCGCCAAAGTGCGGGAACTGCTGATCGAAACCACGAAGAATCCCGATTTCCGCAGGCTCTTCGAACAGCAGATGACCGAGGTCGTGACCAACACACCGGAGGAATTCCGCCGCTTTGTCGAGTCCGAGATCAAGACCATGGGCCCGGTGGTCCAGGCAGCCGGCCTGACCGCGCGATAACAAGCCGCGAACGGCAACAGGGGGCGGCGATTGCCGCCCCTTTTTTTATTCCGGCGCCTGCTGCCGGCCAGCCATCGCGGCCGCCAGTTCCCCCTGCTTCGCCGACAGCGTCTTCAGCCAGCGCTGCCCGCCGAAGGTGAAGCCGATCCAGTAACCGAGCTCGACCAGCTGCGGTTCGCTGAACTCGGCGTGCAAGGCCGCCCACATCGCGTCATCGGCCTGGTTGGGATCGTACATGATCGCATCCGCGTAACGCAGCGCGGTTTTCTCGCGCGGCGTGAACCGGTCCGATTTTTCATACTGCATCAACTCCGCCATCCTGCTGTCCGCTTCCCGCGCCGACCGCGCGGTTCCCTGGTTGCTTCAGTAGCCACATTCGATGGTGAAGGCAACGTAGGCGCGGAGCATTTCCTTGAGGTCGTGCTCGACCACGCCGGCACCGTTGTCGAACAGCATCTCGCGGGTCAGCGTGAACGAGCGCATCACGCCGGGCTGGTGGGCGCGGATGGACTGGTTCTCCGGACCGGGTCGGCCTGCGGCAATCGCTTCGTCAAGCCAGCGCCGGATCTGCGGATCCGTCACGGCCCCGGGTGTCACATAACTTATGCGCGCCATTCTGTTTCCCCCTCCATGGATGTGCAGGTGTCAGGATTGCGCAACACGTTAAAATTGCGCCCCGCATGCAGAGTAACGCCGACCATATTGGTGCCACATTCATTTTTCTCGGCGGCAGAACCGGAACGGTTCCGCCTCCTCCATCGACACCGACTCAACGCAGGGAGTACATCGCTTGAAAGCACTGATCGTCCATGAACACGGCCCCCTTGAAAACCTGGTCCTCGGGGAAACCGCTGATCCGGCGCCGGGCCCCGGCGAGGTACTGGTCGACGTGCACGCCGCCAGCGTCAACTTCCCCGACCTGCTGGTGATCGGCGGCACTTACCAGGTGCTGCCCAAACGTCCCTTCAGTCCCGGCAAGGACATGGCCGGCGTGGTGGCCGCGGTCGGCAGCGGCGTCACCAGCTGCAAACCGGGGGACCGTGTCGCCGCGCAGAACGAATACGGCGCCTATGCGCAGAAGTGCGTGGTGGCACAGCACAACTGCTACCCGATGCCGGAGTCGATGAGTTTCGCCGACGCCGCAGCGATGGGCATCGCCTATCCAACCGCGCATTTCGCGATCGTCGAACGCGGACAGTACCGGCCCGGTGAAACAATCCTCGTCAACGGCGCGGCCGGCGGTGTCGGCATCGCCGCCATCCAGGTGGGCAAGGCGCTGGGCGCGACGGTGATCGCCAGTGTCGGCAGCGCCGAAAAAGCCGCCCTGGCGAAGCAGCACGGCGCCGACCACGTGGTGCGCACCGACGTGCCGGACCTGCGCAACGCCTTCCGCGACCAGGTGCTCGCCGCCGTCGGCAAACGCGGAGTCGACATCATCGTCGATCCGGTCGGCGGCGATGTCTTCGATGCAAGCCTGCGTGTCATTGCCTGGTCCGGCCGTCTGGTCGTTGTCGGTTTCGCCGAAGGCCGGATTCCCGAAGTGAAGGCCGGCCACCTGCTGGTGAAGAACATCGCGCTGCTCGGCCTGCAGTACAGCGCCTACCGCGACCGCCAGCCGGAGAAGGTGCAGCGTGTGCAGCGCGAACTGTTCGACTGGTACAGCGCCGGCAAAATCAAACCGCACGTGATGGCGGCGTATCCGCTCGCCCGGTATCAGGACGCGCTGCGCACCGTGCGCGAACGCAAGGTGGTGGGCAAGGTCGTGATCCTCATGCGGTCGTGACAGGGAAAATCATAACTTGTTGTTTTTAAACAAGTATTTAATATTTCCCGTCAAGCTGCGGATAATCCGGCGCGATGCCGGAACAGGATGGCGGTGCTGCGCCGACTCGGTATGATGAATGCCGACGCCGGGGATCCGTCGTCACGGGGACGGGGGCCAATTGTTCGCCGCAAAAAACACGATCGAGAATACGCCGCGCGAGACAGGCATGCTGCGGCCGGGCCTGCTGCATCTGCTGATTGCCGCTGGCGTCACCCTATCGGTCATCCTCGTCGGCACACTGGTGGTGAACATGCAGGCACGCGAGGTCGAAGCCCGCCGCCAGGTCGACCTGCTAATGGCGGGTTACTCGCTGCGCGCGCGGCTGAGCCGGGAACTCAACAGCGTGCTCTACCTGACCAGCGGCATGAGCAGCTACCTCGCGGTACGCCACGACAGCCTCGAGCGCAAGGAAGTCGAAGCCATACTCGCCGGCCTGCATCGTGAGGCCCGCCATGTGCGCAATCTGGCGATCGCGATCGGGTTCCGGCTGACCTATGTTTATCCGGTCAAGGGCAACGAGAAGGCGATCGGCCTGTATTACCCCGACGTGCCCGCCCAGTGGCCCGACGTCAAACGCGCCGCGGACAGCGGCATGCCGGTGCTGATCGGCCCCGTTCCGCTGGTACAGGGCGGCACCGGCCTGATTTACCGCGTTCCGATATCCGTCGATGGCAACTACTGGGGCCTGCTGTCCTCGGTGATCGACTCGGAATCGCTGCTGAACACCGCGATTGCCGAGAGTGCGTCGAACGGCAACATGATCGCGATCCGCGGCAGGAACGGCGCCGGAATGGAGGGTGATGTGTTCTGGGGCGATGCGGCGCTGTTCCCGGCGCCCGGCACCCAGCTGGTCGATGTCGATGTGCCCGGCGGCAAGTGGGTGATCGCGCTGCGCCATGCGGAGACGCCGCAGCAGCTCGCGCTGTGGCTGATGCACGGCCTGGTCTGGCTGCTCGCCCTCATCCTTGGCTGGAGCACGCTGGTCGTGCTGGCACAGCGGACACAGCTCGGGCAACTCGCCTTGTTCGATCCGCTGACCGGACTGCCCAACCGCCTGCTGGTGCGGGACCGCATCGACCGCGCGTTGTCCGGCCTGCGCCGCGACCCCGACCGCACCTGCCTGCTGCTGTTCATCGACCTCGACGGCTTCAAGCAGGTCAACGACCGGCTGGGTCACAAGGCCGGCGACACGGCACTGCAGCACACGGCGCAACGCATCACCGGCGCGGTGCGCGAATCGGACACCGTCGGCCGCTGGGGCGGCGACGAATTCGTCGTGTTCATGGAGCACGTCGACCGCGGCAGTGTCAGCGAGATGATCGCCAAGGTGCGCCAGGTGGTCGAATTGCCGACCAATTACGCGCAGCAGCAATTCTCCGTCGGCGCCTCGATCGGCCTCGCCTTCGCCCCGGATGACGGCAACACGCTGGAGGAACTGCTGCGCGCCGCCGACTCGCGGATGTACGAAAACAAGGCGCTGCGGCGAGAGGACAGCCCGCGGGACGCTATCTGAACATCAGCGGCAACCCGCTGAGGATCAGGATGGCGCAGACCACGCGGCGGAAGGTCGCCTCGCTCATGCCGGTATGGATGCGGTCGCCGAGAAAAATCCCGATCAGCATGAACGGCAGTGCCATCGCGAACAGCAGCAGCGATTCGCGCCCGAATTCACCCACCGCGTAATAACCGATCCCCCGCACCACCGCCAGCGTCATCATCAGCGCCGCCAGCGTGCCGCGGAACTGCTCCTTGGTGACGCGGATGGCATCCATGTAGATCGCGAAAAAAATGCTCGCCATGGTGCCGAACACCGTGCCCACCGCGCCGGCAAGGAAACTCGCTGCAGTGGCGACGCCACGCGGCGGTTTCGGCATTCCGCCGCCCCGCGTCTGCCACAACGCGTACAGCCCATACCCCGTCACCAGCGCGCCGAGCCCGCGCGTCAGCCAGGCGGCATCAAGCGTCTTGAACAGCCACAGCCCGAGCAGGATGCCCAGCGAGCACGAGGGCAGGATTTTCAGGATCATCGGCAGCGACACATGCCGGCGGTCCTTGCCGAACAGCGTCGCCGAGGACGAGATGGTCAGCAGCGTCCACACCGGCACCAGCACCTTCATCGGGATCACCAGCGCCAGCAGCGGCATCGCCGCGAATCCGCCGAAACCGGTGCTGCCGCGCAGCGCGTAGCTCGCGACCAGCACGACGATGCAGTACGCCTGCTCCAGCAGCGAAAGACCGGTCATTCCGCCGCTTGCCCGCCGAGTTCGATCAGCCGCATGATTTCCGCCGCGGCGGCCTGCGCCTCCTCCCGTGTCAGGCGTTCGGCCGCTTCTGCGTCCCGCCGGCGGATCGCCGCCAGCATCGCGCGCAGGCCCTTGACGCTCTCCCGCGAGCGGCTGCTCGAGCGCTGCGGATGCGACAGGCCCAGTGCGCGCCAGCGCCAGATGCGCGCATGCAGCGTGCCGAGCATCGAGGACAGCGTCTCGCTGCCGGCCGCCTCGAACAGCACTTCGTAGAAGCGATTCTTGGTTTCCAGCACTTCCTGCGCATCACCGCGCTCGTAGGCGCCGGCAACGACATCCAGCGCCTGCGCCAGGCGCTTCAGCTCGGCATCGCCCGCATTCTGCACGAACAGCCGCGCCGCCAGTCCCTCCAGCACTGCGCGGATGGTGTAGAGATCCTTGGCTTCAGCCAGCGACAGTTCGCGCACCACCGGGCCCTTGTTCGGCACGTTGGCAATCAGGCCTTCGGACTCGAGCTGGCGCAACGCCTCGCGGATCACCGTGCGCGACACGCCCATCATTTCGGTCAGTTCGCGTTCGGTCAGCCGCGCACCGGGCGCAAGACGGCCGTCGATGATCGCGCGGCGCAGGCCGTCCAGCACCTGCAGCCGCAGCGGTGCCGCAAGTTTCTGAATTCCCTCGATTTTCGGATTGTTCATGGCGTCTGTGGAAAGTGGTCGTTGACCGGCCCGTAATACCGTAATACGATATTACGACTGGCCATCGGCAGCAAGCATTTTTGCCGCCGCGCGCCGCCGGTTCAAATTCCCGAAGATACCCGTGAGGAGCACGCAAGCATGAGCACACCCGTCAAAGTCGGCATCGTCGGCCTCGGCCGCTGGGCCAAGGTCCTGACCCGCGCAGCAAAACAGTCGAACAAGGTCCAGATCGTCGCCGGCTACAGCCGTTCGCAGGAAAAACGTGATGCCTTTGCCGCGGAAATGGGTGTGCCCGCAGTGCCCGACATGCAGACCATGCTGGCCAACCCGGAAATCAAGGGCGTGATCCTGACCGTGCCCAACGAACAGCACCTGCCGATGGCCGAGATCGTCGCCAAGGGCGGCAAACATGTCTACACCGAAAAACCGATCTCGCAGACGCTGGAAGACGGCCTGAAGATCGAGGCGCTGCAGAAGCAGCACGGCATCACCG
>JAHCAG010000021.1 GCA_019635015.1 Burkholderiales bacterium | reverse complement strand
CTCGATCAGCACGGCTGCCCCTCCTGCGGAGCCGACTCCACCCGGTTGCGTCCGCCGCTCTTGGCCCGGTACAGCGCGCGGTCCGCGGCCCGCAGCAGTTCCTGCGGCGTGTCGCCGTCTCCGGGCCACACGGCGACGCCCGCCGACAGCGTATTGTTGAGCACGAGGCCGCCAAAACGGAAGGGATGGCCGGCAAAACTGCTGCGCCAGGACTCCGCCCGCTGCATTGCGCCGGTGAGCGGCGTGTGCGGCATCACCACCACGAACTCCTCGCCGCCCCAGCGGCAGACCAGGTCACCGGCGCGGCTGTTGTCCGTCAGGTATTTCGCCATTTCCTGCAGCACCGCATCGCCGGCCTGGTGGCCGTGGGCATCATTGAGCCGCTTGAAATGATCAATGTCGATCAGCACCAGGCTCACCGGGTAGTGCTGGCGCCGCGCCAATGCCAGCTCGCGCTCCAGCGCATCGTCAAAATAACGGCGGTTGTAGAGCCCCGTCAGGCTGTCGTGCAAGGCCTGCTCCTGCAGACGGTCACGCAGCCCCTGTATCTCGGCAAGCTGGCGCTGCAACCGTTCGTTGGCGTCGCGCAGGTAGGCCTCGGCCTCGCGCCGCCGCCCGACCTCACCGCGCAGGCGGCGGTTGAAGACCACCTGGCGCCAGGCGAACAGCGTAACCAGGGCAGCGATCAGCAATGCCGCCGCCAGTCCGCGATAAAGCCGTGACAGGTCGCGCGGCACGGCCTCATCGAAAATGAAACCGTCAAGGCTGTACTTGGCCGGCAGCATGCCGAATTCGGCGTAGACCTCTGCAATGCTGCGCCAGCGCCCGGGATTGATGTGGCCGATGCGGATCAGGTGCGGCTGCATCAGCCGCCGCATCTCCTCCGCCTCGAACAGCAGGTGCTCGCGGCTGTGGCGCTGGCCGTAACGCTTGAGGATCAGGTCGGCGATTTCCTCCGGATGATCCATCGCGTACTGCCAGCCGCGGAGGCTGGCCTCGCGGAAAGCTGAGACGCGGTCGGGGCCGCGCTTCAGCATCGCCTCCGAGGTGAACAGCGTGTCGCCGTAGAAATCGATGCCGCTGGCCCGCGGCGAGAACAGGCTGTAGGGCACGCCCAGCTTTTTCAGCACGTACGGCTCGTCGGTCGAATAACCCGAGAGCGCATCGACCCGCCCCTTGACCAAGTCATCAGGGGAAAAGCTGTGCGGCACCTCGACGATCCGGCTGCGCGGCAGCTTCTCGCGCTCGAGGTAGGCATAAAGCTCGGTCTCCTGCGGCAGCAGCATGATGCGCTTGCCGTCGAGGTCGTGCAGCGACTTCACCCCGCCGCCGCGGGCGATCAGTGTCAGCGGCGAATGCTGCAGGATCACCGCCAGCACCACCACCGGCCTGCCGCGGGCGCGATGCAGCGCGAGCTCCGAAGCACCGACGCCGTATTCCGCCTCGCCCTTCAGCACACTCTCCACCGGATCAATGCCGTCCTGCGCTTCGCGGATGTCGACGACAAAACCGGCATCGCGGTAGTAACCCTTTTTCAGCGCCGCGTAATAACCGGCGAACTGGAACTGGTGCTTCCATTTCAGCTGCAACACCACCTTCTCGGCCGGCTGCAGATCGTGCGCGCGCAGCGGCAGCGCCGCCGGCAGCAGGGCTGCGGCCAGCACGAGGGCCAGGAGCAGTTTGAAGGGAAAGCGGTTCAACATGAGTTGGGGTGACTGGTGACTGGTGACTGGTGACTGGTAAATGGTAATTGGTCACCAGTCACCATTTACCATTTACGATTTCCGCCGCGACATGAACACCAGCCGCTCGAACAGATGCACGTCCTGCTCGTTCTTGATCAGCGCGCCGTGCAGCGGCGGCACGATCTTGTGCGTGTCCTGGCTGTGCAGCGCCTCGGGCGGGATGTCCTCGGCCATCAGCAGCTTCAGCCAGTCGAGGAGTTCGGAGGTGGTCGGCTTTTTCTTCAGGCCCGGCACGTCGCGGATCTCGAAAAAGGCGTTGAGCGCCTGCGCCAGCAACTGTTTCTTGATGCCGGGGAAATGCACCTCGACGATTTTCGCCATGGTGTCGGCATCGGGAAAACGGATGTAGTGGAAAAAGCAGCGGCGCAGGAAGGCGTCAGGCAGTTCCTTCTCGTTGTTGCTGGTGATGATCACCAGCGGCCGGTGTTTCGCCTTGATCAGCTGCTGCGTCTCGTAGACATAAAACTCCATGCGGTCGAGCTCGCGCAGCAGGTCGTTCGGAAACTCGATGTCGGCCTTGTCCACCTCGTCGATCAGCAGCACCGCCGGCTGCTCGGAGGTAAAGGCCTTCCATAACATGCCCTGCACGATGTAGTTGGAGATGTCCCTGACCTTCGGATCACCCAATTGCGAATCGCGCAGCCTTGAGACCGCATCGTATTCATAGAGCCCGTGTTGCGCCTTGGTCGTCGACTTGATGTGCCACTCGAACAGCGGACGCTGCAGGGCCTGCGCCACTTCCAGCGCGAGCATGGTCTTGCCGGTGCCCGGTTCGCCCTTGATCAGCAGCGGACGCTCCAGTGCCAGTGCGGCGTTGACCGCCATCATCAGGTCGTCGGTGGCGACGTAGTTTTCGGTGCCGGTGAAGCGTGACATTAAAATTTCCTTTAAAATCAATTATTTATTAAAATCATGCAGTCATGCGCAGCGCGCCAGATCATCGCGCCGGTCGATGTCGAACAACACCCCGGGATCATCGCAGTCGATCAGGCGCACCAGCGCCTGGTTGCGCTGGACCAGCGCGCGCGCGCCACTGTCACCGGTCATGGCCTGCAGCTCGTGCAGGAAACGCCGGCCGAACCCCACCGGATGGCCGCGGTCGCCCTGGTACGCCGGTGCGGCAATGTCGGCGCCGGCGGCCAGGGCCTGGACCACGCGGGCAATCGTCGCCGGGCGGATGCGCGGCATGTCGGCCAGCGCGACGATCCAGCCGGCGGCATCACGCGCCGCGGTCACGCCGTGGGCAAGGCTCACGCCCATGCCGCGGTCGGCGTCGGGACAGACGGTGATCTGGCAGCCCTCCTGCTCCAGCAGTTCGGACAGCGGAAAATCGCCGGGTCGCACCACCGCCGTCACCGGCAGGCCGGCAGCGGCGAGATTGCGCGCGGCATGTGCGGCAATCGCCACGCCATCCTCCAGCGGATGCAACAGCTTGCCGCCGCCGAAACGCCGGCCGGCGCCGGCGGCGAGCAAAATGGCAACGGGGGATTTGTCGGGGGCGGACATGCCCATGATTATAATGGCCCGCTCCGCCATTTCCCCAGCAAGGTCCACGCCATGCCCCGGTTCTGCGCCAACCTGACGATGCTGTTCAATGAACTGCCCTTCATGGACCGCTTCGCCGCTGCCGCGCGCGCCGGTTTCAAGGGTGTCGAATACCTGTTTCCGTACGATTACGACAAGGCGGCGCTCGCCGCGGCGCTGAAACAGCACGGCCTGGTCCAGGTGCTGCACAACCTGCCGGCCGGCAACTGGGCCGCGGGCGAACGCGGCATCGCCTGCCACCCGCAGCGCGCAGCCGAATTCCGCGAAGGTGTCGAACGCGCCATCGACTACGCGACCACTCTCGGCTGCAAACAGGTCAACTGCCTGGCCGGCATCCGCCCGCCGCATGTGGACCCGAACGATGCGCGCGAGACCTTCATCCGCAACCTGCAATACGCCGCGCCTAAGTTCGGGGATGCCGGCATCCGGCTGCTGATCGAGCCGATCAACACCCGCGACATTCCGGGTTTTTTCCTCAACTACACGCAGCAGGCCGCCGACATCATCAAGGCCGTCGGCTCCGGCAACCTGTATATCCAGTACGACATCTACCATGCGCAGATCATGGAAGGCGACCTCGCGCGCACCATCGAGGCAAACCTGAAACTGATCCCGCACATGCAGCTCGCCGATAACCCCGGCCGCCACGAACCCGGCAGCGGCGAGATCAACTACCCCTGGCTGTTCGATCAAATTGACCGCCTGGGTTATGACGGCTGGATCGGCTGCGAGTACAAACCGGCGACCACCACCGAGGCCGGCCTGGGCTGGGTCAGGCCGTACCTATCCGGCGCTTGACGGCACTGCGGGCAGCCCACACAATCTTCCGCAATTCGGACCACAAGAGGCGCCAAGCCCGGTCCGGCCCGCACCACAACCATGAAGGAGGAGTCATGAAAGCATCACGCATTGCGTCCGTGCTCGCGCTGTCCGTCGCCGCCACCTTCGCCGGCACCGCCGGCGCGCAGCAGATCAAACTGATGACCGGCCCGCAGGGCGGCGCCTGGTACCCCCTGGGCGGCGCGATCCAGGGCATCATCGAGAAGAACGTGCCCGGCGCAAGCGTGCAGGTGCTGCCCGGCGCGGGCATCTCCAACGTGGTCGGGGTGCAGACCGGCAAGGCCGAGATGGGCTTCGGCAACTCGGTATCCTCGGTTGACGGCGTCAACGGCGTCGAACCCTTCAAGAGCAAACAGGACAACGTCTGCCAGGTGGCGACGCTGTACTTCCAGTATTTCCACGCCGTCGCGCTGGCCGATGCCGGCGTCGCCGACATGGGCCAGGCCAAGGGCAAGGCGCTGACCACCCAGCAGCGCGGCAACACCGGCGAGCAGATGACGCGTGATGCGCTGCGCGTCTACGGCCTCGACTACAGCGCGCTGTCGCGGGTCAACCACGGCAACTACACCGACTCGGTGTCGCAGCTGAAGGACGGCCACGCCCAGATCTTCACGCTGATCACCACGGTGCCCGCCTCCTCGGTGATGGACCTCGCCTCCGCCCGCGACATCCGCGTGCTCGAGTTTCCCAACGACAAGTTCGCCGCACTGCAGAAAATAAACCGGGGCTACGACAAGCGCATCATCAAGGCCGGCAGCTATCCGAAACAGGACCGGGACATCCAGACCATCGGCACCTGGACGCACCTCGTCGCCAGCTGCAAGCTGCCCGAACAGACGGTCTACAACATCACCAAGGCGCTCGCCACCAACATCGAGAACCTCGGCAACGTGGTCTCGGCGGTCAAGGGCCTGACGGTGAAGGACATGGCGGCTGACGTCGGCGTGCCCTACCATCCCGGCGCCCGCAAGTTCTACCAGGAAGCGAAAGCCCTCTAAGCGTGTCACCCGAAGCAGCGGCGCGACAAGCTCGCGCCGCTGCTTTTTTGCCCGGAGCCCGCTGAAATGAGTCTCGTCCGCGCCCTGCGCTGGCTGATCGCCGTCGTCGCGATCGGGATGTCGGTCTACCACCTGACCGCCGCCTTCATCGGCGCGCCCCAGCAACTGTTCTTCCGCAGCACCCACCTGCTGTTCGCGCTGGCGCTGGTGTTCCTGCTCTACCCCTCCTTCCGCAGGAAAAAGGCGGCCGGCGCCATCCGCGACGATGCCGGCGGCACCATCGGCGGCGGCGGTCTCGACGAAATGCCGCTGCCCTCGTGGTGGGACTGGATCCTGATCACGCTGTCCTGCGTCACCATCGGTTACGTCTGGATCAACCACGAGCACCTGCTGTCGCGTTTCGTCTTCGTCGAGGATCCAAGCAGAACGGAACTGGTGCTCGGCGGCATCTTCACCCTGATCGTGCTCGAAGCCACGCGGCGCATCATCGGCTGGGCCCTGCCGATCACCGCGATGATTTTCCTCGGCTACGCTCTACTGGTCAGCAAAACCCGCCCCGAACAGCTGATCGAGATCATGTATCTCACCACCGAGGGCATCTTCGGCTCGACGCTGGGCGTCTCCGCAGCCTACGTCATCATGTTCGTGCTGTTCGGCGCCTTCATGGAGCGCACCGGCATCGGCCGCCTGTTCATGGACTTCGCGCTGTCACTGACCGGCCACACCGCCGGCGGCCCCGGCAAGGTCGCCGTGGTCAGCTCCAGCCTCTTCGGCACCGTGTCGGGCAGCGCCGTCGCCAATGTGCTGGTCGACGGCCCGATCACCATCCCGCTGATGAAACGCACCGGCTTCCGCCCCTCCTTCGCCGCCGCGGTCGAATCGGTCGCCTCGACCGGCGGCCAGATCATGCCGCCGATCATGGGCGCCGCCGCCTTCGTGATGGCGGAATTCCTTGCCGTTAGTTATTTCCAGGTCGCGATGTGGGCGATCATCCCGGCGATCCTCTACTTCCTCGCCGTGTTCTGCGCGGTGCATTTTGAATCCAAACGCGTCGGCCTGCTCGGCCTGCCGCGCGCCGACATCCCGCGCCTCGGCACCGTGATGCGCGAACGCGGCCACCTGTTCATCCCCCTGCTGGTGATCCTGTTCGGCCTCTTTGCCGGCTACAGCGCGCCGCTGTGCGCACTGGCGGGCACGCTGTCCTGCGTACCGGTGGCGATGCTGCGCAAATCCACGCGCAAGGACATCAACCTCGGCACCATCATCGGAGCACTGGAGGAAGGCGCCAAGAACTCGGTGGCGGTGGCGCTGGCCTGCGCCTGCGCCGGCATCATCATCGGCGTCATCACCCAGACCGGGGCCGCGATCAACTTCACCTCGATGGTGATCAACATGGCGCAGGACCTGCTGGTGCTGGCGCTGATCCTGACCATGCTCGCCGGCATCATCCTCGGCATGGGCATGCCGACCACACCCGCCTACATCGTCATGGTGTCGCTGCTGGTGCCGGCGATCATCAAGCTCGGCGCGATCCCGCCGGCCGCGCACATGTTCGCCTTCTATTTCGCGATCCTCTCCGCGATCACGCCGCCGGTGGCACTGGCGGTCTACGCCGCGGCCGGCATCGCCAAGGCACCGCTGTGGGAAGCCGGCTGGACGGCGGTGCGGGTCGGCGCCGCCGGCTTCATCGTGCCCTTCATGTTCATCTTCGAACCCTCGCTGCTGATGATCGGCGCCTGGCATGTCATCCTGCAGTCCTTCGTCACCGCCAGCATCGGCACGGTCTGCCTCGCCGCCGGACTTTTCGGTTATCTCACGCGCACCGCGCTGGTCTGGGAACGGCTGTGCCTGCTCGGCGCCGCGATCCTGCTGATCAAGCCCGGCCTGGTCACCGACCTCAGCGGCGCCGCCCTCGTGCTCGCGGTACTGGTCAGCCAGTTGCTGATCCGCCGCAACGAACCGCGGCCGGTGCCGGTGCGGCCCGTAGCGCACTGACGCGCCTATAATCGATCCACCCCGGCGGCCACAGCAAGACTGTGGCTGCCACCCTTTTCAACTGCAAGCGAGGTCAAACAATGAACGTCGGATTCATCGGACTCGGCATCATGGGCAAACCCATGGCCCTCAACCTGATCAAGGGCGGCCATAAGCTGTACCTGAACTCGCGCAGCGGCGTGCCGAAGGAACTCACGGAGGCCGGCGGCAAAGCCTGCGCCAGCGCGAAGGAAGTCGCGCAGAAAACGGACGTCATCATCACCATGGTCCCGGACACCCCGGACGTCGAGAAAGTGCTGTTCGGCGCCAACGGCATCGCCGAGGGCCTCGGCAAGGGCAAGACCGTGGTCGACATGAGCTCGATCTCGCCGATCGAGACCAAGGCCTACGCCAAACGGATCAACGACCTCGGCTGCGATTACGTCGACGCCCCGGTCTCCGGCGGCGAAGTCGGTGCCAAAAACGCTGCGTTGACCATCATGGTCGGCGCCCCGCAGGCCGCCTTCGACCGGGTCAAGCCGCTGTTCGAACTGATGGGCAAGAACATCACCCTCGTCGGCGGCAACGGCGACGGCCAGACCTGCAAGGTGTGCAACCAGATCATCGTAGCCCTCAACATCGAAGCCGTCAGCGAAGCCCTGGTGTTTGCGTCCAAAGCCGGCGCCGATCCCGCCAAGGTGCGGCAAGCCCTGATGGGCGGCTTCGCGGCATCACGCATCCTCGAAGTGCATGGCGAACGCATGATCAAGCGGACTTTTGATCCGGGCTTCCGCATCGAACTGCACCAGAAGGATCTGAGCCTCGCCCTGCAGGGCGCCCGCGAGATGGGGGTGTCGCTGCCGAACACGGCGACGACGCAGGAACTGTTCAATTCATGCGCGGCGAATGGTGGTGCAAAGTCAGATCATTCGGCGATGGTCAGGGCGCTGGAGAGGATGGCAGGGCATGAGGTGGCAAAGTAACCCACTAAAATTCCCGAGATGGAGTTCCTCAATAAAAAAATGACCGAAGAGCGTAAGCCAGAACCATTTCCGGAATGCGTGGTTTGTGCATACAAAGTATGCGAAAAAACACCTATCTGGCAACTTGATGTTTGTCAATTCGGCATCTCACATGTCAATGATGGCGAAAAAATACAAAAACAAAACGCATCCGTTACTCTCCGGCATTTGTCTCAAAACTTGAGACACGAGCTTCATAAATTTTTACAAATCATAATTAACGAAGCCAGTGCGATTGACCCAAAAGTATCCGCAAAGAACGTATCAATTGGCAACCCAACTGGCAGAATCGTCGCAGCCAGCGTCATGCTGGACAATATCGTCGAAATGATTTCCGGAGTAAATGACTTTCACCCAGACCCTGATCTCTCAACACACAAGAAAGAACCCAGATCTTTAACAAGAATAATTCAAAAATATGATCGCATCTACTCTCTACTAAAAAATCCAAGGCGTCCGAGCGAATTAAGAATTAACGTACAGGTTCCGGAAAACCTAGAGATCAACTTTGGGACAGACATTATTGAATACCTTCTCGCGGTATTCATCGATAACGCAAGAAAATATGCCTTGCCAGAAGTAGACGTTGTACGCGTTTACTCTGAACCAGGTGAGGAACCCGGACTAATCGATCTGATATTTGAGAATCCATCTCAAGAAATATCCGAGACCAATCGCATATTTGATAAAGGCTACCAACAAGATAGTGAGTCCGAGGGATTCGGATTTGGTTTATTTTGGGCGAAGATTCTTGCGGACCATTACAACCGCATTCTTGGCGACGCTACACCCTTACTTTCAGTCAATCATGAACAGTCTTACATTGATGTTGATAACCGCATTTGCAAACAGTGCTTTACGATAAGAAATCTGAGAGTTTGCACCCAATGAAGATATCGTATCTCAACAAAGCTGGTAAATGGCTAATGGAGAAAAGTGGATTTCGCATAACTATTGTCGATGATGAAGCAGCCTACTTTAATGACAATATGCTTAATGCCGCAAAAAGTATCGGCTACTACGGAATTGAAAGATTATTTCGAGTCGATGAAAAAACATTACAACGATTACTACGAAATCCACCACACATAATTATTTTTGATGTTCGAGGAGTTACCGAAAAGGAAGTTGCAAAAGACGGATTAGCACTTGTCAGCTTATTCAGAAAAAATACGAAATCTTACGTAGCCGTAACATCCGCACACAGATTTCACCTATCAAATCACACAGCACAAGCAGACTATGTGATTGAAGACCGCACACTAACAACAGCTGATTTCATAGAGGAGCTAGAGAAAATTACGAGTGACTATCTCACACGCAGGAGCAAGTTTTACAAGCTAGTTTTGCTCCGCCTCGGCCTCCTGCTTAGCAAAGCCGCCCTGTCGCGCGCTTAACCCCTACACGGAAGCCAGATAAGAAGCGACTACCCTGCCCGTGTCACGCAAGGCGCAAGCACCAAAGACTGTCGATCAACCCCCCGGCACTTCCCACACAAACACCACCCGCCGGTGCTGCCCCGCCCGCAGCTCAACCGCCTGCTGCTTCAGCACCCCGTCGTTATCCACCTCGATCCGGTATTTCCCCGCGGGCAGCCGGGCTAGCAGGAAAGGCCCGCCGGACACGGTGTCCAGCAACACCTGTCCTGATGCGTCTTTCACGGTGACCTTCACGTCACTCAGGTAGACATCATTCGGAACCGCCTTCTCAGCAAACAGCAGCTCCAGCGGATATTTCTGCGCCGCCGCCTTGAATGCGGCAATCTCGTCGGCACCGATGCCACCGGTCGCGTAACGGACGCTGCCCTGGCTTTTTTCTTCGACCAGCCCCTCGGCTGTTGCCGGGGACAGGTAGGCCATGCTGGTGATCAGGAATGCCGCTGCGAATTTCGTCAGCTTCATATGCAGTCTCCTCAAAGTTCCGTATATGCGGTGTTGATGACCGGGCGTCGCCGCTTTGAGACAAAGCCGCCCCGGCGATGGTTATGACCTTGGGACCTGCAGAAGATCGGGAAAGTTCTGGTCAGGAATGATGCTGCGCAGAAAGCGCCGCATTTCTTGCTTTGATCCAGTAATCGTGGCCTACATGAAACAAAGTGACCTGCTGGAGCAGGCGGCACACACATGAGGGCTGTTTCAGGTCACGACGGAATGACTTTGCCGGCAAAGGCTCTACGTCAATCACACACTCTGCGCTGAAAAAAATAACAAATAAAATCAATTACTTATAAAACAGCAGAGGAACAACCCTCTCACCCCCCCGTCACCACCTTCACCGCTCTCGCCAGCTTGTCGACGATCTCGTCCAGCTGCACCTCACTGACGATGAACGGCGGCGCCAGCAATACATGATCGCCACGGGTGCCGTCAGCGGCGCCGCCCATCGGGTAACAGAGCATGCCCTCGGCCATCGCGGCTGCCTTGAGTCTGGCGTGCAGCTTCAGCGCCGGATCGAATGTGGCCTTGCTGGCGCGGTCAGCCACCATTTCGACACCGCGGAACAGACCGCGGCCGCGGATATCGCCGATATGCGGATGCTCCGCAAAACATTCACGCAAAGCCCGCACCAGGTAATCTCCGCGATCGCGCACCTGGGCGACGAGTCCGCGCTCACGCAAGACGCGCTGCACGGCCAGCGCGCCAGCGCAGGCGGCCGGATGCCCGATGTAGGTATGTGAATGGGCGAAAGCGCCGCTGGCATCGCGCACGGCATCGATGATGCGATCGGTCAGCAGCGTGGCACCGATCGGCTGGTAGCCGGCGCCCAGGCCTTTGGCGATGCAGGCGATGTCCGGCACCACACCCTCCTGCTCGCAGGCCCACAGCGTGCCGGTGCGGCCCATGCCGCACATCACCTCGTCGAGGATCAGCAGGATGCCGTGGCGGTCGCAGATGTCGCGGATCAGCTGAAAGTAGCCGGGCGGCGGCGTGGTCGCGCCGAGTGTGGCACCCGAGACCGTTTCGGCAATGAAGGCGAACACGCGCTGCGGTCCGGCGCGCTGCACCTCGGCCTCGAACCCGGCAGCGAGCCGCCGTGCATAACCTTCCTCGGTTTCATCCGCCCCGCGCTCGCGGTAGTCATAACAGGGCGAGACATGGCGCACCGGCGCCAGCAGCGGCTCGAAGCCGCGGCGATTGGATGCGCGCCCGCCGGCCGACAGCGCGCCCAGCGTGCTGCCGTGGTAACTCTGGCGGCGCGCGATCAGGATGTCGCGGCCGGCCTGCCCCGAGTCCACCGCGTACTGCCGAGCGAACTTGATCGCCGCCTCCACCGCCTCCGAGCCGCCGGAACAGAAATAGACATGCTCGAGTCCCTGCGGCGCATGCGCGACCAGATCATCGGCCAGCAACTCGGCCGGTTCGGTGCTGAAAAACGAGGTATGCGCGTACGGCAGGCGGTCAAGCTGATCCTTGATCGCCGCGATCACCTCGCGGTCGCTGTGGCCGAGGCAGGACACCGCCGCACCGCTGGAGGCGTCGATATAACGTTTGCCGCTGCTGTCGATCAGGTACGGGCCGTCGCCGGCGACGGCGCGCGGATAATCATGGCTCAGACTGCGATGGATGATGCGAGACACGGCGGCTCCGCTGAGTGAACAGGTTCGCGGATTCTGCGACATGCCTCGGTGATGGTCAAAAGCCGTGCCGTGCGCATGAATACCAGAGGGCAGACGGGCAGTAAAACCCCGCTCATTTGTGGTCCTCTGCTCCACTTTCCGCCCCCAGCATCTGCGACGCCTTGGCCGCCTGCTGCAAGGACCGCCGCAAGGCGCTGGCGCTGCGCAGCAGCGCATCCATGTCGCCCACGCCCAGGGTGCCCGTCGCCCCCAGCCGCAGCAGCTCCGCCTTGAGGTCCTGGTAGGCGGACTCGAAGGTGGCCAGCGCGGCTTCGCGGTCTGCCGTGGCCGTTTTTCCGTCGAGCGGGTCCACCGCGGCAAGCAGCGCTGCCGAGGTTTCACGGAATGCCGAAAACACCGCTTCCGGCAGCGTCGCGGCTGACTCCGCCGACGCCTCGGCTGCCGCCGCCGCAGCCTCGGCGGCGAGTTCGGCCGTCGCCTCGTAATAACGCGTCGCGCGCAGCAGTTCGGGCAGCCGCTGTGCGCTCTCACCAGACATGCCGGCGCGGTTGAGCTCGACGATGAATTCGGAGATCGCGCGGCTGAGCTTCATCACGATTTGCTGCTCGGCCGCGGGCACGGCGGCGCGATGCCGGGAAAAATCGAGAGGACCCCGTATCGCGCGCAGCGCGATGCCGCCCATGCGCCGCACCTCCCGCTCCAGCGCGTCCAGTGCGAGGGTCGGCACCGCGAGCACCGTGCGGTCGATGTAGCGGGGCTGCGCCTCCTCCTCCCCGGCGGTGCGGAAACGCGACTCGAGGAAACGCGTCAGCCGCGCCGCGACCGGCCAGATCAGGATGATGCCGAGCACATTGAACGTGGTGTGGAACAGCGCAAGCTGTGCCGCGGGCGAGGATTCAATGTCGAGCCAGTCGCCGATCAGCGCCAGCAGCGCAATCAGCCAGGGCAGCAGCAGCAGCGCCACCGCGCCGGTCAGCAGGTTGAACAGGATGTGCGCGCAGGCCGCGCGTTTGGCCGGCGGCGTGGCGCCGATGGCGGCGATGACCGCCTTGACAGTGGTGCCGATGTTGGCGCCGATCACCACCGCGGCAGCGCCCTGCGCCGTGAGCAGACCGCCCTGCGCCGCGGTGAGTGCGACCGCCAGCGCGGCGCTGGAACTCTGCATCAGCACCGTCAGCGCCATGCCGATCAGCACCTGTACCAGCGTGTCCAGTGCCGAAGTGCCCTCCGGCATCCTGAAATCAGTGGACAAGCCGGAGAAGGTTTCCCGCAGCAGGTCGATGCCGAGGAACATCACGCCGAAGCCGGCCAGCGCCATGCCGAAGGCGCCGCGCCGGCTGTGTTCGCCGGTCAGCCGCAGGATCATGCCGATGCCGACCAGCGGCAGAGCCAGCGTCTCGATCTTGAACTGCAGTCCGACCAGCGCCACCAGCCAGCCGGTCATCGTGGTGCCGACATTGGTGCCGAACAGCACCCACAGCGCCTGCGACAGGTTGAGCAGCCCGGCATTGACGAATCCGATGGTGGCGACCGTCACCGCACTGGAAGACTGCACCAGCGCGGTGACCATGATGCCCGAGGCGAGGCCGCGCAGCCGGGTCCTGGTCGAGTTCGCGAGCACGCGCTCCAGCGCCGGGCCGGCGGCGAGCTTCAGGCCGTCGGTCATCAGCCACATGCCGAGCAGGAACAGGCCGACACCGCCGGCAATGCCTCCGGCGAGCGCGAAGCCGCTCATGGCAGGTCTGCTTTCAGTGTGGAAACCATGGGACTGATGTTATCAAGCCTGCAGGCTGCGTTTGTTATGCTCGCTTCGGGGCTGTCCTGCGCAACCGCCCTGCCGCCTTTCAACCCGGCCCGCGCCGCGGGTCATGCACACGGAGTCACTCCATGCCCGCCTGGCTGATCCCCGCCCTGAAAGCCGTCCTCCCCCACGTCGGCACGATTGTTTCCGTCGCCGCGCCGGCCTTCACCAAAATGAGAAGCGGCGCCGCGGACAACCCGGCCACCGTGCAGCAGCAGATCGCGGAACTGCAGGCCGCGGCTTCGCAGAACGCGACGCACATCCGCGAACTTGCGGCGCAGTTGCAGGCGACGGTGACGGCGCTGGAACAGGCGGCGGCCGTCGCCGAGGCCCGGCAACGGCGGCTCATGCTGCTGTGCACCGGTGCAGTTGTTCTGTCGGCGCTGGCGCTGGCAGTGGTGCTGCTGAAAGTCTATGCGGCCTGAGCCTGGGCCGGCACTGCAGGTGCTATAAAATATTCAATAAAATCAAGTATTTATAAAAAATCCCGGGGGCAGCAGCGCTCAGCCCTCGGTCTCGAGTTCCACCTTGCGCCCGCGGAAACGCAGGCGCTTGAGGATCACCGGCGCGCAGAGGAAAACCAGCGTCAGCAACAGGAAGGCGACCACGATCGGCCGGTCGAGCAGCGCCAGCGGATTGCCTTGCGACATGATCATCGACTGGCGCAGCGCCTCCTCCATGCGTGTGCCCAGCACCAGTCCGAGGATCACCGGCGCCACCGGATAACGATTCTTGCGCATGTAGTAGCCGAGCACGCCGAAGCCGCAGAGGAAGATCAGGTCCAGCGTCTGCTGGTTGGCGTTGTAGACGCCGACCACGCAGATCACCATGATCACCGGCAGCATCAGTCGCATCGGCACGTAGAGCAGGCGCACGAAAAGGCCGACCATCGGCAGGTTGAGGACCAGCAGCATCACGTTGCCGACGTAGAGCGCGGCGATCAGACCCCACACCACTTCCGGGTGCTGGCTGAACATCATCGGTCCCGGGTGCACGTTGAGCGCGGTCAGCGCCAGCAGCAGGATCGCGGTGGTGCCGGAACCGGGAATGCCCAGCGTCAGCATCGGCACCATCGCGCCGGCGCTGGCGGCGTTGTTGGCGGATTCCGGCGCGGCGACGCCGCGGATTTCGCCATGACCGAAACGCTCCGGGTTCTTGCTGACCTGGGTCTCCACCGAGTACGACAGGAAGGAGGCGATGCCGGCACCGGCACCCGGCATCACGCCGACGAAGAAACCGATGACGGTGCCGCGGCCGATGGCGCCGAGGCTGTCGCGGATTTCACGGAACGAGATGAAGATCCGGTGCTTGATCACCGAGCGGATCTCGCCGCCGCGAAGCTCGTTGGTGTTGAGCAGCACCTCGGATACCGCAAAGAGGCCGATGGTGACGATCAGGAATTCGATGCCGTCGAGGAGTTCCGCCACGCCGAAGGTGAAACGCGCGACGCCGGTGACGTCGGTGCCCATGGTCGAGATCATCAGGCCCAGGGTCATCGCCATCAGCCCTTTCACCAGCGAACCGCCCGAAAGGCTGGCGACCGAAGACAGGCCGAACACCATCAGCACGAAATACTCCGGCGGCCCGAAGTTGAGCGCCCATTCGGCGATGCGCGGCGCGAACAGCATCAGCGCCACCACGCCGAGGGTGCCGGCGATGAAGGAGCCGATCGCCGCGATGCACAGCGCCGGCCCCGCCCTGCCCTGCAATGCCATCTGGTGGCCGTCGATGCAGGTCACCACCGAGGATGATTCGCCCGGCACATTGAGCAGGATGGAAGTGGTCGATCCGCCGTACATTGCGCCGCAGTAGAGCGCCGCGAGCATGATGATCGCGCCCACCGGGTTCATGTTGAGCACGATCGGCAGCAGCATCGCCAGCGCGCCGGCGGGGCCGATGCCCGGCAGCACGCCGATCACCGTGCCGAGGATGGCGCCGATGAAGGCGAACAGCAGGTTCTGGGGCTGCAGCGCGGTCTCGAACCCGCCCATCAGCAGCGGCAACACGTCGCCCATGATCTATCCCTGGAAAAAGCGGGCCAGCGGCCCGAGCGGAAGCCGGATGTCCAGCAGGTACTGGAACAGCACGAACACCACCGTGGTGACCGCGGCGCTGTAACCGGCAATGCCGGCCCAGCTGGGATGTCCCAGGTAACGGAAGGCGATCACCAGGAACAGCGGCGTCGCCAGCAGGAACCCCAGGGTCTCGAACACCAGCCCGTAGGCCAGCAGCATCGCCGCCGGCACCAGCGCCGTGATGTCAGAACCTTCGTCCCCGGCCTTGTCCTTTTTGGCGGAGCCTCCGCCCTGCACGAAGAGCAGGACGCCGAGCAGGATGCCCAGCACCGTCAGCAGCCGCGGGAAAAACGCCGGGCCGATGATGTCGCCCTGCAACGAAGCGGTGAGCTGGGTGCCGCCCCAGCCGTAGACCAGGACGGCACCGAGGAACAGCAGCGCGGCGATGCGGTCGCCGCCGAGGGAAAATTTCATGCGCATGGTCGCTCCCGGTGTTCCGGCTTATTTCGGGGTCTTGAGCAGGCCCATCTCCTTGTTCAGCCGCATGTAGGTCTTCTCCTCCTCCTCGAAGAAGGCGACCAGCGCGGCGCCGGTGGTCCAACTGTCGACCAGTGCAGTGCGCGCGACGTAATCCTTCCACTGCTGGGTCTCGCGCACCTTGCCCAGCGCCTGCACCCAGTACTGCGCGGCTTCGGCGCTGATGCCCTGGGGCGCCATCACGCCGCGGAACTGCTTGGGAAACCGCGCGTTCACGCCGACGTCCTGGAAACGCGGCACGTCCGGCAGCTGCTCCAGCTTCTCGGTCGCCGCCAGTGCGCGCAGCTTGCCGGACTTGACATGCTGGGCCATCTCCGCCGGGTTCTCCATCATGAAGTGCACGTGTTTGCCGAGCAGCTGCGGAATCGCCTCGCCGGCGCCGCGGAACGGTGTGTAGGAAAACTGCACGCCGCCGAAATCCTCGAAGATCTTGCCCGACATCGAGGCGCTGCTGCCGTAGGAGCCGCCGCCCTGCAGGATCTGCTTGGGCTTCTGCTTCGCCGCCTCGATCAGGTCGCGCGGCGAACGCCAGGGACTGTCGGCATTGACCACCAGCAGCATCGGGTCAACCGCCATCAGCGCGATCGGCGTGAAACTGCGCCAGCCGGTGTCGGAGTTGATCAGCATCGGCAGGTTCAGGCTCTGCGGCGTGTAGGTCGCCAGCATGTGCGGGTTGCCCTTGTTCTGGAAAGTCACGTAACGGCGCGCCTTCTCGCCCTGTGAGCCAGTGATCGACTCGACGCCGACCTGCCGTGGCACGATCTTGTTCTTGTTCCAGATGTCGGCGATCTCGCGCAGCATCAGTTCATTGCCGGTGCCCGGCGCGGAATGGGTGACCATGGTCACGCGTTCAGTGGGCGCCCATTGCGCCGACACGCTGCCTGCAACGGACAATGCCAGCACGCCGGCTGCGGTTGCAACAAACCTGCGGGATTGAATGCTGTTCATGATGGTCTCCTCCATGCGGCTGTTGCGCCGCAGTTGATTTATGGTTGCTTCCTGTTGCCGAAACCGGGCAGATAGACCGGCCCGTCCTCGATGCCATCCACCGGCGGCCCGCTCATGCCGTGGCTGGTGTCCTTGGCGACAAAGGTCAGCACGTCGCCGGCCGCCGAGGCAATCGCGCTGTGGCGCACACCCGGCGGCAGGTGCGTCACCGAGTTCGGCGGCGCCTCCACCGCCTGGCCGTCGATCTCGTAGAGCATGGTGCCGCTCAGCACGAAGCTGAACTGCTCGTTGGGATGGGTGTGCAGCTTGGTGCCGCTGCCCACTTCCTTGTGGATATGCCCCACCTGCACCTTCTCGCCGCGCAGCGCGGCGCCGAAGGACGAGGATTTTTTCGAGATGAAGTTGCGCGGTATGACCTGCGCGCTGGTCGGCCCTTCCGGCACTTCATCGAGGTGCTCGATGTCGTAGACGTACTGGACCTTTCTGCCTGAAACGTTTTTGGTCTGCGGCTCCGGCAGGCCGTCGGGCCCGGGTTTCCATTCGTTGGTGCCGAGACCGAATCCGGGCAGGTGCCGCGGACCGTTGTAGACGCCGTCGACCGGCGGTCCGACGATGCCATGGCGGGTATCCTTGACGGCATAGAAGATCACGTCTTCCTCGGCACTGGACACATGGCTGTGCGGCATGCCGGCGGGAATGTGCACGACGTGGCCCTTCGGCACCCGGAACACCTGGCCGTCCATGTCCGCGATCAGGGTGCCCTGGATCACGTAATTGAACTGTTCGTTGGGATGGGTGTGGATCTTGGAGCCGGTGCCGCGCGGCTTGTGCACCAGCGCGACCTGCACGCGTTCGCCCTTGACCACGGCGCCGACCGAGGTCGATTTGCCGGTGGTCAGTGTTTCGCCCGACAGCAGCCGGTGCGGCGACACCTGCGCACTGCAGGGGCCTTCCGGCACGCGGTCGAGTTCCGCAAAACGGTAGACATGGCGCACCGGCTGTTTTTCCCGGGTGATCGCTGACATTTTGTGCTCCTCCAGCCTCTGGGTTTGCGGAGTCGGGATCAGGGGCGATGCCCCCGATTCCGGCCTGCCGCAACCATCCGTTCGGTTTTACTGTGCTGCGGATACGCCTATTTCTTTGGACCGAAACCCGGCAGGAAACGCGGCCCGTCCTCGATGCCGTCGATCGGCGGGCCGGCGAGCCCGTGGCGGGTGTCCTTGGCCACAAAAAACAGCACATCGCCCTCGGCCGAAGCCACGCAGGAATGCACCACGCCGGCGGGCATGTGAATCGCGTGGTGGCGCGGCACCATCACGCCTTCCTGGCCATCGATGTCGGCGACCAGCGCGCCCTCCAGCACCAGGTTGAACTGCTCGTTGGGATGGGTGTGCAGCTTGGATCCGGAACCGCGCCCCTTGCGGATCAGGCCGACCTGGATTTTCTCGCCGACCAGCGCCGCGCCGAAGGACGAGGACTTGCCTGAAACCCTGCCTGCAGGCAGCACCTTGGCGCTGCAGGGTCCCTCCGGCACGCGGTCGAGTTCGTCCCACTTGTAGACGTAGCGCACCTTCTCCTTCGACACCCGCGGGCTTTGCGCGATGAGCTCACCGTCGGGTCCGACCTGCCACTCATTCCCGGATTTGCCGCCGAAACCGGGCAGCGCGCGCGGACCGTTGAGTTTGCCGTCCACCGGCGGGCCGACGATGCCGTGGCGGGTATCCTTCGCGGCGATGAAAAGCACATCCTCTTCCGGGCTGGACACATGCGAATGCGGCATGCCCGCCGGAATATGGATGACATGGCCGGCCGGCACGCGCAACACCTGGCCGTCGATGTCGGCGATCAGCGTGCCCTTGAGCACGTAGTTGAACTGTTCGTTGGGATGGGTATGCAGCTTGGAGCCGGTGCCGCGCGGCTTGACCACCCAGGCCACGTGCACATGCGTGCCCGAGAGCACCGGTCCGCGGGTGGTGGACTTGCCGGTTTCCAGCGTTTCGCCGGAGAGCAGCCGGCTGGGCGCCACGCTGCAGCTGCTCGTGCCTTCGGGCACCGTCTCCAGCGCATCGAGGTTGTAGACAAAACGCTTGCGGGTCTTTTCCTGGGTTGCAGTGTTCATGCCTCTTCCTTCCGTTTTTCCCTGATATTCAGCCGCGCCAGTTGTCCGCGGCACCGTTGCTTTCGATTTCGGCTTCCAGCTTTGCAGTGGAGCCCACTATCGCGTAACGCGCATTGCTTTTCCCCGCGACCTGCCAGCGGCAGGGCTTGTTTTTCGGCGCATGGATGAGGTCGCCCGGCACGGCACGTTTCTTCTCGCCGTCGACTTCGGCATCCAGCGCGCCCTGGAGCACGTAGATGAAGACCTCGTGCGCCGAGGCATCGCTGCTGCGCTCGTGCCCGGGCGGCGACTCGATCAGTCCGAAAGCCAGGTTCGCCCCCTCCACCCACTGTTCGCAGTGTGCCGAGGCCGGCGGTGCATCCAGCGTCTCGAGCATCGGATAGAAACAGCGGCCCAGGCCCTCGACGATCGCCTGCGATTTCTGCGGCTCCTTGTCCCTGCCCGGCCACTTGCCTTCTTTCAGTGCCTTCGCCACCTGGGTTGCCGACGGCGCCTCGTCGGGCAGTGACTCGTCGGCGGCGGAGCCGATCAGCGTCCAGGTGCGGTCCTTGATGTAGAGGTACTGCACCTCCCCGTCCTCGGTGGCGCGGAAACTGTGGCGCGCGCAGGAAGGCACGTGCACAAAGGTGCCGGGCGGCACGATCTGGCGCTCCTTGCCGACCACGCAGTTGATCTTGCCGGTGATCGGGAAGGCCATCAGTTCGTTGGGGTGGTAATGCATTTCCGAGCCGGTGCCGGCGCGTTTGATGTTGATGCGGAAATACATGTACTGCCCCTCGATCACCGGCCCCTCGCCGCTCGAGAGGTGCGGGTTCAGGTGATGGCGCTTCATCTCGTCAAGTCGGAAAAACGGCACGGCTACCTCCGGGGGCAATTGGCGTGGATGCGGTTTATTTCTTGTTTGCGATCTCGGCGAGAACCTTGGCGTAGAGTTTCTCCTCGCTGTCGATGAAGGCGGCGAGTTCCGCGCCGGTGATCCATTCCTCGGCCAGCTCGTTCTGCTTGACGTAGTTCTTCCACTCCGGGGTCTGCCGGGTGCGCTCCATCGCCGAAACGTAGTAGGCCACCGCCTCCGGCGGAATGCCGGGCGGCGCCATCAGGCCGCGGAACTGCTTGAGCACGCGGAACTTGTAACCGAGCGATGCGAAGGTCGGCAGGCCGGGATAGAGTTCGGAAGGATAGAGGCTCGCCAGGGGCCGCAGGCGGCCGGACTTGACGTGCTGGTCGGTCTCGGAGGGCTGCTCAAGCACGAAATGCACATGCCCGCCGAGCAGCGCCACCACCGCCTCCGCGCTGGAGCGGAACGGCGTGTACGAGATTTCGATGCCCACCTCCCGCGCCAGGTCGCGGCCCGCAATCGACGGCGGCGCACCGAATCCGCCGCCGCCCTGGAGCACGGCACGGGGTTTCTGTTTCGCCCCGGCGATCAGATCCTTCATGTTTTTCCACGGCAGCCCGGCATGGATGTAGAGCACCATCGGCTCAACCACGGCAATCGCCACCGGCGTGAAGCTCTTGACGGTGACCTCGGACTTAGCATTCAGCGGTCCGACGATCAACTGCGGCGTGAAGCCGATCAGCATATTGGGATTGCCGCGGTTCTGCACCGCGACATGGCGGCGCGCGCGGTCGCCGCCGGCGCCGGGCATGTTCTCGACCGTTATCCGCGCCTGCACGATCTTGTTCTTCTCCCAGGCGTTCTGGACCTGGCGCAGAAACATGTCAATGCCGGAACCGGGCCCGGCATGGGTCGCCAGCACGACGCGATCACCGGGACTCCATTCGGCGCCCTGCGCCGCGCCCGTCACGCCAAGAACCGCTGCCAGAACCGCCAGGCAGCGCCACAATGAAACGACCTGCAAAGGCTGTCGCATGTGCTCCTCCTTGTTTGCCGTGCCAGAACCTGTTTTTCGGGACCGGTCCAGGGCCGGTGACCGGGCGATCTGCGCCGCCGCGGGCTTCGGTTCGATGCACTTTAAATGGGGTCAGCCCATAGAACAAATGCTTTTTGTTTATTAGAATCATCGATGCCATCTATAAATCAGGGGGTGAAAAAACATGGAACTGCGCCATCTGCACTATTTCCTGAAGATCGCGGAAACCTCCAGTTTCACCCAGGCAGCAGCGGCACTCCGGGTGACCCAGCCCACCCTGTCGCACCAGATCAAGCAACTGGAGCAGGAGATCGGCACGCCGCTGTTTGACCGGGTCGGCCGCTCGATCCAGATCACCGAGGCCGGAAGGCTTTTTCGCAGTCATGCCCAGCGCGCGCTGCGGGAACTGGAATCCGGACTCGCCACTGTCTCCGAACTCGACGGACTGATGCACGGACAACTGCGCATCGGCGTCTTCCGTTCCTTCGGCAATTCGCTGCTGCCGGCGGTGCTCGCGGAGTTCTACCGGGCCCATCCGCAAGTAAGCATTTCGATTCAGCAGATGTCCCTGGCCGACATGGAGCACGGACTGGTCAACGGCGACATCGATTTCGCGACCACCACCTACATGCCGGTGACTTCCGAGCGGATCTCCTCCGAGGAACTGTTCACCGAGCCGCTGGTCCTGGCCGTGGGCCGGCAACATGAACTGCACGGACGACGCATGATCCGCCTGGAAGCGCTGAAGGACATGCCGCTGATCCTGCGCCCGGCCGGCACTCCGTCGCGAAAACTGATCGAAAGCTGCTTTGCGGCGAGGGGGCTTGCACCCAGGGTGGTGATGGAAATGGGCAACGGCGGGGCCACGCTGGCGACGATACGCTGCAGCACACTCGCGACCATCTGTGCGGGCCGCGCGCTTGACGGCACGCCGGGCCTTGCCACGGTGCGGATCAACGCCCCGGAACTGAAACGCTCCGGCGCGATCCTCTGGCACAGGGATCGTCACCGTTCAACCGCTGCGGTGATCCTCGCGCAGATGGCCAGGCAGGCCTATGCACGGGACCGGCCGGGCGAATCCGCTTGATTGCAGCCGTGGTCGCGGCTATCTGATGTGATAACTTTCCGGCTCATAACAATTAATTCCGCCCAGCCATGTCCAACTGCCAGCCCGCAATCCTGCAAGCCATTCCACCGCTCGCCCGCTACCTGGTCTACACCCTGATCCCTGAAACCGATCCGCGCGCGGCGCTGCGCGCGCTGAAAACCGCCGCCGACGGTGAACGTACGCTGGCCGGTCTTGGCCAGTCGCTGGTCACCGCGCTTGGACGCGGCATCGGAGAACTGCGCGCCTTTCCGGAGTTCAGCGGCCGCGGCATTGATGTCCCTTCGACTCCTGCAGCGCTGTTGCTGTGGCTGCGCGGCGCGGACCGCGGCGAACTCGTCCACCGCCACCGCGAATTCGACGGCCTGCTCGCCGGCGCCTTCCGCTGCACCCAGGTCATCGACGCCTTCACCTACGACGGTCGCGCCCGCCGTGACCTGACCGGTTACGAGGACGGCACCGAAAATCCGAAGGGCCGCAAGGCTGTGGCGGCGGCGGTCAGCAGCCGCAAGGGCATCGCCGGATCGAGTTTTCTTGCGATCCAGCAGTGGGAACATGACATGCGGCGCTTCGAGACCATGACGCGGCGACAGCAGGACCACTGTTTCGGCCGCCGCAGGTCTGACAACGAGGAACTCGACAACGCGCCGGAGTCGGCGCATGTCAAACGCACCGCCCAGGAGAATTTCGAGCCCGAAGCCTTCGTCGTGCGTCGTTCGATGCCCTGGGCCGAGGGCGGGCGCTGCGGCCTGGTGTTCACTGCCTTCGGCGCCTCCTTCGACGCCTTCGAAGCCCAGCTGAAACGAATGACCGGCGAGGACGACGGCATCACCGATGCGCTGTTCCGCTTCACGCGGCCGCTGACCGGCGCCTATTTCTGGTGCCCGCCGGTGAAGGGCGGCCGGCTGGACCTGTCGGCCCTGGGTCTCTGAACATCCTGACCCACATCCGCCGGCTGATCGCCGGACTGCTGCTCTTGCCCGGCCTCGCCGCCGGCGCGGCCGCACCGGATCCGGCTGCCGACGAAAACACAGCCAAAGCGCTGCGCCAGCGCGCCGACAAAGGTGACGGCGATGCCGCACTGCGGCTGGGCAACCTGCTCGCCCGCGACCGCATTCCCGCGGCGCGTTATGGCAAGGCCATCGACTGGTACAAAAAGGGCTGCGACCTGGGCGAACTCTCGGCCTGCCACAACGCCGGCATCTCCTACCAGCACGGTCGCAACGGGGTGCAGCGCAATGACAGCGAGGCGGCGCAGTACTACCTGCAGGCGGCGGACCGTGCCTTCATCAATTCGATCATCAACCTTGTCGGCCTCTATGCCGAGGAACGCATCTCCGGACTCGATCATCGCGACGGCCTGAAATGGCAGTACGTCGCCGAACGCGCCGCCGCGCAGTGTCCGGAAAACCCCCTGTGCCGCTCGGTGCTGGAAGACCGCCGCGGCCATCGCGCAAAACTGGAAGCCCGGCTGTCCGCGGATGACCGGCGCGAAGCGCGCAGGCTCGCCGGAGAGTGGCGTCCGGCAAAGGCAAAATAATCACGTTTGCCCGCCGGCACTGCCTATATACTGGGCAGACATTTCACGCCCAAACGCGGGGCCAGGCATGCAGATGCTCGAACGCTGGATCGATATCATTGCCATGTGCACCGGCCTGCCGATGTCAGCTCCCGCCTGCCGCCCGTTCTGGGAAAACGTGATGTACGCCAGCGCCGCTGTCGGCCTGCTGCTGGCCGCCTGGGCGATCTGGAAATTCATCGATCACCGCCTGAAATACGCAGCCGCTCTGCGCGCGCAGGCCGAGCGTGAGCGCGTCGCCGATGCCGAAACCATGAAGCAGCACACCTGGGTCGAGCCCGCCGACATCGCCGCCGATGTCACCGACCCTCATCTCGCCAAGAAAATCCGCCAGGAACTCGAGCAGCGCCGGCTGCAGAACCTGCGCAACTGAGCATCCCTGCAACCTGCGCCACAAGGCGGGGACTGGAGTTATCGGACGTCAGAAGGACGCGAGCAACTTGAAATACCGGGCATAGGTCTTGCGCACGCCACGGTCAACCGTGAGTTGCTGTATCCGCCGGTCACGATGGATGGTGTTCTTGTGAACCACACTCAAGCGAACAAGACGCTTCAGCCGGCGCCGCACCGTTGCCGATGCTCCGAGATCAAGCAACAGCAACTCTTTCACCGTCAGCGGCTGCCTGATGTCTTCCCGTCGCCCGATTTCGGCAACCAGCCTCGCGTCCAAGACGGAGTCAAGGAAGGGCAGATGTTTCCGCTCAAACTCCTGAATTTTCCGGATGCGCTGAAACATGGGGTTAATTTAGCCAGTGCGCCAGGTTAATCGGGATTTATTCGCTATCAAATTGATTCTACATATTGGTCTTATTGCCCCATGAAAATCAAGGCAAAAAAATCTTGACACTGCTGCGAATGAGGATCACTGTGATCTCTAATTTCGGAACTTTCCTGTCAGAGGGTGACCGTGATGCCCCTGCCGCGCCCGACCAGCCTGAGGTTTGCCCTCTTGTGCCTGGTCGCGCTCGCCATCATCCCCGCCTATGCGCTGCTCGGCTACTCCGCGTTCGAACTACGTGAACGCATCGGGCACGAAACACTCAGGAACGCCGAACAACTGACCGGCACCGTCGCGCGGGAACAGGAACGGGTATTCCGCGAAGCGCGGGAACTGTCCCGGATACTGTCCGGCCATCCCTCAATCATCAGCCCGTCAAAAACGCGGGATTGCGCCGAGTTCCTGACGGGGATTCATCGCACAATGCCCCGCTACGGCAACATCGGCGTTGCCGCGCGCGACGGAGACATCCATTGCAGCGCGGTCAAACTTCCGTCACGGGTCAACGTCGCCGACCGCCTGTATTTCCGGTACGCCATGGAAACAGGACAATTTGCCGTGGGCGACTACGTGAAAGGGCGAGTCACCGGCAGACCTGCGATCACGGTCGCCCACCCGGTCGCCGGAGATGGTGTCGTATTCATCGCAATCGACCTGCAATGGCTCAACGAATTGTTGCGCAATGCCGACCTGCCGGAAGGTTCGTCGGTCAGGGTAATAGATCGCGACGGCACCGTGCTCGCAGCGTACCCGGACGACAGTGCGACGGGCAGAAAACTTGCGGAAACCGCGCTGGCCCGGGCGATCCGGGCGTTCGACACATCGCATGATGGATCACCGAAAGCGCTAGTCTGGACCGAAACCGGGGATACCGCCCATGCGGTGCTCCCGATTACCACGGCGGCGCGCGCTCCGGCATTCGTCTGGGCCGAACTTTCGAACGCTCCGCTCAACTCCGAAATCGAAAACCGCTTCTACCGCTACCTGCTGTGGATCGGCGTAGCCACCTTCCTGGTGTTCATTCTTGCGTGGACGGGCAGCAACGTCCTCATACTTCGCGCCATCACCGCAGTTGCCAGCGCGGCCCGCCGTTTTGCCCGGGGCGACCTCACCGCCCGTAGCGGGCTGCGTCACGCACCGGCGGAACTCGCCGGGCTAGCTACCACCTTCGACCAGATGGCTGACGGAGTTGAATCGCGTGAACGCCGGATCACCGAAATCTCGGATGAACTCGCCCGCACCAACCGCATCTTGCGGACCCTGAGTGCCAGCAACAGGACCCTGCTACGCGCAGTCGATGAACAGACCCTCCTCGACGACATGTGTCGTGTTGCGGTCGAATCCGGCGGATTCCGGGCGGCGTGGGTCGGCTACAAGAGCGATGACGAGTCCCGGTCGGTGAGGGTGATGGCCTGTGCCGGACTTGATCAAAAATTCTTCGATTCACTGAACATCAGCTGGGGGGACAACACCCAAGGCCGCGGAGTGTGCGGTCGCGCCATTCGCAACGGTGACATAGTCACGGCAGATCGCATACTCGTCGAGCCCGGCACCGAACCTTGGTGGGACATTATGCGACAGCACGACATTGCTTCTGCCATCGCACTGCCGCTGACCGATGGCCCCGAGATCATTGGCGTGATGGCAATCTACGCGAAGGAAGAGCGCGCCTTCGTCGACAAGGATTTCGCACTGCTGGATGAACTCGCCGCAGACCTGTCGTTCGGAATCGCCACAATACGCGCCCGAAACGCCCACGACCGAACGGAGGCGGCGTTGCGTCACCTGGCCCTCCACGATCCCGGAACCGGGCTGCCCAACCAGGCGCAACTGCGCCAGTGGCTCGAAGATGCACTGCGCCAGGCCGACACGGCGCACCAACCGGTGGCGCTGCTGGCTATCAACCTGCCGCGGATGCGGGAAATCGGCGACATCCTCGGCCGGCACAGTGTCAACCAGTGTGTAGGCCGCATTGCCGAGGCGATTCGCGGTACCGTCGGCGATAGGGCGCTGGTTGCCCGCGAAGGCCGCTTCACGCTGACCGTGGCACACGCAAACCTCGACGTCACTGGCGCGACAGCACTCGCCGACCGGGTCATCGCGGCGGCACGCCAGCCCTTCGAGATCGGTGCCTGTTCGATGGAAGTCGAATCCTGGGTTGGTATCGCGGTCTATCCCGGGCATGCGACGGACCCGGAGGCGCTTGTTGGCCGGGCATCTCTCGCAGCCCAGCAGGCACAGAATACGGGGCGCCCGCATGCGCTCGTGGACGCCAATCCCGAGGAGGCCGCCCTGCAGCGGCTAACCATGTTGGGCGAACTGCGGCGCGCCATCGACAACAACGAACTGGTTGTCCACTACCAGCCGAAGGTGGCTGCAGCTTCGGGGCAGATCGTCGGCACCGAAGCCCTCGTACGCTGGAAACACCCAACACGCGGAATGATTCCGCCCGGGGAGTTCATTCCCATCGCAGAGCACGCCGGCCTCATCATTCCAATGACGCACGAGATCCTTAAAATTGTCGGCAGGCAAATCCACACCTGGCGCCAAGAACGCGGCCTCTCCATCCCTGTGGCCGTCAATCTTTCCGCACACAACCTGCACGATACGACGCTGTCCAAACACATCGACGGCCTCTTCGGCACCTGGGGCATCGAACCGCGGCTGCTGCAGATCGAGATCACGGAAAGCACACTGATGCGAGACCCTGCTGAAGCCATGAACATTCTTACTGGATTCACCCGCGCAGGCATGCAGGTGTTCATCGACGATTTCGGCACCGGTTATTCTTCGCTCGCATACCTCGCATCCCTGCCGGCGCACGCACTGAAGATTGACCGCGCATTCGTGAACAATATGGACAAGGATGCGCAGCATCGTGCCATCGTGCATTCAATCCTCTCCCTGGCTCGTTCTCTCGGATTGAAAGTTGTTGCCGAAGGCGTCGAAACGGAGGCGCAGGCCGACGCCCTGCGCGCGTTGTCCTGCGATGAGCTGCAAGGCTATCTGATCAGCAGACCTCTGCCACCGGACCAGTTCATCGAATGGGCACAACGCAACACCTGACCTGATGATTTCTGCAGAAGGATCAGCGCGCCCGCAGCTCAGCGGAAATTCGCCGCCCGCCTTGCCTCCCCGGTGAGCCGCAGGATGTGCATTCCCAGCCCCTGGCGGTCAACGATGTAGATGTAGCCGCGGTCATCGACCTCGACATTGTTGGTGGTCACCGCGCGCCCGCCGCCGTCCGGCACGTAGTACGCGATTTCACGCGGCCGGTACGGGTCGCGGATGTCGAGCGCGCGCACGCCGGCGTTGAAGTGGGCGATGAACAGGATGCGGCGGTAATAGATGTCGCTGAAACTTTCGTTCGAGGCATGCGCACCGATGCGCCCCGGACGCGCGCAGAAATTGCCGGGCTTCGGGTCGAAGGCCCAGGTCGAAGCCACCTGCGGCTTCGACTCGTCGGTGACGTCGATCATCCACACTTTCTGCTGCACACCGCCACAGCCCTCGGCCAGCGCCTCGTTGGTGATGGCGACGAAATCGCGCTTCAGCATGCGGCCGTCGGCACCCGTCACCGCCATGCCGATCAACGGAAATGCGGTATGCGCGCCATAGTTCCGGTCCAGGTCGAAACGGCCGGTCTGCGGCGAGAGCAGGTTGGCACGGGTCGGCGCCTTCGCGCCCTGCAGCAGTTTTTCGCGATCGGCGATCTGCAGGGTGCCGCCGCTCGAAGTGCCATGACCGAAATAGACGCGGTTGCCGGCAGGCCCGGTGGAAATAGGGCCATGCAGTCCGGTCGGCACGGCACCGGTGGCGCCCGGCTCCTGTCCCGGCAGGCCGTAGTCGCGGATGTGCACAGGCCTGCGCGGGTCGGAGAGGTCAAAAATCTGCGTCATCCGCGACGTGCGCCAGCCGGGCACGCCGGAAACCAGGTACGCAATGCCGGTGTCGCATTCCCACCAGCTTTTGTGGGTTCCGTGCAGTCCGTCGGCGACCACGGCAAGGCGCTGCGGTCGTCCGGGCAGAGTGACATCCCAGATCTCATGCGCGGAATGTCCGGAGGAACGCAGCAGGTAGACACGGTCACGCGCCGCAAGCGGCAATTCTCGGCCATTGCAGACACGCACCATCTGGGCGCCGCCGGAACCGCCGGGAATGTGATGCAGAGCGGCCGGCCTGGCCGGATCGGTGACGTCGATCAGCAGTGTGCCGTTGTCCTCGCGCGCAGCGGTCAGCGGATTTGCGGCACTGCCCGCGTGCAATCCGACATAGGCGATCCAGCGGCCGCCCTGTTCGTGGATCACCGGCTGGTAGGCGCCGCGCCCCTGCAGGTTGTGAAAGCCGGCGAGCGCCATGTCGCGGGCTTCCGTGGCACGGGTATCTGGAGGCAGGCACAGCAGCGCTGCAAACAGCGCCGCAGCGAGGCCGTGCTTCAAGCGCCGAGCGCCTTGCGCAGTGCGTCCGGCAACGGCACCGACCGGCTGCCCGCAACGTCGTACCAGACCAGCGTGGCAAAACCCTCGGCCGCAAGTACGCCGGCCCCGCTGTCGTACAGCCGGTAATGGGTCTGCACGCTGCTGCGGCCGATGCGGCCTGCGTGCAGCGAGACTTCGACGCTGGCCGGATAACCGATCGGCCGGTGGTAATGACAGGCTGCGTTGAGCAGCACGATCACCGGATGCGGCGGCTGCGTCGGCAGGCCGAGACCTGAAACCCAGCGCATGCGCGTCTCCTCCATGAAGCGGAAGCAGCCGGTGTTGTTGACATGACCCTCGGCATCAAGGTCGCCCCAGCGCACCGGGATCACCGTGGTGAACACCGGCGCGCCGGGGGACGTTTCATCCGTGACGACGCTGATCATGCGGACCGGCCGCGAAGCGGGCGCTTCAGACGACGTTGCGCTTGTGCAGGTCGGCGATCTCGCCGTCGCGGTAACCCAGCTCGCGCAGGATTTCATCGGTGTGCTGACCGCAGTCCGGTGTCGCGCTGCGGATCTCGTGCGGGGTGCGCGACAACCGGAACGGCTGGTTGACCACAGCGACATCGCCGACGCCGGGGATGTGCAGCGGTGCCGCCATCCTGTTGTACTGCACTTGCGGATCGGCAAAGACCTCGTCCATCTTGTAGATCGGTCCGCCGGCGACGCCGCACTCCTCGAAGCGCGCAGTCCAGTACGTTTTGTCCTTCTGCACCATCAGCGCCTGCAGCTCCTTGTTCAGCGCGGCGCGGTTCTTCGAACGCGCGGCACGATCCTTGTACTCGGGCTTTTCGTTGAGGCCGTCGGCGCCCAGCGCCTTGCACAGCCGCGCGAACATCTCGTTGTCGCCGGCGGCGATGTTCATGTAACCGTCGGAGGTCTGGAACACGCCGGTCGGAATCGAGGTCGGGTGATCATTGCCGGCCTGCTCGGGCACTTCATGTTCCACAGTCCAGCGCGCCGCCTGGAAGTCGAGCAGCGCGATCATCGCGTTGAGCAGCGACACCTCGACCCACTGGCCTTCGCCCGATTCCTCGCGCTCGAGCAGCGCGGTCATGATTCCCAGCGCGCAGTAGAGGCCAGCCGCCGAATCCGACACCGCGCAGCCGGCGCGCATCGGGCCGCGGCCCGGTTCGCCGGTGATCGCCATCAGGCCGCCCATGCCCTGGGTCACCTGGTCGAAGCCCGGGCGCTTGGCATAGGGGCCGCTCTGGCCGAAGCCGGAAATGCTGGCGAGGATGATCTTCTTGTTGACCTTCTTCAGCGAATCGTAGTCGATGCCGAGACGGTTCTTGACGTCGGGGCGGTAGTTCTCGGCGACGACATCCGACTTTTCCACCAGTTTCATGAAAATCTTCAGGCCGTCCGGATCCTTCAGGTTCAGCGTGAAACCGCGCTTGTTGCGGTGCAGGTTCTGGAAGTCCGCGCCGGTGCGCTTGCCGCCCCAGCCGTCGGACAGATTGAGCCCCGGCGGCGTCTCGATCTTGATCACGTCGGCGCCCCAGTCGCCGAGCTGGCGGACTGCGGTCGGGCCGGAACGCACGCGGGTCAGGTCGATTACACGGAAGCGCGACAGCGGGCCGCGGCGTTGGGTGCTTGCATTCATCTTTGGGTCTCTCTTGAAAACAATGGGAATGATCAGCGTTGCATGAAGCTCGATAAGCAATTCATTAAATTGGCTTTTCCGTTGCAGCCCCGGCGCGGAGGTTGCGGGCCGCAGGTGGCGGACCGGACGGAGAACCCCGAGTTTCGCACAAAACGCCGCCGCATTCCCCGTGTGCGGAAGCTCGTGATATAAGAATCGGACGATGAATGCCCCGGTCCGCACCACTCCAGTCGATGGCGAACGCCAGCGAGCCGTCTGCAGCGCGCTGCGGGTTTTCATGCCGGAAACGGGTGTGCTGTTCGAGCGCGAGGACGTCACTCCGTATGAATGCGACGGCCTCTCGGCCTATCGCCAGCCGCCGATGGTGGTGGCGCTGCCCGAGAATGAGGCCCAGGTCTGCGAGATCCTCGAAACCTGCCACGCAATGCGCGTGCCGGTGGTCGCGCGCGGCGCCGGCACCGGGCTGTCCGGCGGGGCATTGCCGCTCGGCAACGGTGTGCTGCTGTCGCTGGCCAGGCTCAACAACATTCTCGCCGTCGATCCGCTGGCGCGCACCGCGCGGGTGCAACCGGGCGTGCGCAACCTCGCGATCTCCGAAGCGGCCGCGCCGCACGGCCTCTACTACGCGCCCGATCCATCGAGTCAGATCGCCTGCTCGATCGGCGGCAACGTTGCCGAAAACTCGGGCGGCGTGCACTGCCTCAAGTACGGCCTGACGGTCCACAACATCCTCAAACTCCGTGTCGCCACCATTGAAGGCGAGATCATCGAGCTCGGCGGCGGCGGGCTTGATGCCGCCGGCTACGACCTGCTGGCGCTGATGACCGGCTCCGAGGGTCTGCTCGGCGTGGTCACCGAAATCACCGTGAAACTGCTGCCGCGGCCGGAGTCCGCGCAGGTGGTGCTCGCCGCCTTCGACGATGTCGGTGCCGCCGGCCAGGCCGTGGCCAACGTCATCGCTGCCGGCATCATCCCCGCCGGCATGGAAATGATGGACCAGCCGGCGACGCTGGCGGTCGAACCCTTCGTCAATGCGGGTTATCCGACCGACGCCGCCGGCATCCTGCTCTGCGAATCCGACGGCACGCGCGAGGAAGTCGCCGACGAGACCGCGCGCATCGAGAAAATCATGCAGGACAGCGGTGCGCACCTGGTGCGGGTATCGCGCGACGAGGCCGAGCGCCTGAAATTGTGGGCGGGCCGCAAGGCCGCCTTCCCCGCGGTCGGCCGCCTGTCGCCGGACTATTACTGCATGGATGGAACCATCCCGCGCCGCCGGCTTGCCGAAGTCCTGCGCGGCATCGCGGCGATGGAAAAAAAATACGCGCTGCGCTGCGCCAACGTCTTCCACGCCGGGGACGGCAACCTGCATCCGCTGATCCTCTACGACGCCAATGACGCGGACCAGTTGCAGCGCGCCGAGCTGTTCGGCGCCGAAATACTCAGGCTCTGCATCGACGTCGGCGGCACGATCACCGGCGAACACGGTGTCGGGGTCGAGAAAATCGATTCGATGTGCCTGCAGTTCGGCGCCGCCGAACTGGAAACCTTCCACGCGCTGAAACACGCATTCGATGAACACGGCCTGCTCAATCCCGGCAAGGCGGTGCCGACGCTGCACCGCTGTGCCGAGTTCGGGCGCATGCACGTGCACTCGGGCCACGAGAAGTTTCCGGAACTGCCGAGATTCTGAAAAACCGAAAACCAGCCACAGAGGACACAGAGGGCACAGAGTAAAACCGCCGGCAGTTCCAGAGTGTTGCAAACCGCTGCTTGCCCGCGCGCTCCCCGATCCGAATGGATACCCTGATCCAGCAATTCGCCGACACCATCCGCGCCGCCGCCGAGAACCGGCGGCCGCTGCGCATCTGCGGCGGCGGCAGCAAGTCCTTCTACGGCAACCCGGCGACCGGCGAGGATTTCGGCGTGACCGGCTATCGCGGCATCGTTGATTACGAACCGACGGAACTGGTGATCACCGCGCGCGCCGGCACGCCGCTGGCCGAGATCGAGAGCACGATGCGCGAACAGGGCCAGATGCTCGGCTTCGAGCCGCCGCATTTCGACGGCGGCGCAACGCTTGGCGGCTGCATCGCCGCCGGACTGTCAGGTCCGCGCCGCGCTGCGGCCGGCGCCGCGCGCGACTTCGTGCTCGGCCTGCGCCTGCTCGACGGTCGCGGAACCGACCTGCGTTTCGGCGGACAGGTGATGAAAAACGTCGCCGGCTACGACATGTCGCGACTGGTCACCGGATCGCTCGGCACGCTGGGCCTGATCCTCGAAGTCTCGCTGAAGGCGCTGCCGCTGCCGCCGGCCGAACTGACGCTGGCCTGCGAGATGCCGCGCGGCGAAGCGATCGAAATGATGAATGCCCTGGCCGGCCAGCCGCTGCCGGTCACCGCGACCTGCCACGTCGAGAAACGCCTCTACCTGCGACTGGCAGGGGCGGAGACCGCGGTGAAGGCCGCGGCGAAAAAGATCGGCGGCGAAACCATGCCCAACGCCGCCGAATTCTGGCGCAATGTGCGCGATCACCGTGACCTGTTTTTTTCCGGCGACGGCCCGGTATGGCGGCTGTCACTGACATCCACCGCACCGGAGATCGACCTGCCCGGCCACCAACTCGTCGAATGGGGCGGCGCGCTGCGCTGGCTGAAAACCGACGCCGGAGCCGAAAGTGTGCGCAAGGCCGCGCACAAGGCCGGCGGTCATGCAACGCTGTTCCGCCGCGGAAGACACGACACCGGAGCCTTCCATCCGCTGCCCGAGGCGCTGATGCAGTTGCACCGCCGCGTCAAGCAGGCGATGGATCCGGCGGGGATATTCAACCGGGGGCGGCTGTATCCGGAGTGGTAAGTGGTGGGTGGTAATTGGTAATTGGCCGCTTGGCGAATCCATATAGACAGGGCAACAAAAACTTCTCGTTTTTCACCACTTACCAATCTCCAATTACCTCTCACCCGTTAAAACATGCAGACCAATCTCGCCGATTTCATCAAGGACACGCCGCAGGGCCGCGAGGCGGAGGCGATCCTGCGCAAGTGCGTGCACTGCGGCTTCTGCACCGCGACCTGCCCCACCTATCAGCTGCTGGGCGACGAGCTTGACGGGCCGCGCGGACGCATCTACCTGATGAAACAGGTGTTCGAGGGCGGGGTGGCAACGGAGAAAACGCAGCTGCACCTCGACCGCTGCCTGACCTGCCGCTCCTGCGAAACAACCTGTCCCTCCGGCGTGCAGTATGGCCGCCTGCTCGACATCGGCCGCGCGGTGGTGGCAAAACAGGTGCCGCGCAGCGGCATCGAAAAAATCCGCCGCGATGTGCTGGCCGCCGTGCTGCCGCGCCCCGCGCTGTTCAACCCGCTGCTTGCGGCCGGCCGCATCGCGCGCAACCTGCTGCCGAAGGTGCTTGATGACGTGGTGCCGGAAGCGCCCCCGCGCGCACGGCCCTGGCCGCTCGGCGGCCACAAGAGACGCATGCTTCTGCTCGATGGCTGTGTACAACCCGCGCTGTCACCGGCGACCAACGCAGCCGCCGCGCGCGTGCTCGACCGCCTCGGCATTTCGCTGGTGCGCGCACCCAATGCCGGCTGCTGCGGCGCCGTGGGTTTCCACCTCGATGCACAGGAGCAGGCGCTGGACGCAATGCGCCACAACATCGACATCTGGTGGCCGCATGTCGAACAGGGCGCGGAGGCGCTGCTGTTCACCGCCAGCGGTTGCGGCATGATGATCAGCGACTACGGCCACCTGCTCGCGCATGACCCGGCGTACGCCGAACGCGCAAAACGCATCGCAGCCCTGGCCTGCGATCTCAGCAGCGCGATCGAAAAACAAAAAAGTGAATTAAAACAAATACTTATGAATAACCGACCGCAAGGCAGATTCGCCTTTCATGCCCCCTGCTCGCTGCAGCACGGACTGAAGCTGAAAGGCCGCGTCGAAGCCCTGCTCGGCGAACTCGGCTTCGAGCTCGCGCCGGTGGCCGACGCGCACCTCTGCTGCGGTTCGGCCGGCACCTATTCGATCCTGCAGCCGGAAATTTCCTCGCAACTGAAACAGAACAAGATCAGGGCGCTGACCGCCGCATCACCGGCTCAGATCCTCACCGCCAACATCGGCTGCCAGACTCATCTGCAGTCGGCAACCCCGCTCAAGGTCCGCCACTGGATCGAGGCGGTGGACGACCTGCTGTCAGCACAAAATGTCAGTGATCAGTAGTCGATATTATTTGCGGTCAGTATTTCTCTAAATACATCCTGCCAAGTTCCCCTATCTGGTCGGCGAACTGCAGTCATTATTCGCTCCATGTCTGCATCATAAACTCGAGCCACGAGCGTTCCGTTTCTATGAATAATGCTGTCATGAACTCGTTCACAGAGACTTTGATTTCCCCCTCTCCCGGTCGTTGCATTTAAGAGCTTCTGACGTTGCTGATCTGTTAACACTAGTTCAGTTGCTCGTCCCAATACCTTGCTTTTCGGTTTCATTTTCATCTCCTTAGTGTTTCTGTCATTAAGGTGATGCCCCTGTTACCCCCCATGCATAGTTTGCCACCCAAATAACAATAAACCCCGAGCCCAAATGAGAATGATTCGTACTTAACTTTAAAAAACAGGTATAACTTATTGAATAAAAACTGTACTTTCAAAAAAAATCGGCGTACGATGCCTGTGTGAACTCACAATGAATGGAGGACATTCACATGGCCGCAGTCGCATCGGTTACCGCCTACGATCTCGCCGTCACTGCACCGGCCGCACGCCGCGCCCGCAGCATGCCGCCGCCGCGCCGCATCAACGGCGTGCCGGTCTACGAACAGGAGTTCTGGACCAGCAAGCAGCGCCAGGCCAATCCGCTGCATGAAGTCTCCTACCGCGGCTGCTTCAAGCCACAGCTGCCCGCCTATTTCATCGACCGCCTGAGCAAACCGGGCGATGTCGTCTACGACCCCTTCAGCGGCCGCGGCACCACCGCGATCGAAGCCGCACTGACGGGCCGCAACGTGATCGCCAACGACGTCAATCCGCTGTCGGCGATACTGACACGGCCTCGGCTGCAGGTGCCGCTGATCGCTGCCATCGACGTGCGGCTGCGCGCGATCCGCATGAACGCAAAAATCAGGAACGACATCGACCTCTCGATGTTCTACCACCCGGACACCGAGCGAGAACTGCTGAACCTGCGCGCCTGGCTCGCCGATCGCCGCGAAAGCTGCATGGAAGACGATGCCGACCGCTGGATCCGCATGGTCGCCACCAACCGCCTGACCGGACACTCGCCGGGGTTCTTCTCGACCTATACGCTGCCGCCGAACCAGGCGGTATCCCCGGAAAGCCAGGTCAGGATCAACGAAAAGACCGGCAAGGCGCCGGAATACCGTGACGTGCGCGCACTGATCCTGCGCAAATCGATGCAGCTGCAGAGCGAGATCAATGCCGCCGCGCGCTGGCGCCTGCAGCAGGCGGCGATCGGTGCGCAGTTCCTCTGCGGCCCCGCCGAACGGACACCGGCCATAGCGGATGACAGCGTCCAGCTGACGGTGACCTCGCCGCCCTTCCTCAATGTCGTGCAGTACGCGAAGGACAACTGGCTGCGCTGCTGGTTCAACAGCCTCGACGCCGAGGAAATCGGCGCCGGCATCACCATGGCCTCCAGCGTCAACGAATGGTCGGAAGTGATGCAGGCGGTGCTGCAGGAGCTCTACCGCGTCACCCGCCCGAAGGGCTGGGTCGCCTTCGAGGTCGGCGAGGTGCAGCGCGGCTCGGTGAACCTCGACGAGGCGGTGTTGCCGCTGGGCGCGGCCGCAGGTTTCCGCTGCGAGGCCATCCTGATCAACACCCAGAAGTTCACCAAGACCTCGAACATCTGGGGCATCGGCAACAACGAACGCGGCACCAACAGCAACCGCATCGTGATGCTGCAGAAGCCGGCCTAGTGCCGCCGCCGGACAGACTGCGCACGATTCGCCGCGCCGTCGCCTGCGGATTTGCGGCACTGCTGTGGCTGGCGGCGCCCCCAGCCGCGGCAGGCACGCTCGAGGGCCGCGTCATCCATGTCGCCGACGGCGACACGCTGACTGTCCTCGACAGCAACAGGCTGACGCACAAGGTGCGCATCGCCGGCATCGACGCGCCGGAACGCGGCCAGCCCTTCGGACGCCGCGCGCAGGAAACACTCGCAGCGCTGGCCTGGAACCGGCAGGTTCTGGTGTCCGGCAAGAAAATCGACCGCTACTGGCGGCGTGTCGGCATCGTCCGCGTGGCACCGCCGGGCTGCGACGATTGCCCGCCGGCCATCGACATCGGATTGTCGATGCTGGACGCCGGACTGGCCTGGCATTACCGGGCGTATGAACGCGAACAACCGGCGGCCGAGCGCGAAAATTACCGCAGGGCGGAGTCTGCCGCGCGCACGGCGCAGCTAGGACTGTGGGCCGATGCCGCAGCGATGCCGCCCTGGGACTGGCGGCAGGTCCGCCGTGCCGGTGGCGCCGCGCGCCAATGAGGCGCACCGCCGGGCGACGGTAAACCGGCAGACGCGACGAGCGTTATGCAAGTGACAAACCACAAAAAGCAGACATCCCCATGAATTCGAAACTGCTGCGTATCCCCATCCTCGCACTGCTCATGGCCGGAATGGCCGCCGGGGTCCTGGCACAGCAGGGCCGCGGCTGCGTCAACGACCGCTACGGCAACCCGCAATGCCCGCCACCCGGCGGCCGCTGCCTTGCCGACATCAACGGTGAAATTCGCTGCTCGCCCCCCGGCGGCGGCATCCTGCTCGACCGCTACCGCATGCCGGTATGCGGCCCGGGCCAATGCATGGCGGATCGCAACGGCGACATCGTCTGCTCGAAGACAAGGCGCGGCTCGGCGGCAACGAACATCAACGGCGATGTCGTCTGCACCGGCGGCTGCATCGCAGCCTCGGCCGCAGCCTGCGCGGTTCCGGTCAAATAAAAACGGCGGGCTGCTGCCCGCCGCTGTTGCGTCAAAACCGTCCCGCCGGAAGCGGTCAGTCGACGACGATCTTCGCCGCCTTGACCACCCGGGTGTACTTGGCAATTTCCGACTTGATCAGCGCGCCGAATTCCTCGGGCTTGCCGCCCGCGGGTTCCAGGCCCTGCTTGGCCAGCGCCTCGCTCATGCCCGGCACCGCCAGCGCCTTGATGATGTCCTGGTTGAGCTTGCGTATGACCGGCGCCGGGGTTTTCGCCGGAGCCAGCACACCCTGCCAGTTCGACACGTCGAAACCCTTGACGCCGGATTCCGCAATTGTCGGCACATCCGGCGCGGCGGCTGCGCGCTTGATCGTGGTGACCCCCAGCGCGCGCAGCTTGCCGGTCCTGACCTGGGGCAGCACCGGCGGCATGGTGCTGAATATCAGCTGCACGCGGCCGCTGAGAAGATCGGTCATCGCCGGACCGGTGCCCTTGTACGGCACATGCAGCATGTCGGTGCCGGTCGCATACTTGAAGAGTTCGCCCGCCATGTGCAGTGATGAACCGGTTCCGGCCGAGGCGTAGTTGAGTTTGCCGGGACTGGCCTTGGCCAGCGCGATCAGGTCCTGCACTGATTTTGCCGCCACGCCCGGATGCACCGCGAGCATGAACGACGACACCGCCACCAGCGATGCCGGCGCAAAGTCGCGCACCGGATCGTACGGCAGATTGGCCTTCAGCGCCGGATTCTGCGCGAGGTTGCCGACGCTGCCCAGGAACAGCGTGTAACCGTCGGGATTGGCCTGCGCCGCAATGGTTGCGCCCAGCGCACCGCCGGCGCCGCCGCGGTTGTCGACCACGACCTGCTGCGACACCACCTCGGTCAGGCGCTGTCCCAGCGTGCGCGCGAGGATGTCGTTGCCGCCGCCGGGCGGGAACGGCACCACCAGACGCAGGGGCTTGTCGGGGTAATTCGCGGCGACGCCCTGCGCAAAGGCGTGAGTTGCCGCAAGGGAAAACGCGGCCAGCACGGCAGCGCCGATCAATGGGTGTTTCAAGGGAATCTCCTCGTTGTGGCTGGCGCTCTGTGATGGCGCCGGTGCTTCCGATTGTAGGTGCCTGCAGCGCGACGCCGCAAGCCTGCCGCCGCTTCGACGCCCCGCGGCTTACGCTGCCGCCTGCAAATCGAAGGACATCAGATCCTCGCCCCACACAGTGCGGCCGGAATACGTTTTGCCGATTTCGGCGAGAATCCGTTCCGGCATGCCGCCGGAATCTATCCATGGACCATGATGCGTGGTCACCAGCATCCCGACGCCGGCGTCCCGCGCAAGCTGCGCCGCGAAGCGCGGACCGGCAAGGCCGCCAGGGTGGTTCGCCTCGAAGGCAAAAGCGTTCAGGTAATGCACCAGCAGGTCGGCACCCCGCGCCAGTTCGAGCAGCGCAGGTGGTGCGCCGCCGGGCAGCGCCAGGTTCACGTCGCTGGTATAGACGAAGGATTTGCCGCCGGCTTCGATGCGATAGGCGAAACTGTCGAGGTACGGCTGGTAATGCGGAACCTCGCAGCGCAGGATGCGCCAGTCGCCGAATTCCAGCGCACCTGCGCCACGCAGCTCGGTGACGCGGGTATCCGGCCACGGGCGCGGCGGCGTGCCCCCGCGTTCGCGGTACGCCCCGACACTCAGCGGATGCTGCGTGCGGGAAACCAGATCGCGGCTGAATGCGCCCTGCGGGCCGAATACGCGGTCGACAAATTCCTGGCTGCCGTCGGGACCATGAATGCGCATCGGCGGCGTGTTGTCGCCGCTCGCATCCCAGCGATGATGGAACAGCCGGATCAGGTCGGCGCAATGGTCGAAATGCAGGTGGCTCAGAAAAACTTGCGTGACGTCGGTCGCTTTTTTCCCGGCCTGCATCAGGCGCTGGAAGGCACCGGGACCATGATCGATCAGGATGACATCGCCGCCGGCTTCGACCAGGTAACTCGAGGACGCGCGCCTGAGTGAGGGCAACGGGCTGCCGGTGCCCAACAGGGTGACTTTCAAGCCCTCCCGCCCCGCTCAGTAAACCATGCCGGCCGCAGCATCCCGCGGCAGATCCTTTTCCGCCTCGCCGAGCTGCTCGTAGAACGATTCGATATAGGCCTTGAAGGTCGTGTCGTGCCGCTGCATCTCGATTTCGCCGAAATCCACCTGCGGCCGCGGCTGCAGGTCGAAATGATTGTGTTCATCCCTGCCGCGCACGAGGCAGGCCGGCATGCGGCGCTTGCCGATGTAGCGGGTGCGCGTCGGGATGTAGCTCAGCGCGATGCCGATGCGCCGCTCGGGGGAACGGTTGGGCTGCGACTGATGCACGACGCAGGTGTGGTGGAAGGAGAACTGGCCGGGCTTGAGGATCGCGCGGTCGATTTCCGACTGGTCAAACCACTCGACGATGATCTGGCCCGCAGTGTTGACGCTGTTCTTGATCAGCCCGCTTTTCTGCAGCAGCTGGCCGCGGATATGGCTGCCGATGGCGAACTCCACCGGGCCGGCCTCCGCGGTGACGTTGCTCAACGCAACCCAGGCCGTGACATGGTCAAAGGGCCGCAGCCCGAAGTAGGTGGAATCCTGGTGCCAGGCGGCGATACCCTCGCTCATCGGCTCCTTGATGAAGAAGCGGCTGGTGTAGAGCAGGATGTCCGGGCCGAGCAGGTCTTCGACGGCATCAAGGATCGCCGGCGTGCGCGCCAGCTCATCGACCCATTTGCACATGAAATGCAGGTTGCCGCGGAATTTTTTGTCGATGTCCATCAGCGAACCGCCGAGGCGCTCTTCGGTCCTGCGCAGCTCTTCGCGGTATTTCGCGACTTCAGCAGCGGACAGCGCTTCCAGCGGATACAGATAACCGTTCGCGCGGTAGTCCCTGAGCTGGGCCGTGGTCAATTTCTTCGGCATGCCTGCTTCCTCCATCCGGTGAACGCCATCGCTGTTCCGCGCTCGGCGTCCGGTTTATCACCATGCGGCCTCGCTTCGATGCGGGCTGCTCCATGCTAGTATATCCGCGAAAAATCCTTCCGCGCACAACACTTCAAACAGACGCTGCGCCGCTTATTGCCCGCATCACAAAACTCCGGAGAGACGTGATGGCCATCAACCATGAAAAACTGCTCAACTTCGACATTCCACAAGTTGAACAAAAGCTGACGAAACGCGACACCATGCTTTATGCGCTGGGCGTCGGATTGGGTGCCGACCCCCTCGATCCCAACCAACTGCAGTTCGTCTACGAGGAAAACCTCAAGGCACTGCCGACAATGGCGATCATTCTCGGCTATCCCGGCCCCTGGCATGCCGGGGAAGGCACCGGCATAACCCGCAGCCATGTGGTGCATGGCGAACAGGGCTTCGTCATCCACAAGCCGCTGCCGGTCGAAGGCACCATCATCGGCAAGACGCGGGTGACCGCAGTGCTCGACAAGGGCAAGGACAAGGGCGCGCTGCTGATGACCGCCTGCGAGGTGCGCGACAAGGCCACCGACGAACTGGTCTGCACTCTGACCTCCACCACCTTCTGCCGCGCCGACGGCGGCTTCGGCGGTCCCTCCGGTCCGGTCAAGGCGCCGCAGCCGATTCCGGAAACGCCGGCACAGCAGGTCTGCGACCTGCCGACGCTGCCGCAGGCGGCGCTGATCTACCGCCTGTCCGGCGACTACAACCCGCTGCATGCCGATCCGGCTTACGCCGCGAAAGCCGGCTTCAAGATGCCGATCCTGCACGGTCGCGCGACCTTCAGCGTTGTCGGCCACGCCCTGGTGAAAACAGTCTGCGGCTACGACCCGCTGCGCCTGAAAAGCATGGAAGGCCGCTTCTCATCGCCGGTCTATCCCGGCGAAACCATCCGCACCGAAATGTGGGTTGATGGCAATATCATCAGCTTCCGCGCCACCGTACCGGCGCGCGGCGTCACCGTGCTCAACAACGGTCGCGCGGAAATCGTTTAAGTCAAAGTCAAAAGCTTGGCCACAGAGGTCACAGAGAACACAGAGAAGATCAAAAAACAAAACCTTGCCTGCATCGTCTTCCGATGTCCAAGGTTTTCTCTGTGTCCTCTGCGCCCTCTGTGGCTAAAAAGGTTTTAGTTTCAGGTTTTTCAAGGAGCTGGGAAATGGCAGACAGGATGATGGAAGGCAAGGTGGTGGTGGTGACCGGCGCAGGCCGCGGCATCGGCGCGGCGATCGCGAGAATGGCGGCATCCGAAGGCGCGAAGGTCATCGTCAACGATATCGGCGTCGCGCTCGACGGCGCCGGCGGCGACCAGACCCCGGCACAGGAGGTGGTCAACGAAATCAGGAAGGCCGGCGGCGAAGCTGCAGCCAGCTACGACAGCGTCGCCGAGTTTTCCAGCGCCGCGAAGATCATCCAGTGCGCGCTCGACAACTTCGGACGCGTCGACGGGGTGGTCAACAACGCCGGCATCCTGCGCGACGTGATCTTCCACAAGATGACGGAAAGCGACTGGGATTCCGTGGTCAACGTGATGCTGAAAGGCGCTTTCAACTGCGCGCGCCACGCCGCAGACCATTTCCGCAAGCAGGAATCCGGCGCCTTCGTGCACATGACCTCCACTTCCGGCCTGATCGGCGGCATGGGCCAGGTCAACTACGGCGCAGCCAAGCTGGGCATGGTGGCGATGTCAAAGGCGATCGCGGTCGACATGTCGCGCTTCAACGTGCGCTCGAACTGCATCGCGCCTGTAGCCTGGACACGGATGACCGCGTCGATCCCGGCCAAGGATCCGGCGACCGCCGCACGCATCGAGCAGCGCAAGCAGGTCACGCCGGAACACAACGCGCCGCTCGCGGTATTCCTCTTGAGCGATGCCGCCAAAGGCGTCAACGCCCAGGTCTTCGCCACGCGCAAGAACGAAATCTTCCTGATGAGCCAGTCACGCCCGCTGCGCGGCGTGCACCGCGCCGACGGCTGGACCCCGGGACGCTGCGCCGAACACATGTACCCTGCGCTGAAAAGCTGGTTCTACCCGCCCACCGAGCGCACCGCGGATGTGTTTCCGTGGGATTCGATTTAAAACGAAAGTCAAAAGCAAGCCACAGAGGACACAGAGAGCACAGAGAACTGCAAGAGCAAAACCGGTGAGGCGATGTTCGCGGTTATGGGTTTTCTCTGTGTCCTCTGTTTTCTCTGTGTTCTCTGTGGCTAAAAGGTTTAGTCTTTGATTTTATGAATGTACGCTACGAAAAAGACGGTGCCGTCGGCATCCTGACACTGGACCGTCCCGAGCGCCTCAACGCGATGTCGGATGCGATGTGGGATGCCCTGCTCGGTTTCATCAATGACATCGCCGCCGATGACACGATCCGCGCGGTGGTGCTGAAGGGCGAAGGTCGCGCCTTCTGTTCCGGCGGCGACGTCGGCAACATGGCGAAATCCGACATCGTTTCCGGACGCGCTCGCTCGCAGCGCCGCCACCGCACCATCATCGCACTCTACAATCTCGACAAGCCGGTGATTGCCGCCACCCGCGGGCCGGTCTATGGCATCGGCAACGCGCTGGCACTGGCCTGCGACCTGGTCGTCGCGTCCGACACCACGAAGTTTTCGATGGCCTTCAAGAAAGTCGGCGTTGTACCCGACGGCGGCGCGGTGTTTTTCCTGGTCCAGCGCCTGGGCATGGCGCAGGCCAAGGAACTGGTCTACACCGCGCGGCCTGTCGATGCCAACGAGGCAAAAGCGCTGGGACTGGTGTCGCGCGTGGTGCCGGATGCCGAACTCGAGTCCGCGGCGCTGGCACTCGCCCGCGAATGCGCGGAATCGGCGACCTACGCGCTGGCGCTGGCCAAGAAAATGTTCCAGTCCATGGCGGTGCCCACGCTCGAACAGCTTTGCGAAATGGAAACCCTCGCTTCCGGCATCGTGCGCCTGACCCATGACCACAAGGAAGGCGTCGCCGCATTCAAGGAAAAGCGGCCGCCGCGTTTCCTGGGCAAATAGATCTTGGGCCATACCCCCCGCGGCGACGGTGCCTGGCTGCTCTGGCTCTGCGCCAGCCGCACCAGTTTCGCGCTGATCTTCACCGCCTATGCCGCGGCGATTCCGTTGCTGAAACCGGACTGGGGCATGAACGCCGGGCAAGCCGGCATGATCCAGTCGGCCTGGCATTTCGGTTACCTGTTCTCGCTGGTGGCGGTGGGCTTCCTCGCCGACCGTTACGGCGCCAAGCGCGTGTTCCTGGTATCGAGCATCGCTTCCAGCATCAGCGCGATGGTGTTTGCGCTGTTCGCCGAAAGTTTCATCAGCGGCGTGATCCTCTACGGACTTACCGGATTGTTCTCCGGCGGCTCGTACACGCCGGGGCTGACGCTGATCGCGGAGCGTTTCCAGTCCGGCAAGCGCGGCCGCGCGATGGGTTTCTACCTCGCCGCGGCATCCGGCGGTTACGCGCTGGCGCTGGTACTCACCGGCGCACTGACGCCGCTGATCGGATGGCGTGGCGCCTTCATCGTCAACGCCGCCGGACCGCTGCTGGGCACCCTGCTCGCCCTTTATGCCTTGCGCAACACGCCGAACATCATTCATCCGCGCAGCACTGAACAGGCCGCGGAAAAACCGGTGTCGATGATCCTTAACAACAAACCGGCGATGCTCGTCACCTGGGCCTACACCTTCCATTCCTGGGAAATGCTCGGCATGAAGGCCTGGATGCCGGCCTTCCTCGCGGCAGCCGCCGCCTATTCCACCGGCAGCAGCGCTACCGCATCAGCCAGCCTCGGCGCCGGACTCGCCGCGATCGCCTACATCGGCAGCATGGGCGGCAGTATCACCGGCGGCTGGCTGTCGGACCGCATGGGCCGCACCTGGACGATGCTGGTGCTGGCGACGATCAGCGCCTGCTGCTCGCTGGCGCTGGGCTGGCTGATCGGGCTGCCACTGTGGCTGCTGGTGGTGATCTGCGCCTTCTACAGCTTCACCGCGGTGGGCGACTCCTCGGTGTATTCGACGGCGGTCACCGAACTGGTGCCGCAGCGGCACATCGGGGCCGCCTACTCCGTGCGTTCGGTGCTGGGCTTTGGTGCCGGCGCCATCGCTCCCTGGGTCTTCGGCCTGGTACTCGACGCCGCGGGCGCCGCTGAAGCCTCACCGGTCGTCACCTGGGGACTCGCCTGGTGCTCGCTGGGTATCATCGCGCTGCTCAGCCCGCTTGCCACATGGCGGCTGCGGCAGATGCCGGAAAGCCGGCAGATGGCCAACGGAAAACGTTAAACTGGCGGCCGTTCAGCACCCATCCGGAATCCATCGATGAAAATCACCAGACTCGAAGTCCACATCCTCCGCGCCCCGGACGAAGACAAGCGCCCGTTCTGGGTCAGCAACTTCATCGTACCCAAGGCCAATGAAATCCTGGTGCGCATGTTCACCGACGAGGGCGTAGAAGGCATCGGCATCGCCACCAGCTACACGCCGATCGAGGCTGCGATCAAGGCTTTCAAGTCGGGCATCGCCGACTTCATCATTGGTCAGGATCCGCTGGCACCCGAGAAACTCCATGACCGCATCTTCTGGCTGACCGCGCAGCGCATCGCCTCCGAAAAGGGCTGGACGCGGGAAGCCATCGTGCGCATCGCCGCGGCGGTGGACATCGCCGCCTGGGACATCGTCGGCAAGGCAGCGAAGCTGCCGCTGTACCGCCTGTTCGGCGGCTTCCGCAGCGAAATCCCCTGCTACGTCACCTGCGCCTACTACCGCGACGGCAAGGACATGGCGGAACTGAAGGACGAAATGCAGATGCTGAAGGCCCAGGGCCACCAGGGCTTCAAGGCCAAGGTTGGCGGCGTGCCGCTGAAGGAAGACCTGAAACGGCTGGAGCTGATCCGCGACATCATCGGTCCCGACAAGGACCTGATGGTCGACTGCAACCGCGCCTGGGACCTGCCGACCGCGATCACCGCGGCACGCGAGATGCTGCCGCTCAATCCGCGCTGGCTGGAAGAACCGGTACGCTGGGCCGATGACCACCGTGAACTGGTGAAACTCGCGAAGCAGACGAACATCCCGCTGTCGGCCGGCGAAAGCGAATTGACCGCCTATGGCTGCCGCGACCTCGTCGAAGACGGTGCGATCAGCATCCTGCAGTTCGACTGCACGATGATGGGCGGCTTCACCACCGGCCGCAAACTCGCCGCGCTGTGCGAACTGAACCAGGTGCAGGTCGCGCCTCACCACGACTGCTTCATCCATGCCCACATCGTCGCAGGCAGCCCGGCGGGCTGCATCGTCGAGTCCTTCACCGATCCGGAGCGCGACCCGCTGCAGGCGGAACTGTTCGAGGACCCGCCGAAAATCGACAAGGGCATGCTCCATCTGAAAGAACAGCCCGGACTCGGACTTTCACTGTCCGGGGCCGCGCTGAAGAAGTTCGGCGAAAAAATCCTCTGATTCCGGCGCAATGTTCCATCAATTGGACGTTTTTCCGGGTGAGTTCCCGATGGCGCGGTAGAATTCCTGCTCCCTCAAAGAGCAGGTTTCCGCACCATGTCCTCCACAGCCTCTTTCACCGTACAACGCGGCGAAGTCCGCATTGCAGTCCACGCTTTCGGCAGCGGCCCGCGCATCGTGATGATGCCGTCGCTGGGCCGCGGCGCCGCCGATTTTTTCGACATCGCGCAGCGCCTGGCCGCCGCCGGTTACCGCGCGTTGTGCCCGGAACCGCGCGGACTCGGCGGCAGCAGCGGCCCGCTCAAGGGCATCACGCTGCATGATTTTTCGGCCGACATCGCCGCGGTGATCCGCCACGACGGCGGCGAACCCTCGGTGGTCGCCGGCCATGCCTTCGGCAATTTCGTCGCCCGCACCGTCGCCGCCGACTACCCGGAACTCACACGCGCCGTGGTGCTGCTCGCCGCGACCCATACCTGGCCGCTGGCGCCCGAACTGCGCGACTCGATCAACAAATGCCACCAGATGGATCTGCCGGAGGAAGTGCGCCTGAAACACCTGCAGCATGTGTTTTTCGCGCCGGGCAACGACGCCCGCGTCTGGCTCGATGGCTGGAACGATGAGGTGATGCACGCCGAGCGTGACGCCACCGAGGCAACACCGAAACCGGAATGGTGGACCGCAGGCAGTGCGCCGGTGCTCGACGTGTTGTCGCTCAAGGACCCGCTGTCGCCACCCGACAGCATTTACACCTACCGCGACGAGTGGGGGGCCGCCCGCGTGACTCTCGCGAGGATCGACAATGCCGCCCATGCGCTGCTGCCCGAACAGCCCGCCGCAGTGGCGGACGCCATCATCAGCTACATGAAAACCCTGAAGGCATGAAACTCTTCTGGTCATCGCGTTCACCTTTTGTGCGCAAGGTGATGATCTTCGCCCATGAATGCGGGCTGGCCGGACGCATCGAATGCGAACGCACGCTGGTGTCGATGACCCGGCCGAACACCGGCCTGCTCGCCATCAATCCCACCGGCAAGATCCCGACGCTGCTGCTTGAAGACGGCAGCGCGCTCTACGACTCGACCGTGATCTGCGAGCACCTTGACAGCCTGCACGGCGGCACAAAACTGTTCCCGCCATCCGGACCGGCGCGCTGGACCGCGCTGCGCCGCCATGCGCTGGGCAACAACCTCACCGACAACCTGATGCTGTGGCGCAATGAAATGCTCCGCCCGCAGCCGCAGCAGTCACCGGAAATGCTCGCGGCGTTTGAAATGAAGGTGCGTAATGCGGTATCTGCGCTGGAGCGGGAAGCCACGGCATTGGCGGCGGAACCGGTCAGCATCGGCCACATCGCCATCGGCTGCGCGCTGGGCTATATTGACTTCCGTTTCGCCCACCTGGACTGGCGCAGCGGCCATGACCGCATCGCCGGCTGGTATCAACAGTTTGCAGAGCGCCCTTCGATGACCAATACGGCGCATGTCGATCAATAACAACAGCACCCTGAGGAGATGATCATGAACAAATCAGCCATTCTGCTGCCCTTGCTGCTGGTTTCCCCTGTTTTAACCGCAGCCGCGCAACAATATCCCGTCAAACCCGTGCGCATGGTTGTGCCTTTCCCGCCGGGCGGCCCCACCGACATTGTGGCGCGGCTGATGGCGCCGAAGATGGCCGAGGCCCTCGGCCAGCAGGTCGTTGTCGAAAACCGCGGCGGTGCCGGCGGCGCCATCGGGACCGAGCAAGTGGCGAAGTCCGCGCCCGACGGCTATACCATCGTCATGGGCACGATTGGCGGCCTGGCAGTGGCCAAAAGCCTGAACCCGAAACTCGGCTACGACACTTTGCGCGATCTGGCGCCGATCACGCAAAGCGTGTCGGTAACCAGCGTCATGGTCACCCATCCCTCGGTGCCTGCAAAAAATGTCAAGGAACTGCTGGCGCTGGCCAAAAGAGGCGGCGGAAAACTCAATTACGCCTCTTCCGGCAACGGCACGATCACCCACCTTGCCGGCGAGCTGCTGAAACTGATGGCCAAGGTCGACATCACCCACGTCCCGTACAAGGGCGGCGCGCCGGCGCTGGTCGCGCTGGTATCCGGTGAAGTCGACATGAGTTACGAAAACAGCCTGATCATCACGCCGCACATCAGATCAGGCAAGGTCAAAGGCCTTGCGGTCACCAGCGCCAAACGTTCGGCACTGCTGCCCGATCTGCCCACCATTGCAGAAACCCTGCCCGGCTACAGCGCCAGCGGCTGGTACGGCCTGCTCGCACCGGCGGCAACACCGAAACATGTCATCGCGCGGCTGCACACCGAAGCCGTGAAAGCATTGCGCGCTCCGGACATCATTGAAAAACTCTCCGGCCAGGGAGCCGAACCGGTCGCCAGCACGCCGGAGGAGTTCACGGCCTTCATCCGCAGCGAAACCGAAAAGTGGGCGAACCTGGTCAAGGCCGCCAACATGCGCACGGATTGAAAGGCGTTTTTACAGGATGGACAGAATGTTCAGGATAAAACCATGAAGGTTCCCGTCACGATATATCGGTTTTAATCCTGTTCATCCTGTCCATCCTGTTAATTGCTTTTTTGTGACGCTCCTTTCCCCTTCATTTAATCCATGACCACCCCAACCGCCACCGCACCCGACCTCTCCCGTCTGCTCGACCCGCGCGGCGTCGCCATCATCGGCGCCTCCACCGACCTCGCGCGCATCGGCGGCCAGCCGATCAAGCTGCTCACCGAATACGGCTACAAGGGCAAGGTCTATCCGGTCAATCCGAAATACACGGAGGTCAAGGGACTCACCTGTTATCCCGACATCAGCGCGGTACCGCAGCCCTGCGATGTCGCATTGATCGCAGTATCGGGCGCGCTGGTGCCGGGCGCGATTGAACAATGCGGCAAGACGGGCATTCCGTTTGCAGTAATCCTTTCCGCCGGATTCAGCGAAGCCGGTGATGCCGGCAAGGCGCTCAACGACAAGCTGCTGGCAGCCATCAAATCCAGCGGTGTACGTGTCGTCGGCCCCAACTGCCTCGGCGTGATGAACCTCGATGCCGATTTCCGTCTCGGCTTCGGCGGCACGCTGCAGCTGAAGACGCTGAAACCCGGCCCGATCGCGATGGTCACACAGTCCGGCGGCTTCGGCTTCGGCGTGGTCGCCGTCGCCTGTTATTACGGACTCGGCTTCAATCACGTGATCTCCACCGGCAACGAGGCGGACCTCACGGCGCTCGACTGGATGGAACACCTGATCGAGCGCCCCGACGTCGAAATTCTCACCGCCTTCCTTGAGGGCACCACTGAAGGCAGGCGCCTGCGCCGGCTCGGCGCGCGCGCGCTGGAACTGGGCAAGCCGATCCTGATCTGGAAGGTCGGCAATACCGAGGTCGGCAGCAAGGCCGCGACCTCGCACACCGCTCGCCTGACCGCCGGCTACGAACTGTTTCGCACTGCCTTCCGTGAAGGCGGCTTCATCGAGGTGCAGGACGTTGACGACCTGGTGGATTACTGCAAGGCCTTCCGTGCGCGCAAGCTGCCCCGGGGCAACGGCGTCGGCGTGATGACCCTGTCCGGCGGCGCCGGCGTGCTGCTCGCCGACCGCTGCGTGTCCCGCGGCCTGACGCTACCGCGGCTGGCCGACGCCACCCGCGAGAAGCTGCGCGGCATCGTCGTCGCCTATGCCTCGATCGAAAATCCGATCGACACCACGGCACAGGGTTACAACGACAACTTCGCCTCGTACACCAAGACCATGCGCGAAGTGCTGGCCGACCCCAACATCGACGCCATCGTCGCGCGCTCGCCGCGCGGAACCGTCGCCCAGGTCTGGGCCGAAGGCCTGGTCGGGATGCTGAAGGACAGCGACAAGCCGCTGCTGCTGAACTGGCCGACCTCGCCCGATGACAACCGTGCCGCGATGGATTACCTCGAAAACCACGGTGTGCCCTGCATCCTCGCACCGGGGCGCACCGTCGATGCGATGGCGGCACTCGCCGATTTCGCCGGCAAACGACGCGAACATGAAGCCCGGCGCGCCCGCGACGGCAAACGTGCGGTCGCACCGCAGAAACTGGAACTGAAGGGCGCCGGCACGCTGGGCGAACACGCCTCGAAAGCCATACTCAAGGCCTACGGCATCCCGGTCACCGGCGAGACGCTGCTCGCGGCCGATGCCGTTGAAAAACTCGCGGCGGCGCCGCTGCCCTTCCCGCTCGCGGTGAAAATCGAATCCGCCGAGATCCCGCACAAGACCGAAGCCGGTGTGATCCGCCTCAACATCACCACGCTCGACGGGCTGAAACAGGCCGCGCGCGAAGTGCTGGCCGCGGCAAAGACCTGGAAGGCCGACGCCCGCATCGACGGCATCCTGGTGCAGCAGATGGCGACGGGCGAGGAAATCATTGCCGGCGCGGTCAACGACCCCCACTTCGGTCCGCTGATCGCCGTCGGACTCGGCGGCGTGTTCACCGAGATCATGCACGACGTCACCCACCGCTACGCGCCCTTCGATACGGAAACCGCGATAGCGATGATCCACGAGATCCGCGGCGTGAAGCTGCTGCAGGGTTATCGCGGCAAACCGCCCTGCAACATCGACGCACTGGCAGACGCCCTGTCACGGCTGTCGCTGCTCGCCGCGGACCACCAGGACCGCATCGCCGAAATCGACATCAACCCGCTGTTCGTAAACTCCTCCGGTGTGGTGGCTGCGGATGCGTTGGTAGTGCTGAAAAACTGAAAACCTTGAGCCACAGAGGTCACAGAGCACACAGAGAACTGCAAAAACGATGGCAATGGCCAATACTTCTCGTAATGGCTGCTTTGGTTTTCTCTGTGTCCTCTGTGGCTAAAAGCTTTTGACTTTGACTTCATGACCCAACCCTTCAAAACCCGCATCACCGAGCTCTACGGCATCCGCCTGCCCATCATCGCCAGCGGGCTGATGTGGCTCGCCGACCCGGTCTATGTCGCCGCGGTTGCGCGTGCGGGGCTGATCGGATTCATGACTGCCGCGAGTTTTCCCGACGTGCAGGCACTGCGCGCGGGCATCCGCCGCTGCCGCGAACTGAGCGCAGGCAAACCCTTCGGCGTCAACATCATGATCCGCGTCAGCCGCGACGGCACGGACCGCGTCAATCCGCTGATCGACGCAGTGATCGACGAAGGTGTGAAATTCGTCGAGACCGCCGGCAACAACCCCGAGGCCTATATCCGCCGCCTGAAGGATGCCGGCATCACCGTGCTGCACAAGGTGCCCGGCGTGCTGCGTTACGTGAAAAAAGCCGAGTCACTGGGCGCCGATGCGGTAACCGTGATCGGCTTCGAGGCCGGCGGCCACCCCGGCACCGAGCCGGTGGGCACGATGGTCGCCGGCGTCGCGGCGGCGCGCGCGGTGAAAATTCCGGTGATCGCCGCCGGCGGCATCGGTACCGGCGAACAACTGGTTGCTGCGCTGGCCCTGGGCGCCGAAGGCGTCGCAATGGGCACGCGTTTCCTGGTGTCCGAGGAAATCTGGGCGCACCGCGCCTACAAGGAACGCCTGGTCGCCGCCGGTGAAACCGACACGACGATGCTGCTGCAGTCGATGCGCAACCACCAGCGCGCGCTGAAAACCGCGCATGTCGCAATGATCCAGCAACTCGAGAAAACAGAGCCGGTCGACACCGCCGCCATCCTGCCGCACATCATGGGCACCGTCGGCCGCAAGGCCTATGAGACCGGAGAATTCGAGAAAGCCATGCTCTCCTGCGGCCAGGGCGTGGCCTTCGCCGATAGAATCGAGCCGCTGGCGGCAATAGTCGACCGCCTCGAAGCCGAGGCCCGCACTGCGATGGGCCGGCTGCAGGGAATTTACCAGGAATCGGCCTGAGCACCAGGCCGGCACAACAGCAGGAGGAGCACCCGTGTTTAACATTAAATATCTGTTTTTATTGATTTTTTTGTTGTTTCCCGGGCTGTCGGCCGCCCAGCAGTACCCGAGCAAGACGGTACGCCTGATCGTGCCCTTTGCCGCCGGCGGCAGCACCGACGTGATTGCCCGCGTGCTTGCGCCGCGTCTCGCCGAAGCCTGGGGCCAGCAGGTCATCGTCGACAACCGTCCAGGCGGCAATACCACGATCGGCACCGACATCGTCGCCAAGGCGGCGCCCGACGGACACACACTGCTGATCACTCCCGCGCCTTTCACCGTCGTGCCCAGCGTGATGAAAAAGCTGCCCTACGATCCGGCGAAGGACTTCGAGCCGATCACGCTGATCAACACCACGCCGATGGGCCTGGTGCTGCATCCCGGTGTTCCCGCGAAAAACGTCAATGAATTGATCGCCCTCGCCAAAGCGCGGCCGGGCAAGATGAACTTCGCCTCCTCCGGCAACGGCGGCGTGCCCCACCTCTCCGGCGAACTGCTCAACGCCATGGCCGGCGTGAAATTGATACACGTGCCGTACAAGGGCAATGCGCCGGCGCTGGTCGATCTCGTCGGCGGCCATGTCGACATGGCCTTCAACGGACTGACCTCGGTGATGCCCTTCATCAAGTCCGGACGGCTGCGCGTGATCGGCGTGACCAGCATCGGCCGCACCGCCGCGCTACCCGAAGTGCCGACCCTCGACGAACAGGGGCTGAAAGGCTTCCAGGCCGTCGCCTGGAACGGCATCACCGCGCCGGCGCGCACGCCGAAGGACGTGATCGCAAAAATCGCCGACAGCGCTGTCCGCATCGTCAAGTCTCCGGAACTCGCCGAGCAGTTGAAGCGCGACGGCTCCGATCCGGTCGGCAGCACCACCGCCGAATTCGTCGCCCACCTGCGCAGTGAAGTCGAAAAATGGAAAACGGTGCTTGCACGGGCCGGCATCACATCGTTCTGAACCGCAGGCACAGGAACCGGGCATGAGCATCAAAGTCACTCTCAGCGAAGGCATCGCCACCGTCCTGCTCGACCGTGCCGACAAGCTCAACGCGCTGTCGGGGGAGATGTACCACGAGCTGGCCGACGCCTTCCGCAGGCTCAACGAGGATGACGCGGTGCGCGTCGTCCTGCTGACAGGTGCCGGGCGCGCCTTCTGCGCCGGCGGCGACGTCGGCTCGATGGGCGGCTACGACGTGGTCAGCGGGCGCAAGCGCTCGAAGGGCCACCAGCAGATGATCCTCGCGCTGCATCACCTCGAAAAACCGGTGATCGCCGCGGTGCGGGGACCGGCCGCCGGCATCGGCGCCAGCATGGCACTGGCCTGCGACCTGATCGTTGCCAGCGAAACCGCCTACCTGCTGATGGCCTTCAAGAACGTCGGCATCCCGCCCGATGGCGGCGCCATTTATTTCCTGACCCAGCATCTCGGGCTCGCCCGCGCCAAGGAAATCGTCTACAGCGCGCGCAAGCTGCCGGCGGCCGAGGCAAAGGACATGGGCCTCGTCAGCAAGGTGGTTCCCGATGACCAGCTGGAAGCCGCCGCACTGGAACTGGCGCGTGAAATCGCCGGCTCCGCGACCTATGCGCTGACGCTGGCCAAGCGCATGTTCCAGTACATGTACGTGCCCACGCTCGAGCAACTTCTCGAAATGGAAGTGCTGGCGATCTGCGGCGCGCGCATGACCGAAGACCATGTCGAGGGCGTCACCGCCTTCAAGGAAAAAAGAAAACCAAAGTTCAGGGGCAAATAGCAGAAGGACCCGGATGCCGATGAACGACTGGAAAAAACAGACCCTCGCCGAAGTCCTTGCCGCGACCTCGGCGGCGCACGCGCAGGACGAAGCACTGGTCATCGCCGGACGGCGCCTGACCTGGGCGGAGCTGCGCGACAACGTGCGCGAAGTCGCCCGCGGGCTGCGCGCGCTGGGCATCGACCGCGGCGACCATGTCGCGGTATGCATGGGCAATTCCCTGGAGTGGGTGCTTTTTTTCTACGCTGCAGCCAGCATCGGTGCCGTGACGGTGCCGGTCAACACACGCTTCAAGTCCGACGAAATGGCCTACTGCCTGAAGCAGGCCGATGTGAAACTGCTGTTCGTCACCGATAAATTCCTGAAAATCGACTTCATCGCGATGCTGCGCGGCATCTGCCCCACGCTGGACCATGCGCTGCCCGACCCCGCGCTGCCGCTGCTTCAGACCGTGGTCGTGCTGGGACAGGACGTTCCGGCCGGCGCCATCGGCTTCGCCGAACTGCTCGCCCGGGGCGCTGCGCTGGACGAGGCCTATCCGCCGGAAGCCAGACCTGAAGACACGCTGCTCATGCAGTTCACCTCCGGCACCACCTCGCACCCCAAGGGGGTGATGCTGAGCCACGACAACATGCTGAGGAACGCCTTCCATGTCGCCGGACGTTTCCACCTGAAGGCGGGAGACCGCTACTACAGCGCCAGACCGTACTACCATGTCGCCGGCACCACGCTGTCGCTGCTTGCAGCACTGACCACCGGCGCCTGCCTGCTGTCATCGCCGACCTTCGAGCCCGAGGAGGCGCTGTCGACGATGTGGAGCGAGGAATGCACGCACACCTCGGGCAACGACACCATGTTCCTGATGATGCTGAACCACCCCAACTTCGACAAATACCCGTTGCAGCTGCGCAACGGCTGGGTCTCCTGCGGCCCCGAAGTCTCACGCCGGGTCGTTGAGCGCATGGGCATGAAAGGACTGGTGCAGGCTTATGGCCTGTCCGAAGCCTCGCCCAACGTCTGCATGTCGCGCCACGATGACGACCTCGAAAAACGCATTGAAGGCTGGGCGCACATCCTCGACGGCGTCGAAGTGCGGCTGGTCGATCCCGAAACCGGCGCCGCGCAGCCGCCGGGCAGCACCGGCGAGATCCAGGTCCGCGGCTGGAGCGTGATGCAGGGTTACTACAAGATGCCGGAGCAGACCGCGAAGGCGATCGACGCGGACGGCTGGCTGCACACCGGCGACCTCGGCATCATGGATGAAGACGGCCGGCTCAAGTTCCTCACCCGCATCAAGGATGTGTTCCGCGTCGGCGGCGAAAATGTCGCGCCGGCAGAAGTGGAGGACGTGCTGCACCGGCACCCGGCAATCAAGCAGGCGCAGGTCATTGGCGTGCCCGATCCGCGGCTGATCGAAGTGCCTGCGGCCTACGTGATCCTCAACGAGGGTGAGACAGAGACACCGGAAGCACTGATCGCATGGAGCAAGGAACGCCTCGCCAATTTCCGCGTGCCGCGTTACCTGAAGATCGTCGATAGCTTTGAAAAAATCGGCATGACCGGCAGCGCGAAAGTGCAGAAAAACAAGCTGCGTGCGCAGGCCTTGATTGATTTTGGGCTGGAGGAAACAAAAAAGGCTTAGCCACAGAGGGCACAGAGAAAAACCGAACGATCCGTCATTCCGGGCGCGCAAAGCGCGAACCGGAATCCAGCAATGAACCGTGCGACTTCCTGGATTCCGGCGTTCGCCGGAATGACATATTTAATAAGTATTTGATTTTATTTATATTTTTGTATTACAGCGAGAAGGAGCAGCAGATGTCTGACCTGACGAAACAATCCCCGCTCGGCACCTATGTCGGGCACCTGAAAAAAGGCGAACTGGCCTACCAGGTGTGCAGGGATGACAACAAGGCGTTTTTCTA
>JAHCAG010000020.1 GCA_019635015.1 Burkholderiales bacterium | reverse complement strand
AAAAAATTTGCATGGAATTTTTATTAATTCTTGTCGCGACCAAATTATATCTGACAAACCGAAATTGCTAATTTATTGCGTAAACGCGACATCTACCGGCCTCTTGGTTCCCCGTTAAGCAACGCTTGCATCACTTCTTGATAACCCCATTTATCCGCTTATAATAAAGGGAACATGAATAACCCCTAATTGTTGATTTTTCACATCTACCGCATGCAAACATATACCGAAAAGCAGCTGGTCGATTTAATCGATAAATCCACTAAGAATTTCTCTGGCCCGCTTGATACGCTTGAAAGCGCAATCGGTTACCTGATGATTGGCCGAAAGCTGGGTTGGCGTGCCATGTTTTTGATTCATAGCCAGAGCACCATTCGGAATTACGAAAAAATCCTGGGCATTAACTCCAAGGAATTTTTCCCTGAAAATGGCCAGTGGGCTAAAAAGTCAGTCGCATACCTGGCTGTCCAGAAAGTCTCCAACTACTGGAAAGCCGTGAAGGGTGAGATTCCTGGAATTCGCTCAAATGAAGCCCTTAAAAATTAAGGGCTTACAGTACGCCCCTAGGGGTTGTTGACATACCCTTATTTACCCCGCTATATTGCGCCCATGTTTCCATGGGTGCTCATTCCTAAACTTTGCGAATTGACCGGCTGCACGGATGACTCCGTTCGCGCCAAAATTAAGCGTGGCATATGGATTCAAGGGCTGCATTGGAAACACTCGCCCGATAACCGAGTCTGGATAAACCTTGAAGCGGTTAAAGCATGGATCGAAGGAACGGGGTAACCCCTCGCGGCAAAAGCATCCAGATCGACTTTTATCTGGATGGCCGTCGATATCGGGAGGCGCTGAAACTCCCGCCCACCCGAGCCAATCTTGAGCACGCCAAGCGTCTCAAGGCTTCGATTCAGCACGCCATCGCCCTCGGCAAATTCCGCTATGCCGATTTCTTCCCAGACAGCAATCACGCTCGCAACGGCTCCAGATCCTCTGCCCAAACCGTTGCGGATGCGCTAGACGATTTTCTAGAGGCCTCCCGCCGCACCTGTGAGCACAGCACATGGCGCGATTACAAAAGCGCTGTCGAGTATCACCTTAAGCCTGCCTTTGGCGCCCTCCTTCTCCGCGATATCACCGCGGCTGGTGTCAAAGCGTGGCTCGGGGGCCTCACCATCTCCAACAAGCGCATCAATAACATCCTGATCCCTTTACGCTCTGCTCTCGGTGATGCGTTCGCGGACGGCCTCATTGATCGCAACCCCGTCGATCGCGTCAAGAACCTACCCAACCGCTTTGAGGAACCGCAGCCGTTTACCCCGGATGAGGTCTCACGCATTCTGGAGGCCTGCGCGGGGCAAGGGGCCAACCTGTTTGAGTTCGCCTTCTGGACAGGCCTTCGCACCTCGGAGTTGATCGCGCTTGAATGGGGAGATGTGGATTGGCGCAAGGGTGTCGTCCATGTCCGCCGCGCCTCCGTCCGCAAGCGCACCAAGCAAACCAAGACAGCAGCCGGTGAACGCACGGTGATGCTGTTCCCTCCGGCTGTTGCGGCCCTGCAGCGGCAGAAGGCCTTCACGTTCCTGGCGGGCGGTCGCGTGTTCAACAATCCGCGCACCAATGAGCCGTGGGAGACGGACGGCCAGATTCGCAAAACCTGCTGGCAGCCCGCACTAAAGCGCGCAGGCGTGGTTTACCGCAATCCCTACCAAACACGGCACACCTATGCCTCCACGCTGCTTTCAGCGGGCGAGAACCCGCTTTGGGTGGCTCAGCAAATGGGGCACAAGGACTGGGGCATGATCCGCCGCCGTTATGGGCGCTGGATTCCCGAAGTTGATGCGTCGGCGGGCGGCAAAGTCATGCAGTTTTGGGCACAATTTGGTCACAAAGGTAGTGTAAGTGCTTGATTACAAGCCTTTGGACGCGGTTTCGATTCCCGCCGCCTCCACCATTTTACGTTCCAAAGAAGTCCAGCAGAATCCACTAACCCGCCTAAGTGCGGGTTTTTTATTGGTTTTTTTATCCAATTGGGGGCAACAACGTCTTTTGACATCCAGCAAATGTTGGGGGCAACATTGGGGGCAACTGGAAATACTCAAAAGGAGTTGCCCCCAAATGCCCCTCACTGCCTGGGTTTCCCCCGCTTTCCCGGACACATTTGGTAAGTTAATGAGCTTATTGGAGGTGTCCGATGCAGAGAAGGCGATTTACGGCGGAGTTCAAGGCTGAGGCGGTGCGGCAAGCGTTGCTGCCGGGGGTGTCCAAGGCGCAAGTCGCCCAGGATCTGGGGATTCACAGCAACATGCTGCGCAAGTGGATCCGTCTGGCCCAGGGCGATAGCAATCCCAAGCTGACCAAGGCCACGGAATCGGCTGTTGAACTGGCCCGGGAGAATCAGCGATTGCAGAAGGAACTCGCGCGGGTAAAGATGGAGCGCGATATCCTAAAAAAGGCCACCGCGTACTTCGCGAAGGAGTCGACGTGAAGTACGGATTCATTGCCCGGCACCGCACGGTCTGGCCGACTCGCCCAATGTGCACGGTGCTGGGGGCGTCACGCAGTGGTTTCTACGAGTGGCTCAACCGGCGGCCGAGCCGGCGTGCCTGCGAGGACCAGCGACTGCTGACGCTGATCCGCACAAGCTTCACGCAAAGTGATGCGACCTACGGCTCGCCGCGCGTCTGGGACGACCTCACTGAATGGGGTGAGCGTTGCAGCCGCAAGCGGGTGGCGCGGCTAATGCGCGGCTCGGGACTGCGCGCCCGCGCCCGACGGCTGCGCCCGCCGACCGACAGCGGGGCGCGTCCCGAACATTGCATTGCCCCGAACGTACTCGACCGGCAGTTTGAAGCGGCTGGTCCCAACCAGAAGTGGGTTGCCGACTTCACCTACATCCGCACCGGCGAAGGCTGGCTGTATCTGGCGGTCGTCCTCGATCTCTTCAGCCGCCGGGCCGTGGGCTGGTCGATGAGCGCGCAGATGACTGCCCAGTTCGTGCTCGATGCGCTGATGATGGCCGTCTGGCGCCGCGGCAAGCCCAAGGCGTTGATGCACCACTCCGACCAGGGTAGCCAATACAGCAGCGAGGAGTTCCAGCGGCTGCTGGCCGAGCAGAACATCACCTGCAGCATGAGCCGGCGAGGCGATTGCTGGGACAATGCGGCGATGGAGAGCTTCTTCTCGACGCTGAAGCTGGAGCGGGTAAACCGGCGTCGCTACGCCACCCGGGATGAAGCACGTGCCGACCTGTTCGATTACATCGAGCGGTTTTACAATCCCCGACGTAAGCACTCAACGCTGGGTAACATCAGCCCGGCCGAGTTCGAGCGGCGGTTTGGAAGCTAAGTGCGAGTATCCAGAGAAACGGGTGAAGCCCAATTCGGCATTTTGGCAATCACCTACTATTCAGGAATATGATGGCAAAACTCAGGGCAAGAGTTAATTTGTAATTGCTCAATTGCTTAGTTGGTCCCAGCCTCTTCTGGAAATGCCAGAAGGAAGGCCGCACCCTATCAGTCAAAGAACTCCGACTATGACACTACAGCAATTGCGGTATTTATGTGAGGTTGCCAAGCATGGCTTGAACATTTCTGACGCCGCAAGAAATTTATTCACTTCGCAGCCAGGGGTCAGCAAACAAATCAGAGCTCTTGAGCGAGAACTGGGCGTTGAGATTTTCCACAGGAAAAACGGACGCATCGTTGAATTGAGTGCAAGCGGAAAACGAATTATATCGATAGCCGAGAAAATACTACATGATGCCGATTCCCTAAAAAAAATGGGCAGTGAATTCTCAAATCAAGACGCTGGAAACTTTGTAATAGCAACCACTCATACACAGGCTCGATATGCCTTGCCCGACGTAATCAAGCGATTCTCGGCAAAATATCCACGAGTCACGGTACAACTTAGGCAGGGAAATTCCAATCAAGTATCACAATTCGTATTAGACGGCACAGCGGATATTGGCATTGCCACAGAAACACTCGCAATTTATCCGGGGCTAAAAGCTTTTCCCTGCCATTTGTGGGAGAGAATCGTTATCACCCGTCCGGGACATCCACTTCAGAAGTTTACAAAAATCACGTTAAAAGAAATTGCACGCTATCCCATTATTGCGTACGACAGAGAATTTTCAGCGAGACAAACTGTCACGCAGATTTTTGAAAATGCCGGTCTTTCTCCCAATATCGTCCTAAGCGCACTAGACGCAGACGTCATGAAAGCATGTGTTGAATTGGATTTAGGCGTAGCGATACTGACAAGGTTAGCCTACGACGATGCAAAAGACACCAATTTGGCGGCTATTGATGTCGGACATCTATTCCCATCAAGCACGACTTATGTTGCAGTGAGAAAGCGGAACTTCTTAAAAGCTTACATCTTCGACTTCCTTGAACTTTTTTCCCTTCGTCTAAAACGACCCACCGTGGAAGACGCTTTGGTCGACTAAATCGACCTTTACTGGCGTTACAACCACTGAACTTCTGCTAGCACCCATTAACCTTGAATGATTGCTACCTCCTACTCGCAAGGTAGGCGAAATTAGACTCTAACCACAGGTTATAGCCCCAAAGTTTTAATTATTTGCTGCCGCAACTAGCTTCGCGCTAGCCTGAACTATATGTTCCACCGGGTAGGCATGTTTATCAAGAATAAATCAATCCCAAGTTTGCCTGAGGAGATCAACAAAATGAAATTCATTCAAGTTCGATCTAAGCAATCATGTGTATGCGCTCTACTCCCTTTCATTTTCATCGGTTTTCTGCAACATGGTTTGGCACAATCCGCCCAGTGGACACCGGAAAAGAATGTAGAAATCGTGGTTGGAGCAAGCCCTGGCGGATCAGGGGATAAGACAGCGCGATTGATTCAAAAGATTCTTAAAGATGAGCAGTTGGTCAAGTCCAGCACAACGATTGTAAATAAAGCAGGCGGCGGTGGAACAATAAGTCGAATCTACTTGAACCAACAAGCCGGAGACGGTCACTATATCTCGATTGCCCCACTAAATATCATCACGAATTTTATTAACGGCGTAAGTAAGATTTCGTATGCAGACATGACGCCGCTTGCACATTTGTATGATGAATACATTGCCTTTGCCGTTAAGGCGGATTCCCCTATCAAGACTGGAAAAGACCTAATTGATCGACTCAAGCAGAAGCCAGACTCTCTGGTCATTGCCATAGCAACAACACGGGGAAATCCCAATCACATTGCAGCTGCGCTGGTTGCCAAGTCATCAAATATTGATGTCAAGCAATTGAAGACCGTCGTCTTCAATTCATCAGGAGAAGCAACTACAGCCCTATTAGGAGGGCACGTTGATCTAGTGCCCTCTTCCATTCCGATCCTATTGCCACTATTTCTTTCAGGGAAAATACGAATAATCGGAGTCACTTCGGACAAGCGACTTTCTGATGCAATGTCGGAAGTACCTACCTGGAAAGAACAAGGGATAAATGCAGTTTTTGGTAGCTGGCGAGGAATTATCGGACCCAAAGGACTCACCGCCGATCAGGTTACATTTTGGGATCAGGTCTTTCAAAAACTTTCTCAGTCACCCGAATGGGCAGCTGATCTCAAATCAAACTTCTGGGTGAACACCTACCGAAACAGCAAAGATGCAAATAGTTATTGGGCCGAACAATCAAAAGAACTCAACACGATTCTCACCAGCATTGGCTTAACGAAGAAATAAACACAATTTTAGGAGATTGAAAATGCAGTTCAATGAATATCTAGGTATCAAGATTGCAGAACGCCCGAAAAAGCCAAGAACAGTTGGATTAGCTATGGTGAACGACATGGGCTGGCCCGCTCGCTTCACTGAAGATGCCTTCAAGGCGTTTGGGGAATATGTTGATATTTTGAAGTTTCCTTCGAGACTGCTAACTTGGAATATCGAAACCATTCAAGAAAAAATAAAGCTATGCGAGAAATATGGAGTACTACCCCAGCCCGGTGGACTGCTTATTGAGATTGCGAGAGCTCAGGGGCGCGGTGAGCAGATACTCCGCAAATTCAAGGAGTTGGGATTTGCCAATGTCGAAATATCGAATAGCGAAGGATCAGATCGAAACATGGCAAGGGAAAGGGAATTCGTTGATCTATGCAAGAGCTACGGATTCGGAATAATTGGAGAGGTCGGCAAGAAATTCCCCAAAGGCGATGTAACTCGAAAAAGCGACCGAGATTTGAATGTCAAGGAAACCATAAAGCAATTTCACGACCTTCTCGATATGGGCGCCAAACATGTGTACTGGGAGGGACATCTATTGAGAAGAGTCGTAGGTGAAACCGGGGAAGAAATTCTTGAGAGGTGGAAAACTGTTGGCCCTCAAATCGAGGAAGTTGTGAAAGAAGTCGGACTGGATAAGATTGTTTTTGAGGTCTCCACGCACGTCCCCTATACCCACCGACGGCAGCAGCAATTCTGGTGGGTGAAAACTTTCGGCCCAACCGTCAATATTGGGAACGTGCGCCTGGATGAAATCCCACTATTAGAAGACGTAAGACGCGGAGTTATGCCAATTTTCGGGTTCGGTGAACTGGGTGATCACCCCTGGATGCAATCAGTCGAACGGGGCAAGGGGAACGCTAGCGACCAATGGTGGGCGGAATCGACGGAGACAGTGAACGTTTAGTTCGTTCAATTTCTTTGTTTCCCCGCAATCTCTAGGTTACGTTGGGATGGAATGCGGGTAAAGAACTCGCGTCCGTTTCCTAGGGGCAACTTTGGGGCAACTCCTCAAGAAATCCTTATGAAATAGTAACTTAATCAACAGGATACGTCAACTATTCGGTAGTCGCCGCCCCACCATTTACCGGAACGCTGCCCCAGGGCAGCGCTTCTTTTTTGCGCAGCGCCGGTTCAGGCGCCCGCAGTTTGCGCCGCCGTCACCACAATCTCGATCCGCCAGTCCGGGTCTGACAGCGCCGCCTGCACGGTCGCCCGCGGCGGTGCCGTGCCCGGCGTCACCCAGGCATCCCAGACTTCATTCATCGCGCCGATGTCCTTGATGTCGGCGAGATAGATCTGCGCGCGCAGGATGAGCCCCTTGTGGCTGCCCGCCTCCGCCAGCCGCTGGTCGATCTGCGCCAGCACGTCGGCGGTCTGGCTGCGGATGTCATCCGCGTCACACTCCGGCACCATGCCGGCGAGATAAACCACGCCGTTGAAAATCGCCGCTTCGCTGTAACGCGCCGCGACATGCATTCTCTGCAAACCCATCAGCAATTCTCCACAGGTTGAACAACCGGTTGAAAGGATCTCATGCGGCCGGCGGCGGCCGGCCGCTGCCGCCTGCAGGCAGCGCTTCGGAACGCAGCAGCCGGATCAGCGCCATCATCATCAGGATCAGCAGCAGCGTGAACGGGAGCGCCGCGACCAGCGAGGCCGTCTGCAGGGACGCGAGGCCGCCTGCCGCGAGCAGCACCGCCGCGACCAGCGACATCATCGCCCCCCAGAACACCTTCAGCGACTGGCGGGGATCCGGATTTCCTCCGGAAACCATGCCGGCAAGGATATAGGTTGCCGAATCGGCCGAGGTCACCAGAAAAGTGAATATCAGAAGTATCGACAGCACCGACAGCACGCCGCCCAGCGGCAGATGCTGGTAGAGGGCGAACAGCGCCAGAGCGACGTCCCTGTCGACCACGGCTGCAATGCCGGCAGCATGGTTCAGGTCCTGATGCAGGGCCATGCCACCGAAGGTGGCGATCCACACGCAGGCGATGGCCGGCGGCACCACCAGCACGCCGACGATGAACTCGCGGATGGTCCGTCCCCGGGACACCCTGGCCACGAACGCGCCGACGAAGGGCGACCAGGCGATGGCCCAGGCCCAGTAGAAAATCGTCCAGTCGCGCACCCAGGTGCCGCCGCGGTACGGTGTCAGCCGCAGGCTGTATTCGACAAAATGGCTGAGATAGTCCCCTAGTCCCAGCGTGAAGGCATTGAGGATGAACACCGTAGGACCGGCCACAAACACGAAAACCAGCAGCAGGAGACACAATCCCAGATTGACGTTGCTCAGCCAGCGGATGCCACGATGCAGCCCGGTTGTGGAGGACAGCATGTAGACCGAAAACATCACGGCAATGACCAGCAACTGCAGCTTCAGAGACCCCGCCCATCCTGTCACCGACTGCAGGCCGCCGCTGATCTGAAGCACACCCAGGCCAAGCGAGGTCGCAACACCCATCACTGTCGCCACCACGGCCAGCACATTCACCGCGGTTCTAATAACCGGGCGTTTGCCGACAACCGGCTCGAGTGCCGTCGATACCAGGCCATCGCGCCCCTTGCGGAACTGCATGTAACCGATGCCCAGCCCCGCCAGTGCAAACACCGACCACTGGCTGACGCCCCAGTGAAAGAAGGCATACCCCATCGCCACCCGCGCGGCCGGCGCCGATTGCGGCGCCATGTTCTGGAAGGGTGGCGTGAAAAAATGGCTCATCGGCTCGGCCACTCCCCAGAACACCAGTCCCGCGCCGAATCCGGCCGAGAACAGCATCGCAATCCAGGTGAAAAACGGGAACTCGGGACGGCTCCCCTCGGGGCCGAGACGGATGCCGCCGAAACGGCTGACAGCCAGGCAGAACAGGAACACGACGATGGCAAACACGGTCAGCAGGTAAAACCAGCCGAAATTCGTCGTGGTGAACAGCAGGAGATTTTTTGCCAGACGTTCAAACTCTTCCGGCATCAGCGCACCCGCCGCCGCCAGCAGCAACACGATCACGGCGGATATCACCATGACCGGATGCATCAGACCGCCATGTTGATTTCCGTGCATGACTTGTTCCCGATCAACAACCGACATTCCGTATTAACCGGTGATGCCTGCGCAGGTCAAGCATCGAATGCCTGAATCACCGCAGCCGGACCGGGAAATCCGGGGATGATCCGGCGGAAACGGGGCCCGTTTCAATCCACCAGTGCAGTGATGTTGACCACCGGCACCGGCTCGGCCACGCCTTTGAAATTCATGTCGCCCAGCGGTTCGGCCTTCACCAGTTCCTCGACACGGGAAAAGGTTTTCCGGTTGGTCAGTATCTGACCGCCCTTCGCTTCGCCGCAGAGGCGCGCGGCATGATTGGTCACCGATCCGATGCAGGTATAGTCCCAGCGCCCCTCGAAGCCGATGGCGCCCAGCGTCGCATAACCCTGCGCAATGCCGATGCCGAGATCGAGGCTGAAACCGCGCTTCTGCCAGGCCTCGCGCAACGGCACAAAGTCGCGCTGCATCGCCAGCGACATGCGCACGGCATTGAGCAGCGGAAATTCCATTTTGATCGGGTCGTTGAAATAGATCATCATGCCGTCGCCGGTGAAACAGTCCAGCGTGCCGCCTTCGGCCAGGATCAGCGGCCCCAGCGCGTTGTGGTACTCCGACAGCACCTCCATGACCTCCTCCGGCTCGGCCTTGTCGGTGAAGGCGGTGAAACCGCGCATGTCGAGGAACACCACGACCACCTCGCGGCGGTGCGCCTGCAGCATCTTCTCGCCGCCGGTATCCAGAATCGCCTTGGCGATCTGCGGCGAAAAAAAACGCTTCAGCATGCCCAGCCGGTCGAGTTCCGACAACTGCTGCTTCACCCGCTCCTCCAGCGTGCGGTTCAGCTCGTGCAGTTCGTCGCGCAGCCGCTTCTTCTCCAGGCTTGCGCTGACCCGCGCCGCCAGCAGCGTCGGATCGAAGGGTTTCGGCAGATGGTCCTCGGCTCCCAGCTTGATGCAGCGGATGACGCTTTCCTGGTCTTCGACGGCGGTAATCATGATCACCGGAATGTCGCGGAGCTGCGGATCCGACTTCATCCGCTCCAAGACCTCGTAACCGTTCATTTCCGGCATCATCACGTCCAGCATGACGAGGTCGAATTTCTTCTGCTGCAACTGCTCCAGCGCCTGGAGGCCGTCGTTCGCCGTGGAAATGCTGGCGTAACCTTCGCGCTTCAGTCTGCGCGTCAGCGTATACCGGTTGTCGTCGTTGTCATCGACGACCAGCAGAGATGCATCCTGAATGGTCATGACCGGGACTCCTGCGATATCAGGGCATTGATTTTCCCGAGCAGGCGCTCGAACTCGACCGGCTTGGTGTCAAAATCGTCGCATCCTGCCTCGAATGCCTTCTCCTTCTCGCCGGCCATGGCATTGGCGGTCAGCACGATCAGCGGAATCCGGCCGGTGCTGCCGCCCTGCTTGATCTGCCGTGTCGCCTCCCAGCCGTCGAGCACGGGCAAGCTCAGGTCCATCAGGATCAGGTCCGGCTGCTCGCTGCCGGCCTTGGCGACGCCGTCCGCGCCGTCGCGCGCGATGACCACGCTGAAGCCGGCACGCTTCAGACGCCGTTCGAGCATGTAGATGTTGTCGTCATTGTCCTCGACGTAGAGTATTTTCATGCCGTCCCTTCGCCTCCACCTTTTGACCCCACTATGCCTCCCGCTTCAGTCCCGCCCTCGCGCCGGCGCGTGATCGATACCTCCAGCACCTGCCCGATCTCGCCCAACAGTTCGGCCAGTTCCGCCGATCCCTTGTCCAGCACCCGCTCGACATGTCCGTTCAGCTGGGCGCGTTCTTCCGCGGTCAGATCCTTGGCGGTAACCACCAGGACCGGAATATCCCGCCATTCCGGCTTGCCGCGCATTTCGACGAGAAATTCGAAGCCGTTCATCTCCGGCATCATCAGGTCGAGCATGATGACATCCGGACGCGATTGCCCGAGGCTCTCGATCCCGAGACGGCCATTGGCCGCCTCGCTCACCTCCCAGCCGTCGCGCCGCAACGACTGGCAGACACCGTTGCGCATGAAATCATCATCATCGATCACCAGCACCTTGCGCCCTGCCGTGCCACAGGCGGCCCGCAGCACCGCAGTCAGTTTTTCGCGGTTCACCGGTTTGATCAGGTATTCGGTGGCGCCCAGCGCATAACCACGCGTGCGATCGTCGATGATGGTCATCAGGATCACCGGAATGTCGGCCAGTTCCGGATCGCCCTTGATCGCGGCAAGCACCGTCCAGCCGTCGAGCTGCGGCATCAACACATCCAGCGTGATCGCCGCAGGATGCAGCTCGCGCGCGAGGCGCAGTCCCTCGTGGCCGTCGCTGGCGGTGACCACCTTGAAACCCTTGCGCGTCAGGAAACGTTCGGTCAGATCCAGCACCGACTGGTCGTCGTCGATCACCAGGATCACCGACCCCCGCGGGGTCTCGCCCGCCGGCTGCACAGCAGCGGGACGCGCCGTCACCGCCACCGGCGCTGCGCCGGACTCGGCCGGCAGGTTCATCAGGAAAGTCGAACCCTTGCCGGACTCGCTGGTCACCGTGATTTCTCCACCCATCATCTGGCACAGCCGCCGGCTGATGGCGAGCCCGAGCCCGGTGCCGCCGTACTTGCGCGTTGTCGAGGCATCCGCCTGCACAAAATCGTTGAACAGGCGCGACAGCTGCTCCGGCGTCATGCCGATGCCGGTGTCCGCCACGGCAACCGCAATCCAGTCCCGGCCCTCCCGGGTTTCGCGCCGCACCGTGACGCTGACGGTGCCGTTTTTGGTGAACTTGTTGGCATTGCTCATCAGGTTCAGCAGCACCTGGCGCACGCGGATCTGGTCGGCATGCATGCTGCCGATGCCGGCCGGACATTCGAGGACGATGCTGTTGCCGTTCCTGCCAGCCAGCATTTCGATGGTCTTGACCACGTCGCCCACCAGCAGCGCCACCGGGAAAGTATCCGCATGCAGGTCCATCTTTCCGGCCTCGATCTTCGACAGGTCGAGGATGTCATTGATAAGCTCCAACAGGTGACGCCCTGCACGCAGCACACGCTCCAGCGGCTCGATTTCGTCATCCCGCTTGAGGTCGCGCGCATCCTCCAGCAGCATCTCCGAGACACCGATGATTGCGTTGAGCGGTGTGCGCAGTTCGTGGGACATGTTGGCAAGAAACTGCGATTTCAGCTGGTTCGCAGCTTCCAGTTGCGCGCCTTTCTGGCGTATCTCGTCGAACAGGTGCGCGTTCTGGATGGCGAGGACCGACTGGCCGGTAAAAGTCTGCAGCATGTTCACCACGGACGGCGAAAACTCCCCGGGCCTGACACGCCGGATCACCAGGCCGCCGACCAGCCGGTCATCACGCAGCAAGGGGACACCGAGCACCGCGCGGTAACCGCCGCCGCGTTTATGCACCTCGCGCAGCCGGTAGCCGGGATCCAGCTCCACATCGGCAATCTGGTAAGCCGCGCGCCTCTCGGCCGCCATGCCTACGGCGCCCTGACCCACCCTGAGTCGCGACTCGCGCAGGGAGTCCACCATCTCCGCACTCATGCCGACATTGACTCGCGGATTGAACACTTCCGTGGCATCGTCATATTCATACAAGGTGCCGGAATCCGCGGCGCCCAGCCTGACCGCCTGGGTCACGATGGTTTCCAGCACCCGGTCGATGTCCAGCGAAGCACTGACCGTCTGGCCGACCTCGCCGAGGATGCGAAGCTCCTCCAGTTGCCGTTCCGCCAGTTCCGCGCGCACCCAGCTCTCCGCCAGGTATACCTTGATCATGACGCACAGCAGGACTGCACCCAGCACCGCCAGCAGCAGGATCACCTTCAGCAACAAGCGCTCTTTTTCGATTTCTGCCTGCCTCGCAGCCAGGTTCTGCGTTGCCTGCAGCAGCACATCCGTGTCGCGCAGGATATTCCTCACGATGCGCTCGCCGTCGGCATGGGCCGACTGGCCGGCGGCAAGCGCATCGCCACCGCGTGCAGCACCGGCCGCCGCATGAAAACGCTCCAGCGGTTCACGCAGATAACCCAGAGCCAGGACATTGGATTCGGTGTCCTCCCAGATCCGGGCGACATCCGCCATCTCCGGCACGACCTGCAAGGCCCATTGCGGGAGCGTGAATTCGTGCGTGGTCGAGCTGCCCTTCAGGACACCGACGACTTCGACGATGCGGTCCCGGGCCTCGAGCAACTGCTCGAATCCCCGCGCCTCGCCCTTCAGGGCCTGCTGCGAGGCCTTGCCGATCCTCTGGGACAGCATGCTGATTTCGGCGTTGGCCTTGGCATAGGCCGCGCCGGAGGTGACGCGGACATCGTTGAGGAATGTGGCAACAGCCATCAGCAGGAACAGCAGCAGCAGCGCGGCGCCGAGAATCTGCAACTGCGTGGCGACGGCAAGATGGCCGATGACGGGCAACGGCTTCCTGAGCAAACGTCCGGGCATGCTTTGGCGTCTGGCGGATTTCACCGCGACACTGGCCGATTCACTGTCACGTTCCCCTGCCTGCACGCGATCTCCCCGCAATCATTGTCATCTGAGGCCGGCCATTGCCCTGCATCCGCAGCGGCGCAATGTGTTTACGCCGAGTGTAGCCGTTTTTCCCCGCCGGGTGACAGCAGGCCTGCGGCGCATGTGTTCTAATCCCGGCCATGCTTTCCTACCGTCACCAGTTTCACGCCGGCAATGTTGCGGACGTCTTCAAACACGCGATACTCACCCGCCTGCTGGTCGCGCTGGCCAGAAAAGACAAGCCGTTCTGCGTGCTCGACACCCACGCCGGCCTGGGTCTTTACGACCTGAACCATGCGTGGTCGCAAAAAACCGGTGAATGGCGGCTGGGTATCGCACGCGTATGGGCACGCAGCGATGCGCCGGAGACACTGCAGCCCTACCTCGAAGCGGTGCGCGCCGATAATCCTGACGGCCACCTGCGGCACTATCCCGGGTCACCGCGCATTGCCCGCCGCCTGATGCGCGGCAACGACCGCCTGGTGCTCTGTGAACTGAACAAGGATGACTGTGCCGCGCTGAAGGCGGTGTTCGCCGGCGTGCGCCATACCGCCATCCACAACCAGGACGGCTTCCGGTCGCTGCGCGCCTTCCTGCCGCCGCAGGAACGCCGCGGCCTGACCTTCATCGATGCCGCCTTCGACCAGGCTGACGAATTCGGACGGGTCGTCCGCGCGGTCCGCGAGGCGCACAGGCGCTTCGCCGGCGGCATGATCGCCGTCTGGTATCCGCTGATGGCGCAGTCCGCGATGGAAGCCTTTGCCCGCAGCCTGCAGGCCGCCGGCCTGCCGGAAACGCTGCAGCTGGAGCTGGCGGTGCATCCCGAGAACTGGACCGAACACATCCGCGGCAGCGGCATGATCATCGTCAATCCGCCCTTCGGACTGGAGCGGGAAGCGCCGCCCCTGCTTGACTGGCTGTGGCGGGCGCTGTCCCCGGAGCGGGAGGGCCACACGCGCTGCGAATGGCTGGTGCGGGAATGAAAAACGCCGCAGGAGCACTGCGGCGTTTCGTCAAACTGTCCGGCTGAGGTTTCAGCCCTTGGTGCGGCTGCGGTACTCGCCAGTCCGGGTATCGATCTCGATCTTGTCGCCGGTGGCACAGAACAGCGGCACCGGGATCTCGAAACCGGTGGAGAGCTTCGCCGGCTTCAGCACCTTGCCCGAGGTGTCGCCACGCACCGCCGGCTCGGTGTAGATGATCTCGCGCACCAGCGTCTGCGGAATTTCCACCGAGATCGGACGGCCTTCATACAGCGTCACTTCGCAGGCCATGCCGTCTTCGAGGTAGTTCAGCGCATCCCCCATGTTTTCCTTGTCCACCTCGAACTGGTTGAACTCGGCGTCCATGAACACGTAGGACGGCTCGGAGAAGTAGGAATAAGTCACTTCCTTGCGCTCCAGCTGCACCACATCGAATTTTTCGTCGGCGCGGTACACCGTTTCCGTGCCGCCACTGGACAGCAGGTTCTTCAGCTTCATCTTCACCACCGACGCGTTGCGGCCGGACTTGCTGAATTCGGCCTTGAGCACGACCATCGGGTCCTTGCCGACCATGATCACGTTGCCCGCGCGGATTTCCTGAGCGATTTTCATATCCCTGCACCCTCGATTAACCGGAGTAAAAAAGGCGCTATTTTACCTTGCGGCGCGCAAATTCCACCAGTTGAGCCGCCAGTTCTCCGGAATCAGCCAGTTTTGCGGACCAGCGCAGGGCATGCCGCGCAAGCTCCGCCTCCGCATTCCGCAGCGCCGGCCAAGAGGGCACAGGACCGGTTCCCGCGGCATTCCAGTCCCGCCAGAAGGCCTGCAGCGCGGTGGCAGCGGGCGCCGGCAGGTCCGCGCAATAGCGCTGGAGGAAAGCCGCCATCTTGCGCTGGTGGGCGTCATCGTCCTGCCGGTACGGCTGCCACACCAGCGGTCGGCCGGCCCATTGCGCGCGCACGAAGGAATCCTCACCGCGGACGAAGTTGAGATCGCAGGCCCACAATAATTCGTCGTACTGCGCCTGGGGCAGGAAAGGCAATGCGCGCACTTCGAGCTCGCCCCGCCGCCAGGGACCCGGTCCCGCGGTGCTCCCGGCGCCGAGCCAGCTCCGGACCGCCGCCAGCGGGGCCCCCTCGGGCACCGCCAGCACCAGGGGCCGTCCGTCCGCCACCATGGCCGACAGCAAGCCGGCAAACGGCGCATCGGCATAGGCAAACAGCGAGACCGCCGGTGCCTGCGGCAGGTCAAACCCGAGCCGGTTCCAGAACGCACGACGCGCCGCCGTGCCGAAACCGTCGCGCCGCGACAACAGATCCGCCTCGCGCGGCAGGCCGCCGGTCGCGGACGTGAATCCGGGAAAGAAAAAATAACGTGGCAGGGACAGCTGCGGATGCGGTGATGACAGGCCGTGGTGGCTATCGACCCAGTCCTCGGCGCTGAGGTATTCGAGAATGATCCAGAGCGGCGGCCTCGCCGCTCTCGCAATCCCTGCAATCCACTCCTCCGGCAATCCGCAGCCGAAGGCCTCTATCACCACCGCCGCATCATCGGCGGGCAATCCGGCCTGCGGCCAGCGGCAGACCGTGATGCCTTCGCAGGACTGCCGCGACAATGCCGGATCGAGCGCGGGATACAGTGCCTGGAGAGTTTGCGGATCGTCGATCCACAACCGCACCTGCCCATCGTGTTCATGCCGCAGGATGCGCGCCAGACGCCAGCACACCCCGGCATCACCGAAATTGTCGACGACGCGGCAGAAAATGTCCCAGGTCCCTGAAGCAGAATGTCCCGCAATCATGATCGGCGGAATTATGCAGTGCGGCGGATGCCGGCAGCAGGCGAAAAAAAACCGGGCTTGCGCCCGGTTTTTCTGCAGCTCGATCCGGCTTAGGCAGCCTGGATGTTGCTCGCCTGTTGCTTGCCCTTGTTGCCGGCGGTGATGTCAAACGTCACCTTCTGGCCTTCTTTCAGGGTTTTGAAGCCGTTCATGTTGATGCCCGAGAAATGGGCAAACAGGTCTTCACCGCCACCGTCCGGGGTGATGAAACCAAAACCTTTTGCGTCGTTGAACCACTTAACAGTACCGGTTGCCATGATGTGTATTTCCTTTTGAGGATTGATAATTTCCGGCTTGCGCCGAGCATCGTATTTAAATCTCACAGCCCCAAAAGTACGTACACCACAAACTGCACACGCGGGAACCGCTAACTTTCAAGTACTTAGAAACCAAACACGCGTCGCCGTTATACGTAATGCCCGCAGCAGCGTCAAGAGGAGTTTGAAGGGCCGCCAGAGGAACAAAAAATATTTAATAAAATCAATTACTTACAAACCTCTTTGCAAACTCGCGCGCGGCCTGTCCATTGATTTTTTCGATCCGCGCATGCACCTCGCGCACCCGCGCGCGCTGGTTCTGGCTGAAATAGGACGCCCCCAGCTGCAGCAAGGCATCGAGATCATCCGCCTTCAGGCGCAGGGCCTCCTGTGATGCCTCCACCGCACGGTCATACTGGTTCAGTGCCAGATACGTGCTGCCCGCCCCCAGCCAGGCCTCGTAGCTGTCGCCGTTGATCTTCAGGGCCTGGTTGTAGGCCGTGATTGCTCTTCGCGGCCGGTTGACCAGCCGGTAGGCCTCGCCCAGCGCAACCCAGGCCTGCACCGACGCCGGCACTGCGCGCACCCATTGCTGTGTCGTCGCCAGCAGGCCGACCCAGTCGCGCTTTGCGCGCAGGGCGTCGCTGCGGGTTTTCCACTGCTCGTTGGCCGCGTCGCGGTTGGCCAGCGTCGGCGCGGTGCCGCCACGCCCGGTCAGTTCGGCGATCCAGGCGGCGGGCAGAGCAAAATTGAGGTTCTGTCCTTCGGTGATGATGAAGGCGGTGAGTCCGACCAACCGCCCCTCGGTGTCAAAGAGGCCGCCACCGCTGGAGCCCGAGGAAATCGGCGCCGAAGTCTGGATGTACTGCGCGCCGTCAATCTCGCGGATGCTCGACACCAGCCCCTCGCTGATGGTCAGCTCCAACCCCTCCGGAGCGCCGATCGCATACACCCGCTGGCCGACGCGCAGGCGGCTGGTATACAGCGGCACCCGCGGCGCATTCAGCGTGGAGACCTGCAGTTCGCAGAGGTCGCGTTCCTGGTCGGCCGCGCGCAGCTCTCCCCTGTGCATGGTCTTGCCGCTGATCACCGAAAACTGCGTGCCGCCTTCCAGCACATGGCAGTTGGTGACCACCGCACCCGGCGCGGTGACCACGCCGCTGCCGAGGCCGGTGATGTTGCCGGCCTTGTCCAGCGCCTGGATGGTGACGATGCTGCGTGAGACTTCCTGGAACAGCAACTCCGGATTTTTGCCCTGCGCTGCGGCTAGGGCCGGCAAAAGGCCCAGCAGCAGCACGCTGAAACATGTTCTCAACGGGTTCTCCTGACAGTACGGCGCGCGACCACGGCCGGAGCCCGGATTATATGCAAGGCCCCGGCCCGCCGCTCCCTGTGGAGCGGGTCCGGTTACAGCCGCTGCAGCACGGGCGCCTCTTCACGCGCGGCGATGAACTCCGGCCGCGGCTGCAGGCCGCCGCGCGGATCGCCGAGCCGGTTGTCGACGCTGTTATAGACGAAGAACAGGTTGGCCCGCGGAAAAGGCGAGATGTTGCTGTTCGAACCGTGCATCGTGTTGCAGTCGAAAAACACCACCGAGCCCGCCGGCCCCTTGGTCGACTGCAGGCCGCCGCGCTGCACCAGGAAACCGAGGCTGGTGTCATCCGGCACGCCGTATTCCTGCTTGCGCAGCGACTGCTTGTAATGATCCTGTGGCGTCTGCCCGATGCAGGAGATGTAATGCATGTGCGAGCCGGGCACCAGCATCAGCGGACCGTTGAATTCGTTGTTTTCGGTCAGCAGCACCACGCAGCTCAGCGCACGCATCCGCGGCATGCCATCCTCGATGTGCCAGGTCTCGAAATCCGAATGCCAGTAGAACTCCTTGCCGGCAAAACCGGGCTTCAGGTTGAGCCGGGACTGGTGGATGTAGACCTCGCTGCCGAGGATCTGTCGCGCCACATCGAGCAGGCGGCCGTCCCGCATCAGGCGCTCGAACACGGCATTGAGGCCGTGCACCCGGAACACCGAACGCACCACATCGTCGCCGGGTTCAAACACCGCTTCCGGCAGCCTGCCTTCGCCGCTTGTTGCCGCGAGATTGTGCGCCTCGCGCAACAGTCCGACGATCTCCTCCTCCGACAGCAGGCCGCGCAGCTGGATGAAGCCGTTCTTGCGGTAGCTGCGCAGCTGGTGTTCGGACAGCGCGAATTCGCCCTTCGCATGCGGCCCGGGATAAACCACCGGATCCTGGCGCAGGATGATCGCCGCTTCGTTGTCGGTGCGGGATTGATAGATATCGGATACCAGTACCATGGATTCGTTTCTCCTCTGTTCGGGTCAGGCCGTTTCCGCCGGCAGCGGATAGACGCCCTCCTCGTCGTGCACCTCGCGGCCGGTCAGCGGCGGATTGAAGACGCAGACCAGCTTCAGCTCGCTGCGCGCGCGCAGATAATGTTCGTCATGCCGGTCGAGCGCATACATCACCCCCGGCCGGATCGCATATTTCATGCCGTCGGCAACGGTCTCGATCTCGCCCTCGCCCGCCACGCAGAACACCGCTTCGAGATGGTTGCGGTAATGGATGTGGGTCTCGGTGCCGGCGAAGATGGTGGTCTCGTGGAAAGAAAACCCCATGCCGTCTCGCGCCAGCAGCAGGCGGCGGCTGACCCAGTTGGGCGCAGCCACCTCCTGCGCCGTGCCGCGGATGTCGTCGATGCTGCGGACGATCATCGCGCGGCCCGGAAATTGATGTACTTGATCTTGCGGTCCCGCCCCTGCACCCGCGGCACCTCAAGCACCTGCGCCACGCTGTCCTCGACGATGTCGAGACCCTGGCACAGCAGCTTCTCGTCGATGGTCAGCGCCGGCATCAGTTTCAGCACGTCATCGGCGCCGGAAGTTTCGATCACCAGGCCATTCTCGAAACAGCGTTTGGCAATGCGGTCCGCAAGCTGCGTATCGGTCGACGCCAGCGCCTGGATCATGCCGCGGCCGCGCACCTCGAATTCGCCGGTCGGATAATCCGCGGCAATGTGCTCCAGCCAGTTGCGCATGATGACACCCTTGCGGCGCACCGCCTCCTGGAAAGCGTCATCGCTCCAGTAATGCATCAGCGCCGCGCGCGCGGTGACGAAGGCGAGGTTGTTGCCGCGGAAGGTGCCGTTGTGCGCGCCCGGTTTCCAGATGTCGATTTCCGGCTTCAGCAGCACCAGCGCCATCGGCAGGCCGTAGGCACTGATCGACTTGGACAGCGTGACGATGTCCGGCGAAATGCCGGCTTCCTCGAAACTGAAAAAACATCCGGTGCGCCCGCAGCCCATCTGGATGTCATCGACGATCAGCAGCATGTCGTGGCGGCGGCAGACCTGCTCCAGCGCGCGCAACCAGGCGAAGCTGGCGACATTGACGCCGCCTTCGCCCTGCACGGTTTCGACGATCACCGCCGCGGGATGGTCCATGCCGCTGCTGCGGTCCGCGACCATGCGCTCCAGGTATTCGATGGTGTTGACGCCCTTGCCGAGATAACCGTCGTAGGGCATGAAAGTGGTGTTGTCGAGCGGCGCGCCCGCGGCATCGCGGTACTTGGCATTGGCGGTCGCCGCCAGCGAAGCGCCGCTGACGCCGTGGAAACCGTGGGTGAAGGAGACGATGTTGCTGCGCCCCTTGACCAGGCGCGCCAGCTTCAGCGAAGCCTCCACGGCATTGGTGCCGGTGGGCCCCGGAAACTGCAGCTTGTAGTTCATGCCGCGCGGCTTGAGGATGATGCGCTCGAAAGCCTCCAGCATTTCCTTCTTGGCGACGGTGGCCATGTCGAGGCCGTGGATCACGCCGTCGGACTCGAGGTAATTCAGCATCTCCTGCTTGATCACAGGGTTGTTATGCCCGTAGTTGAGCGTGCCGGCGCCGGCGAAGAAATCGATGTAGCTGTTGTTCGCCTCGTCGATCAGCTTCGACCCCCGCGCCTTGTCGAATATCGTGGGGAAGGAGCGGATGTACCCGCGCACTTCCGATTCCATGCGGTCAAAAATTTTAAGGTTCATGTTATGACTCTCCTCTGCCCGGTTGATCCAGTCCGGCTCATGTTGTCCATGGGCCGATGACAATCAGCATCTCGGGCTCGTGATGCGGATCCTGGAAGTCCTCCCTGGAAAAAAAAATGCGCTCGGTACAGCGCGCGTTCAGGCGTGTTGCCAGTGTTTCAAATACCCGCCGCGAGGCGGCATTCGAAGGGGTCACCGTGGTTTCCAGCCGGCGGCAGCCGGCCAGTGCCGGCCGTGCCAGCAGGTGGTCAAGCATCTGCAGCGCCAGGCCCTGCCCGCGTGCCGCGGCGGCAACGGCGACCTGCCAGATGAAGACGGTATCTGCCTGATCCGGCAGACGGTAAGCGGATATGAAACCGGTGATTTCGCCGTCCTGCTCGGAGACCACGCAACTGCCGGCATGATGGGCACACAGCAGCAGGTAGGCGTACGGCGAATTCAGATCCAGCGGCGGACAGGCGCGGATCAGCCCATGGATGGCCGCGCCGTCGGTAATGCAGGGTTCTCGTAGAAGAGAGTTTGACGACGCTGGCGCCACTAATGATGCAGTGGACAGCGTTTTCACCTATATATTCAATTTAAACAACAAGTTAAGTTGATCTTGGGACTTTTTTGAGGACGTCTATTATAATGGACTGACACCTCAGGGTCAAGCCATATTACTGTTTATATTCAACAAGTTAGATATTAGTTTTAATTTCAGGAGCCTCCCTCCACGATGCTGAACGACCAGGTCCTGCTGCAATCCTTCACGCTCTTCTTCGCCCTTCTCAACCCTTTCTTGTTGAGCATCTATCTACTTGATTTAATTACCGATTTAAAAACACCGGTATTTGCCGGGGTGCTGACCCGCGCCTCCCTGATCAGCGGCGTGGTGTTCTGGCTGTTTGCCTGGGGCGGCGAAGCCATTTTCACCAACTACCTGCAGGTCAGCTTTGCCTCCTTCCAGCTTTTCGGCGGCATCATTTTCCTGATGATCGGCATCCGTTTCGTGTTCACCGGGGTGGACGCCATCCGCGCCACCCGCGGCCCTCCCGAGCACCTTGCCGGCTCGGTGGCGATGCCCTTCCTGATCGGCCCGGGCACGGTCAGCGCCGCGGTGGTCATCGGCGCCCGCCACGACGTGGCGATTTCCGGACTGGTGATTTTCGGCACGCTGGCGCTGACCATGACCCTGGTCGTGGCGCTGAAATTCGCCCACGACTACGTCAAGGAGCGCAACGCGCGGCTGATCGACCGCTACATGGAAGTCGTCGGCCGGGTCTCGGCGCTGCTGATCGGCACCATCGCCATAGAAATGATCATGATCGGCGGCGGCAGCTGGTGGCGCGAAATCAGCTCGAAACTCTGACCGGGAAGATCTCAGCCGCCCAGCACCCGGGTGCGGATTTCCTGGCGTGCCGGCAGCGCGCCGCGGACCAGGCGGACATGGCGGATCCCCGCGCGGTGCAGGCACTGTGACTTGAAGTCAGGGGCCGTGGTCAGTGCCGCCGGCGCTTCCGCGGCCAGCAGATCCACCGCCACCACCGGCTGCATGGCCTTGCTGCAGATCACGAAATCGACGCGATGCTGTGCCAGCAGCCGCTGCGGCGGCACCGATCCGGCATCGCCGCCGCCGGCCGGTGAATCAAGCAGGTCGGCCAGCGCGACATTGACCAGGATTTCGTGGTCGGGCATGCCTTGCTTCAGCAGCAGGTAGACCAGGGTCTGCCCGGTATCGAGCAGTCGTTCGCGCCGCCGGTATTCCGGGGTTGCCGCTGTCAATGCCGGTGCGGGCGCATCAGGGGTGCCGGCCGTGCCGACCAGCCGCTCCCAGCGCATGCCCGCCAGTTCCTCCTTCTGCGCCAGCTTGCGGCGGTAGTTCCACCACAGTACGGGGATCGCGATGAAGGGCGCAAGGATCAGCAGGTACCAGAAGGCAACCATGACAGCCTCTCGGACGAAAAAACGGAAACCGGCTGCTTAAGCCCTGCGCCTTCAGTCCTGCGAAGGCTGCTGCTGGCGCAGGCGCCGCCGGTCCAGCCACCAGGCGAACACCGGCAGCATCAGAAAACCGCCGGGCATCACCACCAGCACCAGGTAAGGGCTGAGGCGCGACAGGCGACCAAAGTGGCCGCGCAGTTCCGCGCGCTCCTCCGGGGTCCAGCGCTGGCCGTTGCGCTGCTTCATCAGGATCGGCATCAGGCCGCGGGCCTGCTGCAATTCGCCGATCAGGAAATCCTTCTCGCGCTGGGTCAGGCTGCGGACTGAATGGTAGGTGCGACGAACCCGGTAGGTAATGATCTGGAGCGGCGGCATCGCACTGCGTTGACGGCGGAATTCATAGGGTTCAGGAGACCGCCTGATAATAAAGGTTTTGCGGATGGTTTGCCTGCGCAAAAAAGAACCATCTTTCGGCCGTTAACCCGGCGAACTGCAGCAGCACCGCCAGCCACAGCAGCGCCGGCGAGGACACCGCCAGCCCGCCGGCAAGCAGCAGCAGTGGCAGCACGAAGCCGGCGATAATGAACAACCATTTCACCGCCCGCAGCGTGCCCGGCCCCCGGCCGTGGAAAAACTCACGGGTGTTGAAGGAGCCGCCCATGAAACCCTGGGCCTTCTGCACGATCCGCGGATGTTTGACTCCGATTGCCGTCTGCAAGGTGGAACGCGGCTTCAGCCGGGCGTTGCGCCACAGCGCCGCCGAACGCGTGACCAGCCCGGCGACGGTCAGGCCCAGCGCCCAGGCGCCGACCACCTCCACCAGCGGCTCGCCCAGCGCGGCAGCCAGCGCGGTCAGCAGCACCACGCCGGAGGCGCAGCCGATCAGCGTGAAATTCACCAGCGTCAGCGGCGTCGCCCATTCCTGCAGGAAACGGATGCAGGCGTAGATCATGCCGGTGCAGAGGAACAGCGCGAGGCACAGCGCCGCCGCCAAGCCGCCGATCCACAGCGTGCCGGGCAAACCCTGCCAGTGCGCCCAGCCGTACACCGTGACTGCCGCCATGAAGGCCGGCAGCACGATCACTTCGCGCGACAGCCAGGACGTGCGCCACATCGCCGCCGCGCGCCAGGCCCGTTCGGGGTGACCGAGGTGGAAAAACGAGGCCAGTAGCCCTGCCGCCAGCAGCAGCAGCGCCAGCACGCAGCCCGCGACATAGAGTGTCGTCGACGGTGCGGCCAGCAGTCCCGCCGCCGCGCGCGCCTCGACCACGAACAGGCCCAGCACCAGGCCCTGCCCCGCGCCGATCAGCGTGGTCAGGAAAACCACTGAAAAAGCCGGATTCATCTGCGTCGTCCTCCGCTCACCAGGAGGTCACATCATCGAGCGAGGGGTCGCGCAAGCCCGGCTTCGGCTTGCGGCCGTCGATTTTCAGCGGGTTGTCGGCGCGCTCCAGCTCGTCCTCGTGGATGCGCATTTCGGTCTTGCGCCGCGGCAGGTAGTGATTGGCCGGCTGGGTGCCCCACTCCGGCATCAGCGTGTAACCCGCGGCCTCACGGATCGCCTTCGACACCACCGACTCCTCGTCGTGGATGTCGCCATAGAGCCGTGCACTGGTCGGGCAGGCCAGCACGCAGGCCGGCTTGCGTTCGGCCTCCGGCAGCCTGGTATCGGTGATGCGGTCGACGCAGAGGGTACATTTCTTCATCACCTTCTGGTGTTCGTCGAGTTCGCGCACGCCGTAGGGACAGGCCCAGGAACAATATTTGCAGCCGATGCACTTGTCGTAGTCGACCAGCACGATGCCGTCCTCCGGCCGCTTGTAGCTGGCGCCGGTCGGGCACACCGGCACGCAGGGCGGATCCTCGCAATGCAGGCAGGATTTCGGAAAATGCACGGTCTGGGTGTTGGGAAACTCGCCGACCTCGAAGGTCTGCACGCGATTGAAGAAGGTCCCGGTCGGATCGCGGTCGTAGGGATTGTCGTCGGACATGAAACCCGCTTCGCCCGAGGTGTTCCATTCCTTGCAGCTGGTCACGCAGGCATGGCAGCCGACGCAGACATTGAGATCGATCACCAACGCGAGCTGAGTCATCGCGAGTACTCCAATTCATTCAACTGGGTCATTTGAATTCCCCCTTGCCGGCGACAAAGGCCTGCCACAGTTTGCGTACGCGGCCGGTGCCTGGTGCCGCAGGCAGCGGCGCGAACTGCGGCGACGTTTCCGCCGGCTCGTCCGCTGCGGCCTTGCGGATGCGCACGCGCACGTCATACCAGCCCGCCTGCCCGGTCACCGGATCGGAATTGGACATGCGCCGGCCTTCGGCAGCCGGCAGTTCTTCGGCAATCACGTGATTCAGCAGGAAGCCGCGCTGCGCCTCGTTGGCATCCGGTGCGAGACCCCAGGCCCCCTGCGCCTTGCCGATCGCATTCCAGGTCCACACCGTACCCGGCTCCACCGCCTCGCTGACGCGACACATGCAGCGCACGCGCCCGTGCATCGACTCGACCCAGATCCAGTCGTCGTCGGCGATGCCCAGAGATGTTGCCGTTTTTTCGTTTATAAACAAATAGTTATGAGCATGTATCTGGCGCAGCCAGGCATTCTGCGAATCCCAGGAGTGGTACATCGCCATCGGCCGCTGGGTGATCGCCGCCAGCGGATACCGCGCGGTGTCGGTGGCCTGCACTTCCAGCGGCGCGTAGTAGAAAGGCAGCGGATCGCAGTAGATCATCAGGCGCTCGCGCAGGTGTTCCGGCGGCCGCCGCTTTGACGGCCCGCGTCCTTCGGCGGCCATGCGGAATTTCTGCAGTACCTCGGAATAGATCTGGATCACGATCGGGTCGGTGTAGCGGCGCACCCGCGTGCGCTGCGCCCACTCGTGGTAACCCTGGTTCCAGTTGCGCATGTACTGGTACGAACGCGGCAGCACGTGGTGGAACACGCAGTTGTTCTTTTCGTACATCGCCCACTGCCGCGGATTGGGTTCACCGACCATCGCCTTCTCGCCGCCACGGCCGCGCCAGCCGGCGAGGAAGCCGATGCCCGAACCCGGTTCGGTCTCGAAATTGACGATGAAGTCCGGATAGTCGCGGTACTTGCGCGCGCCCTCCTTGTCCGTGAAGGCCGGAAACTTCAGCCGCGTGCCGAGCTCGATCAGCACTTCCTGGAAAGGTTTGCACTCGCCCTTGGGCGGCAGCACCGGGATGCGCACCGAATCCACCGGCCCGTCGAACTCCGAAATCGGCCGGTCGAGCATCGACATCACGTCGTGGCGCTCGAGGTAGGTCGTATCCGGCAGCACGAGATCGGCGAAGGCCGTCATCTCCGACTGGAAGGCATCGCAGACGATCAGGAAGGGGATTTTGTATTCGCCCTGCTCGTCGCGGTCGTTGAGCATCTTGCGCACCTCGACGGTGTTCATCGTCGAGTTCCAGGCCATGTTGGCCATGAAGATCATCAGCGTGTCGATGCGGTACGGGTCGCCGCGCCAGGCATTGGTGATCACGTTGTGCATCATGCCGTGCACCGCCAGCGGGTATTCCCAGGAAAAGGCCTTGTCGATGCGCAGCGGGCCGCCGTCGGCATCGATGCTCAAGTCGTCCGGACCCGCCGGCCAGCCCAGCGCCAGCCCGGCGAGCGGCGTGTCCGGCTGCACCGCCTCCGGCCCCTTCGGCGGTTTCGCCATCGGCGGAATCGCACGCGGGAACGGCGCCTTGTGGCGGAAACCGCCGGGCCGGTCGATGGTGCCCAGCACCGACATCAGCACCGCCAGCGCGCGCACCGTCTGGAAACCGTTGGAATGCGCCGCCAGCCCGCGCATCGCGTGGAAGGCCACCGGATTGCCGGTGACCGTGTCGTGCTCCTGCCCCCAGGAATCGGTCCAGGCGATCGGCAGTTCGATCCGCTGGTCGCGCGCAGTGATGCCCATCTCGTGCGCAAGGCGGCGGATACGCGCCGCTGGAATGCCGGTGATGCCCTCCGCCCACTCCGGCGTGTATTCCTTGACCCGCTCCAGCAGCAGTTGGAAGGCCGGCTTCACCGGGGTACCGTCGTCGAGCCGGTATGCACCGAGCAGCGCCGGGTCCGCGCCGGGCGTGTGGTTGGGCACCGCGCGGCCGCTGAGCCGGTCCCACCACAGCTGGTCGTGGCGATGCTCGGGGTTGTCGCCCTTGGCGGTCGCACCGGAACACACCGGCATGCCCTGCTCCGGACTCGCCGGGTCGGTGTTGATCAGGTAGCCGGCATTGCTGTAACGCGCGAGGAAGGCACGGTCATAAAGGCCGGTATTGAGAATCTCGTGGGTCAGCGCCAGCAGCAGCGCGCCGTCGGTGCCGGGGCGGATCGGGACCCACTCGTCGGCGATCGCCGAATAACCGGTGCGCACCGGGTTCACCGAAATGAAACGCCCGCCGCGGCGCTTGAACTTCGAAATCGCGATTTTCAGTGGATTGGAATGATGGTCCTCGGCGGTGCCGATCATCACGAACAGCTTGGCGCGGTCGAGGTCGGGCCCGCCGAACTCCCAGAAACTGCCGCCGATGGTGTAGATCATGCCGGCGGCCATGTTGACCGAACAGAAGCCGCCATGGGCTGCATAGTTGGGGGTGCCGAACTGGCGCGCGAACATGCCGGTCAGCGCCTGCATCTGGTCGCGGCCGGTGAACAGTGCGAACTTCTTCGGATCGGTCGAACGGATCTTGCGCAAGCGTTCCTCCATGATCGAGAACGCCTCGTCCCAGCTGATCGGTTCGAACTCGCCGGCACCACGTTCCGCGCCGGCCTTGCGCCGCAGCGGTCGGGTCAGCCGCGCCGGCGAATACTGTTTCATGATGCCCGAGGCGCCCTTGGCGCAGATCACCCCCTTGTTCAGCGGGTGTTCGGGATTGCCCTCGATATAGCGGACTTCGCCGTTCTTCAGATGCACGCGGATGCCGCAGCGGCAGGCGCACATATAACAGGTGGTGTTCCGGGTTTCGGCGACTGCGGGAGGACTTTCGAGGGGGGCATTCATGGTGCTGGCGTCCCTTTCTGACCAACCACCGATTGTAGGCGCGACCGCTTGCGTCCTGCGTCGAAATTACTTATGAGGTCATGACTTATGGGGCCATAAACAGCAGAACCTCAGGCCGGTTTGGCATCCATCCACTTGCTGACCTCCGGCATGGTCCAGTCCTGCAGGCGCCTGATCATCGGCCCCGGCTCGTCCGCAACGACGATCATGTCGCGATGGCCGGCATGAATGAAACGTTCGGCCACCGCATGGTCGAGAAAATCGCAGAGCCCGTCGTAAAAGCCGGAGATGTTGTAGAGACCGCAGGGCTTGCGCTGCATGCCCAGCTGGTTCAGCGTGATCATCTCGAAGATTTCGTCCAGCGTGCCCATCCCGCCCGGCAGCGCGACAAAGGTGTCGGAAATCTCCGCCATCATCACCTTGCGCTCATGCATCGAATCGACCACGTGCAGCTCGCTGAGTCCCGTATGCACCACCTCGCGCTCCAGCAGCTTGCGCGGCGTGACACCGATCACATGCGCGCCGGCCTCCAGCGCCGCCTGACCCACCACCCCCATCAGCCCAATGTTGCCGCCGCCATAGACGATGCGGATGCCGGCAGCCGCCAATGCCCGCACCAGCTCTCGGGTCGCTTCGGCATACACCGCCTCGCGGCCGGTATTGGAACCGCAGAAAATGCAGACGCTGTGCATGGCAGACACCACTCCCGATGAACTTTTTGATGACACACGATTCTAGTGCATGGACAGCCGCCCCGCCGCCGGCCGTACACTTAATTAACCCCAAACCCGCCGCTGCCGCGTTTACAAGCACAACGCCCAGCCTCGCGAGCATGTCACCCTCTCCCCACGAACTCGTGGGGAGAGGGTCGGGGTGAGGGGCAAACAAAAACTTCAAGGAAACCAAATGACCGCCTTCACCCGCTCCACCCTCACCGCCGCCCTCCTCGCCGCCCTGATCCCCGCCACCGGCCTCGCCGCCGACCGCGGCACCGCACTGACGATCTACAGCAGCACCCGTCCCGGCGCGATCCCGCCGGAACTGCTGCGCGGCAATCTCGGCGGCGCCGCGATCCCCGGTTACGCGATGGTGCGCCAGCAGCGCGAACTGCAGCTCGAACGCGGCCGCAGCGGCGCACGTTTCAGCGACGTCGCCGCGCTGATCGACCCTACGACAGTCTCCTTCGAATCCCTGACCGATCCCGCCGGCACCCGCGTGCTGGCGCAGAATTTCCAGTTCGACCTCATCAACAGCCAAAAACTGCTGGAGAAATACATCGACCGTCGCATCAGCATCGACCAGGTGCGTGGCAGCAGCACTGAATCGTTTGCCGGCACACTGCTCTCCACCACCGGCGGCCTGGTGCTGAAACTCGATGACGGCAGCATCCAGACCCTGCCCCACAACGCCGGCGTGCGCCTGCCCGAACTGCCGGGCGGCCTGATCACCCGGCCGACGCTAGTGTGGGACCTCGAAACCGCACGCGCCGGCAAACACGCGACCCGCGTGTCCTACCAGACCGGCGGCCTGACATGGTGGGCCGACTACAACCTCACGCTGCGTGAAGGCGCGAAAGCCAACAGCTGCGCGCTCGACGTCGCCGCCTGGGTCAGCATCGTCAACCGCTCCGGCGCGTCCTACAGCGACGCGAAGCTGAAACTCGTCGCCGGCGACGTGCAGCGCGTGCAACCGCCGGGCCGGGTGTATGCGGCGCCCACCGCGCAGCGCGCGATGGCGTCTGAGATGAGTGCCCAGGGTTTCGAGGAAAAGTCCTTCTTTGAATATCACCTCTACACCCTCGGCCGCCCGACCACGCTGCCCGACAACTCGACCCAGCAGCTCGAACTCTTCCCCGCCGCCCGCGCCGTGCCCTGCGAAAAAACCCTGGTCTACGCCGGCGCCGCCGGACTGCGCCCCCACGGCAACCCCGCCACCGACCGCAACTACGGCGTGCAGGGCCACAAAAAGGTCGACGTCTACCTCGGCTTCAAAAACGGCAAAGAGCAGAACATGGGCATGCCCCTCCCCGCCGGCCGCATCCGCGTCGCCAAACTCGACGACGCCGACGGCACGCTCGAATTCATCGGCGAAGACAGCATCGACCACACCCCGCGCAACGAACAGGTTCTGGTCAAACTCGGCTCCGCCTTCGACGTCGTCGGCGAACGGCGGCAGGTCAATTTCACGGTCGACAGCTCACGCAAGACCATGACCGAAGAGATCGAAGTCAAACTGCGCAACCAGAAAAAGGAAACCGTGACGGTGATGGTCAAGGAAAACCTCTACCGCTGGACGAACTGGAGCATTGGCAGCAAGACGCATGATTACCGGAAGGACGATGCGCGGACGGTAACGTTTCCGGTGAAGGTGGCGGCGGGAGCGGAAGCTGTTGTGCGATACAGCGTGACTTACACCTGGTGAGGCGAAGTGTCGTGCGCGAGGTTGAGCGAGGTTTTGCAGTGCCCTATGATGCACCCAATTCTTGCGCAGAATGCCAATTACAAATGTCAGCCAATACACGTTATGCATAACGGAGCCTCGATCAGCGGTGGCGAATAACTGGAACATCCCGGCGTGGCTTGAGCAGGAAGTGCGGGAACGAGACAGGGCATGTGTGTACTGTGGAGTTGCTTTTACTCCGGCACATGTCTCGCGCAGGACTGCGGCAAGCTGGGAGCACATCGTCAACGATGCTTCCATCGTTACCAGGGAGAACATTGCACTGTGCTGCTGTGGCTGCAACTCAAGCAAAGGCCAAAAGCGGCTATCTGCATTGCTGGAGTCCAAATATTGTTTGGCGAAAGGCATCAGCACGGACACGGTCTCGCCGATTGTCAGGAGGGCAATCGAAAATGGTCAGTAACTTAACGAATAAAAGACATTCAAATTAGATGCAATAGTCTCGTAGGGCGCATAAGCGAAGCGTCATGCGCCGCATGCAGCGTTATTCGGAAATAGCCGAAACACCAACACTCATCCAGCGGATGGCGCCGCTCATGCGGCTTATCCGCCCTACGTTCCAGCCCCCTCCCGTCACTCTCCCCTTGTGAGCCGCCGAGCAGCACAGCCAAGCCGGGGGCCGTCGGCGAGGACTGTCTGAGCCCTTGCCGCACAGCGGCAAGGGCGAGTTCCGCAGCCGCCCGGCTTGGCGAGCAGCGCAGGGAAGCCCGAAGGGCCGGCGAACCAGGGTGCCCTTTTCTTTGGTGACTTTCTTTTGGGCAAGCAAAAGAAAGTCACCAGCCGCCGGGCTGCCCCCGGCGAAGTTGATCTTGTTCTGTCCTTGATTATCGAATGTCGAACACTCATCCGGCGGATGCCACCGCTCCCGCGGCTGATCCGCACTACGTATCCCTCTCCCCACCCCGCCCCTGCTATACAATCCCTCCCGTCAGTCCCACAAAAAATCAGGGAGAACATCATGGGCATCGGCACCCTCATCACCCTCGGCATCATCGTCCTGGTCCTGGTCTACGGCGTCACGATCTACAACAGCCTGGTCCAGATCAAGCACAACGTCACCAAGGCCTGGGCCAACATCGACGTGCTGCTGAAGCAGCGCCACGACGAACTGCCCAAGCTGGTCGAGACCTGCAAGCAGTACATGAAGTTCGAGCAGGACACGCTGGCGAAGGTGATTGAGGCGCGTTCGAAGGTGTTCTCGGCGCGTGAGGCGCAGAATATTCCCGCCCTCGGTGGCGCCGAAACCATGCTGCGCGGCGCGCTGGGCAGCCTGTTCGCGCTGGCCGAGGCCTATCCCGACCTGAAGGCCAACCAGAATTTCCAGCAGCTGCAGACGCGCATTTCCTCGCTGGAGAACGCGATCGCCGACCGCCGCGAGTTCTACAACGAGTCGGTCAACGTCAACAATGTGCGCATCGAGCAGTTCCCGGACGTGATCGTCGCCCGGCTGCTGAACTTCAGGGAGGCGCAGCTGCTGGAGTTCTCCGAGGAAGAGAAGAAGGACGTCGACGTCAAGCAGCTGTTCAATTCCTGATTGGGCACTGAACCGCGGCACCGCGCATGATCGGGCACACCCGCATGCAGGGCCCGTGGTGGCTGACGGGTTCCGCGCATGTCGTCATCATCGTCGTCGCCATCCAGACCGAAAGGCCTGAAGCTTGGCCCTGGGCGCTGCTGGCGATGGCGGTGGTCAGCTTTTTCGCCTGGCTCGGCAACTACCGCCGTTACCGCCAGATCCACGACCTGCCGACCTCGAAGATCGCCTCCGCCGCCCAGGGTTATGTCGAGCTGCTGGGGCGCGGCGACCTGATCGACGGCACCCCTGTGATCAGCAAACTCGGCCGCCAGCGCTGCTGCTGGTACCGTTACATCGTTGAAGAACGCAAATCCGACAACAAATGGCAGACCATCGACCGGGGCTGCAGCGTCGCGCATTTCATGCTGGTCGATGACACCGGCCAGTGCGTGATCTCGCCGGAAGGTGCGGAAATCGTCACCAGCAACCACCGGACCTGGTACGAGGAACCCTATCGCCACACCGAATGGCTGCTGGTGCCCGGCGAGGTCCTCTACGCGCTGGGCGAGTTCGTCACCACCAGCGGCAATGTGCGCGAGGAGGTCGAGGAGCGCCGGGACGTCGCCGAACTGATCGATGCCTGGAAACGCGACCAGCAGACGCTGCACGAGCGTTTCGACCTCAACCAGGATGGCACCATCGACATGCAGGAGTGGGAGCTCGCGCGCATGCAGGCCAAACGCGAGGTGCGCAGGATCCGCAGCGAAACCGTGAAGCCGTTGACCGAGGGCGTACACTTGCTGCGCAAGCCGAGAGACCGCCGCTTGTTCCTGCTCGCCAACGAAATGCCCGATGCGCTGGGCCGGCGTTACTGGTGGTGGAGCGCGCTGCACCTCGCGGCGCTGGCCGGCTGCGGCATAGGCAGCCTGTTCCTGTTTGGCTTCAGATAGAAAATAATTAATTAAATCAAATGCTTATGATTTATTCTTGGTTCCAGAGCCTCGACAGCCGCGACCTCGATGCACTGGCAAGGGCGCTGCAGGAGCCTGAACAAGTGATAGCAGCCGTCTTGCCACCGCGATGGTAATCGTACTCTGGTTCTGGTCGTGTGTGCTGCTGTTGTTCAGTGGCCTCTGTTTTCTTTACTGGATCGACTTCCTGCGCAGTTATCGGAAGATCCGGGATTTCCCCACATCCAATATCGCCACCGCGGCGCAGGGTTATGTCGAACTGTTCGGCCGCTGCGAATTGATCAACGGCACACCCATACACAGCCCTTTCGGCAACGTCCCCTGTTGCTGGTATCAGTATTGGCACGAGAGACTCGACACATCCACCAACAAACTGGAACTCATCAAGAAAGACAACAGCACCGCGCCTTTCCTGATCGTGGACGACACCGGTCAATGCGTGATCTCGCCGCAGGGCGCCCATGTCACTGCCAACAGATGCCGCTCTTGGAGCGAAGGATCTGATCGCCACACTGAATGGCTGCTGCTGCCCAATGACACGCTGTACGCCATCGGGGATTTCACAACAACCGGCGGCCACCTGCACAATGATGACGATGAAATAGCGGAGATTGGTTCACTGATTGATACCTGGAAACTCGACCGGGAAAACCTGCATGAACGCTTTGATCTCGACCGGGACGGCATCATGGACCAGAAGGAATGGGAGCTTGCGCTACTGCAGGCGGCAAGTGAACTGCGCAAGACGCGCAGCGAGCAGTCAAAGACTGTGGTCGAGGGCGTGCACCGGATGCGCAAGCCGAAAGACGGCCGACCGTTCCTGCTTGCCGACGAAATACCAGAGAAGCTGGGACAACGTTATCTGATACGGGCATGCGTCAGTCTGATGATTTGCATACCCACCGGATTCCTTGCCATGCTGCTGGCCATGCTCGCTTTACGTTAGCCCCTTAAATCCGGTTAATCACATAATCACGAGATGCCCATGCAAGAGTACCGCCTGCACTGCCTCAACAGCCAGGGTTTCCACCGCCTGCATTACACCGACTGGGGCGACCCGGCGAATCCGCGGGTGGCCATCTGCGTGCACGGGCTCACCCGCAACTGCCGCGACTTCGACACCCTGGCCGCGGCGCTGCAGGATGAACTGCGCGTGGTCTGCCTCGACGTCGCGGGCCGCGGCCGCAGCGACTGGCTGGCGAACCCCGAGGACTATGGTTATCCGCAGTACATGGCCGATGCGACGGCGCTGATCGCGCGCATCACCGCAACCGGCGCGCAGGAGATTTACTGGGTCGGCACCTCGATGGGCGGCATGCTGGGCATGCTGCTGGCCGCGCGGCCGCAGACGCCGATCCGCCGGCTGCTGCTGAACGATGTAGGCACGGTAATACCGAAGGAATCGATGGCGCGCATCGGCAGCTATGTCGGCAAGGCGCCGGACTTCGAATCCTTCGACGCGCTGGAGCGTTACATCCGCAAGGTCTCGGCACCCTTCGGCCCGCTGACCGACGCGCAGTGGCGGCATCTCGCCGAACACACGGCAAAGCGCGATGACGCCGGCCGCTGGCATCTCAATTACGATCCGGCGATCGCGCTGCCCTTCCGCAAGGCAATGGACCGCGACATCCTGCTGTGGAACCACTACGACGCGGTCAGCTGCCCGACGCTGCTGCTGCGCGGCGCCGAATCCGACCTGCTGCCGCGCGACGTGGCATTGGAGATGACACACCGCGGGCCGCGGCCGCAGCTGATCGAGTTTCCCGGCGTCGGCCATGCGCCGGCGCTGATGGCGGAGGACCAGATCCGCGCGGTGCGCGATTTCCTGCTGGCGCCATGAAACGCGCGCCGCGGCATGCACTGCCCCTGCTCGACGCCCTCGCCGAGAAACACATCGGTGAGGCACAGGCGCGCGGCGAATTCGAGGACCTGCCGGGCACGGGCGAGCCGCTGAACCTCGGCGACGATGCGCTGGTGCCGGAAGAACTGCGCGCCGCGTACCGTCTGCTGAAGAACGCGGGCTGCCTGCCGCCGGAAGTCGAAGTGCACGGGGAGATCCGCGACATCGAGGCCCTGCTGCGCGCCGCGGACAGCGGGGATGAACGCGGCCGCCTGCTCACGCGCCTGCGTTTTTTGCTGACGCACGCGCCACTGGGCCGGCGCGGCAGCCTGCAGCTCGAGGCCGATTACGCCGGAAAAATCGCGGAGAAACTCGGACGCGGCCGCTGATCAGCCCTGCCGCGCCTGTTCCATCGCCTGCAGCAACACATCCGGCTCCTGCGCGCCGGATACGCCGATCGTGCGGTTGAAAATGAAAAAGGGCACGCCGCTGATGCCCACCTGCCGCGCTTCGACATCGGCACTCTGGATCAGGTCGGCATCCGTATCGCTGGCGAGATAGGCCATGATTTCTGCGCGGTCGAGCCCCGCCTGCGCCGCGTATTCCGCCAGCGTCGCATCGTCGGTCAGGTTGGCACCCTCGACGAAATAGGCGCGGAACAGGGCTTCCGCCATCGCATCCTGTTTGCCGGTTTCGCCGGCGTGGTGCATCAGGCGGTGCGCCTTGACCGTGTTCGGCTGCACCTTGATTTTATCGAACTGCATGTCGAGCCCCAGCGACTCGCCGACTGCAGCCACGCGTTTGTAACGCGAGCTGTCCTTTTCGCCGAACTTGCGCAGGATGTAATCGGCGCGCGAAATGCCCTGCGGCGGCAGGTCGGGATTCAACTGGAACGGCAGCCAGCGCACGGCTGGCGGTGTTTCACCGGGATGCAGTTCGGCGAACTGCTGCAGCGCGATTTCCAGCTTGCGCTTGCCGATGAAACACCAGGGTCAGACCACGTCGGAAACGATGTCGATACTGATCGGCTTGTCCATGATCACTCCTTGAATTGGCAGTTTATTGCCGGAATATACAACTATTTGATTTTATTGGTATTTTTATCAACCGCGCAGCGCTGTCAAATCCACCCGGCCAGCAAAGAAACCCGGCACCGATTTGAGGAATTTATCGCACTGCTGCGGATTCCAGCCGCCGAACAGCGCATTGCGGCGGAACTTGTCCTCGATCTCGGCGCGTGTCAGCGGCTCCTGCGCGCCGCCGCGGATATGCGGCTGGCGTTCCTCGAACACGCGGCCGTCCTTCAGCGTCATGCGCACATGGCCGGTGTAAGCCTTGGGATAGGGGTTGTTGGGATCGACCACGTATTTCACTTTCCCCGCCAGCGCGAGTATGCGTTCGTCGCGCACGGTCTTTTCGGTGAAGGCCGCCAGCCCCGCCCCGCCGGTGATGAAGGCCACCGCGATGTTGAAAGGCGCGCTGAACTTGGCCGCATAGTCATTGGCCGGACGCTGCTTGGCCGGCAGCGGATCCCACAGCCGGTGCACATAACCCTCGGCGGTTTCGCAGAGCACGTCGGCCACGTCCTCGGCGGCGAAACCCTTCTTCGCCAGCCGCAGCGCGCAATCAGCGTAAGGTTGGTTCATCGTGCCCGTGGCATAGGGCTTGAAGGTGATGCGCGACATGTACCAGTCCTTGCCAAAGTCACGGGTCAGCACGTCGTAGTTGCCCTCGGCCGAGCGGGCAAAGGCGTAGTACAGGCCGTGGGTGCCTTCAAACACCGTGCGCGGCCCGAGGAAACCCTGCTGGCCGAAACGTGCCGCCTGGATGCCCACCTGTGCCGCCCATCCGGCGTGCAGGCGTTTGGTCCAGGCGCCTTCGGCCAGGTACTCGATGATGCCGCTCGCCATGCTGCCGGCGATGCCCAGTGCATCGACGGTCTGTTTTTTGTCGAGCTTCATCGCACGCGCCACCGCCAGCGTCGCCGCCATCGCACCGAGCACGGCGGTCGGATGGAAACCCGACTTGTGGATCGCCTTCGGGATCACCATCGACATCCGGCACAGCGTCTCGACACCCGCGACGAAACCCGCCAGCACGTCACGGCCGTCGCAGCCGAAACGCTCCGCCGCGGCCAGCACTGCCGGCCCGATCACGGTGCTCGAATGCACGGGGCCGCCCTCGAAGGTGTCGTCAAAATCCTCGCCGTGGGTCGCGGTGCCGTTGATCAGCGCCGCGTTTTCCGCGGAAAAGGTCTGCGCATGGCCGATCGCCGTGCAGGGCCCGCCGGCATCGACACCGGCAACCACGGCCTTTACGTAATCGGTGCCGCGCGCTGCAACGCAGAGTCCGACCACGTCGATCAGCAGTTCCTCGGCGCGGGCGCGTACTTCAGCCGGCAGTTGTTCGACGCTCAGCGCCGCGGCCTGGTCGGCAAGTTTTTCGGCAATGGCAATTTCTGGAAGTTTTGCGGTGGTCATCGTTTTACCAGTCATCAAAGAAAAAGCGGGGGTTATCCACCCCCGCCGGATGGGCACCGTTGGCGGCGCCCGTCATGCGTACCGCTCAGCGCACGACCTTGGCGCCGGCTTCCTTGAGGATGCCGCGCATTTGGTCGGTGAAGACATCGAAGTATTTCCCCAGCTCGGCGGACTTCATGTAGCCGTCCTGGAACTGCTGGTCATCGAGGTATTTGCGCCAGGTGGCGGTTTTCGTCAGGCGCAGGAACAGGTCCTCGTAATAGGCGATCACGTCCGGCGCAACGCCCGTGGGCATCACGATGCCGCGCACCTGCTCGACGTTCGGGATGTTGAAGCCGGCTTCCTGGATCGTCGGCACGTTGGGGAAACCGGCCAGGCGCTTGTCGGAGACCTGCGCGATGACGCGCATGTTGCCGGCCTTGATGTGTTCGCCGGCTTCCTGCGGCTCGACCACCATCATGTTGACGTGGCCGCCGAGCAGCGCCGCGATGCGTTCGCCGCCGCCGGGGAAGGAAATGTAGGCCCAGTCAGCGCCGGTGGCCTTCATCAGCAGCTGGCGCACCACGTTGTCGCGGCTGGTAATCGAACCGCCCGACTGCTTGAGGGTCTTCGGTTTGGCCTTGGCTTCGTCGATGAAATCCTTCAGCGTCTTGTGCGGGGCATCGGCCTTGACCGCGATCAGCGCCGGCTCCAGCACCAGGCGCACGACCGGGGTCATGTCCTTGATCGTGTATTTCGCCTCGGCACGGGTCAGCGGATTGGTCAGCCAGTTGCCGGTGAACACGGCGATGGCGTGGGTATCACCCTTCTTCTCGGCCACATAGGCCATCGCGCGCAGGCCGCCGCCGCCGTCGCGGTTGCTGACCTGGAAGCGCACTGGCGCCAGGTTTTCCTTCTCGAAGACCTGGGAGATGAAACGCGCCAGCACGTCGGCACCGCCGCCGGGACCGGTATGGACGATGAACTCGACCGGCTTGGTCGGCTTGAACTGGGCCCAGGCCGGCGCGGCCGCCAGCGTGGCGGCGCAGGCGGCGATGATGATGGATGAGCGTAATTTCATTGTTGATACCTCCTCGATGAACACCACAGGGATCGCCCCGGCTCCGGGGTCAACCGTTTTCTTCAATCGCCTTGATCCGCCATGAATTGACCTTGCGGAACATGGGCAGGCACAGCAGGGCAACGGCCAAAAATAGCATTGTCGCGGAAATCGGTCTAGACACGAAAATCGACATGTCGCCGTTGGACATCATCAGCGACTGGCGCAGCGCGCGCTCCATCAGGTTGCCGAGCACCAGACCGAGAATCAGCGGCGCCGACGGATAGTCGAGACGCCGCATCAGGTAACCAAGCAGCCCGAATACGGCCAGCAGCACGCAGTCGAAGACGCTGCCCGAGACCGTGTACACGCCGACCAGGGAAATGCCGAAGATGATCGGATACAGCAGGTATTCGCGGACCTTGAGGATCTGCGCGAACAGCGGAATCAGCGGCAGGTTGAGCACCAGCAGCATCACGTTGCCGACATACATGCTGGCGACCAGCCCCCAGAACAGTTCCGGGTTGTCCTGGATCATCAGCGGCCCGGGGCGCAGCCCCCACAGGATGAAGGCGGCGAGCAGGATGGCCGTGGTGCCCGAGCCCGGAATGCCCAGGGTCAGCAGCGGCACCAGCGAGCCGCCGGTCTCCGAATTGTTCGCACCCTCCGGGGCCGCCACACCCTCGGGCACGCCGGTGCCGAATTTCTCCGGGTGTTTTGACATCGCCTTCTCGACTCCGTAGGAGATGAAAGAGGCGATGGTTGAGCCGGCACCCGGCAGCACACCGATGATGAAGCCGATGACCGAACCGTTGACAAAGGCGAAACGGCAGGCCTTGAGTTCGGCCATGGTCGGCAGCAGGTTGCGCAGGCCCTTGGGCACCGGCAGCAGCGTGCCCTCCCCGCGCTTTTCCATGTTGCCGAGCACTTCGCCCAGCGCGAACACGCCGATGGCGACTACGACGAAATCGATGCCGTCAAGCAGGTGCGCCGTGCCGAAGGTGAAACGCGCGGAATCGCTGAACAGGTCGATGCCCATGCTGGCGATCCACAGGCCGACCAGCATCGCCAGCAGCGCCTTGACCATCGATGCACCGGCAAGCAGCACGACCATCGCCAGGCCCAGCGACATCAGTGCAAAATATTCCGGAGAACTGAAGGTCAGCGCGAATTTCGCCAGCGGCGGCGCCAGCAGCATCAGGCCGACAACGCCGACGGTGCCGGCGACGAAGGACGATATCGCGGCAATGCCCAGCGCCGCGCCGCCGCGCCCCTTGCGTGCCATCTGGTAGCCGTCGAGGCAGGTCACCACGGAAGCCGATTCGCCGGGCACATTGAGCAGGATCGCGGTGGTCGAGCCGCCGTACTTCGCGCCGTAATAGATGCCGGCAAGCATGATCACCGCGCTGGTGGGCGGCATGTTGAAAGTCAGCGGCAGCAGCATCGCGATCGTTGCCGCCGGCCCGAGGCCGGGCAGCACGCCGATCACGGTGCCGAGGAAAACACCGATGAAACACCAGAAGAGGTTCATCGGCTGCAGCGCAACCGCAAACCCCTGGCCCAGACCGATCAGTGCTTCCATGTCAGAACCCCAGAGGGCCGACCGGCAGGCTCAGGTCCAGAGCCAGCACGAACAGCACGTGGAAAACGACTGCATTGCCGACGGCCGCCGCCAGCGCGATTTTCAGCGGCCGGCCGTACATCACCGCGACCACGAACAGGGTCAGCAGCGCCAGTGAAAGCAGGAAGCCGATGGGTTCCATCAGCGCGACGCAGCCGGCGAATGCGGCCCAGGCCAGCAGCGCGCGGCCGATGGCGGTCCAGTCCGCCGGTGCGCCGGGCTCCGGTTTGGTCGCCGAGCGCAGCACCAGCGCCAGCGACAGCACGACCATCGCGATGCCGTACCAGAGCGGGAAAAATCCCGGCCCCGGTCCCTCCTCGCTCATGTAGTTCCAGCCGAGCGATTCGATGATGACATAGACGCCCAGCGCGACCAGTACCAGGCCGGACAACACGTCCCCGTTCAGTCTCCTCATGTCCTGCTCCTCCTGCGGAGGGCGGCAGCGTGGCGGTTCAGCCACGCTGCCGGTCCTTTGGGTTTGACCGGGCTCAGACCCGGTTCGTTGAAGCTGCCGTTGCGCGTGAACTTCCCGCTTCAGGCATCGATCTCGTAGCCCGCGCTGATCAGGCTGGGCCGGAATTCCGGCGCCATCAACCGCCGCAGGAATTCGCGTGCCAGTTCGGCTTGTGTCGCACGCGCGGCGATGCCCGCAGTGTAGACGGTTTTCATCTGGAACTCGTCGGGCAGCGGACCGACATAGGTCACACCCTTGATCGGCAGGATTTCCGTGTTCTGGGTGATTCCGAGCTCGAAATTGCCGCTACTCGCGGCAAGCCAGTGCATCGCCGCATTGCCATTGGGGAAGAACTGCATGCGGTCCTCGACCTGCGAAGCGACGCCGAGCCGTTCCATCAGCTTCATCACGATCTTGCCGGCGGTCGCCGTCGCCGGATCCGGGCAGACAATCACCGACGCGGCGAGGATGTTGGCGCGCAGGGCCTCGCGGCTGCGCACCTCCGGCAGCGGCGTGCCGGCGCGCACCGCGACGCCGGTGCCGACCTTGCCGATGTCGGTCACCGAGGACACCGCGACCAGCCCGCCGGACACCAGGTCCTGGATCAGTTGCGCGCTGAGGATGATCACATCGACCGGCTCGCCGCCGACCATGCGCGCCTTCATCGCGCCGACCGCGCCGTACGCCGCCTCGACCCGATGTCCGGTCTCGCGCTCGAATCCCGCAATCACCTGCTCGCAGACGGCCTGGGCCGCCCCGGCGCTCAGCACACGCAATACCGCCATGACTGTTTCTCCCGCCCCTAGGGTCAAACGCGGGATGTTACCAGTATCCCCCGGCGGTCTCCTACCCCCGGAGCCCGGTCTTGCGCCGGGCTTGCATGGTGCGTGGGTGTGACTTAGGCTGGTCCGGCATGAAACGCGTCCACAATGCCCGGCACGGCGCCGAGGCCCACCTGATCCGCGGTTTCCTGGAATCCCACGGCATCGAAGCCGTGGTCCGCGGCGACCTGCTGGCAGGAGGCTGGGGAGAACTGCCGGTGGACCTCTGCGCGGTCTGGATCACCGATGATGCCCGCTTCGAGGAAACCGACCGGTTGCTGAAGGATTTTCTCAAGAGCGCGCCGGGGCGCATCCACGGCGGTGGCGGCTGGACCTGCCCGCACTGCAAGGAAGCCATCGAAGGCCAGTTCACGGCCTGCTGGCAATGCGGGCGGGAGCGCACTGCCGGGGACTAGGCGGCGGCCGGCGTGTTCGGCCGGTCTGCGGCAATCCGTCCGTCAACCAGCTCGACGATGCGGTCGCAGCGCGCCGCCAGCCGCGGATCATGGGTGACGATCAGCAGCGCGGTGCCGGACTCGCGGTTGAAACGGCGCAGCAGTTCGAAAATGCTGTCGCTGGTGTGTGTATCGAGGTTGCCCGTCGGCTCATCCGCCAGCACCAGCCGCGGGTCCAGCACCAGTGAACGCGCGATCGCCACCCGCTGCTGCATGCCGCCGGAGAGCTGCTGCGGTTTCTTGTCCATCGCATCGGCGAGCCCCACCGCATCAAGCAGTTCGGCGGCACGCTGCCGGATCGCCTCCGGCCCGCCGCTTTCCCGTGGCCGCATCAGTCCCGGCAGCATGACGTTTTCCAGCGCAGTGAAGGCCGGCAGCAGGTGGTGGAACTGGAAAATGAAACCCAGCACCTCATGCCGCGCCCGTGTGCGCTCGTCGTCATTGAACACCGTGACGTCCCGCCCCGCGAGTTCATAACGGCCGCCGGAGGCGATCTCCAGCAGGCCCAGTGCATTGAGCAGCGTGCTTTTGCCGGAGCCAGAGGGTCCGATCAGCGCGGTGAATTCGCCGGGGGCGATCTCGAGGTCAATGCCGTGCAGCACCTCCTCGGCATTGGGCAGGCCTTCGTTGTAGGTCTTGCGCAGCCCCTGCAGGCGGACCAGCGGCCGGGTCATCATGTCAGCCCCGGATCGCCTGCGCCGGATCAAGGCGCGCGGCGTTGCGCGCCGGCAGCACCGCGGCGAGCAGTCCGAGCAGCGCCGCGGCAAGCACCACAATGCCGATCAAACCGAAATCGAAAGTCAGCGAAAACAGCGCCTCGCCTTCCGAGTTGCGCAGGATGCGGCTGAACAGCGACACCAGCATCAGGCCCAGCCCGGAGCCGAGCAGTGCGCCACCGATACCGACGATCACGCCCTGCAGCAGGAATACGGTCAGCATCTGCCGGCGTGTCGCGCCGACCGCACGCAGGATGCCGATCTCCTTGCGTTTCTGCACCACCGACACCACCAGCACGCTGGCGATGCCCAGCGCGACCACGACAGTGATGAAAAAGCGGATAAGCAGGGTCATGATGTCCTGGTTCTTGATCGCCGTGAACACCTGGTTGTTGGTCTGGATCCAGCTTTCGATCAACTGGCCGGATTGGGCGCGCAGCCGCGCCGCGACAATGTCGGCCTGCATGATGTCGCGCACCGCTGCGTCGAGATTGGTGATGCGGCCGGGAATGCCGAGCAGGCTCTGCGCGGCGCGCAGGTCGGTGTAGACGTAACGCCGGTTGAGTTCGCGGGAACCGAGATCGAGCAGCGCGCGGATGCGGAACACCTCGCTGACGCCTGATGCCGACTGCACGCGGAAACGGTCGCCGAGCACCGCGCCAAGATCCTTCGCCAGCTCGATGCCGATCAGCGCATCGCCGGGATCGAGCTGCAGCACGCCGGCCTTCACCTTGTCGTCGAGTCGCACCACGCGCAGATAACGTTCAAGCTCGGTGCCGACGATGACGACCGAACGCGAGGCATCGCCCTTGATCCCCAGTGCCGAACCCGAGGCCACCGGCGCCACGGCAATGACGCCTTCGGTCATTTCGGTGGCACGCGCCAGCGCCGGCCAGCCGTCGATGGTGGTCAGGCGCTGCGGCCGTGCCTGCACCGAGGCCAGGCGCGACGCCTCCCCGCTGCCGGCGACCAGGGGCGCCACGGTTTCTTCCGGCGGCTTGACCACGACATGGGGCTGGGCGCCGGTGACCCGCTTGATCAGGTCGCCCTGTACACCGGTGAGCACCGCGGTGATGAAAAAAATCACGGCAACACCGATCGCCGCGCCGCCGATGATCAGCGCGGTCTGCATGCGTCCCTCGCGCAGGAAACGCAGCGCGACGGCAAGTTCGAAACCGAAGGTCATTCCCGCCCGCGCACGCGGGTGCCGGCCTCGAGGTCGCGGGACAGGATCACCCGTTCACCCGCCCGGATGCCGTCACTGATGAGCACCCGGCCCTGGGTCTGCAGACCGGTTTTCACCGGCACCCGCACCGCGAGACCCTCCCGCTCGACCAGGACCCAGGGCGCATCGGTCTGCAGCTGGCGGACCGCTTCCGCCGGCAGCATGATGCTGCTTTTCAGCAGCGGCCCCGGCACGTCAATGGCCACCGTCATGTCGGACTTGAGCAGGGCCGGCGGTTTCGGCACGTCGAGACGCAGTTCCACCGTGCCGCGCGCGGCATCGATGCCGGGCGAGATGTAGTTGACGATGGCATCGAAACGCTCATTGGGGAAGGCATCGGCGGCCGCGGTCGCCACCGCGCCTGCCCTGATCAGCGGCAGGTTCTTTTCGTCGACCTGCACGATCAGCCGCGCCGCGCCGTCGAGCGCGAGCGTCATCATCCGCCGGCCGGGCTGTGCGATGTCGCCGGACTCGATCACCCGCTCCAGCACCACGCCGGCCTCTGGCGCACGGATCAGCGCCTGCGCCAGTCTGGCCTGCGCCAGCTGCAGCGCCGCTTCGGCTTCAACCAGCTGGCTCTGCGCCTGCTGCGCCTCCGCGCCGCCGGCCGCCTGCGCACCGGACTGGGCACGGGCGCCGGCCAGGGCGCTGCGCGCGACCTCGAGCTGGCGTTCGGCATCATCGACGCGCGACTGGCTGACAAAACCCTTCGCCAGCAGGTCGCGCGCGCGCTGCGCTTCACGCTCCGCAAGCGCGAGATTGGCCTGTGCCTGCTGCTGCGCCGCCACGGCCGTCGGCAGGGCCAGCGTCTGGACCGAACTGACCCTGGCCTGGGCACGCCGCAATGCCGCCTGCGCCTGCGCCACGGCCGCCTTCAATTCGCGCTGCTCGAGTTCGACCAGCACCTCGCCGGCCGCCACGCGTGCGCCTTCACGCACCCGCACCGTCTCGACACGGCCGGTGATTGTCGCGCCGATGTCGACCCGCGCCGGCGGCAGCACGCGGCCGCTGGCGACCACGCTGGTCTGGATGTCAGCCGCGGTCGCGGTGACAAACTGCACTGCCACAGGTTTCGGGCGCGCGACGAAAAAAATGACCGTCGCCGCGACCAGCGCAAGGACGAAGAGCGGCAGGAAACGGCGCACGGAATGACGGTTCGGGGAAATGGTGTTCAGCGGCTGGCGAGGAAATCGCGGACGCCGCTCTCATTGCGCAGCCGCCAGATGCGCGCGATGATCGCCTTAACTTCTTCCGGTGTTGCCGCCTGCGAGTACGCGACGAGGCGCTGCGCCTTGTCCTCGAGTTCAGCGCGCGACAGCGTGTTGCCGGGATCACCCTTGGGAGTATCAACACGGCATTCCAGGCTGCGGCCGTCCCTGGTCTGCACCGAGACCCGGCCCAGCCAGCGCCGCGGATATGCGCCATCGACTTCGGCATCGAGAACCATGTTCACGCGGTCGTGAAAATCACGTATATATTTGTTTTTCAACGATTTTTCTGTGAAATCCGCCAGCCCTGCGCGGCCCAGCACCGCAATCTGCGCCAGCACGAAGCCCATCGAGAATTTCGACTGATGGATGGTCTGCGGGTCGGTCACCGGGCCCAGCACGTCGATCGCGCCCTGGTGCACATGGGCCGTGACCTTGACGATGTCGTCGGCCTTGAGTTGGTGCTGCTGCATCAGCCCGAGCAGTGCATCGGCGGCAGGATGGGTATGGCGGCAGGAGGCATGGAACTTGAACGAAGTCTCGGCGGTGGCCCAGCGCGTGCCGAGGCCGTCGGTCAGCCAGCGCGCATCGGCATCGCTCGACATGCCAGCGGCCATGCCCTGCTTGCCTTCAAAAATCGCATGCGCGCCGGTGAAACCGTCACGCGCGATATACGCCGCCATCAGGCCGTCAGCGGCCGCTTTCGCGGTGTGCAGTTGTTTCGAATCGGCGGCATCGCGCAGGAACTCCCACAGGCCGGCGGCCATCGTGCCTGCGGAACCGAGGCAGTGCTGCATCCCTGCCGCATCCAGTTTCAGCACATGAGCGACACCCGCCGCCGCCGCGAGTTTGCCGGCGGTGCCGGTGGTATGAAACACCTTGTAGTGCGAGCGGCCGAGGAACTCTCCGACGCGCACGCCGCATTCGTAACCGGCCACCGCAGCAGCAATCAGCTCCTTGCCGCTGGCACCGGTATCCTGCGCCGCAGCCAGCACAGCGGGAAACACCACCGTGCCCGGATGCAGTACCGAACTGTTGTGCAGATCGTCCTGCTCGACAAAATGCGAGGCCGCGCCGTTGACCAACGCTGCAAAGAAGGGCGAAGTGCGTTTGCGCGTCAGCAGGTTCTCGGCGCAGCCGTCCAGCGGCCCCATTGCCGCGGCAAAAGCGTTGATGGTTTCCACCGGCCGCGCGCCCTTGCCGGCCAGTGCCGAGGCGAACCAGTCGAGGAACAGTTCCTCGGTGCGTGCCACCACGGCCTGCGGGATGTCTTCATAACGGATCGAGGCAAGGAAACGGCTCAGGACCTGCGACGGGCCGGTGCCGGTCGCCGGGATGTCTTTTTTGACGGGCATTTGCATGATGGACTCCGGATGGTGCGCGGAAAGAGCCGTCATTTTAGAATGAAACCATCCGTCCGACCTCCGGAAATCTGTCCAGCCCGGGGTTATCGGCGACAACCTTGAGCCACATCAACCCCGGGGAAACAGCCATGCCCAAACGCAAATCCATCCGCACCGACATCGCCTGGAGCGCCGTCGACCGCATCACCGTCAAGGACCATGACCTCTGCACCGACATCCTCGGCAAGCTGTCGCTGGGCGACATGGCCTTCCTCGAAATGACCGACCGTCTGCCGACGCCGCGCGAATCGGTGATGTTCAACGCCATCGCGGTGACACTGGTCGAACACGGCCTGACGCCGAGCTCGATCGCCGCACGCATGACCTACACCGGGGCGCCGGAGGCCATGCAGGCTGCCGTCGCCGCCGGCCTCTGCGGACTGGGCAGTGTTTTTGTCGGAAGCATGGAAACCGCGGCGCGCATGCTGCAGGAAGCCCTGCCCGACCCGAAGGTCGACGCCGACCTCGACAAACTGGCCGCCGAGATCGTCGAAAGGTTCAGGAGCCGCAAACAGATCGTACCCGGCATCGGCCACACGCTGCACAAGCCGGTCGACCCGCGCGCGCCGCGGCTGTTCCAGATCGCCGCCGAACAGGGTTACGACGGGCCCTACGTGAAGCTGATGCGGAAGGTCGGCGAACAGGCCGAGAAGGTGTACGGCAAGTCACTGCCGGTCAACGCCACCGGCGCCATCGGCGCGATTGCCAGCGAACTGCAGCTGCCGTGGAAAATCGTCCGCGGCATCGGTGTGCTGGCGCGCGCGATCGGCCTGGTCGGCCACATCCTCGAGGAAATGAAAAACCCGATGGCCTACGAGATCAAGCAGCGGGCGGAGGAAGAGGCGACGGCGCACCTGCGCGCCTGAACGGCATTCCTCCAACCGGCAGACCTGTGCGCCTGCCGCGCCCGAACAGAGCGCTACTTCTTCTCCGCTTCCTTCGCGGCTTCCTGGATTTTTTCACCGGCCTGCTCGATTTTCTTGCCGGCTTCCTGCACCGCGTTGTCGAGCGCCTTGCCGGCGCGTTCGGCCGGACCTTCTTCCTTCTGACAGCCTGCGAGTCCTGCCAGCAGCAGGCTCGCGGCCAGCGCCACAGCCATCCGGTTAATCATTCTGTTCATGTGAATCTCCTTGTCCGGCAGTACATTGACGGGTAAGTGGCAAGTGTAGCGCGACCGGCATCACAGTCAGCCGCGGATCGACAATATGAACTCCGGAATTACGCCCAGCCTGTGATAACGCCGCAGGATATCGTCCGGCAGCTTCGATATCTTGCGCACCACCCGCCGGCAACGCGCATCCCCGCAGTTGCAGCGCATCGTCCACACGTCGTCGGCACCCAGCAGCGTCGAGTAGTCGTGGGTGATTTCCTCACCAGTGCTGATCGGGCGAATCGCAACCATTTTCAGACCACGCGCATCCTTGACGATGCCGGTGTTCGGATTGCAGGCATGGTTGGCATAGGCGCCGATCTCGCCCTCGGGATCAAGATAACGGTCGGCGTCAAAACGGAAACAGTTTTCTCCGCGGCGTGTGTTGCCGCGCCGCCAGTAGCCCCAGACGATATCTGCACTGACGATACGGCCGCGGATGCGGCAAACGGTGGCACCGCGCCTGAAACTGCGCAGCGCGATGATGCCCTTGCCGTTGCGCACCGGGCGCACGGCGAGATCCCTGCGTGTATTCATGGAAAAGCAGTCCTGAAAGATATCGAGCGCGGATGTTGCCTGCCTTCGGCGACCTGGTCCAGTTAACCAGCAGTGCAGCACAAACGCGAATGACAGAATACAAAAATATTAATAAAAACAAATGCTTAAAGTATATCCGCAGATAATGGAATCACTGCTCCAGCACGCCGCGGATCTGCTCCAGTGCCGCCGGATCCTCGATGGTGGTGAGGTCGCCGGGATCGCGCCCCTCGGCCAGCGCCTGCAGCGAGCGCCGCAACAGCTTGCCCGAGCGCGTTTTCGGCAGCAGGTTGACGAACAGCACGCGTTTTGGCCGTGCGATGCCGCCGAGATGATGGTCGACCGCGGCGAGCACCTCCTGCTCCTGTTGCGCGCGACCTTCGTCGCTGTCGGTTCTTGAGGGATCCTTTACCACCGCGAAGGCCAGCGGCACCTGCCCTTTCACCGGATCGGCGACGCCCACCACCGCGACTTCGGCGATGTTGGCATGCGACTGCACGGCTTCCTCGATCTCGCGGGTGCCGATGCGATGGCCGGCAACGTTGATGACGTCGTCAGTGCGGCCAAGGATGAAGGTGTAACCCTCAGCATCGCGCAAACCCCAGTCGAAGGTCGAATACAGCAGCTGCCTCGGAAAAACGCGGAAATAGGTGTTGACGAAACGTTCGTCATCTCCCCAGACCGTACTCATGCAGCCCGGCGGCAGCGGCGGCGCAATGGTCAGCACGCCTTTCTCGCCCGGCTCGGCTTCGGTCGCGTCAGCCTCGCGCAGCAGCTTCAGGTCATAACCGTAGACCGGAAAACCCGGGCTGCCGTATTTCACATGCGCCGGCTCGACACCCGGAGCCAGTGACAGGATCGGCCAGCCGGTTTCAGTCTGCCAATAGTGGTCGATCACCGGCTTGCCGATGGCCTCGTGCAGCCAGCGGTGGGTCGGCTCGTCGAGCGGCTCGCCGGCGAGAAACAGGTTGCGCAGCGAGGACAGGTCGTATTTTTTCAGGTAAGCGGGATCCTGTTTCTTCAGCACCCGCGCCGCGGTCGGTGACGAGAACATGACGCTGACCTTTTTCTCGGCGACGATTTTCCACCAGATGCCGGCATCAGGCCGGACCGGCAGGCCCTCGTAGAGGATCGTCGTCATGCCATGGATCAGCGGGCCGTAGACGATGTAGGAATGACCGACCACCCAGCCGACGTCCGAGGTCGTGAACATCGTTTCACCGGGTTTCCCGGCATAGAGATAGTCCATCGAGGATGCCAGCGCCACCGCATAACCGCCGGTATCGCGCTGCACGCCCTTGGGTTTGCCGGTGGTGCCCGAGGTGTAGAGGATGTAGGAAGGTTCATTTGATTCGAGCCAGGCCACCGGCACCTGTGCACCGGCATGCTCCTGCACCAGCGTCGCGTAATCGAGGTCGCGGCCGGCGACCGGTCGGAAATCCGGATCGATGCCGCGGTTGACCACCAGCACCTTCCGCGGCGGATGCTGCGCCATACGCAGCGCTTCGTTGACCAGCGGCTGGTAGTGGATCGCCCTGCCGCCGCGCAACCCGGCGTCCGCGGTCACCAGCAGCTTCGGCTTCGCGTCGTCGATGCGCGAGGCGCAGCTCGCCGCGGCAAAGCCGCCGAATACCACCGAATGCACGGCACCGAGCCGTGCACAGGCGAGCATCGCGAACACCGCCTCCGGGATCATCGGCATGTAGAGCAGCACGCGGTCGCCGCGGCCCACCCCCTGCGCCGCGATCACCGCCGCCATCGTGTTCACCGCGGCATGCAGTTCACGGAAGGTCCAGGTTTTTTCAGTCCCGGTTTCGGTCGAGATATAGATCAATGCGGGTTGATTGCCGCGCCCTGCCAGATGGCGATCGACGGCGTTATGGCATAGGTTGGTCTCGCCATCGACGAACCAGCGAGCGAACGGCGGCCGGCTGTAGTCGAGCACCTGGTCAAAGCGGCGGTGCCAGTGGATGCGCCGCGCTTCTTCGGCCCAGAAGGCCTCGTGGTCCCTGATCGAGCGGCGATGCAGTTCGGCGTACGCGCCCATGTCTCCTCCTGAGGTTGGCGCGGCCCTCGCGGTTTTTATGGTGGGGTTCCGCGCAGGGCCATTATGACCCGCCGGCGCTTACGAAATCCTGACCACGGCACGGCCGCGGATTTCACCCTTCAGCATGCGCTGGAAGTAGCCTGGCAGCTCCTCCAGCGTGATGGTGTGTGCAATGTCGGCGAGGTGGCGCGGCTTGAGGTCAGTCGCCAGCCGCGCCCACACCCGCCGCCGCAGCGGCATCGGCGTACTCACGGAATCGACACCGATCAGGCGCAGGCCGCGCAGGATGAAAGGCAGCACGGTGGTTTTGAGTTCAATGCCACCGGCATTACCGAAGCTGGCAATCAGCCCCTGCGGGGCCAGCGTGCGTGTCAGCCAGCCCAGTTGTTCGCCACCGACCGAGTCAAAGGCGGCAGCCCACAGCGGTTTTTCCAGCGGACGGCTGCCGTAATCGATGGTCTTGCGGTCGAGGATTTCGGCGACGCCAAGTTTCTTCAGGAAATCGTGTTCGGCCTCCTTGCCGGTGACCGCGGTGATGCCATAACCCTTGCCGGCAAGCATGTCGATGACGAGGCTTGCCACGCCACCGGTGGCGCCGTTGACCAGCACCTTGCCGTTGTTGGGCGCGAGCCCATTGAGTTCCAGCAGTTCGACGGCCAGGCCCGCGGTATAACCGGCAGTGCCCAGCGCCATCGCATCGAACAGTGTCAGTCCCTCCGGCAACGGCACCACCCAGTCGGCAGGCACACGGCAGATTCCGGAGAAACCGCCGTCGTGGGCAACGCCCATGTCGTAGCTGGTGCAGATGACCTCGTCGCCCGCCTTGAAACGGGCGTCGCTGGAACTGATCACCGTGCCCGCGGCGTCGATGCCGCCGGTCAGCGGATAGTTGCGGATGATCCTGCCGCCGGCGCCGGTGGCAGCGAGCGCATCCTTGAAATTGACACTGGACCAGGCGGTGCGGAACAGCACTTCGCCGCGGCCGATGTCCGCCACCGGTATCTCCTCGACACGGCCGGCAATGCTGTTGTTGTCATTGTGGATCCGGTACGCCTTGCAGCGGTCCATGGTTTTCCCCTCCGGAAATACGGTTGCAAAACCGGATACTACGACCAATCAGGGCAGGTGCGGCTGTGCGAGGTACTGCCGGGTCTGCATTTCGGTGAGCCGGCTGGTCAGGCGCTCTTTCAGCGAGGCATTGAGGTGCGCCTGGAAGCCGTCACTGTCGGCGGCATCCGCCACCAGTTCCTCAACCGGCACCTCGGCGCCGAGCATCAGCTTGACCCGCCGGTCGTAGAACTCGTCGACCAGCCAGACGAAGCGGCGCAGCGTGTCGCCATCGTTCTCGGTGAACCTCGGCACGCCGGAGATCAGCACCGTGTGATAACGCCGTGACAGTTCGATGTAATCGGGCTTGCCGCGCGGCCCGGCGCAGAGTTCGGGAAAATCGAACCAGGCCACGCCCGGCGCCTGGCGGCGCACGCGGATCAGCCGGTCCTCGATGTCGAGCGGCGCGTCGTCGCCGGCGTCGCTGGCGATGTGGCCGAAGGCGTCGGCAAGACGCCTGTCGGCGTCGTCGCCGAGGTGGTAGGTGCCGGCCTTCTCCAGTTCGCGCAGCCGGTAGTCGATGCCGGTGTCGACATTGACCACGGCCATGCGCTCGAGGATGAGGTCGATCGCGGGCAGGAACATCACGCGCTGCAGGCCGTGCCGGTAGAGTTCCTGCGGCTCGAAATTCGACGTGGTCAGCAGCACCACGCCCTCCTCCATCAACCCTTCGAGCAGGCGCCGCATCAGCATTGCGTCGGTGATGTCGGTGACGTGAAATTCGTCGAGGCAGAGGATCTGCGCTTCGGCGGCGATGTCGCGCGCAACCAGCGCCATCGGCGACTCCTGGCCCTGGTGCGCCAGCAGCGCCTTGTGAATCTCCTGCATGAAGCGGTGGAAATGCACGCGCTTCTTGCCCACGTCGGGCACGAAGGCGAAGAAGCCGTCCATCAGGAAACTCTTGCCGCGCCCGACACCGCCCCACAGGTAGACACCCCTGACCCTGCGGTTGCGGTTGAGGAAGCTCAGCAGGCCGCGCCGCTGCTGGCGCTGGTCGAGCTCATCGTGTACACGCTGCAGCTCGCGTGCGGCGGCGAACTGGGCTTCATCCGGCGTGAAGCCGTGTTCGGCGGCGCGGACGCGCAGGAACTGGAGGAAATCGGCGGCCAAAGGGAAAACCCGGAAACCGGCGCGGAAAATCCGCGCCGCGGATTACAGGTTGAGCGTCCGGTTGTCGACCGCCAGAGCCGCTTCCTTCATGGCCTCGGACAGCGAAGGATGGGCATGGCAGATCATCGCGATGTCTTCCGATGCCGCGCCGAACTCCATCGCCACCACGGCTTCGGCGATCAGCTCGGAGGCCATCGGGCCGATGATGTGCACGCCGAGGATGCGGTCGGTCTTCTCGTCGGCGAGGAATTTGACGAAACCGGTGGTGTCGCCCAGCGCCCGCGCGCGGCCGTTGGCCATGAACGGAAAGGAGCCGGCGCGGTATTTGACGCCCTCCTGCTTCAGCTGCTGCTCTGTCCTGCCGACCCAGGCGATCTCCGGCGAGGTGTAGATGACCCAGGGCACGGTGTTGAAATCAACGTGGCCATGCTTGCCGGCAATGCGTTCGGCCACCGCGACACCTTCCTCCTCCGCCTTGTGCGCAAGCATCGGGCCGCGCACGACATCGCCCACGGCCCAGACATTGCCAAGATTGGTTTTGCAGTCACCGTCCACGGCGACAAAACCGCGCTCGTCGATCTTCAGGCCCACCGCATTGCCGTTGAGGCCGTTGGTATTGGGCACACGGCCGATCGACACGATCAGCTTGTCCACAACCAGCGTCTGCGCGGCGCCGGCGCTGTCGGTGTATTCGACAGTGACGTTCTTCTTCGCGCTGATCTTGCCGACCTTGACACCGGTGTGGATTGCCAGGCCCTGCTTGGTGAAGACCTTCAGCGCCTCTTTCGCCACCTGCTCGTCGACCGCGCCGAGGAAGGCCGGCAGTGCCTCCAGCACCGTGACTTCAGCGCCGAGGCGGCGCCAGACGCTGCCCATCTCGAGGCCGATGACGCCGGCACCGATCACGCCCAGCTTCTTCGGCGTCTCGCCGATCGCCAGCGCGCCGGCGTTGTCGAGGATCAGCTTGTTGTCAAAAGGCACATCGGGCAATGCCCGCGGATTGGAACCGGTGGCAATGATCACGTGTTTCGCGGTCAACACGTCGGCGGTCTTGCCCGACACCTGGATCTGCCAGGCGCCGGCCGAGCCGCCCGCGAAGGCGCCGCGGCCGTGGAAAAACGTCACCTTGTTCTTCTTGAACAGGTAAAGGATGCCGTCGTTGTTCTGCTTGACCACCTTGTCCTTGCGCTTCAGCATCTGCGCGACGTCGATCGCGAGACCCTTGACCTGGATGCCGTGTTCGGCAAAGGCATGGCCGGCATGGTCAAAGTTTTCGGAGGACTGCAGCAGCGCCTTCGACGGAATGCAGCCGACATTGGTGCAGGTGCCGCCAGGCGCGGGTTTGCCTTCCGGGGTGCTCCACTCGTCAATGCAGGCAACCTGCAGCCCGAGCTGGGCAGCGCGGATTGCCGCGATGTATCCGCCGGGACCGGCGCCGATTACTACTACGTCGAATGATTTGGACATGATTTTCAAACCGGTGATTGGTGACTGGTAATTGGTGATTGGCCGGCAATGGTGCTCTACACCATTTACCGATCACCAATCACCACTTGCCGCCTTAAATGTCCAGCAGCAACCGCGCAGGATCCTCCAGCGCATCCTTCATCGCCACCAGCGAAAGCACGGCTTCGCGGCCGTCGATGATGCGGTGGTCGTAGGACAACGCGAGATAGTTCATCGGCCGGATAACGATCTGGCCGTTTTCGACCACCGGGCGTTCCTTGGTCGCGTGCACACCGAGGATCGCGCTCTGTGGCGGGTTGATGATCGGGGTCGACAGCATCGAGCCGAAAGTGCCGCCGTTGGAGATCGAGAAGGTGCCGCCGGTCAGCTCCTCCATGGTCAGCTTGCCGTCCTGGGCGCGCTTACCGAATTCGGCGATCTGCTTCTCGATGTCGGCGAGCGTCATCTGGTCGCAGTTGCGCAGGATCGGCACCACCAGGCCGCGCGGGCTGCCCACCGCGATGCCGATGTCGAAGTAGCCGTGGTAGACGATGTCGTTGCCGTCGACCGAGGCGTTGACCACCGGGTATTTCTTCAGCGCGTGCACCGCGGCCTTGACGAAGAAGGACATGAAGCCGAGCTTGACTCCGTGCTCCTTCTCGAACCTGTCCTTGTACCTGGCACGCAGATCCATCACCGGCTGCATGTTGACCTCGTTGAACGTGGTCAGGATCGCTGCGGTGGACTGGGACTGCAGCAGGCGTTCGGCAATGCGCGCACGCAGGCGTGACATCGGCACGCGCTGCTCCGGACGTTCACCAAGGTCGCCGAGATCGACAATCGGCGCCGGGCGAGCTGCCGCGGTTACCGGCGCCACCGGGGTCGCCGTCTTGCCGCCTCCCCCCGCAGTCGCCTGCAGCACATCGCCCTTGGTCACGCGGCCGCCGCGCCCGCTGCCGCTGAGCGAGGCCGTGTCGATGTTTTTCTCTGCGGCGAGCTTCTGCGCCGAAGGCATCGCCGGGGCGCCTCCCATGGACTTTGCAGGAGCCGCCGCGGCGGGTGCGGGTACGGATGCTGCTGCAGCCGCCTCCGCCTTGCCTGCATCGGGCTTGGCCTCGGTGTCGATGGTGGCGATGACTTCATTGCTGGTCACCGTGCCGCCGTCGGCCTTGACGATTTTCACCAGCACGCCGGCCTGCGGCGCCGGAGTCTCGAGCACGACCTTGTCGGTCTCGATGTCGACCAGGTTCTCGTCACGCTTGACGTATTCGCCGGTTTTTTTGTGCCACGACACCAGCGTCGCCTCGGCCACCGATTCCGAGAGTTGCGGCACCTTCACATCGACGAGCATGATTACTCCATAACCTGTTGATTTAATTGATAAATTTTAAAACTCTTCGCCTTCAGCCAGGGGCCGCGGCTTGAATGCGCGCGGCTGGCTGCCGCCGGCCAGCGTCAGCGCCTGGTCGACCAGCTCCTTCTGCTGCTTCTCGTGCAGCGACTTGTAGCCCGCCGCCGGCGAAGCCGAGGAATCGCGGCCCGCGTAATACAGCTTTTGATGCGGCAGCAGATGGCGCATCAGGTAGTGCTGGATGTGCCGCCAGGCACCCTGGTTGCGCGGCTCTTCCTGGCACCAGACAATTTCCTTGGCATTCTTGTAACGCACGATCTGCGCCCGGAATTCCTCGTGCGCGAAGGGATACAGCTGGGCAATGCGCACCAGCGGCAGGTTCTCGATGGCGCGGTTGCGGCGCTCGTTGCGCAGGTCGTAATAGACCTTGCCGCTGCAGAAGATCACCCGCTCGACCTTCTCCGGGTTGATCTCGCGCGCATCCCAGTCCTCGTTGACCGGGTTGAACTTGTCGTTGGCGAACTCCTCCAGCGGCGACACCGATTCCTTGTGGCGCAGCAGGCTTTTCGGCGAGAAAATGATCAGCGGCTTGCGGTGCGGCCGGACCATCTGCCGGCGCAGCAGGTAGTACATCTGCACCGGCGTCGCCGGCACGCAGACCTGCATGTTGTAGTCGGCGCAGAGCTGCAGGAAACGCTCGATGCGGCCGGAGGAGTGCTCCGGGCCCGCGCCCTCGTAACCGTGCGGCAGCATCATCGTCAGGCCGCACATGCGGCCCCACTTCACTTCGCCCGACGCAATGAACTGGTCGATCACGACCTGTGCACCGTTGACGAAGTCACCGTACTGGGCTTCCCAGATCACCAGTTCCCGGGGGCTCGAGGTCGAATAGCCATACTCGAATCCGAGCACGCCCTCCTCCGACAGCACCGAATCGATGACCACGAAATCGCCCTGATCGGTGGACAGATGCTGCAGCGGCACCCAGGTGCCCTGGTCCCAGCGTTCGCGGCCCTGGTCATGCAGCACGGCATGGCGATGGAAGAAGGTGCCGCGGCCCGAATCCTGGCCCGACAGCCTGACCGAGTAACCTTCGGTCAGCAGCGAAGCGTAGGCCAGCGTTTCCGCCATGCCCCAGTCGAGCGGCAGTTTGCCTTCGGCCATCAGCCGGCGGTCCTGCATGATTTTCTCGACCCGGGGGTGCAGTTTGAAATTCGAGGGCACTTCGCAGACCTTGCGTGCCAGCGCCTGCAGTTTCTCCAGCGGCAGCCGGGTGTCGTCGTTCTCGTTCCACTTGCTGCCCTTGTACAGGCTCCAGTCAGTCTCGAACGGCGGCTTGTAGTTCGACAGGATGGTCTTGTTGGTGTGGTAGCCGTGGTCCAGCGCATCGCGGAACTCGGCGACCATCTGGTCGGCTTCTGCCTCGGTGACCACACCTTCAGCGATCATGCGGTCGGCATAGACCTTGCGCGGCGTCGGATGGCTGTGGATGCGCCGGTACATCAGCGGCTGCGTGACCATCGGCTCGTCCTGCTCGTTGTGCCCGAGCCGGCGGTAGCAGATCAGGTCGATGACCACGTCCTTCTTGAATTTCATCCGGTACTCGAGCGCGATCTCGGTGGCGAAACATACCGCCTCCGGATCGTCGCCGTTGACGTGGAAAATCGGCACCTCGAGCATCTTCACCACGTCCGAGCAGTAGAGCGAGGACCGCGAGTCGCGCGGATCCGAGGTGGTGAAGCCGATCTGGTTGTTGATGATGATGTGCACCGTGCCGCCGGTGCCGTAGCCCCGGGTCTCGGCGAAGTTCAGCACTTCCTGGATCACGCCCTGCCCCGAGAACGCGGCATCGCCGTGGATCAGCACCGGCAGCACCTGCGAGCC
>JAHCAG010000002.1 GCA_019635015.1 Burkholderiales bacterium | reverse complement strand
CCCACGCCGACTCGATCGGACAGACGACGTCATAACGACCCTGGACGATCACGGTCGGAATGTGCCGGATCTTGTGCACGTCTTCGAGCAGCTGACCTTCGCGCATGAAGCCCTTGTTGACGAAGTAGTGGCATTCGATGCGGGCGAACGCGACGGCAAAATCGTCGGCGGCGTAGCGTGAGAGGAACTTCGGATCGGTGTAGAGCTTGCTGGTGCTGCCTTCCCAGATGCTCCATGCCTTGGCAGCGGCAAGACGCACAGCCGGGTCGTCGGACGTCAGGCGCTTGTGATAAGCCGAGACGAGGTCGCCGTGCTCCGACGCCGGGATGGCCTTCAGATAATGCTCCCAGGCATCCGGGTAGATGGCGCTGGCGCCGCGCTGGTAGAACCAGTCGATCTCCTGCTTACGGACCAGGAAGATGCCCCGCAGGACGAGCTCGGTGACGAACTCCGGATGCGTTTCCGCATAGGCCAGCGCCAGCGTGCTGCCCCAGGAGCCGCCGAACACCAGCCAGCGCTCGATGCCCAGTTGTCTGCGCAGTTTCTCGATATCGGCCACCAGCAGCGGCGTCGTGTTGTCGGTGATCTCGCCCAGCGGCGTCGAACGTCCGGCGCCGCGCTGGTCGAAAATGACGATGCGGTAATGCGCCGGATCGAAAAAGCGGCGGTGCGCGGCTGCGGCGCCGGCACCAGGCCCGCCGTGCAGGAACACCACCGGCGCGCCGCGCGGATTGCCGGACTCCTCGAAGTACATCCGGTGGCGGCCGTCGAGCGTGAGCATGCCGCTGTTGTACGGCTCGGTCTCCGGATACAGTTCGGCGCGCAGGGTGGGGTGGACGTCGGGCATGTAATTGCGTTGGCAGTGCGGCGTTGGCGGTGCGGAAAAAGCAGCGCAACGGTAGCACAAAGGCCGCGCAGCGTGGGCTGCGGGGCCGTACCGCGGAACTACATCATGCTGACGTGGGCGGCGACCACGCGCCAGCCCTCGGGCAGGCGCACCCAGCTCTGCATCTGGCGGCCGATGCGGCCGCCGCGGTCGAAGTGCAGGCTCGAGGTCGCAAAATCGCGGCCATAAGTGGTGATCACCTCGCGCAGGACGGTGCGTTCGAGTCCGGCGGAGGGCCGGGCCGCGCGGAAGCGGGCGATTTCCTCGTGGCCGTAGAGCAGCTCGGCCGCGCCGTAACGCACGGTATGCGGGCTCTGCCAGAACAACTCGTCGAGCACCGCCACGTCGTTGGTGACCAGTGCACGCTCGTAGCGGTGGCAGACCGCGGTCACCTCCGCCAGCACTTCCGGAATATTGATTTCCAAGCTTTTCCCTTGATTCCCGATCCCGCGCTCAGTCCGCCCTCGCGCCGGTTTCCTTCACCACCTTCGCCCATTTCGCGATGTCCTGCTTCACCACTGCAGTGAATTGCGCGGAATCACCATACATCATTTCCGCGCCGCGCTGGGACAGGTTGGCCCGGAGCGTCTTGTTGTCGAGCAGTTTCGCGATGTCGGTTTCGATTTTTTTCGCGATTGCCGCCGGCACGCCGGCCGGCGCGAACAGGCCGTACCACTGCGCGGCCTCGTAACCGGGGAGTCCGCTTTCGGCCACCGTCGGCACCTCGGGCAGCGTCGGATAACGCCTGGTCGTGGTCACCGCCAGCATGCGCAGCTTGCCCGACTGCACCAGCGGCAGCGCCGAGACGATGATGTCGATCATGTACTGCGTGCGGCCGGCGATCAGGTCCGGCAGCGCCGGGCCGCTGCCCTTGTACGGCACATGCACCGCCTTGATCCCGGTCATCATGTTGAACATCGCCGCGCCGAGGTGGGGCAGTGCGCCGTTGCCCGAGGACGCGAAGGACAGCTGCTCGGGTTTGCTTTTCGCCAGCGCCACCAGGTCCTGCACTGATTTCACCGGCAGGCCGTTGGTCACCACCAGCAGCTGCGGCGACAGCGCGAAGGAGGCGAGTGCCGCGAGATCCTTGCGCGGATCGTAGGAGAGGTCCGGATAGATGCTGGGGGCGATCACCACGCCGGCATTGACGCCCATCAGCAGGGTATAACCGTCGGGCGTGCCCTTGGCCACCAGCCCGGTGCCGATGGTGGCGCCGGCGCCGCCGCGGTTGTCGACAACAACGTTCTGTTTCCACAACTCCGACAGCGACTGGCCGACCGCGCGGCCGACGTAATCCGAGGCCCCGCCCGGCGGAAAGGGAATCACCAGCCGCACCGGCTTGGTCGGATAGGCAGTGGCCGCCAGCGGCAGCATACACAGCACGAGGACGGCGAAACGTGACAGGGCGTTCATGGCGTTCTCCCGGGATGACGATGGCCTCGATGGGGCCGACACCGGCCATTCAGCAATTCCTGTGCCACGCATTCCGGTGCATGCACTGCCGCGCAGCACGTCGTGCGCATGGCCGGCAAGGGCACCGTGCAGGTGCCGTTATGCGCCTTTGCAGTGCGCGCAAAAGGCTGCCTCGCGGCCGGCCGGCGGGAGGGGCTACGGTATAATTCCGCTCCCGCGCAGCCCCGGGCTCGCGGTCGAATCTTCCGAAAGGCGGTTTTCAGAAAATGCCCGAAGAACAACTGCGCAAGGCAGCGCTGGAATATCACCGGCTACCCGTGCCGGGAAAAATCGCGGTGACCCCGACCAAGGGGCTGGTCAACCAGCGTGACCTGGCACTCGCCTACACGCCGGGCGTGGCCAAGGTCTGCGAGGAAATCGCTGCCAACCCGGCCGATGCCAGCCTCTACACCGCGCGCGGCAACCTGGTCGCGGTGATCACCAACGGCACCGCGGTGCTGGGCCTCGGCAACATCGGCCCGCTGGCCTCGAAGCCGGTGATGGAAGGCAAGGCGGTGCTGTTCAAGAAATTTGCCGGCATCGACGTCTTCGACATCGAAATCAACGAGCCCGATCCGCACAAGCTGGTCGACATCATTGCCGCACTGGAACCGACCTTCGGCGGCATCAATCTCGAGGACATCAAGGCGCCGGAGTGTTTCATCGTCGAGCGCGAGCTCCGCAAGCGCTGCAAGATTCCGGTGTTCCACGACGACCAGCACGGCACCGCGATCATCGTCAGCGCCGCCTTCACCAACGGCCTCAAGGTCGTCGGCAAGGACATCTCGAAAATCAAGCTGGTGGTCTCCGGTGCCGGCGCCGCCGCGCTGGCCTGCCTCGACCTGCTGGTGTCTCTGGGCCTCAGGAAGGAAAACATCACTGTCACCGACATCGTCGGCGTGGTCTACAAGGGCCGCACCGAGCTGATGGACGAGGACAAGGCGCGTTACGCGATCGACACCCAGGCGCGCAAACTCGGCGACGTGATCGCCGGCGCCGATGCCTTCCTCGGACTCTCCGCCGGCAAGGTGCTGAAGCCCGAGATGGTCAAGCAGATGGCCGAGCGCCCGCTGATCCTCGCACTGGCCAATCCCGAGCCGGAAATCCTGCCCGAGCTGGTGAAGGAAGTCCGTCCCGACGCGGTGATGGCCACCGGCCGTTCGGACTATCCGAACCAGGTCAACAACGTGCTGTGTTTCCCCTTCATTTTCCGCGGCGCGCTCGACGTCGGCGCGACCACGATCAACCGCGAGATGGAAATCGCCGCGGTCAACGCGATCGCCGCGCTGGCCCAGGCCGAGCAGTCGGACATCGTCGCCGCCGCCTACGGCGAGCAGGACCTCAAGTTCGGCCCCGACTACCTGATCCCGCGGCCCTTCGACCCGCGGCTGATCAGCACCGTCGCGCCGGCGGTGGCGAAGGCCGCGATGGACAGCGGCGTGGCGACGCGCCCGATCACCGACTTCGACGCCTATGTGCAGCGCATGAACGAAGTGGTCTACCAGTCCGGCCTGATCATGAAGCCGGTGATCGCCGCCGCAAAAAAATCGCCACGCCGCGTGGTCTACGCCGAGGGCGAGCAGGAAGTGGTGCTGCGCGCGGTGCAGGTCGCCGTCGACGAGGGCATCGTGCGGCCGATCCTGATCGGCCGTCCCGAGGTGGTGAAGACCCGCATCGAGCGCCTCGGCCTGCGCCTGCAGCGCGACCGCGACTTCGAGCTGGTCAACCCCGACGACGATCCGCGTTACCGCGAATACTGGGGCGAGTACCACCGCCTCGGCGCGCGCAGCGGCGTCACGCCGGACATCGCCAAACTCGACATGCGCCGCCGCGCCTCGCTGATCGGCGCGATGATGGTGCGCCTCGGCGCGGCCGACGGCATGCTCTGCGGCCTGCTCGGCCGTTACAGCAGCAACCTGCGCTTCATTGATCTCGTGCTCGGCAAGCGCCCCGGCGTACAGAATTTCTCCGCGATGAACATGGTCATGCTGCCCGGCCGCACCGTGTTCATCTGCGACACCTATGTCAACTTCGACCCGACTCCCGAGCAGATCGTCGAATCGACGCTGCTGGCGGCCGAGGAAATCAGCCGCTTCGGCCTCGTGCCGAAGGTTGCGCTGCTGTCGCATTCGAGTTTCGGCTCGGTCGACACGCCGACCGCGCGCAAGATGCGCGCGGCGCTGGAGATGATCCGCGAACGCGCGCCCGGACTCGAGGTCGAGGGCGAGATGCACGGCGATGCCGCGTTGTCCGAGGAAATCCGCATGCGCGCCTTCCCGAACGCGCGGCTGAAGGGCTCGGCCAACCTGCTGATCATGCCGACGCTGGATGCAGCGAACATCGCCTTCAACCTGCTGAAGACCGCCTCCGGCGATGGCATCACCGTCGGCCCGATCCTGCTTGGCGCGGCGAAACCGGTGAACGTGCTGACCACCAGCGCCACCGTGCGCCGCATCGTCAACATGACCGCGCTGACCGTGGCCGATGCCAACGCCCAGCGCGGAGAACAGCGCCCGCTGCTATAGTGCACTTAAGTATTTGATTTTATTGATATTTTTATAACTTATTTTCCAGACTCAATACCATGGCCAAATTCCGCACCGAACACGACACGATGGGCGACATCGAAGTCCCCGACCACATGCTGTGGGGCGCGCAGACCGAGCGCAGCCTGCACCACTTCCATTTCCCCGGCGAGACCATGCCGATGCCGGTGGTGCATGCGCAGATCATGGTCAAGAAAGCCGCCGCGCTGACCAACATGGCGCTCGGCGTGCTCGACAAGAAGAAGGGCAGGGCCATCGTCGAGGCCGCCGACGAGGCGCTCTCCGGCAAATGGAATGACCATTTCCCGCTGGTGGTGTGGCAGACCGGCTCCGGCACCCAGACCAACATGAACGTCAACGAAGTGCTGGCCAACCGCGCCTCCGAAATCCTTGGCGGCAAACGCGGCGCCAACCGCCTGGTGCACGAGAACGACGACGTCAACAAGGGCCAGTCCTCCAACGACACCTTCCCCACGGCGATGCACGTCGCCGCGGTGATCGCGCTGGAGAAACAGCTGAAACCCGCGGTGAAGAAGCTGCGCAACACGCTCGACAAGAAGGCGCGCGCCTTCATGCACATCGTCAAGATCGGCCGCACCCACCTGCAGGATGCCACGCCGCTGACGCTGGGCCAGGAATTCTCGGGATATGTCTCCCAGCTCGACCACGGCCTCATACACATCGACGCCGCGCTGCCCCACCTCTGCGAACTCGCGTTGGGCGGCACCGCGGTCGGCACCGGCCTCAATGCCCACCCGAAATTCGCGAAGGACGTCGCCGCCCAGCTGAAAAAACTGACGGGCCTGCCCTTCGTCACCGCACCCAACAAGTTCGAGGCCCTGGGCTCCTGCGACGGCGTCGTCGCCGCCCATGGCGCGCTGAAGACGCTCGCGGCTTCACTGATGAAAATCGCCAACGACATCCGCTGGCTGTCGAGCGGCCCGCGCTGCGGCATCGGCGAGCTGAGCATCCCCGAGAACGAACCCGGCTCCTCGATCATGCCGGGCAAGGTCAACCCGACCCAGTCGGAGTCGATGACCATGGTCTGTTGCCAGGTCTTCGGCAACGACACCGCGATCAACGTCGGCGGCTCGATGGGCAACTTCGAACTCAACGTGTTCCGCCCGATGGTGATCCGCAACTTCATGCACAGCGCCCACCTGCTGGCGCATGCCTGCGAGAACTTCGAGGAACACTGCGCGGTCGGCATCGAACCCAACCTCGCGCGCATCAGCCAGCTCACCAACGACTCGCTGATGCTGGTCACTGCACTGAACCCGCACATCGGCTACGCCAAGGCCGCCGCGATCGCCAAGAACGCCCACAAGAAGGGCCTGACGCTGAAACAGTCGGCGATCGAGCTGGGCCACCTGACCGAGAAGCAGTTCGATCAGTGGGTCAAGGCCGAGGACATGGTGGGGATGAAGATCAAGAAAAAGAAGAAGTAAGCTTCTGCTGCTTAAGCGCAATGAAAAACGCCCGCCGGCGAAAACCGGCGGGCGTTTTCTTTAAAACTATCGTTGCGGTACTTTTGATGTCTGTTGTTATTTATCGATTGGACTGACATACCTCTCTGAATCGAACCATGCGGAATCGAGGCTTCTTGTTGCTGAACGGCTCGCGGATGCTTGCAGCCCTGGTTCGAGTAGAGGCTGCTTTGTCGATGTGGCCCGCCTTTTCCAGTGCAAGTGCAAAATCGTCGAGAACGTCGCTCAGCTGTAGTGGGTCCGCATTCAATATGCCAAGTTCTTCCGCCAGCGGGATTGCTTTTTCGAAGTAACTGACTGATGCCGGATAATTTTCCTGGTCATATGTGAGAACCGCGAGAGCTGAGGATATTTTCAGTACGGTTGATTTGCGTCTCGCGGCCGAATCACTGGCGCGGCCTGAATTGGGTCTTGATTCCTCAAGGCTGAGTGCTTCTTTTAGGGTTTTTTCGGCTGCCGGATAGTCACACAGATAACCTTGCATCCGGCCTAAATTAAGCATGGAGTTTGAAATGAATTCTTCTGGCAGTTTGTTGATTTTGGCTGTATTCAGTGCATTCTCATAAAAATCTTTTGCTTCTCTAAATTCTTTTGCTGAGTCGGCACGCAGTCCTGCTTCATACAGGCGGTGAAATGTTGATTCATTTGACGCAAAAGCGGAATGGGTTATAGCGAATAACAGGAAAACAACCGCGGATTGAATGACTGGCATTATTTGGGGCCTTTTAAGCGCAGATACGTAGATGCGTGATGGAAACATGGCGTCAGTGTGGGCTGCGGTCATCTGTCGTGAGTTAGGTAGCCGGTTTCCGCAGTATCTTGTCCATCGCCTTGCCCTTCGCCAGTTCATCCACCAGCTTGTCGAGGTAACGGATGTTCCGCATCAGCGGATCTTCGACCTCCTCCACGCGCACGCCGCAGACCACGCCCTTGATCAGCGAACGGTCCGGATTCAGCGCCGGCGCCTGCGCGAAAAACCCTTCGAAATCCGTTTCCTGCCGGATCTGTTTCTGCAATCCCGACTGGGTGTAACCGGTCAGCCAGCGTATGACCTGGTCGACCTCTGCTTTCGTCCGGTTCTTGCGTTCGGCTTTCTGGACGTAGAGCGGGTAGACCTTGGAAAACTTCATCGTGAAGACTTTGTGCGGCGGCATTAGGCTATTCTTTCGCGAGAGCACGGAGCATTGACTCAGCATGACTACGAGGCACGGTATGCACCAATCTTTCGTCGAGGCCTCGCGCTAGGAGCAACTGGTTCACGATCTGTAGGGCGAGTTCGCAGAGATAGCCGAGCTGGTTTGCCGTCACATCCGCCTTTTCGAAGGCCTTCGCGTAGCTCAGAGACGCGCTGCGGTGAGCAAATAGGTTGCTACGCAGAATAATGGTTTTCTGGGCGAGAGGGGCGGCCTCTTCCAGGATTTCCTGCACCTCGGTGACGGTTGCCGTCGGAGCGAGATTGGACGTCGCCAGCTCAGCCAACAGGGATGGCAGATTAATAGTGTCGTCTCGTCGCTCAAAAAGGGCTGCGAGGTGAATAACCAACGCTAAAAAATGGGCATGACTGTCGAAACGGAAGTACTCGGGATAATGGTTCATCGTGTGGATGATCTTTGGACGTGTGTCGGCACCTTCGTAGAGCCACCAAACGTCATAGAAGATTCGCGCACGAATGACAAGGTGGCCGGCGGTATCAAGCCTCTCGTCAATTGGCAGGGGCGTCGCCATGATTCAATCGGCCATCTAACGTGCTGCTAATCGGCGAGCGCCGTCGTTGCGCACGTCCGGGTGAACTGCGGGTTAGGTGGAGTTTGGGTTGATGAACGTTTGGACATGGTAATTCCCGTTAAAGTCGCTTTATCAAGCTCTTGACCCACGACATGCAGAACTCGATGGTTTGATCGATTTGCTGTGGGGTCAAATTTGGCATGTCTTTGGAGCCGGGGCCGTGCCCTAGGTCGTTCCGCACGTCTGTGTAGAAGCGCTGCATTGACTGCCGTTCCCAGCTCTCGATGAATGCGCCGTTCGCCTTGCTCTCAAGGTGATTCAGGAAGTCGGAAACGCCCTTCTCGTTGCCGGTAGTCCATTTCTTGATGTCGCAGATGATTTTGATCGTGCTTTCCAGTGCCTTTGCGGCGTAGAAGGATGGATCACGGCCACCCGTGTCCCTGCGATCGATCGCCTCTGCCATGTCAATGCTGACATTCGTCCATTTAGCATCCTTCACCAGCAGCCAGAATGGTTGCTCAACTTGCTCTTGAACCCGCTCGTCCTGCGTGATCTGTAAAAAGCCGTTGTGGTAGTGCAGTGGCATATCGGCTTGTTTAAATCGCTCGTTCAACTCATCCACATTCGCCGCAAACGTCTTGTTTATGCTTTCGTTCATTGCGCGCACGCCGTCGGATCGTCTGCCAGGAAGTGTCATTGGCCTCCGGGGCATCTTGTCTTGCATCTCAGCATTGGCCAGCCGCTGAGGAAACTCTGCATTCGCTTGGGCAACTTGCTCCTCGCGTGTGCGGAAAGCCAACTCTACGAAGCTCAGGCGGCGCTTGACGAACGTGTCGGGGTCCAAGTTCTCAGCGAACTTAAAGTTCAGCCACTGCTCTACTACGAAATTCATGTCGTTCCAACCTGATTTCGTGTAAGTCTTGCCCATCCACTCGGTCTGGTAGGAGTAGTACTTCGGTGACAACTCCTTAACCCCGATCTCCATTGACAGGCGATCATGTATGTCGGTCCAGATCGCCTTGACACTTTCGTCGACTTTTTTGTCGTAACCGTAGTAATTCCATATCTGTTCGTTGACGATCCTGAACGCTTGGACAAAGAGCGCGGATTCTTTTTGGCCGACGCTAGCGAACATCGGTCGATTCGCATATCTGCGAAAAAAGACATCGGTAAGCATGATTTTTTAGACTTTCTCAGACATTTCGAGAAGCCGGACGGATGACACCTAACGTGTATTGGTTAATATTTTTAGTTGCCAAATTTGGGTGATTTATTAGTTAATGTTTTGCGCCGATCTGGTGTTCCATGATAGGGCGTGATTTTGTGCACGGTAAAGGAATCATCGGGGCGTCAGATCTGGCCTGAGTTTTCCTAATCGATGTTCGTTTGCAATTTCAATCACAAATAGAATTCAAAATATATAAATAAAATCAAATAGTTATGATACATTTTCTGCGTTACCGCCCTTCAACCCGTCCTGACCCATGCCCAAACTGAATCCCGCCAGCCCGCTACGTACCCTGATGGAAACTTTTCCCCGCGCGGGCAAGCTCGAATGGATCGGCCTGCGTCCCGCGAGGCGGGCGCCGTTGCAGGCGATGAACTCCGTCGAAGTCATCACCGACCGCGGCCTCGCCGGTGACCACAAGGCTAGCCGTGCCGGCGGCAAGCGCCAGGTGACGCTGATCCAGCGTGAACATCTCGACGTGGTGGCGAAACTGCTCGGGCGCGAGGCGGTCGACCCGGCATTACTCCGTCGCAACCTCGTGGTGTCGGGCATCAACCTGCTGGCGCTACACGACGAGCGTTTCTGCATCGGCGATGTGTTGTTCGAGGGCACGGGGCTGTGCGAGCCCTGTTCACGGATGGAGGAGGTGCTCGGTGCCGGCGGTTACAACGCAATGCGCGGGCACGGCGGGATCATCGCGCGGGTGCTGACGGGCGGGGTGATTGCGCTGGGGGATGCGGTGGATTACAAAAAAACACCGGCTTGAACCGGTGGCAAGATCAACAGGGCAGTGGCCGCCCCTCACCCTGCCCTCTCCCCGCTAGCGAGCGGGGAGAGGGTAAGTCTTGTTGTGTGCAGTTACTTGACGTTGAGGATTTTCATCGCCTTGGCCAGCGTATCGACCGAGGCCTGGTGTTTGCCGGCCTTGTGCAGGGTTTCGCCTTCGGCACGGTATTTCTTCACTTCGGCCATCTGCTCGGCGGAGAGCTTCGGGTTTTTCGACATCGCTTCGTCGATCTTTTTCATGTCCGCGGGGCAGTGAAAGGCCAGTGCGCTGCCGCTGGCGAGGATCAGGGTGGCGGCGAGTGCGGATGCGGCGAGCTTGTTCATGCGGATTCTCCTTCGGGTGGATTGGAAAAAAGCCGTTGCAGCAACAGTCTGGCACGAAAACGCCCCGCCGGTTGCGGGTAGAATTTCCGCACCATGAACGACCTGCCGCAAACAGTCCTCGCCCCCGGCGTATTCCGGCTGTCGCCCGATGCCATCCGCACGGGGCTGCAGCGCCCGCCGCCGCCGCCCGAAGAGCACGACCTGCACATGATTTCGCTGAAGGAGGGCACCAAGGTCGTCGATGCCGCGGTGCTGGTGCCGCTGGTGAACCGGCCGCAGGGGCTGCAGCTGCTGCTGACCCAGCGTACGGCGCATCTGCGCGACCACGGCGGGCAGGTGAGTTTTCCCGGCGGCCGGGTCGAGCCGGAGGATCCGGACCGCGAGGCGACGGCGCTGCGCGAGATGGAAGAAGAGGTCGGCATCGCGGCCGGCCGGGTGCAACTGCTCGGGCGCCTGCCCGGTTATGAAATTCCCTCGGGTTTCCGCATCACGCCGGTGGTCGGCTGGCTCGAGCCGCCTTTCGAGGTCGTGCCCGACGCCTTCGAGGTGGCCGATGTGTTCGAGGCGCCGCTGACGCATTTTCTTGATCCCGCGAACTACCAGCGCCGCGAGTACCGTTTCCGTGGCCGCCACCGCCATTACCTGGCGATCCCCTACGAGGGGCGTTATATCTGGGGGGCGACCGCGGGCATGCTCTACAGTTTGTGCCGGATGCTCAATGACCGCTGAGGCGGCAATGCGCAGGACGGGAAGCGCGGCATGAGCGCACCGCGCATGCCATCGACGCCGGCGGTGCTGGCGCTGCGTGCGGCGGGTGTCGCCTTCACGCCGCATTTTTATGACTACGAAGAGCGCGGCGGCACCGCGGTCTCGGCGCGTGAACTCGGCGTCGACGAGCACGCGGTGATCAAGACGCTGGTGATGCAGGATGAAAACGCCAAACCCTGCATCGTGCTGATGCACGGTGACCGCGAGGTCTCGACCAAGGCGCTGGCACGCATCCTCGGCGTCAAGCGCATCGAGCCCTGCAAACCGGAAGTGGCCGAACGCCACACCGGTTACCGCGTCGGCGGCACCTCGCCCTTCGGCACGCGGCGCAAAATGCCGGTGTATGTCGAGAGCACGGTGCTTGAACTGCCCGGCATCTACATCAACGGCGGCAGCCGCGGTTTTCTGGTGGGGATTGCGCCGCGGGTGGTGGTCGATCTGCTGCAGGCGGAACCAGTGGCGGCGGCTGTGCCGGTGCAGGTTTAAAGGGACTGACCCAATGAAACTCCCCTCTGCCGGCAAGGCCAGCGCATTACGGGGTCGTAGCCCGGATGCGCCCCGAAGGAAGTCACCTTGGGTGGGAATGAAATGGAATCCGGGGCAGTCGTTGCCACGGGCTGCAGCGGCCCCGGACTCCGGCCTGCGGCCTTCCTCCGGGCTACGGGTATGGCTCACGCAGAGTGATTGTGTTGGGTGTTCTGAATGATGAATGCACCCGCCAGGACCGGACCCGCGACCGGTTTGATCATGACCGGCGGCGGCGCGCGCGCGGCCTACCAGGTCGGCGTGCTGCGTGCGCTGGAGGACCTGCTGCCGAAGGACGCGCCCAATCCCTTCCCGATCATCTGCGGCACCTCGGCCGGCGCGATCAATGCGGCGGTGCTGGCGACTGACGCCGGCAATTTCCGCCGCGGCGTGCGCCGGCTGACGGCGGTGTGGAAAAATTTCCATGTCGACCAGGTCTACCGCGCCGATGCGATCGGTGCCCTCGGCAACAGCGCGCGCTGGCTGCTGTCGAACCTCTCCGGCGGGCGGCTGACCCGCGGCGCGATTTCGCTGCTCGACAATTCACCGCTGGCCGAACTGCTCGACCGCCATGTCGATTTCCCCGCGATCGGCCGCAACATCGAGGCCGGGCATCTCGAAGCCTTCGCGGTGACCTGTTCCGGTTATACCAGCGGCCAGTCGGTGACTTTTTACCAGGGACATGCCAGCCTCGCCGACTGGGCGCGCGCGCGCCGTATCGGCGTGGCGATGCCGATCGGCCTGCCGCACCTGATGGCCTCCAGCGCGCTGCCTTTCATTTTTCCGCCGGTGCGGATCAACCGCGAATATTTCGGTGACGGTTCGATGCGCCAGATCGCGCCGGTGAGCCCTGCGCTGCATCTGGGCGCCGACCGCCTGCTGGTGATCGGTGTCGGCCGCCAGGCGAAGCAGTCGGCGGTGCGCGTGCCTTCCGAGGGTTATCCGCCGCTGGCGCAGATCGCCGGCCATGCGCTCGACAGCATTTTCCTTGACGCGCTGGAGGTCGACCTCGAGCGCCTGCAGCGCATCAACCGCACACTGGCGATCATTCCGCCGGAGACGCTGGCGAAAAACGGCTACCCACTGCGCGCGGTGGATTTCCGCGTGATCACGCCCAGCGTGCCGCTGAGCCAGATCGCCGCGCAGCATGCCCATGAGCTGCCGCGGGTGATCCGCGGGCTGCTGCAGACCGTCGGTGCGATGAAGCGCACCGGCTCCAACCTCGTGTCCTATCTGCTGTTCGAGCGCGGTTTCTGCCGCGCGCTGCTGAAGCTTGGCTACAGCGACACCATGGCGCAGAAGGACGACCTGCTCGACTTCCTTGGGCACGACCCGCGCTGATGGTGCACAAGCCCTGGTCCGAGGCCTGCGAGCGCAACCGCGGGCCGATTCTCGAGGTGCTGCGCGGGGCTTTCGCCGGGGCCACGCGGGTGCTGGAGATCGGTTCGGGCACCGGTCAGCACGCGGTGTTTTTCGCCGCGGCGCTGCCGCATCTCGAATGGCAGCCCAGCGACCGCGCGGAACACCTGCCGGGCATCGCCGCCTGGCGTGACGAAGCCGCGTTGCCGAACCTGCCGCCGCCGCTGGCGCTGGATGTCGATGACGCGGACTGGCCGCTGCAATCCTGCGATGCCCTGTTCAGCGCCAACACGCTGCACATCATGGGCTGGCCTTCGGTGGAGCATTTTTTCCGCGGCGCGGGGCGGGTGCTGCAGCCTGGCGGCGTGCTCGCGGTGTACGGGCCTTTCCGTTACGGCGGGCGTCATACCGCGCCATCGAATGCGCAGTTCGACCTTTTTCTGCGTGAACGCGACCCGCAGAGCGGCATCCGCGATTTCGAGGCGGTGAACGAATTGGCCGCGTCGCAGGGCTTTTCGTTTGTCGCCGATCATGCGATGCCGGCCAACAACCGCACGCTGCTGTGGCAACGCGCCGCCGGCGGTTGCCAGTCGCCGGCCCAGCCGGTATAACAGACGGAGCCCCGGTGCTGCGTGCCGGGGAAAATCCCTTGTTCAACGTGTTGCCGTCCATGCATGGGCGGCGGGGAAACGACATGAGCCGCGCATTCGTGAAGGAAAGTGACGACGAATTCGCCGCCGGCGAACTGCCGGAGCGGCCGGTGCCCGCGCACGCCAATTACGTCACCCCCCAGGGCCTGGAGCAGTTGCGCGCGCGGGTGCGCGAACTCGCGGAGCAGCACGAGCAGTTGAAGGCGCTGTCCGCGGATGATTCGGAAGCGAAGCGCAAGCTGCGCGAGGTCGAACGTGACCAGCGTTATTTCGTCGCACAGCTGGAACGCGCGGAACCAGTCGATCCGGCGCAGCATCCGCGCGGCGAAGTGCGTTTCGGCGCCACGGTGAAAGTCGAGGAGGCCGGTGGGCGCATCGAGACTTTCAGCATCGTCGGTGACGACGAGGCCGATGTCGCCGCGGGCCGCATCAGCTGGGCTTCACCGCTGGCGCGTTCGCTGCTCGGCGCCCGTGTCGGTGACACCGTAAAATGGCGGCGCCCGGCGGGTGAGACGGAAGTCGAGATCGTGGCGATTGATTATTTGCAGTAACATCCGCGGATGTTTTGTAAGTATTTGATTATAAACAACTTTTTATGAAATTCCTCGCGCTGGCGCTGGCATTGCTGCTGGAACAGGCCTGGCCCCTGCGCCGCGGCAATCCCTTCTACGCGGCTTTCGAGCGTTACGCCGATCTCCTCGAACAGCGTTTCAACGGGCTGCAGGCGAACCACGGTGCGATTGCGTGGATGGTGGCGGTGCTGCCGCTGGCGCTGCTGACGGTGCTCATCTACGCGTTATTGCGCGAGGCCAACGTGTTGCTGGCGCTGGCCTGGAGCATCGCGGTGCTCTACATCGCGATGGGTTTCCGCCGCTTCAGTCACTGCTTCACCGAAATCGCCCAGGCCCTGCGCGAGCAGGACATCGCCACGGCGCGCGACGTGCTCGGCCGCTGGCGCGGCGTGCCGGCCGACGAACTCAATGCCGCGGAAATTTCGCGGGTGTCGATCGAACTCGGTCTGCTGCAGGCGCATCGTTATGTGCTGGGTCCGATTTTCTGGTTCGTGATGCTGGGTCCCGTCGGCCCGGTGGTGTACCGTGCGGCCGACCTGCTGGCTGAACGCTGGGGCCGCCAGGTGGATCCGGAAAAACGCGCCTTCGCTTTTTTTGCCGAGCGCGCATTTTTCTGGATCGACTGGCTGCCGGCGCGGATCACTGCCGGCAGTTTCGCGATCGCCGGCAATTTCGAGGACGCCGCCTATTGCTGGCGCACCCAGGCGGCCGGCTGGGGGCGCGGTGCCGAGGGTGTGGTGCTGGCGAGCGGCGCCGGCGCGCTGGGCATCCGGCTCGGCGGCACGCTGCGCGAGGAAGGCATGCTCAACCAGCGGCCCGTGCTGGGCATCGGCGAGGAGGTCGTGGTCGAGGATCTGCGCGGCGCGGTGGGCCTGATCTGGCGCGCGCTGGTAATCTGGCTGTTCCTGCTGCTGATCGTGTCGATGGCGCGCGCACTCGGCTGAGTGCGGCTGGCAAGATCACTCTTCGTGCCCCATGCCCGTAGCCCGGAGGAAGGCCGCAGGCCGGAGTCCGGGGCAGTGAGGATGATTTTTCCCTGTCCTGCTCCCGATTAATACTTCTTCTGCCGCGCGAGGTTCTCCGCGGCCAGCCGCTGGTACGCCGCGAAGCGTCGCGCGGTGATGGTGCCGGCCTCCGCCGCTGCAGATAGCGCGCAGCCCGGTTCCTCGAGGTGGCGGCAATTGCGGAAGCGGCACTGTCCGAGGTGGGGGCGGAAATCGACGAAGGCCGCGGCCAGTTCCTCCACGCCGAGGTGGTGCACGCCGAAGGCCTGCACGCCGGGGGTGTCGATGATGTCGCTCTGCGTATCGAGGTGGTAGAGCCGCGCATGCGAGGTCGTGTGTTTGCCGGTGCCCAGCGATGCCGAGATCTCCTGCGTCTGCGCCGCGGCCTGCGGCACCAGCTGGTTGAGGATCGTCGACTTGCCCATGCCCGATTCGCCGACCAGCACGCTGCGCTGTCCGGCAAGATGCGGCCGCAGTGCTTCCACGCCCTCGCGCGCGACCAGCTTCAGCAGCGGATAACCCATCGCGGTGTACGGTGCCAGCGCCTTCTCCGAGATTGCCGCTTCCGGCAGGTCGGACTTGTTGAGCACGATCAGCGGCCCGATGCCGGCATGTTCGGCGGCGGCAAGGCAGCAGTCGAGCACGGCGAGGTCGAAGGAGGGCAGCGGGGCGACCACCGCCACCATGCGGCTGACATTGGCGGCGATCAGCTTCTGTTTCCACTGGTCGGAGCGGTAGAGCAGCGTGTCGCGGGGCACGCAGGCGTCGATAACGCCCTGGTCATCGCCGCTGCAGCTGACCGTCACGCGGTCGCCGCAGGCATAGTCGTTGCGTTTGCCGCGGGTGCTGCAGTCGCGCACCCGGCCGTCATCACATTCGACGAGGAAACGCCGGCCGTAGGCGGCGGTGATCAGGCCCTGCCTTGTCTGTTCAGAGCCCAAACAGCGCGTCTATCTTGGCGGCACAGATGAAATCGTTCTCGGACAGGCCGCCGATCGCGTGGGTGATGTAGTCGACGCGGCATTTGTTGTAGCCGACCGAAAGGTCGGGGTGGTGATCCTCGCGGTGCGAAATCCACGCCGTCGCGTTCACGAAGGCCATGGTCTCGTGGTAATTGCGGAATTCGAAGGTTTTGGTCAGCACGCTGCCGGTGTACGACCAGCCGTTGAGGCGCTTCATCAGCAGGGCGATTTCGTCCGCGGTCAGCGGCGAGACGCCGCCTTCGCAGGGTTTGCATTTTTTCTGCGCGAGGGCGTCCATGCGGGCCTCAGTGCGCGCCGGCCGCCTGCTGCAGGCGCGCGATGCGCAGCGTCGCCGGCGGATGGGAATCGTAGAACGCCGAATGCAGCGGGTCCGGCGTCAGCGTCGAGGCATTGTCCTTGTAGAGCTTGACCAGCGCCGATATGAGATCTGCGGCGGGCGTGTACTGCGCGGCGAAGGCGTCGGCCTCGTATTCGTGTTTGCGCGACATCATCGCGCCCAGCGGCTGGAACAGGAAAGTGAACACCGGGATCACGATCGAGAACAGCACCAGCGCCATTGCCGTCGATGGCGAGGACACGCCGAGGCCTTCGTAGAACCAGGGCTTGTCGAGCACCCAGCCGAGCAGCCACAGGAAGCCGAGGCTGGCGGTGAAGATCCAGGCGATGCGCTTGATCACGTGTTTCAGCTTGAAATGGCCCAGCTCGTGCGCAAGCACGGCCTCGACCTCCGGCGGCTCCAGCCGCGACAGCAGGGTGTCGAAAAACACGATGCGCTTGGTCTTGCCGAAGCCGGTGAAATAGGCGTTGCCGTGGCTGGAGCGGCGCGAGCCGTCCATCACCATCAGGCCCTTGACCTTGAAGCCGCAGCGGTCGAGCAGGCGCTCGACGCGTTCCTTCATCGCGGCGTCGGTCAGCGGCGAGAACTTGTTGAACAGCGGCGCGATCCAGGTGGGGTAGACCGCGAGCATGACGATGTTGAAAGCCATCCACGCCAGCCAGGCATAAAGCCACCACCATTCACCCATGCGCTCCATCAGCCACAGCACGGTGGCAATCAGCGGCAGGCCGAGCGCGGCGCCGAGCGCCAGGCTTTTCACGAAATCGGCCCAGAACAGTTTCGGCGTCATCTTGTTGAAGCCGAAGCGTTCCTCGATGACGAAGGTGCGGTAGAGGCTGAAGGGGATGTCGACCACCATGGTCACCAGTGCGACACCGGCGATCAGTGCGAGGCCGCGCAGCAGGCCGGGTTCGAACCAGCCCGCGCTGATGTCGTGCAGGGCCTGCAGGCCGCCGCCGAAGGTGAGGATCAGCGTGACCGCGACGCCGGCGAGCAGATCGAGCATCGCGAAGCGGGTCTTGGCGCCGGTGTAGTCGGCGGCGCGCTGGTGCGCATCGAGGCTGATCACGTCGGCGAACTGCGCCGGAACGGCATCGCGGTGGGCGCGCACATGCGCGGCGTGGCGCGTGGCAAGCCACAGCCGGGTGGCGGTCGTCAGCAACAGGGCTGCGAGGAAAATGAGGCCGAAAGTATGCATATTTTATGACTGGGGGTTTCAGGCTTGTGACACAATGCGCGTCTGGAAATTCCAGGTCCGAACGGTAAATTCATTATGGCACAGGATCCCAACGCCCTCATCTGGATCGACATGGAGATGAGCGGGCTTGATCCCGAGATCGAGCGCGTGCTCGAAATCGCGATCGTCATCACCGATGCGCAGTTGAACACTGTCGCCGAGGCGCCGGTGCTGGTGATCCACCAGCCCGACTCGCTGCTTGATGCCATGGACAACTGGAACAAATCGACCCACAAGAAGTCCGGCCTGATTGACCGGGTCAGGGCCTCAACCCTGACCGAAGCGCAGGCCGAGGAACAGATGACGGCATTCCTCGCGCAGTATGTGCCGAAAGGCGTGTCGCCGATCTGCGGCAACTCGGTGCACCAGGACCGGCGTTTCCTGGTCAAGTACCTGCCGAAGCTGGATGACTATTTCCACTACCGGCTGATCGACGTCAGCACGCTGAAGGAACTGGCGCGGCGCTGGAAGCCGGAGGTCCTCGCCGGCATGGTCAAACACGGCAAACACGAGGCGCTCGCCGACATCCACGAGTCGATCGCCGAACTCAAGTACTACCGCGAACAGATCATGAAGATCTGAGCGCGCCCCGCTCAGTCCAGCTTCAGGTCACCGTCGAATTTCACTTCCAGCGCCAGCGTGCCGACGCTGAGCGTCATCACCACCGGCAGCGTCTCGCTGCCCTTCAGTTTTCCGTCTTCGATCGCCTTGCGCACCGCCTTCTCGATGGCGAGCTGCGAATTGACGCCGACGGTCTTCAGGAACTTGCGGATGCTCATGTTGAGGGCTTCGTCGTTCATGGTCTGCTCCTTGGTAAATCAAAAAGTCAAAAGCATTCAGCCACAGAGGTCACAGAGAGCACAGAGGAGTGCAAAACCCGGAACCGCCTTGGTCTTGGGTTTTCTCTGTGTCCTCTGTGACCTCTGTGGTTAAGGTTTTTCAGTCTTCATCTTTTTAACGTAATTCACCAGCCCGTTGGTCGATGTGTCGTGCGCAGTCGCGGGCGCGGCTGACGAGAATTCGGGCAGCAGGCTGTTTGCGAGCCGTTTTCCGTGCTCGACACCCCACTGGTCGAAGGCGTTGATGTCCCAGATCGCGCTCTGCACGAAAGTGCGGTGTTCGTAGAGTGCCAGCAGCGCGCCGAGGCTGCGCGGGGACAGTGCGTCCAGCAGCAGGGTGTTGCTCGGCCGGTTGCCCGGAAGGGCCTGGTGCGGGGCGAGGCGGGCGGCCTCACGCGCGGGGATGCCCTGCCGCAGCAGGTCCTGTTCTGTTTCCGTGGCGCTCACACCCTGCATCAGCAGCGCCGACTGGGCAAAGCAGTTGGCCAGCATCACGGCATGGGTCTCGCCGTCGGTTCCCGCACGTGGTGCCCGGCAGGCGATGAAATCGACCGGCACCGGCCGCGTGCCCTGGTGCAGCATCTGGAAGTAGGCGTGCTGGCCCTCGGTGCCGGCGCCGCCCCACAACACCGCGCCGCTGTCATGACGCAGCGGCTTGCCGTTGCGGCTGACGCTTTTGCCGAGGCTCTCCATCTCCAGCTGCTGCAGCCAGGCCGGCAGCAACTCCAGACCGGGGGCGTAGGGAATCACGGCCCGCGAGTCCATTCCGAAAAAATGGGCGTGCCAGAGGCCGCCCAGCGCCATCAGCACCGGCAGATTGCGTTCCGGCGGCGTTTCCGCGAAATGGGCGTCCATGGCGGCCGCGCCGGCGAGCATGTCGTCGAAACGGTCGCCGCCCATCGCGATCATCGCCGGCAGGCCGACGGCGGACCACAGGGAATAGCGCCCGCCGACCCAGTCCCACATCGGGAATACCCGGTCCTGCGGCACACCGAAGGAAAGGGCAGCTTCGGCCTGCGCGGTCACTGCGGCGAAATGAGCACCGGGGTCCGCGCCGCCGCGACTGTTTTCAAGCCAGGCCCGCGCGGCGCGGGCGTTGATCAGGGTTTCCTGCGTCGAGAAACTCTTCGACTGGACGATGAACAGCGTGGTTTCCGCGTCCAGCGGCGCCAGCGTGCGCGCCAGCATTTCCCCGGGAGTGGTCACGAAATGCACCCGCGGGCCGCCTTCGGCTGCGCAGGCTTCCGCAGCCAGCGCCGGGCCGAGCGCGGAGCCGCCGATGCCGAGGCTGACGACATCGGTGACGGGGCGGCCGCCGGCGCCTTTCACGGCACCCGCACGCAGCGCGCCGGTGAAGCTGCGCATGGATTCCAGCGTCCCGCGCACTTCGCGCGGGGCGGCATGGCCTGCGCGCAGCGCGCTGTGCCATGCGGCGCGTTTTTCGGTGTTGTTGACGCGTTTGCCGGCGAGCAGATCGCTGATCCGGTCCTCCAGGCCGCGTTCGCGCGCCAGCGCCAGCAGCAGTTCCAGCGTTTCAGCGGTGACCAGGTTTTTCGAATAATCGAGCAGCAGGCCGCAGGCTTCCGCCGAGAAGCGTGAAAAACGCTGCGGGTCGGCAGCGAACAGTCCACGCAGGTGGCGGTCCCGCCAGGTCCTGCGGTGCTCCGCAAGGGCGCGCCATGCCGGCGTGCGCGTCAGCGAGGCGGAGCTTTTCTTGTTCTGTCCTGCAGGCATGGCGGGCATTGTACCCCGAGGCTGTTGCCATCGCGGCGTTTACAATAGGCCACTTTCAGGCCACAGGGGCCTCATGCTCCGGAGCTTTCGCTGATGCAGGATGTCATCACCGCGATCACCCGCGCCGCGCGCAACCTCTTCGATCCGCGGATCGTCGCCATCGTGTTCCTGCCGATGCTCGGCAGCGTGCTGCTGTGGACGGTGCTGGCGTGGCTGTTCTGGAGCAGCTGGACCGGCGGCATCGCCGCCGCGATGGCCTCGACCACGGTCGCCGGCTGGCTGCAGGGCTGGAGCGCGATGTGGGTCATCGACTACACGGCGTCTTTCCTGGTGCTGGTGGGGCTGCTGCCGGCAATCTACGTCACCGCGCTGCTGATGACCGAAATTTTCGCGATGCCGGTGATTGTCCGCTTCGTCGCTGAACGCCATTACCCGGAACTCGCCCGCGCCGAGGGCGGCACGCTGGCCGGCAGCCTCGTCAATGCCGCAACCGGCATTGCCGTGTTTGCGCTGCTGTGGATATTCACGCTACCGCTGTGGCTGACCGGCATCGGGGCGGTGCTGGCGCCGCTGCTGACCTCGGCCTGGCTGGCCCAGCGCCTGTTCCGCTACGACGCGCTGGCTGAACACGCCAGCCGCGGGGAATTTGCGCGGCTGGTGCGCGAATCCCGCGGCGACCTGTTCCTGCTGGGCATCCTGGTCTCGCTGCTGCTCTATGTGCCGGTGGTCAACCTGCTGGTGCCGGTGCTGGGCGGGCTCGCTTTCACCCAGTTCGGCCTCGCCCGGCTGGCGCGGTTACGCAGTTAAGCATGCCTACGAAAATGTTCGTCCCAGGTTTTTTTACCGTCGATAAAGCAATAAACTGACAAGAGAATTATTTGCGCATTGCTAGAGAAGAGACAATGGCAAAGACGCCAAAAACCGGGCTCGACAGCGAGTTTGAACGCTCGCTGATTACTGCGATCTACGAGGCCTCTCCGGACGGCATACTCGTCGTGGACGATCGCGAAATGATTGTTGCCCACAATCAGCGCTTTTTCGAGGTGTTCGGCATTTCTTCCGATGAAATTCCCGGGGACCATGGCGGGGTGCTTACATCAAAATCCGAGTGGTTACTCCTTTCGCGGGCGCTGGAACTGGTCAGCGATCCCGAGGGCTTCCGGTGGCGAGTCGAAGAGTTGTATGCAAATCCCCAGATCGAGGAAAAATGCGAGATTGCAATGAAAGACGGCCGCACTCTTGAGCGGAATTCCCGGGCATTGTGGGGAGAACAAAATCGGTACCTCGGGCGCGTGTGGTTTTTCCGGGATATTACGGAGCACAAGAAGATACAAGATGCGCTGCTGGAAATGTCGCAGCTGGATCCGTTGACCGGGGTTGCGAATCGCCGATGCTTTGATTATCGCGCGAGCGGCGAGTTTTTACGGGCTCGCCGCTTTGGGCGAGACCTGTCTGTTGTCATGCTCGATATCGACCACTTCAAGCGCATCAATGACCGCTGGGGGCATGCAGCGGGCGATAAGGTATTAAAGAAACTCTGCGAAAGTGTACAGGCGGAGTTGCGGGAGGTCGATCTGTTGGCACGTGTCGGTGGCGAGGAGTTTGCTGTCCTGATGCCTGATACCAACTTGGATGGCGCATTCCTGCTCGCCGAGCGCTTGCGGCGGTGTGTCATGGCACAGGAGCTGATTGAAGGCGAGGACATCATCAAGTTCACGGCCAGTTTCGGGGTTGCCGCGCTCGGATCCGAAGACAAGTCGCCGGATGATGTGCTGAAAAGGGCTGATGTGGCCCTGTATGCGGCAAAAGGAGCCGGCCGCAACCGCACGATGCGGGAATCCCCCGGCTAGGCCGCGGGTTCTTTTGGGAATGCTTTTGCTGCAGGATGTGCGCCGCGGCGGGCGGAACGTGGCTGGCCCGGCTGGCAGCCCTGCGCCGGGCTTGAAAAACGGCTGCGGGCACTTCATCTGTATTTCGCGGTCATATATCCAGGCCGGACGGTTTGGGCTGCCCGTGACGATGATGTTATCGTTCAGGCACCGGCAGCTGCCGTCCTCTTGTCCATGTCTGTCATGAAAGGGATCCACCCGTGAATACCGCAAGCGGAAACACCACCCCCGAGGTCACCAAGGAAAAACTGATCAGCGATTTCAAGGTCGTCGTTGCCGACGCCGAGGCGCTGCTGAAAGCGTCGGCCGGACAGGGCGGCGAAGCGCTGGCCGCCGTGCGCAACCGCGTCGAGCAGTCGCTGAAGGTGGCGAAGGAGAAAATGCTCGACGCCGAAGAGGAGCTGCTGCTGAAGACCAAGGCCGCGGCGAGGGCGACCGATGAATACGTGCATGACCATCCCTGGCATGCCGTCGGTGTTGCCGCCGGGGTCGGTCTCGTGATTGGCCTGCTGATCGGCCGGCGCTGATTCCCGGCATGGCTGAACCCCAGGCTTCGCCGGAGGGCCTGTTTGCGTCGCTGAAGACGCTGGGGGTGACGTTCGCCTCCATCCTGCAGACCCGGCTCGAACTGCTGTCCACGGACATTGCCGAGGAGCGCTCGCGACTGGGTTCAATCCTGCTGTTGTCGCTGGTTGCGCTGTTCTGCGTCGGCGTCGGCGTCGGCGTGCTGCTGCTGACGCTGCTGGTCGTGGTGCTGTTCTGGGACACCCATCGCCTTGCCGCACTGGGCACCCTGACTGTGCTGTTCCTGGCGGCGGGCGGCTGGATCGGCGGGCTGGCCCTGCAGCGGCTGCGCAACAAGCCGCGGTTATTCGAGGCCAGCATCGCCGAGCTGGCGAAGGACCGCGAGCATCTGGGATCGGGACGATGAGCGTGGAACTGGAACGCATCGCCGAGCGCCGCCGCTGGCTGGTGTCGCAGGCGGCCGCGCAGCGTTTTGTCCTTGAGCAGGAGATGACGCAATGGAAACCGCGGCTTGCACTGGCTGACCGCAGCATCGCGGTGTACCGCTATTTCCGCCGTTATCCGGCGCTGCTTGCCGGGGCGGGCGTGGTGGCGGTGCTGCTGCGGCCGCGGCTCGGCGGCGTCTGGATGCATCGCGGCCTGATGCTGTGGCAGATCTGCAGCCAGTTGCGCCGCATCTGGCGCCATACGGACCCGAAATCCGGGAACTGACAGCGGGGAGCTGAAACCCCCGGGGCTGTCCGCGCGGACGGTCCAAAACTGATTCTGGTATGTTCCAAGGATGGAATACTGGAATCTTGCCATTCTCGTCGGTGCGCTGATCCTGCTGATCAGCATCGTTGCCAGCGATATCTCCTCAAGGCTCGGCGCACCGCTGCTGTTCGTCTTCCTGCTGCTGGGCATGCTCGCCGGCGAACAGGGGCCGGGTGGCATCCGCTTCGATGATGTCGAGACAGCATACAAGATCGGCACGGTGGCGCTCGCCGTGATCATCTTCGACGGCGGCATGCGCACCCGCCGCGAAACCTTCCGCGTGGCCTTGTGGCCGGCAGTGAGTCTCGCCACGCTGGGCGTGGTCGTCACCGCGGGGCTGGTCGGCATGTTTGCCGCCTGGGTTCTGAAACTTCATTGGCTGCAGGGTCTGCTGGTCGGCGCCATCGTCGGCTCGACCGACGCGGCGGCGGTTTTTTCGCTGCTGCGCAACGCGGGGCTGTCGCTGAAGGAGCGGGTCGCGGCGACGCTGGAAATAGAGTCCGCCAGCAACGATCCGATGGCCATTTTCCTGACGATGACCGTCATCGGGTTGCTCGCCGCAGGCCAATCGGGATTCGAGGCCACCGTCCTGCTGTCGCTGCTGCAGCAATTCGGCATCGGCGCGGTGCTGGGGCTGGGCGGCGGCCGGATGCTGGTCTGGCTGATCAACCGCCTGAAGCTGGCGAGCGGCCTCTATCCTCTGCTGGCGGTGTCGGGCGGGCTGATCATTTTCGCCGCGACCGCGCAGCTCGGCGGCAGCGGTTTTCTGGCGATATTCATGGCCGGACTGGTGCTCGGCAACTCGAAGCTGCAGTCGGCGCAGAACATACTGCGGGTGCATGACGGAATGGCCTGGCTGAGCCAGATCGTGATGTTCGTGATCCTCGGGTTGCTGGCGACGCCCAGCGACCTGATCGCCGTTGCCGGACCGGCGCTGGCGATTGCCGCATTCCTGATGCTGGTTGCGCGCCCGGCCGCGGTGGTGGTCGGGCTGCTGCCCTTCCGCCTGCCCTGGCGCGAACAGCTGTTCATCAGCTGGGTCGGACTGCGCGGCGCGGTGCCGGTCGTGCTGGCCCTGTTTCCGCTGATTTACGGCACCGAACACGCGCGGCTGTATTTCAATGTGGCGTTCTTCATCGTGCTGGTGTCGCTGCTGCTCCAGGGCTGGACCATCGCCGCCGCCGCGCGCTGGCTGCGCCTGGAAGTGCCGCCGGCCGTGGAGCCCCAGCAAAGGGTCAGCCTGGATGCGCCGGGCCATTACGAGCACGAAATCCTCGGCTACGAGGTCAGGGCGGGCAGCCAGATCGCGGGCCGCGGGCTGGCGGAACTGAATCTGTCGGATCGCGCGCAGATCGTGACGGTCATGCGTGATGGCGATCCGCAGTTCATGGCTCCCGGGCTGAAGTTCGCGCCGGGGGACCATGTCTACATCCTTGCCCAGCCGAAAAACCTGTCCTACCTCGGCAAGCTCTTCGATCCCCACCAGGAGCCCGACCGGCTGGAAGAGCACCGTTACTTCGGCGACTTTGTGCTCAATGGCGACGCGGTGATGGCCGACCTTGGCATGGCCTACGGCATCGACATTCCCGATGGGGCAGGGAGCATGACGCTGGCGGATTACCTGTCGCGGATGTTCCGCGGCCGCGCCGTGGTCGGGGATCGTGCCGACCTGGGGCATGCGCAGCTGGTCGTTCGCGAGATCGAAGAGGGCAGGGTGCACCGCGTCGGCCTGCGCCTGCGCCGGAAGGCCGGCTGAAGGGCCGGGCGGCGGGCGCAGCGCCGCCGTTCAGGCGCGAACCAGGGTCTTGAAGCCGCCCCAGAACATGCGTTTGACGTCGAAGGGCATGTCTTTGATGTCACCCATCGCGTCCATACGTGGATCCTTCATCACCTTGGCGTTGACGCGGTCGCGGTGGGCGCGCGACTTGTAGACGATGTAGGCGAAGACCACGGTTTCGCCGGACTTCAGCTTCACGCTCTGCGGGAAGGACGTGAGTTTTCCCGGCTTGACGTCGTCGGCGACGCATTCCATGTAGTCGAGTGCGCCATGTTCGCGCCATATTTTCCCGGCCTTGCGCGCGATGCTGCGATAGGCCCCGATCTTTTTCTTCGGCACCGGCAGTACGAATCCATCGACGTAGGGCATTGCTGTTCTCCTTGGCTTGTTACGGTTCAAAATGTCCGAGTATGCTGATTTCGGCGCTGCTGCCAGCCGTCTAGCCGCCGGACAGTGCCTGCGCGATGATCACTTCGTCGCTGTGCGCCAGCGGTAGCGCGAGGTCGGTGACCTGCGTGCCGTTGACGAAGATGCGGATGTGGCGGCGGATGCGGTCCTGTTCGTCGACCATGCGGAAGCGGATGCCTTCGTACTGCCGGTCGAGGTCGGCGAGCAGTTCGCCGAGCGTCGCGCCGCGCGCCTCGGCGCGGCTGCTTTGGGTGTACGAACGCAGAGCGCTGGGGATCAGCACCTTCATCGTGGCTTACAGTTCCGCCGTTTCGACGGCGTAGATTTCCGGCAGGTGGCGCGCGATGCAGTTCCAGCGTCTGCCGCCGTCGCGCCCCATCCACAGTTCACCGCTGGTGGTGCCGAAATAAAGCGCCGGCGATTCCGCGTTGTCCGCGCACATGGCCTGGCGCTTGACCGTCCACCAGGCCTGCGACTTCGGTAGTCCGGCGTCGAGGCGCTGCCAGGTCCTGCCGCCGTTCTTCGTGCCGTAGGCGGCGGGTTTGCCGCCGGGGCTGGTGCGCGGCCATACGCCGCTGCCATCCATCGGGAACACCCAGGCGCGATTGTCATCGCGCGGATGCACGACCAGCGGGAAGCCGATGTCGCCGACGGATTTGGGCATCGACCTGCCGATGCGCACCCAGGTGTCCGAGGGACGGTCGAGGCGGTAGATGCCGCAGTGGTTCTGCTGGTAGAGCCGGTCGGGGTTGGACGGGCACATCCTGATGCAGTGCGGGTCGTGGAAAGTCGGCTGCAGCGGATCGAAACCGAAACCCTCGACCACGTCCAGCCCCTTGATCAGCGTCTTCCAGGTGCGACCGCCATCGGCCGATTCATGCACGCCGCCGCCGGACATGCCGATGTAGAGATGGCGCGCGTCGCGCGGATCGACGATCACCGAATGCAGCTTGGGGCCGTCGGGCGTGCCGTCCTGGGCCGTGCCCATCCATGCGCGGAACTGCGGATCGTCGTTGATGTTCGAGTACGGTTTCCAGTTCACGCCGCCGTCGATGGAGCGGAACAGCCCCTGCGGGCTGGTGCCGGCGTACCAGACATCCGGTTCGGAGGCCGGGCCGGGCGTCAGCCAGAAGGTGTGGTCGACGGAGCGGCCGTCGCCGTCGGCCGCCTTCGCAAAAGCGGGCGGCTGCGCGGCCTCCTTCCACGTGCGGCCGCGGTCGGTGGAACGGAACACCGTCGGCCCGAGGTGGCCGGTCTTGGCCGCGGCGAGCAGCGTCCTGCCGTCGCGCGGGTCTAGCACCAGGTGGCTGATGACATGGCCGAGGAAATGCGGGCCGTCGATTTTCCAGGTTTTGCGCGCCGCATCGCCGTGTAACAGCCAGGCGCCCTTGCGGGTGGCGACGAGGACGGTGGTGCGGCGTTTTGTGGCGGACGGTTTTTTGCGGGCTGCGGGCATGATGATGTCTCCGGAAGAGGGCGCCGGACTCAGGCGCGGACGATGACCTTGAATCCGCCCCAGAACATGCGTTTGGCGTCGAAGGGCATGCTGCCGGGATCACCCATCGCGTCCATGCGCGGGTCCTTGAACACTTTCGCGTTGACGCGGTCGCGGTGGGCGCGCGATTTGTAGACGATGTACGCGAAAACCACGGTTTCGTTCTTTTGCAGCTTAACGCTTTGCGGGAACGAGGTTGACTTCCCGGGCTTGACGTCGTCGGCCACGCATTCCACATAGTCCAGCGCGCCGTGCTCGCGCCAGATCTTTCCGGCCTTGCGCGCCAGCTTGCGGTAATCTTCGACCTTCTTTTTCGGCACCGGCAGTACGAATCCGTCGACATAGGGCATTGCTGTTCTCCTTGAAAAAATGGGGGATGTCCGGCACTCAGGCGCCGGGTTTGCGGGTTTGTCCGGCGGCCACCGTTTCGCGGATCGGTCGCACCGGGCGCACTTCGATGCTGCCGACCCGCGCCGGAGGGATGCCGGAGGCGATGCGGATCGCCTCGTCGAGGTCCTTTGCGTCGATCATGTAAAAGCCGGCGAGTTGCTCCTTGGTCTCCGCGAACGGGCCGTCGGTGACGGCGACCTTGCCGTTACGCACGCGCACCGTGGTTGCGGTCTGCACCGATTCCAGTGCTTCCGAGGCGATGCAGTGGCCGCTGCCGCGGATCGCGCTGTCGTAGGCGACGCAGTCCTCGTCGTCCAGTTCGGGCAGGCGGTTTTCGTCGAGGTAGACCAGGCACAGGTATTTCATCGGGGCTCCGTTCAGGGATGTTTGTCGAAACCGAGCGCGGTGACGGTCTGTTCGTCCTCGGCCACCGGGCGGATCTCGACACAGCCGCGCGCCGCGCCGGGTATCCGGGACGCGATGCGGATGGCTTCATTGAGGTCGCGCGCCTCGATCAGATAATAACCGCCGAGCTGCTCCCTGGTTTCGATCCAGGGGCCGTCGGTGGCCGAAACCCTGCCGTTGCGCACGCGGATCGTGGTGGCCTCCGACGGCGGCAGCAGCCGGTTGCAGCTGATGTAGTGGCCGCTGGCGCGGATGTCCTCGGTGAACTTCGCATATTCCGCGTAATGACTGTCGGCATCTGCGGTTTCCATCTGTTCCATCACCTTCTCGGCACAGATCAGGCACAGGAATTTCATCGGATTCCTCCGGTTCAGCTGCAGGCTTTTTTGAAGGCGGCCTCGATCTCGGCCGGTGTCAGGTCATGCCGGTGGGTGGCGACCGACCAGCTGTGGCCCCAGGGATCCTCGAGCACGCCGTAGCGGTCGCCCCAGAACATGTCGGCCGGCGGCATCACCGCCTTCGCGCCGGCGGCGACGGCCTGCGCGTAAAAGGCGTCGGCGTCGGGCACGTAGAGGTGGATCGTCACCGGAGTGCCTTTCAGGGTCTGCGGGCTTTTTGCGCCGCATTCGGGCATTTCGTCGGTGAACATCACCGTCGAGCCGGCGATGATCAGCGCCGCGTGCATCAGCTTGCCGCCGGGGCCGGGCAGACGCACGGTTTCCACGGCATCGAAGGCCTTCTTGTAGAACTCCAGCGCCTCGGTGGCACCGGCGCAGACCAGGTGGGGGGTGACGCCATGCATGCCCTCGGGCAGGTAATTTTTCGCTTTCATTGTGCTGTCCTTTCGATGAGTCTGTTCAGGCCTGTTGCAGGGCCGCAATGTCGATTTTTGTCATCTGCAGCAGCTTCGGCATCACGCGGCCGGCTTTGCGCGCGTCCTGCAGCAGCTCCGGCAGCACCCGCGGCACGATCTGCCAGGACAGGCCGTAGCGGTCCTTCAGCCAGCCGCAGCGCTGTGCCGCCGGGTCACCGCCATCGCCGAGGCGCCGCCAGTAATAGTCGATTTCGGCCTGCGATTCGCAGTGCACGACGAAGGACACCGCCTCGGTGAAGCGGAAGACGGGGCCGCCGTTGATCGCGGTGAAGTCCTGGCCCTCGATGCGGAAGGCGACGGTCATGGCCGTTCCCTCGGGCAGGCCGGTTGCCGCCGCAGCTTCACGGCCGTAGCGGCTGACGGAGACGATGCGCGAGTCGCGGAACAATGCGACGTAGAACGCCACGGCTTCCTCGGCGTTGCGGTCGAACCACAGGAAGGGCGTGATTTTTTGTGTGGCCTGCAGCTTCATTTCCCCATCCTCGCGTCGAGTTCGCGGAAACGTTCGATCGCCGGGCTTTCACCGAAATCCTCCAGCTCGAAAAACTCGCGTACTTCGATTTCGCAGTCGCCGCCATCGACGGATGGGTTGGGGAAACGCGAAGTCCACTCGACGGCTTCCGCGCGCGACTTGACGTCGATGATGGTGTAGCCGGCGATCAGCTCCCTGGTTTCGGCGAAGGGGCCGTCGATGACGCTGCGTTTGCCGCCGGCATAACGGACCCGCCAGCCTTTTGAAGTCGGTTTCAGGCCCGAGGCATCGACCAGGATGCCGGCATTGGCAAGTTCCTCGTGGTATTTCTGCATTGCCGACAGCAGGTCTTCGCCGGGCATCACGCCGGCTTCCGAATCCGCGTTGGCTTTTACGATGATCATATACCTCACAATCAATAACTCCTTGATTATAAAAGATATTTTGTATATCCCCGCTGCGCGGGCAGCTATCATGCTTACCCTGTAGTCGAATGGCCGGAGTCGATTTCGACAATCGCCCGTAAATTTTTTTGTTTATTTTTGCTGCCCGAGTTCGGCCAGGCGTCGTTCGAGGAAACGCCGTTCCGGCGCCTGGCGGGTCAGTTCCAGGGCGCGGCGGTAGGCGGCGCGTGCCTCGCCTTGGCGGCCGAGCCGGCGGCAGAGGTCGGCGCGCGCGGCATGTGCCAGTTGGTAGTCCTCGAGTTCGCCGCGTTCAAGCAGCGCTTCGACCAGGGCGAGCCCGGCGGCCGGGCCGTCACGCATTGCGACGGCCACCGCGCGGTTCAGTTCCACCACCGGTGAGGCTGCGATGCGCAGCAGCAGATCGTAGAGGCCGGTGATCTGTGCCCAGTCGGTGGCGGCGGCGTCGGCCGCTTCGGCATGCACTGCGGAGATCGCGGCCTGCAGCGCGTAGGGTCCGGGGCGCCGGAGTGGCAGCGCGTGCTCGACAAGAGCGATGCCTTCGCGGATCAGTTCGCGGTTCCAGGCCGAGCGGTCCTGGTCCTCGAGCAGCACCAGATCGCCGTTGCCGTCGGTGCGTGCTGCGCGGCGCGATTCGTGCAGCAGCATCAGCGCGAGCAGTCCCATTGCCTCCGGTTCTGGCAGCAGTTCGACCACCAGCCGCGCGAGGCGGATCGCTTCGCCGGAGAGGTCGTGGCGGGTCAGCGTTGCGCCCGATGATGCGGCGTATCCTTCGTTGAACACCAGGTAGATGACCCGCAGCACGCTGTCGAGACGCTGCGGCAGTTCTTCGGGCGGCGGCACGCGATAGGGGATCTTCGCGTCGCGGATCTTGTTTTTTGCGCGCACGATGCGCTGTGCCAGCGTCGGCGGCGCACTGAGGAAGGCGCGCGCAATTTCCTCGGTGGTCAGGCCGCAGACTTCGCGCAAGGTCAGTGCGACCTGCGCGTCGGGTGCCAGCGCCGGGTGGCAGCAGGTGAAAATCAGGCGCAGCCGGTCATCCTCGATGTCTCCGGTTTCCGCCGTTTCGGGCGCCGGGATGTTTTCGGTGTCGTGGTCATCCAGTGCATCGACGCGCGCGTCACGGCGGATCCGGTCGATGGCCTTGAAGCGCCCGGCCGAGACCAGCCAGGCGCGCGGCTTGTCCGGCACGCCGTCGCGCGGCCATTGTTCGAGAGCCGCGCGAAAGGCGTCGTGCAGCGCCTCTTCCGCCGCGTCGAAATCGCCGAGCAGGCGCACCAGCGTCGCGAACACGCGGCGCGATTCGCTGCGGTAGACGGCATCAACCGCGGCGCGCGCATCGCGAATATCAGTATGTGGTGGTTCGCTCATCTGCCGCGGTTCCGGTCCCGCGGCAGATTATATGAGCGGTGTGTCGGTTCGGAGAACGTCGGGTGCTCAGTCAGGCTTGATGCCCGCGTCGGTGACGACTTTTTTCCAGCGCGCAAGCTCCGTGCGGATCATCTTGCCCATGTCCTGCGGCGTGGTCCAGGTCGGCACCATGCCGATGTTCTCGAGGTGTTTCGACACGCCGGGATCCTCGACCGCGCGTTTCATTTCGGCATTCACCTTCTTCACGACATGCGCCGGCGTGCCGGCGGGTCCGAGGAAACCGTACCAGGTGGTGTTGTTGAAGCCGGGATAGGTTTCGGCGATGGCCGGGATGTCGGGCAGGGTCTTCAGCCGCTCGGGGTGGCCGATGGCGATGGCGCGCGCGCGTCCGCTGGCCATGTGCGGCTGCCAGGGAGCGGCGCCGCCGAAAATCGCCTGCACGCGGCCGGACAGCAGATCGGTGGTGGCCGCGCCGCCGCCCTTGTATGGCACGTGTGTGAATTTGGCCCCGGTCAGCGCGGTCAGCAGTTCCATGCCGAGGTGGTTGGGCGTGCCGGTGCCGGGGGAGGCGAAGTTGATCTTGCCCGGCTGCGCCTTGGCGAGATCGACCAGTTCCTTCACGTTTCTGGCGGGCACTGCGGGATGCACGACGATCAGGAAGGGAACGTAGACGCCGACGCCGATCGGCGTGAAGTCCTTCACCGGATCGTAGGCGAGTTTGCTGCCGAAGGCGGCGCTGACCACCAGTCCGCCGGAGGTGCCGAGGACAAGCGTGTAGCCGTCGGGTGTTGCCTTGGCCGCGAGGCCGTGGCCGATGGTCGAGCCTGCTCCGGGACGGTTGTCGATGACGATGGTGGTTTTGAATTTCTCGCCGAACCAGCCGGCGAAGGCGCGCGCCGTGGGATCGGTGGTGCCGCCGGGCGGGTAGGGCACGATGATGCGCACGGGCCGGACGGGCCAGTCCTTCTCGGCAGACTGTGCGGGCCATGCCGTGGCAAGCAGGGCAAGGGCCAGGGGAAAGCAAAGCCGGTGTTTCAGGTCCATGTGTTCTCCTCCACCGCTTTAGTTGGGTTGGTTTGCGGTTCGGAATGATTTTAGAGGGAACCGCGGGCGCGCGTCATGTCCGTCGCAGGTCTTGCGCAATATATTCAATGAAAACAACAGCATGTGAACAGTGCTCGCGGGGAGCGGAGGATCCCGCGGAATAGTTACAATGCGCCTCTGTCGCTCGCGCATGCGGCGAGCTGCCTCGGGAGGACCATGAACCGCATTCACGTATTCTTGCGCGGACTGCTGATTGCACTGCTGGCGCTGGCATCGGGCTGCGCCACCAACACCATCACCGGGCGCAGCCAGCTTATGCTGATGTCCGAGGAGTCGGCCATCCAGGGCGCGGTGTCGGCCTACTCGAACATGATCGGGGAGTTCTCGAAAAAGAACCGGGTGGAAGTTGCCTCCCCGCGTGTCACGCGCGTGCGCGAAATCACCAACCGCCTGATCGCCGAAGCCGTGCGTTTCCGTCCGGATTCCGCGGGCTGGGGCTGGGAAGTGCAGGTCATTGACGAGCCGAAAACGGTCAATGCCTTCTGCATGGCCGGCGGCAAGATGGGTATCTACACCGGCTTCTGGGAAAAGCTGAAGGCGACGGATGATGAAATCGCCAATGTGATGGGCCACGAGATCGGCCATGCGCTGGCGAGCCACACCCGCGAGAAGATGTCGATGGCAATGACCGTCGGCGTCAGTACTGCGCTGCTGTCGGTGCTGGCGAGTTCGCGCAATGACCCGGGGGCCTATCACCGCACCCAGAACACCATGGCGCTGGCCGCGGCGCTGGCGATCACCCTGCCCAACAGCCGTGATGCCGAAACCGAGGCCGACCAGATCGGCATCGAGCTCGCCGCGCGCGCGGGTTTCGATCCGCGCGCCGCAGTCACGCTGTGGGAAAAAATGGCGAAGGAGGGCGACAGTCCGGCGGAATTCTTCTCGACCCACCCGTCACCGGAAAACCGCGCGCAGCGGCTGCAGGAATTGGTGGTGAAGGTCGATCCTCTGTACCAGGCGGCAAAATCCGGCAAGGCCGCGGGGCCGCTGCCTGATTTCCTCGGCATGGCGGCGAACGAGCGTCCCGTCGACGGCGTGTCGCGCGAGGAATACGCGGCACGGGTGGCGGCCGAACCGCAGGTGATGACTTTTGTCGCCGAAGAGTTCGAGCGTTTCCGCAAGGGCGAGGTGCTGCTCAACTGCACGCTGGAATGCGTGTTTGCCTATGGCTACCAGCGCGGCGCCTGGAAAACCATGCACGACAAAAACCAGTGGCGCGAACTGGCGGTGGCCGTGACCAAGGTCGGTTACTTCAACGACCTGTCGTACTTCCTGCTCGGCGAGGCGGCGACGGGGCTGGGTTTCCGCGAAGTCGCAAAAACCTATTACGCGCGCGCGCTGGAGGCGCGCAAGGCCGGCAAGACCTGCGAGGGGGCGTTCAATACCTGCGGCGAATTTGCGATTGCCGAACGGCTGGCCATGGTGTCCGGCAGCGACATCGGCAGTGCAGAGAAGTTAAAAAATATCAATAAAAACAATTAGTTACGATTAATCCGGGAGAGGGCTCCCGGATTTCCCGCAGTTTTCCGGTTTATTTTTCGCGCAGGGCCCGCGCATGTTTCGCTGCCGGGCGGTCCCAGCAGCGCATCAGCCAGGCGTGGAGATTGGCCCACTTGCTGGTGTCGATCGACAGCGCACGATAAAGCGCGCTGGCGACATTGAGATCGGCGACCGAAAACGCCGGTCCCGCGAGCCAGTCAGACTTGCCCAGCGCGGCATCGAGCACATCGAAGGCCGGCGCGACTTCCAGCCAGGCTTTTTCCGCAACCGCGGGTTTGCGTTCCGCTTCCGGCAGCGCCACGGAATGGCGCACGTAGTCGACGATCTGGCGGTCGAGCAGGTCGGTTTCCCACAGGCTCCACTGCCAGCACAGCGCTTCGAGTTTCGGGTCGGAGGGGTAGAGCGGGCTCTTGTGTTTCTTTGCGAGGTACATGTTGATCGCCATCGACTCCGACAGGATGAATCCGTCATCGTCGATCGTCGGCACCCGGCCGCCGGTGTTGAGCGCGCGATAGTCCGTGGTTTTTGTTTCCGGCGAGCGCGGGAGCCAGTCCCTGTGTTCGTATTTCAGGCCGAGTTCGGCGGCCATCCAGATGACGCGGAGGCCGCGGGAGTTGGCGGAACCGTAGATGGTGAGCATGGGTTTCCTTTGTTCAGGCAGTTGGCGGACAGGGAAAAGGCGGAGTGATCCGGCCCGGCGACACTATATACAAATTTCATTTCAGCCGATTTTGCAGGCCGTGCATGCCGCCGGCATCCGCGCTGGCGCCTGCCGCGGCCGGGGCAGGCGTGACGGTGGTGCCGGCCTGGCGAACGACATGCCTGCCGCGGCCGGCTTTTTTCGCGTCATACATGGCGTGATCCGCAGTCAGCAGCAGCGTATCGGCAGTGCTTTCCCCGTCGCCGACGGCGACGCCGATGGAAACGCCGATGCTGCATTGTTTTCCGGATATCGTGAACGGCACTTTCAGCGCGTCGATGCATTTGCGCGCGACGATTGAGGCCACTTCCTCCGCGTTGTCGCCGAGATCGCTCAGCAGCAGGACAAACTCGTCGCCGCCGACCCGCGCCAGGGTGTCGGCTCCGCGCACGATGCCGGAGAGGCGGGCGGTGACCTGCCGCAGGAGTTCGTCGCCGGCCTCATGGCCGAGGCTGTCGTTGATGTCCTTGAAGCCGTCGAGGTCCATGAACAGCAGCCCCACCGCGGTACCCTTGCGCTGCGCCTGTGCCAGCACCTGCTGCAGGCGGTCGGAGAGCAGCACCCGGTTGGGCAGGCCGGTCAGCGTGTCGTGGTGCGCCATGCGCGCCAGTTCGGCCCGGTTCTGGTTGAGCTTCGCCAGCAGGCGGTTGAAGGCGGCAATCAGGTGTCCCACCTCGTCGTGGCGGTACTGTGGCAGGGGTTCGAGCGGGAGTTCGCCGAGCGTCATGCGGTCGGCATGTGCCGCCGCCTGGCGCAGGTGGCGGAACACCAGGTAGAGGCCGAGGGGTACGAGGATGGCGAACAGCAGCAGCGTCAGCAGGCCGCCCTTGACCAGAAAATCCTGGGTGCGCGCGACGGTGGCGAAGGCTTCGCTCCCCGGCACGCGGGCGACTACGAACCAGCCTGTGCTGGGAACGGTGACCATCGCTGAAACTTCTTCAATGCCGGCGGCGTTGACCGTGACTCCGGTGCCGCGGTATCCCGCCATGGCCCGGTCGTGCAGCAGGTTGACTCCGGGCGCCGGTGTCGGCCTGAGCATCATTTCCGGCCGGGATGAGGCCACGAATACCTGGTCGCGTGGCGAGATCAGCAGGAATCCGCCGGTGGTTTCACCGATCCGGCTTTGCAGCAGCGAATTGAGGAAACCCGGGGCGGCCAGTGCGCTGATGCCGGCGATCACCCCTCTGACCTCACCTTTGCCATCCCTGAGCGGGGCGCTGATCGGCAGCACCGGCTCCTTTGCTGCGCGCCCCATCACCGGGCGGCCGACGTAAGAATTTCCCGCCAGTCCGGCGGCGATGTAGTCGCGATCGGAGTAATTGGCACCCACGCGTCCATCAAGCACCGGGTAATCCGCCACCGCGACCCCGCGCGCATCGACCACGAACAGGCCGGCGGAGAACAGTGGTTGATAGTCGTAGCGCTCCCTGAGCCAGGCGCGAAGTTTTTCGGGTTGTTCCAGCAGATCCGGCGGCATCGCCGCGGCAAGGCGTTCCAGCAGGGCCTGGCGCTGGACGATCTTGTCGTCCACGTCGCGGGCGACATAACTGGCCAGCGCCAGCTGCTGGCTCTCGACCACCGTGGACAGATCCTTGCGCAGGAAATCCGTCAAGGCATGGTGGCGCAGGACTATTCCCAGCACCACGAGGCAGAGTCCGAGCAGCATCAGGCGGGTGAAGATGCTGTCGGTGATGCGGCGGATTGCGGGGTGCATGGTCTTATTGTCCCGCATCGGCTGCGGGAGGTGGGAGAGGGAAAAATGGCGCGGAACGCACTATACCGTTGCAGCGATCCGGCGCAATCCCCCCGGGAATCACAAAGGCCGGCATCACCGACCGGTCAGGCTGTTCCGCCGCTGCCGCGCCCTTTGTTGACGCGCCGGAACGTGTGTTCTTCGGCCGAGACTGCGGCGGCTTTGGTGCCGGCGATCCAGAACTTGACCGCGCGGCGGACCATCTCGGCCATCGTGGCCCCGGTTTCCTCATGGCGCCGCCTCAGTTCTGCAAGCACCGCGGTGTCCAGCGTGACAACCAGTTTTTCCGGTTTGTTGCCAAAGCCCAGCGCGGGCTGTCCGGCGGCTTGCTTGAATTTTTTCCTGGCCAAGGTCGTTTCCTGATGCGCGGAGCGGAAGGGTTCCGCCTGCACGATGGCGGTGGTGGTTTGCCTGCATCATCTCACGGCACAGGCCTTGCGCGCGGCGTCAGTCCTGCGCAGTGGGCCCTGATTTCCGTTTGCGCGCGGCCAATGGCCGGGATACCAGCCCGGATGACCGCGCGGCAATTTCCCGCAACGATGCTGTGAAATGACGGCTTGCTTGGGGCAGATAGGCCCCCTTGCGCCACGAAACGCCGATCGGCCGCCGCCAGCAGAGTTCTGGAACATGCAATTCCGCGATCCGGGTTCTGGTGGTGGATGCCAGGGTGTGGGAGCGCGGCTGGAAGCCGAGCAGTGAAGTGCTGGAGACAATTGCCAGCACCGAACTTTCGGAGTCGGCTTCCACCGCCGCACGCGGAGGCGACAGGCGGCGATTTCCGAACTGCTGGTTGAGCCACTGCCGGGCCAGTACACGCGGAGGCGGCAGCACCCACGATTCGTCCGTCAGGTCCTGCAGCCTTACCCGGTTCCGGTGCAGCAGCGGATGGGCGGTATTGGCGACAACCACCAGTTCGTCATGCAACAACAGTTCCTGTTCAAAATCTTCAGGTGCCGTTTCGGGGATGGCGCTGACGACGAGATCCAGTTCCCCGGCGCGCAGGTTCTCGAACAGCACGTCGTTCAGCGCGCTCATTACTCTCAGCTCGATTCCGGGAAAGCGCGACAGCAGCCCGCCGACCACCTGTGGGAGCAGGTATTCGGCCATCGTGGGGCCGGCGCCGATGCGCAGGCGACCTATTGCGCCGGTGGACAGTTCTGCCAGTTCACGCTGCGCTTCGCCTGCGCTGCACAGAATTCCCCGGGCGCGAGCGAGCAGGAGTGTTCCCGCCTGGGTCAGCAGGACGCCGCTGCGGTTGCGTTCGAACAGCGGGCTGCCGACCGACTGCTCAAGGTTTTTGAGCTGTTTCGTCAGCGCGGGTTGCGAGATGCCGGCGCGTGCGGCGGCACGGCCGATCTGGCCTTCTTCGGCAATCGCCACAAAAAGGGCGAGCTGGTTCAGTTTCATGGCATTCCGAAAAGTTATGTGAATAGCCAATTCAGGCTATTTGTCATTATATAAGTGCCGTGTCAGGATGCCGCCACCGAAAAAGCAGGGCCGGCGGCCCGGCCGAGTTGACGGGAATTCCTGAATGAAACCTTCGAACCTGCTTTTCATCATGTCCGACCAGCACAGCCGCGGAGTGACCGGCTGTTACGGCAACCGGTGGGTCAAAACACCGGTGCTTGACCGCCTGGCCGCCGCGGGAACGGTGTTCGAGAATGCGTACTCGCCGTCGCCGATCTGCGTGCCGGCACGCGCCGCACTGGCAACCGGACGCCAGGTGCACGAGACGCGCTGCTGGGACAATGCTTTGCCGTACACCGGGCAGGTGCCCAGCTGGGGGCACCGGCTGCAGGCGCGGGGGTTGCGCGTCGAGTCCATCGGCAAGCTGCATTACCGCAACGAGCAGGACGACACCGGTTTCGACCGCCAGATACTGCCGATGCACATCGTCAACGGCATCGGCGACGTGATGGGATCGGTCAAGGATCCGATGCCGGTGCGGCGCAAGGCGCGGGATCTGGTCAACAAGATCGGCGTCGGGGAGTCGGGTTATACGCGGTATGACCGCCAGATTGCAGACCATGCCTGCGAGTGGCTGCTGGGCGAGACTGCAAAGAATGCGAAGCCGTGGATGCTGTTCGTGTCCTTCGTCGCGCCGCATCCGCCGTGGTTTGCGCCGCAGGACTGTTTCGACCGCTACGAGGGCATCGACTTGCCGATGCCCAAGCCTTTGCCGCCGGATCCGGCGCAGGATCATCCCTGGCTGCAGGCGCGCCGCGCCTCGCACGTGGTGGACCCCCATTTCACGGACGACAGCCGTCGCCTGGCGATCCGTTCGTATTACGCGCTGACCAGCTTTCTTGACGACAACGTCGGCAGGGTGCTCGCCGCGTTGCGGCAGGCGGGCCTGGAGGACAAAACCCGGATCATCTACACCAGCGACCATGGTGAGGATCTCGGCTCGCGGGCGATGTGGGGCAAGGGGACGATGACCGAGGAGGCCGCGGGAATTCCGCTGATTGTGGCGGGGCCCGATGTTCCCCGCGGCAGGCGGATTGCCGCGGCGGCTTCCCTGATGGATGTTTTTCCGAGCGTGCTTGACTGCTGCGGCGTGCCCCTGGCCGGAGAGGACCGCGACCTGCCGGGCAGCTCGCTGTTCGGGATGGCTGCGGCGCCCGACGATCCGGAGCGGCCGCTGATGACGCAGTACCACGCCACCGGCGCCGCTTCCGGGGCCTTCATGCTGCGCCGGGGACGCATGAAATACCTGCATTACGTCGGCTTCCGGCCGCAGCTCTATGACCTGGCGGACGATCCCGGCGAATTGCGGGACATCAGTGCCGAGCCCGCCAGCAGGGAAGTGCTGAACCGGATGGAGCGCGAGCTGCGCAGCATCGTCGATCCCGATGCGGTCGATGCCCGCGCCAAGACTGACCAGCGAGCGCTGGTCGAGCGCCATGGCGGCCGCGATGCGGTGGTGAAGAAAGGCGGGTTCGGATCGACGCCGGCGCCCGGGGAAAAGCCGGAATACCAGTAACGGGCTGGCGCCACATCTGAATGTAACAAGGGGCTAGCACAATAAATCAGCACAACCCTGAGGAGGCGACATGAAAGCGATGGCGGGCATTCGTGCAGTGCTGTTTTTCCGTTCGAGAGCTGGCCGGCGGAGTCGATGGCCGGGTTGGCCGGCGGCAATGCTGGCCTGTCTGCCGCTGTTCGCGGCGGCGGACGATTACCCTTCGAAAAACATCACGGTCATCGTGCCGTTCGCGGCGGGCGGCGGAACGGACATGTTCGCGCGCGTGATCGGGCAGGGCATCACCAAAACCTCGTCCCGCAACGTCATCATCGACAACCGTTCCGGAGGCGGGGGCACGATCGGCACGGCGATGGCGGCCGCTGCGGTGCCGGACGGTTACACATTGCTGTATTCCGCGTCATCGATCATGAACCACAACACCCTCTATCCGAAGCTCTCCTATGATGTCGAGCGCGACTTCATCACGGTCTCGAGGCCGGTGATGATTCCGTTTGTGCTTGCCGTGCATCCTTCGCTGCCCGCGACGAATGTGAAGCAGCTGATTGCGCTGGCCCGGGCAAGACCGGGACAGCTGAATTACGGCGGAACCGGCGCCGGGTCGCAGGGCAGCCTGAGCATCGAGTTGATGAAGCAGCATACCGGTACCGACATGGTTTTTGTGCCGTACCGCGGCGCCGGACCGGTGATGAACGCGGTGGTCAGCGGAGAGGTCGGTTTCGCGATGCTGGTGACCCCCCTGGCCCGGCCGCACCTGGACAATGGCAAGCTGCGGGTGCTGGCGGTCACTTCGAAAAGCCGCATTTCCCTGCTGCCGCAGGTGCCGACAATGGCGGAGTCGGGTCTGCCGGGCTTCGAGGCGGTGCAGTGGCACGGCATGTTTGCGCCGGCCAAGACTCCGGACGCCATCGTCAAATGGCTGCATGCGAATATCCGTGGCACGATGCAGCAACCGCAGACAAAGGAATTTTTCGCGCGCGAGGGTGCCGAGCCGGTGGACGAGTCATCACAGGATTTCGCCAAATTCTTCCGAACCGAAATTGCGAAATGGCGCGATATCATCCGGCGTGCGGGCATCAAAAACTAGCGGCGACGCCGGCCAAACCGGCGCGATGGCCCCACGGGAGAGGACATGAAAATAACGCGTATCGAGACTCTGCAGTGCGACGCCGGGTGGCGGATATTTTCGTTTCTGAAGGTGATGACCGACGAAGGGCTGGTCGGCTGGTCGGAGTACAACGAAAGCTTTGGCAGCGCCGGACTGAGCCGGGTGATCGAGGCGCTCGCACCCACCGTGGTGGGCAAGGATCCGCGGGACATCGAGTTGATCAACTGCCACCTGCGCACCAAGACCATGCAGTCGCGCGGCGGCATCAACCGCCAGGCCATTGCCGCCATAGAAAACGCGCTGTTCGACATCAAGGGCAAGGCGCTGGGGGTTCCGGTTTACGCGCTTTTCGGCGGCGCGGTTCGCAAGCGCCTGCCGGTGTACTGGTCGCATTGCGGCAGCTACCGGGTGCGTTACGCGGAAATGCTCGGGTTGCCGCGGATGCACTGCTACGACGACCTGGCGCGGCTTGGCGAGGAGGTCCGGCAGCGCGGATTCCGCGGACTCAAGACCAACGTGATGCTGAGCGACGGGAAGACACTGACTGCTTACCGGCCCGGGTTTGGCCACAACAAGGGTTTTCCGGAGCTGAACTGGGACCGCGACATCGTGCAGGCCGCTGCCGACACGGTCGGCGCTTTCCGATCCGGCGCGGGGCCTTCGATGGGCATCATGATGGACCTCAATTTCAACTACAAGACCGAGGGGTTCCGGCGCATTGCCGATGCGGTGGCCCCGGCCGGACTCTCATGGCTGGAAATCGACACCCATGACGCACCTTCCCTGGCGCTGCTGCGGCGTGATGCGCCATGCCCGATCGCTTCAGGCGAGACCTTGTGCGAGCGGCGGGACTTCAAGCCGTTTTTCGAGAACTATGCGATGGACGTCGCAATTGTCGACGTGATCTGGAACGGCTACATGGAGTCGCTGAAGATTGCTGCAATGGCGGATGTTTACGAGGTGAACGTCGCGCCGCACAATTTCTACGGACATCTCTCGAGCGTGATCTCCGCGCATTTCTGCGCGGCGATACCCAACTTCCGGATCATGGAGACGGACATCGATGCGGTGCCCTGGCGTGACGAACTGGTGGATCTGCCGCCGGTGATCGAGAACGGCGAGTTTGTGCTGCCGACAAAGCCCGGCTGGGGCATCGAGGTCAATGAAGCCGCCGTGCGGGCACGCCCACCGAAGGCTTGATTACGGTGTTTGCGGCCTGCTTACAGCGGCCAAACCGCCAGCAGCATCGGCAGGCTGACCGCGATCACCAGCAGTTCCAGCGGCAGCCCCATGCGCCAGTAGTCGCCGAAGTGGAAGCCGCCGGGGCCGAGGATCAGGGTGTTGTTCTGGTGGCCGATCGGGGTGAGGAAGGCGCAGGAGGCGCCGATGGCAACAGCCATCAGGAAGGGATCGATGCTGACGCCGAGCTGGTTCGCGGTGCTGATGGCGATCGGGCACATCACCGCGGCGGTGGCGGCATTGTTCATCAGGTCCGACAGTGTCATCGTGACCACCATGACCAGGGCAAGGCCGAGAATCGCATGGCCGCCGGCGACGTTGTCCAGCATGACGCGGGCAATGATGTCGGCCGCGCCCGTGGATTCCATGGCGCCGGCGACCGGGATCAGCGCGGCGAGCAGGACAATCACCGGCCAGTCCACGGCTTCGTAGGCGCTGCGCGGAGGCACCGTGCGCAGCGCCATGGACGCGAGCACGCCGGCCGTGAAGGCGAGTGCGGCCGGCACACCGAGCGCCGCGGCGGTGACTGCCGCAGCCATGATCCCGCAGGCAGTGATGGCGCGGCGCTTGTCCGGAATGCGCAGTTCGCGCGTCGCCAGCGGCACGCAGCCGGCGTTTGTTGCGAATTCCGCCAGTGCTTCGGGTGATCCCTGCATCAGCAGCACGTCGCCGGCGGCGAGGCGCATGGAGCGCAGCCGTGCCAGCGAGCGGCGGCCCTGGCGCGATACCGCGAGCAGGTTGATGCCGTAGCGGGTGCGCAGCAGCAGGTCACTGGCCGAGCGTTCGGTGAGCGAAGAGGCCGGCAGCACCGCCAGTTCCATCAGGATGACATCCTCGGCGGACGCCTGGGTTTCCGGCTTGCCTTCCCCGCCCTCGGGCACGGGCCTGGTGGCGGACTCCGTGCTGCCGTCCGTTTCGGCCGGTGGAGGCAGCTTGTCTTCCTCGAGCCGCAGTCCCAGCGCCGACAGCGCCGTGGGCAAGGCCCCGGCTTCGGCCTCGATGACCAGGATGTCCCCCGGGCGCACCAGCCAGCCGCGGCTGGGCGCGGTGACACGCACGTTGTTGCGCACGACTCCGATGATCTGGGCATCGGTTTCGTCCAGCGCCTTGTCGATTTCGAACAGCCGCTTGCCGGCGGCGCTGCTGTCCTCCGACACCTTGGCTTCGGTGAGGTAGGCGCCGGTGTCGAAGCCCTCGGTGACCGCCTGTTTGCGCGCCGGCACCAGCCGCCATCCGATGAGCGCGATGAAAAGCACGCCGCCCGCCGTCACTGCGAGGCCTACCGGCGCAAAGTCAAACATTGCAAAACCGCCGGCGCCCGCCTGTTGGCGGAATCCGGAGACGATCAGGTTGGGCGGTGTACCGATCAGCGTGGTCATGCCGCCGAGAATCGAACCGAAGGCGAGCGGCATCAGGACCTGTCCCGGCGGCAGCGACTGTTTTGCGGCAATCTGCATCGCCACCGGCATCAGCAGGGCGAGCGCGCCGACGTTGTTCATGAAGGCGGAGAGCAGCGCGGCAAGCGCGGTCAGCGCGGCGATGGTCAGTGTCGGGCCTGCAGATGCCGGCACCGCGTAACGCGTCAACACATCGACAGCGCCGGAGTTCTTGAGTCCGCTGCTCAGGATCAGGATGCAGGCCACGGTGATCACCGCAGGATGACCAAAGCCGGCAAAGGCCTCGGCTGCGGGTACCAGGCCTGCTGCGACACAGGCGAGCAGCGCACCGACCGCCACCATGTCGTGGCGCCAGCGGCCCCGGAGGAACATCGCGGTGGTGGCGGCGAGGATGACGAGGACGAGGATTTGTTCTGTGCTCATGCCCTGTATTATCGGGCAGCACTGTATCCGGTTTTCATTACACCGGGAAAACCGTAAAAAGATAAATTAAAACAGATGTTTATTACTTATCCCGGCAAACTTTCACCACCCACGACTATTCGTGGCTGGGGTAGATCTGGAATGCGGTGATTTCGGCTTTGGTGCCAAGGTGCTCGGCGAGCATGCCCAGGCTTGCAGGGTCGAAGCCGGAGACCGCGTATTCGTAGTCAAGGGCGCTGCGGTTTTTCTCCAGCCCGTATGAAACCTGCTCGATCTGCAGTCCGGATTGCAGGATCAAAGAGTCAATTTCCGACTTCGGGAGGCCCGGTGCGCGGGACACCGAGAGTTTCACCCGCGCATAATTTTCCTTGTGCATGCCGTCTTCGATGCGGCGGAACAGCGAGAGCGTGCCCAGCACCAGCAGCACGCTGGCTGCTGCTTCCCAGTAATAACGGCCGCCGATCAGAACGCCAATCACCGCAGTAGTCCATACCGAGGCTGCAGTGGTGAGGCCCCGTATCGAAAAACCATGCTTCACAATGATGCCGGCACCGAGGAAACCGATGCCGGTCAATATGCCTTGCACGATGCGGGTGACGTCGACTGGTGCGTTGGCTGCGGCCGCAAGCCATGGATTGGGGAATACCGCGACAACCATGGCCATTGCCGAGCCCATGCACACCAGCGCGTAAGTGCGAAAACCCGCGGCCCGGCCCCGAAAAGTGCGTTCGATGCCGATCATGCCTCCGGCCGCGAGCGCGGCGGCGACATGGAGGATCGGCACCAGGCTTTGCGGCAGATCGTGCACTCTCACCACAGTTTGCTGTCGAAGCCCATCAGCGGCATCACGTAGTGTGTCCAGGGCACCAGCAGCGCGATGACCAGAATCAGCTGGATCATGCCGAACTTGAAGCCGTCCCAGGTGGAATACTGGTTGGTCAGGTAGCTGATGTTCGCCGGCTTGGAGTTGAAGTACAGCACGTAGACCTGGTTGATCAGATAGGCCATCGGCAGGCAGAAGCCGACGATGTCCCAGCCGAACTGCCTGGCGGTGGCGATCAGGATCGGGAACATGATGATGGTGCGCGCCGTCTTGCTTTCGCTGATCAGGGTGGTCAGGCCGAACAGGGCCGCCATCACCACGAATACCAGTACTTTCGGTGTTTCGGCAGTGATGCCCCAGATCTTGAAGAAGTCGGCCACCCACAGGTCAACGATGATGGTTTTTTCCATCATGCCGCCGAGCACATAGGCGCCCCAGCTGAACATCAGCATATGCCAGGGGATGTCGGCCTGGTTCCAGTTCATTACCCCGAAGCGCTTGAGTCCCGAGAATGCCGGCATCAGCACCAGCACGCTGCCGGCGACGGCGACGATTTCGGCGCGGATTCCATGCCAGCGGTCCGTGGCCCAAAGCGCCAGTACGCCGATGAAAATAATGGCGGCTCGGATTTCATCCCAGCTGATCGGGCCGAGTTTGTGCAGTTCGTCGCGCAAGCGGTCCATGCCGCCCTCAAGCCGTGGTTTGCTCTCCTCCTTGCTGATCGGCAGGATCATCCGGGTGCCGGTGTAGTAGGCGATCACGCACTGGATGATGCAGAAAGGCAGCAGCGCCATCAGCCAGTCGCCATAAAACACCTTGGCGCCGGCCTTTTCCATCAGTTGCGCCGCCAGCAGGTTGGCCGCGGAACCGGTGATGAAGGCGCTCGCCGAGACGTTGTTGGCGAGCAGGTTCTGCAGCACCATGTTGCGGCCGACGTTGTTGCGCAGCGCGCCGCCCATGGCACCGTACATCGCCGAGATCACCATGAACATCGGCAGCAGCAGCGCGGTCTTTGCCGAGGTTGCGCTGATGAAGGCGCCGAGCAGGATGTTCAGCGCAATGAACGCCCAGAAAATTCCCCCCAGGTGTTGTCCCCATTTCAGCACCAGCATCAGCGAAATGCGCTTCGCCAGTCCGGTCACCACCAGCGCGCTGGCCATGATGAAGCTGGCGATGTTGAGCACCATCACCGGTTCGCCCAGGTAGGCGAAAGAGGTGCGCATCGGCAGGATGCCGATCAACACCACCGCGACAATGATGATGAACGAGGTCAGGTAGCTCGGGATCGATTCGGTGAGCCACAGGATCAGCGAAAACACGAAAATGCCGGTGGCACTGTAGAGATATTCGAGCTTCACGCCTTTCGGCAGCTTGGCGGTTTCATAGAGTTCGATCGGACCGCACCACTGGAAATGGAAGAACATGAAAGCCAGGATCGCCAGGGGTACACCGACAAACTTGAGTTTTGCCATCCATGGCCCGGCCTGAATTTCCTGGAGTTTTTCCAGGCCGTAATTGCGCATGTCGAGTGGATCGAAAGCAGGTGCGGGATTCTGGCTCATGATGGCTCCTCCTCAGATCATTCCGGTGATGCGGCGGGCGGCGGTGATGTAGCTGGTGTTGGGCAGGCCGGCGATGCCGAGAGCCCCGGCGGCCATGGTGATGGCCGAGGCGTCTTCGCTTTCGCAGCACGCGGTCTCGATCAGCGCGCCGTTGAACCAGACGCGCGCGTATTCGCAGATGACGCCGTTGACGGTGAATCCGTAGCGCACTTTTTCGACACCGACCACTGCCAGATCAGGGTGACCACGGGCGGCAGCCGTGAAGGCTTCGAAGGAGATTGTGCTTCCGGCGAGAGGCATCCTGATCTGCAGGTGATCGAGTGCCGCTGCCAGTTCTCCGCTCTCCACCGGGAAACGGAGTTTTCCCGCGGGCTGGAAAATCTCATAACCCTCGGCGGTTTCGCCGGTCTTGAGTTTGATGTCGAGAAGGCCGTCGCGAACCTTCACATTGGTACCGGGCGCGCGCCGGGAAACGAAATAAGTTTCCGGCGGCATGCGCCGGGCCTTTTGCAGCACGGCGGCAGCGTCCCACATTTTTTCGCTGACGGTCGCAATGATGTCCTTGCCAAAGACACGGAACTCGGCGCGGGCGGTGATCTGCGCCGCAGCGCTTGCGGAGATTGCCGTGTTGGCGGCGTAAGGATCCGGCATGGCGTCAGCCTTTCCGGGCGGTGTCCGCCCAGTTCGTGAACGGATGCTTGATCAGGTTGGAGTTGAAATAGCGCGGGTCGCCAGTGACTTCATCCCCGATCCAGGCGGGGGTATCGAAGGCTTCATCCTCGTGCTGCAGTTCGATTTCGGCGACGATCAGGCCGTGGTTGTCACCCGCGAACTCGTCGATTTCCCAGAGATGGCTGCCGTGGCGGATCTTGTAACGTGTTTTCTCGATCAGTGGCTTCTCGGCCAGTGTGTCGAGCATGGCGTTGCAGTCGTCTGTGGGGATGGGGTACTCGTACTCTGCCCGGGTGGCGCCCACCGAGATGCCTTTAACCGTCAGGAATGCCTTTTCACCGACGGTGCGGATGCGAACCGTTCTTTCCTTTGCGCTGTTCAGATAACCCTGGCGGTAATGCACTCCGGCGGCCAGTGCCCGCCAGGCATCACCCCGTACGAGGAACTTGCGTTCGATTTCGGTACCCATGGCCACCTCCTCCGCAAGAACGGCGCACAGGCAACGGTGCGCTTTTTCATGCATTCATCATTGCGGAGCGGCAGGTCCAGGATGTTGACCTGCATCAAACGATCAGGTTTTATGCGCCGATGCCATTGATCACGTAATGTTTTCCGGCACCCGCCGCCGCAAGGCGGCCGGGCCAATAAAAAAAGCCCGCCGGAGGGCGGGCTTTTTATGCTGCAGCGACTGTGTTCAGTCGACCAGCGCGGTCTTCGGCGGCATCTGCGCCTTCGATTTGCGGCCGGGGGCAGCAGGCGGGATGTAGCCCGAGATGCGGCAGAGCACGGCTTCGATTTCCTTGCCGTCCTTGTAACGGATCGAGCGGCAGGTCATCACGGCACCCTTGGCATGCAGGTCAGCCACGCGGGCGCGCACGGTCGCCAGCGATAGACCTGTCGCGGTGGCGATCTCGGAGTCGAGGCGCTCGCCACCATTGGCCAAATAATCCAGGATTGCTTGCATCGGAAAGCTCCTTGTCGGATTGCAGTCTGTGGGTGAGGTGCGGGCTTTGGGCCACGGCACCACAGGCGGGAGCCCCGGATGATACAGGAAGTGGCTGCTAACCCGCCAAAAAGTTCCACATAGCGGTCTTTTTGGGCTGTGGGAGCACAGAGATCTTCCGCTAACAGCGCCTAACTCCCGGCGAAAACAGCCCTAAGTCCGTCGATCACTATCAGTTTCAGTGCCAGCGCGATCAGCATGGTGTTGAACACGATGAGGAAGGTTTTCTCGTTGAAGCCGGTCAGCACCTTCTTGCCGAAGGAGGTGCCGACGACCACGGCAACCGTCATCAATGCCAGCAGCAGGCCATATTCGGCGAAGCTGAAGCCGATCATGGTGAAGGCGGCGATCTTGAACAGGTTGCCGATGAAACCGAAGAAGCCCAGCGTGCCGACGACGTCTTCCTTCTTCAGGTCCTTGCGGATGATCAGCGCGCCGAGCACCGGGGCGATGACGCCGACGATCATGTTCAGCGCGCCGGTGACGAAACCCAGGGGGATGAAGGCCCACAGCGGGAATTCCTTCGGCGCGAAGCGCTTGAGGTGGCGCAGGAACAGCGTCAGCAGCACGAAGCAGCCGATCAGGATCTGCACCACTTCCTTGGACATGCCCTGGAACATTTCCAGTCCCAGCCACACACCCAGCGGCAGCAGCAGGCTGAAGCGGATGATCAGCGGCCAGGCCATGTGTTTGCGGAACAGCCACACGCGCCAGGTGTTGGAGGCGAGCTGCACCACGCCGTGGGCGGGAATGGCCGCGGCGGGCGGCATGAACAGCAGCATCAGCGCGATCAGGATGGTGCCGCCACCGGCGCCGGCGACGGCGGTCAGCGCGGAAGTGGCGAAGGCGGCGAAGGTGAGCAGGGTGATGTCGAGCCAGTCCATATATAAGTATTTGATTTTATTGATAAAATTTTAAATTTTGGGTGAGATGGCCTGCCGCGGAGGAATGCGGCGGGCGATGACTCAGGTTTTCGCGGGCTCGGGTTCGGACGCGGGCTCGTCGGGCAGCAGCCAGACGATGGCGGCCTTCAGCGCAGCGATGCCGGCCATGATCCACAGCGCGTTGGCGAAGCCGATGTTTTTCACCATCGGGCCGAGAATCCACACCGCCAGCGAACTGAAACCGAAGGCGACGGTGAGGCGCATGCCGGCGACGCGCGAGCGCAGACGGTCATCGACGTAGCGCACGATCATCGCGTCGGTGAAGGGGATTGCCCCGAACACGAACACCATCACCGCGAGCATCGCGGCGAACAGCCACCAGTCCTGGGTATGCGCGGCCCAGATCAGCAACGGAATCTGGATGATCGAGATCCACAGCTGCAGCGGCTTGAACGGCACCTTGTCGATCAGGCGGCCGACGACGATCTGGGCGAAGGAGGCGATGGTGTAGATCACCGCCAGCAGCGTGCCGATCACCGCGGGATCTTCGATGACGCCACGGAAACCCTCGGCCAGCAGTTGCGCGTTGCCGTTGGTGGTGAAGTTGAAGAGGATGGTGCTGACCGCTGCGGCGGAGGTCATCACCAGGAAGGCGCGCATCAGCATTTCCGGCGAGAGCGTGACCTTGGCCTTGCCGCCCTTGCGTTTGGCGGGCGCTTCGGTCTCTTTCGGACAGGTCATCGCGAAAACGATGCCGCAGGCGATGGACACCAGCCCGGGGATCACGAAGGCGGCGCGCCAGCCGATCCACTTGACGAGGAAACCGGTGACCAGTGCGGCGACTGCGATGCCGAGGTTGCCGGCAAGCCCGTTGAGTCCGATCACCGCGCCGGGATTGGGCACGTTCTGCACCAGCATCGGGATGCCCACCGGATGGTAGATCGCGGCGAAGGCGCCCATCAGTGTCAATGCTGCGGCGAGTTGCCAGGCGTTCTGCGTCGTGGCCACGAGCATTGCCGACAGGCCCATGCCGATGAAGAAAATGATCATCATGCTGCGCCGGCCCCAGAGGTCGCCAAGGCGGCCGGCGGGCAGCGCGCCGAGCCCGAACAGCGCGAAGGCGCCGACGCTGTAGGGCATCAGGTCGGTCCAGTTGTCGTAGCCGAACTCGATGGCGATCGTCGCAACCGCGGTGGCGAAGATCAGCAGGAACATGTGGTCGATGGCGTGGCCGGTGTTCAGCAGTAGGCGCACGGTTGCGGAAAAACCGGCGGGCGGGACGGCGGTGTCGGTGGCGGTTGTCATGGGCAGGGATTCTGCTAGAGTCGGGATCGTCTGTCTTTCGAATATTTGCCAAAAACTTTCTTGAAATGGACAAATCCCGCCGCAGCCGCCGGTCCCGTCCGGAGGCGCCCGCCGCGCTGGAGCATCCGGTCATTGGCGACCTGACGCGGCCGCTGGTGATGCGCCGCACCGCGTACCCCTCGGGCCACCATATCCGGCCGCACTGGCACACCCGCGCGCAATTCGCCTTTGCGGTCGCCGGCACCATGCGCGTGCGCAGCGCGCGCCATGCCTGGATCGTGCCGCCTTCGCGCGCCCTGTGGCTGCCGGCGCGCACGGTGCACGAAATCCAGATGTACGGCGCCGTCGAGATGCGCAGCCTCTATCTGGATGAAGGCGCCGCGGCGGCGATGCCCGCGGCCTGCGTGGTGCTGGAAGTGACGCCGCTCGCCCGCGAACTGATCGTGCGTGCGGCGGCGCTGCCGGAGGATTACGACACGAACAGCGCCGATGGCCTGCTGATGCGGCTGCTGGTTGCCGAAATCCGCCGCCTGCCGCCCTGCGCACTCGACCTGCCCTTGCCGGAGAGCGCGGACCTGATGCAGCTGTGCGAGCGCATCCTCGCCGACCTTTCGACGCGGCGGCCGAGCGCCAGTGATGCCGGCGCGATGCGCACCAGCGCGCGCACGCTCTACCGCCGCTTCCTGCGCGAAACCGGCATCACCTTTGCGCGCTGGAAACAGCAGGCGCGGCTGCTCGAGTCGATCCGCAGGCTCGCGGCCGGTGCTCCGGTGACCACGGTGGCCATTGATCTGGGCTACGAGAGTCCCGGGGCGTTTTCAACGATGTTCCGCCGCGCGCTGGGTGTCGCGCCGAGAGATTTCGCAGCGTCGGTACCCGTGGCCGCGGCGCGGCGCAGTTCTACCTGAGGAAACGTTCGTAAAAGGCCGCAATGGCCTGCGCACTGTCTTTTGCGGTCTGCTCGAGCCGCGGGCCGTTGCGCAGATCGCGGCCGAACTCGAGCTGCATTGCATCGATGCCCTGCTCGCGGTGACTGCCGTAGAGATCGACGGTGTGGCCACCGGCATAGTTCTTTGCTTCGATGCGCTCGGTGGGCGCGGCGTTGTTGCCGGGCAGGATGGCGTAACCCATCGCCGCGAAGCGCCCGAAAACGCTGTCCGGACCGGTGATTGCCGGTGCGCCGGCGCGCGCAAGCAGGGCCTGCACGGTGCTGCCGTAGCGGGTGCCGCGGAGTATCGCGTCCCGGAAGACGGTCTGGCCATGGATGTCGAACAGCATCGCATGGGGAAATTTCGCGCGCAGCTCGGCAACATGGCTGCGGACCGCCGCATGGTAGGCCTCGTACGCGGCGGCGCAGCCGGGATCGCCGTAGGCTTCTTCCGCGCGGCGGTTGGCATCGATGTACTTGCGGTGGAAACGCGCGATCACCAGGTACGGTGACTTGCCGGTGAGGCGCCTCAGCTCATCGGCGATGGCGCGCGTGAGGCGGTCGGTGTTGATGTCGGGACGGTTGACGAAGCGGACGCCGGCGGGGCTGCGTTCGCTGCAGCCCGGCAGGTCTTCGAGGCCGCCATGCGGCGCGGTGAGGATTACCGGCAGCCCGCCACTCTCGGCCTGTACCGGGCCATCGACCTGGGCGGCGGCATTCGTGGCCGCCAGCAACAGCGTCAGCAGCAGGCGGATCATGGACGGGGCTCCGGGGTGGTTACAAAAAAACGCCGCGCAGGGCGCGGCGTCGCGATGGCCTCCAGCAGCCGGTTGTTACTGTTTTGCGCCTGAAATCTTGACCAGTTCAACGATGCGTTTTTTCTCGTCGCGCCGCCAGGCATCGAGTGCCGCGCGGTCGCCGCCGACGACTTCAAGGCCGAGACCCTTGAGTTTTTCGCCGAATGCCGGTTCGCGGACCGCAGAGACGATTTCCTTGCTCACCCTGTTCATGATCGCCGCCGGCGCCTTGATCGGGGCGACGATGCTGTACCAGGCGTTCATCGAGTAGCCGGGCACCACCTCGCCGATGGCCGGCACATCCGGAATCAGCGCGGCGCGTTTTGCGGTGGTCACGCCCAGCGGGCGCAGCCTTCCGCTCTGGATGTGGGGGTTCGCCGCAGGCAGCACGGCATAGGTGATCTGCACTTCGTTGGCGAGCGCATCGGTGATTGCCTGCGCGACGCCCTTGTACGGCACGTGCAGCATGCTGGTGCCGGTCAGGTGGTTCAGCAGCACGCCGGACAGGTGTTCGGAGGCGCCGGTGCCGGCCGAGCCGTAGCGGATCTTGCCGGGCGTTTTTTTCGCCAGCTCGATCAGGTCCTTCAGTGATTTGGCCGGCAACTGGTTGTTGGCAAGCAGCACGAAGGGCGTCACGCCGATCAGCGCCACCGACTGGAAGTCGCGCTGGAGGTCAAACTTGATGTCGGACAGCACTTCGGAGGCGACGAAGAGTTGCGAGGTCAGCATCATCCAGGTGTAGCCGTCGGGAGCCGCGCCCAGCGTCAGGTCGGCGCTGATGGCGCCGGCGGCGCCGGGACGGGAGTCGACCACCACGCGTTGCTGCCAGGTTTCATAGAGCCGGTCGGCCAGCAGGCGCGAAATGATGTCCGGTCCCGAGCCGGGGGCGCTGCCGATGATCAGGCGCACCGGTTTCTCGGGAAATTTGGCGGACTGGGCGTGGGCGACGGGTGCCGCAAGCAGCGCCGGAACGACCATCGCGGCCAGCAGTTTCAGTTTGCGCATCTTCAGGTTCCTCCTCTGGATTTGTTTTGGGAACGACGGCTGCATTTTGCAGGGGGACTATGATGCGGAGCGGGAGGGTTTTTGTCCATACCCGCGTTGCGGGATTTTGCGGTCAGTCCGCGCCGGCCTTGTGCGGCAGTGTTTCCAGCAAAGTTTCGATGTCCTCCGGCGGCAGCGGCTTGCTGAGCAGGTAACCCTGCATGCTGTCGCAGCCCAGCCGGTCGAGTATCCGTACCTGCTCCTCGGCATCGACGCCTTCGGCGACGACGTCCAGGCGCAACGCATGCGCAAGCTGGATGATCATGGTGACGATGTTGCGGTGGTAGTCGCTGCGCGCCATTTCGATGACAAAGGAGCGGTCGATCTTCAGCGTGTTGATCGGCAACTGGGCGATGCAGCTGAGGGACGAGTAGCCGGTGCCGAAGTCGTCCATCGCGATGCGCAGGCCGAGCGCATGGATGGACTGCAGCTTGAGCGTCATTTCCGCCATGTTTTCCATGATCACGCTTTCGGTGATCTCGAGATCGAGCGCGACTTCGCCGCCCGCGAAGCCGGAAACCGCGCGTTTGACGATATCGACGAAATCGCGCTGCCGCAGCTGGATCGAGGACACGTTGACGGCCACGCGCGGCGGGCGCAGTCCGCGTGCCGACCAGCCGCGATGATCCTTGATGGCACGCTGCAGTGCCCACTGCCCGACCTCGAGAATCAGCCCGGTTTCCTCCATCAGCGGGATGAAGCTGGCCGGGGGCACCAGGCCGAGTTCCGGATCCTGCCAGCGGATCAGCGCTTCGAGTCCGGTGAGCCTTCGCGTGCAGACCTCGAACTTGGGCTGGTAATGCAGCACGAACTGGCCGAGATCCAGCGCGCGGCGCAGGCGGTTTTCCAGATGCAGCGATTCGGCGACGCGGGCGTTCATTTCAGGGGCGTAGAACATGTAGCGCTGCCCGGCTGACTTGGCGGCATGCAGTGCCGCTTCGGCATTGCGGAACAGCGTGCCGGCGTCGGCGCCGTCCCCCGGGAACACCGCGGCGCCCATGGTGAAGGCGATAGTCAGCTCGCGGCCGGCAACCGTTACAGGCGTGTGCAGTGCGGCGGCGGCGAGGCTCTCGATGCGGTGCGCCACTTCGGACAGTTCGCGCACGTCGGGCAGGAAGGTTGCAAAGCAGTCGGCCGAGATGCGTGCCAGGTTCTCCGGATTGCGTATCATTTTCCGCAGCAGGGATGCGACCTGTTTCAGTGTTTCGTCGCCGGCGGAGTGCCCCAGTGTTTCGTTGATGGCGCGGAAACGCTGGATGTCGCCGATCACCAGCACCAGCCTGCCGGGGCTGCTGCCGGCGGCGCGCATCGCGTGGTTCAGGTGCTCCATGAACAGCGTGCGGTTAGGCAGGCCGGTGACGAGATCGTAGTAGGCCAGATAGTTGGCCTTTTCCTCCTTCGCCAGGTATTGCAGGGCAAAGGAGATGTCGCCGGCGAGGTCGGTGAGCAGCTTCACTTCTTCGTCGTCGAAGAAATGCGGTTCCCGCGCATACAGTGAGAAATTCCCGACCACCACGCCGTCGATGAACAGCGGCAACGCGATCACCGAGCGGAAGCCGCGTGCCGCGGCGGTGCGCCGGCGCCTGCTGGCGGAGCGGGTGTCGGTGGAAATGTCATTGACGATCTGCGGCTGGCCGCTGCGGATTGCGCGCCCGGTCACACCCTGGCCATCGGCATCGTCGCGGGCCGAGGCTGTGGTTGAACCCCAGGCCTCGTCGGCATCGAAGCCCGCCCAGGCGGCCGGACTGACGCTGCCGGTGGCACGGTCGAGGAAGCCGATCCAGACCATGCCGAAACCGCCCTGCTCGGCGGCAATGCGGCAGGCCTCGTCGAGCAGCGTCTGGCGGTCGCGCACGCGCACGATCAGCGTGTTGATGCCCGAGAGCACGGCATGGACGCGGTTCTGGCGCTTGATGCGTTCCCCGGCCTGTTTGCGCTCGGTGATATCCTGGACGGCGCCGATCATGCGTATGGCACGCCCTGCGCTGTTGCGGATGACGAACCCGCGGTCGAACACCTCGGCATGGCTGCCGTCGCGGCGTCGGAAGCGGTATTCGGCCGACCAGAACTGCGCTTTCGGGTCATCGACGACGGCATGGAATTCCGCGGTGACGCGTGCGGCATCGCCGGAATGCAGGCGCAGGGTCCAGGATTCCGGTCCCGGCTCCAGTTCCCCGACCGGATAACCGAAGAGCGAGGTGATGCCTTCGCTCCACCACAGCGTGTTTTTTCCAAAGTCCCAGTCCCAGACCGCGTCGTTGGTGGCGCGCGCCGCTAGCAGGAAACGTTCATTGCTGAGCTGCAGCTTTTCGTTGGTCCGGCAGTGCTCGATGGCGATGGCCGCGGTCTGCGTTGCCATTTCGATGAGCGCGGCGTGCTCCGGTGAAGGTTTGCGCGGTTCCCGGTAATACATGGCAAAGGTGCCGAGTACCTGCCGGGCGGCATTGAATATTGGCGTCGACCAGCAGGCGCGGAGTCTGTATGCGGCTGCCACATCGCGGTAGGCGGCCCACAGCGGATCAGTGGCGATATCTTCGACGATGACCTGTTCGCGGCGGAATGCGGCGGTGCCGCATGAGCCGACAGCGGGACCGATGGCGAGACCGTCGATCAGGCGCGAATATTCGAAGGGCAGACTCGGCGCCGCACCGTGCCGCAGACGCATGCCGTCGGCGTCAAGCAGCAGGATGCTGCACAGCATGCCACTGGTTTCCCGCTCCGCGAGCCGGCAGATCGCGGTCAGCAGATCGGCCAGACCGCGTCCGGCGACGATACCTTCGAGGATTTCTTTCTGGCCGACCAGCAGGCGCGTGGCTTGTTCCTGCGGACCCGGTATCGGGGCGTTCACGGCCGGGGGTGTCCGGTTCCGGATGCCAATGGCATCTGCAATGCCGGTGCCGGCGCAGCAGGTGCCAGGGTCATCCGGTCTGGTGTCATGGCAAAGCTCCGCAACCGCATCCGGTCCGATTCCAGCGAACTACCTTAATCCTGCGGCTGGCCAAAGTCACGTCCTGTTCCGGTCTGCGGGCAGGAAGTGTGCCGGAAGTTGCCCTGAATCAGAAAAACGCCGCGTAAAGCGGCGTTTTCTGTGACGGAAGTCTCGTTTACATGCGTTCGAACACTGCCGCGATACCCTGGCCGCCGCCGATGCACATGGTCACCAGCGCGTATTTGCCGCCGGTACGCTGCAGTTCATACAGCGCTTTCACCGTCAGGATCGCGCCGGTGGCACCGATCGGATGGCCGAGGCCCACTGCGCCGCCGTTGGGGTTGGTTTTTTTGGGATCCAGTTTCAGGTCACAGGACACGGCGAGGGCCTGCACCGCAAAGGCTTCGTTCGATTCGATGACGTCCATGTCCTCGATCTTGAGACCTGCGCGCTTGAGTGCGTTCTGTACCGCGGGCACCGGGCCGATACCCATGATTTTCGGATCGACGCCAGCGAGGCCGTAGGAGACCAGCCGGGCCATCGGTTTCAGGCCGGCCTTCTTCGCGGCCTCCTTTTCCATCATCACCACTGCGGCGGCGCCGTCGTTGATGCCCGAGGCATTGCCGGCGGTGACCGAGCCGCCTTCCTTCTTGAACACTGCGCGCAGCTTGGCGAGGCCTTCGAGCGTGACGTCGGCGCGGGGATGTTCGTCCTTGTCAAACAGTGTCGTGCCTTTGCGGGTTTTCAGTTCGACCGGCAGGATCTGGTCCTTGAAATAACCCTTGTCGATGGCGTTCAGTGCGCGGCGATGGCTTTCTACGGCGAATTCATCCTGCTGCTCGCGGCCGATTTTCCATTGCGCGGCGATGTTTTCAGCGGTGATGCCCATGTGCACGGTGTCGAAGGGGTCGGTCAGCGCGCCGACCATCATGTCGACGACATTGCCTTCGCCCATGCGCTGGCCCCAGCGCAGGCTCGGCATCAGGTAGCCGCCGCGGCTCATCGATTCGGCGCCGCCGCCGACTGCGGCATCGCAGTCGCCGAGCATGATGCCCTGGGCTGCGGAGACGATGGCCTGGAGGCCGCTGCCGCAGAGTCGGTTCACGGTCAGTGCGGTGGTTTCCTGCGGCAGTCCGCCCTTGATGCAGGCGACGCGCGAGAAATACATGTCCTTCGCTTCCCCGTGGACCACGTTGCCGAACACCAGTTGTCCGACCTGTTTCGGATCGAGCTTCGCGCGGTTGACGGCTTCCTTGACCACCTGCCCGGCGAGTTCAGTGGGGGCGATGTCTTTTAATGCGCCGCCGTAATCACCAATCGCGGTACGCACGCCGCTCAATACGACCACTTCGCGTCCATTCACCATGAGATTCTCCGTAAGTCATTAATTATAAACAATAAATTGCCAAAATGCGGGGCGGGCAATCAAGGGAGGTCAAAGTTTACGCCCGACCCATGACAGTGTCGAGGCGATGCCGCGATGCGGCACGACGGTCAGTGGCGCGTGGAGTCGGCTGCTGCCGGAGGGGCTGCGGCAAAGATCTGTTCGCTGTCCACGGCATCAAAGGCATAACGGCGGTTGCAGAATTCACAGCGCACTTCGATCTCGCCGCGTTCGGCAATCACGCTGCGCACTTCGTCGCGCCCGAGCATGCGCAACATGCCGGTGACCCGCTCGGGCGAGCAGGAACAGCGGAAATACACCGGTTTCGGTTCGAACACCCGCAGGTCTTCCTCGTGAAACAGGCGGCGCAGGAGGGTTTGCGGCGCCAGCGTCAGCAGTTCCTGGGGTTGCACGGTGCCGGCGAGATGGCCGATGCGCGGCCAGGCATCGGCATCGGTGGCCTTTTGCTCCGGCAGTTTCTGGATCAGCAGGCCGGCGGCGCGGCTGTCGTCGCAGGCGAGCCAGAGGCGGGTTTCGATCTGTTCGGAGGCCGCCATGTAGTGTTCGAAGGCGGCGGCAATGCTGTCGGCATCGATGTCGACCACGCCCTGATAACCCTGCTGCCCGGAATCCGGCAGCAGGCTGATGACAAAGCGGCCGTTGCCGAGCAATGCGCGCAGCTTGCCGTCGGGGACCTCGCCTTCCCATTTTGCGGTGGCCCGCATGGCGTGGCCGGCGCCGCATTCGACGACCACCAGCTTCACCGGCCCGTCGCCGTGCATCTGCAGCAGCAGCCGGCCGTCGAACTTGAGGGTGGCGGCGAGCAGCGCGCCTGCAGCCATCAGTTCGCCCAGTGCGCGGCGCAGTGGCGGCGGATAGTCGTGGCGTTCGGTGACCGCCTGCCAGGTGGCCGAAAGCTGCACGAATTCACCGCGGATCGGCGCGTGTTCAAAGAGGAAGCGCTGCAGGGTGTCGCTCATGCGCTGATCAGGGCTTCGGCTGCCGGCGGTACAGCCGCAGGCGCTCGTCCTTGTCGCCCGGGCGGTGTCCTTCCCAGATTTTGGCCCACCCCGGCGGCAGCACGGTTTCGTCGAGCGGCAGTCCCTGGACCAGCAGCAGATCGCAGGCGGACTGCGGCTTTGATTCCAGCCGCTCGGAGCGGATGCCCGCAAAATAATGCAGCATCGCGCGCTGTGCTTCGCCGAGATCGCGGCTGGCCATGCAGCGGTACTGTGCCGGCATCGCGCGCTGCATGTCGCCGATCACCGAGCGGTAGCTTTTGGTGGTGTCGACCCAGCCGATGAACAGGGTGGCGAGCAATGCCCATACTGCAGTGATGCCGCCGGCCCAGATGGCCAGCGGCCGTTCCGGATTGCGCGGCAGTTTTGCGACCAGCGTGAACCAGGCGGCGGTGTAGGCCAGGCCGAGCATGAACGGCAGCACCCGGAAGCCGAAATCGTAGCCGGGGCGTATGGTGTGCAGGTGGGCATGCAGTTTTTCCGGGATGCCGAGTTCCAGTGCGCCCCAGTAGAACCAGCCGACGGCGATGAAGAAGGTGAAAGCCATCACGCTGAACCAGTACCAGCCGTTGACAGCGCCACGCCGCAGGGGGTCCACGCCGGGCACTGCGAGCAGCGCCAGGGGCACCAGCATCGGCAGGGCATAGAGTTCGCGCGATTCCGCCGCGCTGCCGAGCATCAGCAGTGTCACCGCGAAACCCAGTGCGGGCAGCACTATTGCCGGAGACCAGGCCTGTCCGCTGCGGCTGGCGCGCCACAGTGCCCACAAGGCCAGGGGCCAGACCGGGAATGCGTACCAGGGCAGCGTGCGCAGGTAGTAGGCGAGGCCGCCCAGCATGTCGCGGGTGCCGAAAAAACGGGCGAGGTTTTCGCCCTGCAGCCAGACGCCAAACAGGGTGGGGTCGCGTTGCAGCAGCAGCAGCGGCCACAGCAGCAGCCACGGCAGCGCCGCTGCGACCGCGGCCGCCATTGTCACGGCATATTGTGGTGTGAGCCATTGCCGGCCGGTGACCGGCAGCAGCAGGGCGATGACCATGATCATGACGGCTTCGGGGATGCCCTGCGTCATGAATACCAGGCCGCAGGCGGTGCCCAGCCAGAGGCCGCCCGGCGCGGGGCGGCGCAGTGCCAGTGCGGCCCCGTAGTAGGCAATTGCAAATCCGGCCAGCGCGGCGACGTCGGCAATCAGCTGATGCCCGCGCACCACCAGGCCCAGGCAGCCCAGCAGGAGCAGTGCCGCGGTGAGGCCGTGGCGCGGACCGTTCAGTTCGCGGGAGGCCAGCGCGCTGAACAGCAGCGCCAGTCCAATCCAGAGTCCCGCCGAGAGCCGCGCGCCGTCGTGCAGCGGCAGTATCGGGGAAAACAGCCAGGCGCTGGCTGCGGCGACAAGATGGAACAGCGGCGGTTTTTCGAGGAATGTTTCGCCGGCAATCTGCGGAATCACCCAGCTGCCGCCCCGCAGGATTTCGAACACCACGCCAAAAGTATAGGCCTCGTCGGGTTTCCAGGGATCGTGCCCAACCAGCCCCGGCAGCAGCCAGGCCAGGCAGAGGAGGGTGATCAGCAGGGGACGCAGGGTGAGACTCACGGCAGACACTCGTTGTTGTTTTCGCTGCGGATTATCGCATCCACAGGTGCCATTGGGACGAGGTGCGCCGAGATGGTGCGTAATGCGCCGCGAAAGTGCGGATGTGCACCGCGGCGTGGCGCGCGGCGCACTGCTTCAGGCCCTGTGATGGCGGCCGTGGCACAGCCAGCGCAGCCGCAGGGAAACAAATTTCCCTTGTGAAACAGTCTGCTGCGGACAATTTCTGGACGCCGGTGCGGCTTGGCACGCTTGCTGCAATGAAGGAAGTCGGAAAAACACATTTCAAGGAGAACCGATCATGTCCGCATTCAAGGATCCCTTCGACGCCGGCACGTCTTTGACCACCGACTGTTCCTGTGGCCACCACCACAGCGAAGCCGAACACCAGGCTGACTTGGCAGCGCAGACGGCGGACAGCGAAGCGCTGGGCAACCGCGTTGTCGAGGCGGCGGTGATGCGCGCGCTGTTTCCCCACGATGCGACGCGGCGACGCTTTCTCAATGCCGTTGGCGCGAGCACCGCGATGGCGGCGATCTCCACGTTTTTTCCGCTGGGAATGGCGAAAGAGGCTTTTGCGCAGAGTGGCAACCTTGAAAAAACCTCTCTCAAGGTCGGTTTCATTCCCATTACCTGCGCGACGCCGATCATCATGTCGCAGCCGATGGGTTTTTATGCGCGCCAGGGCCTGAACGTCGATGTGGTCAAGACCGCCGGCTGGGCGGTGATCCGCGACAAGACCCTGAACAAGGAATACGACGCCGCGCACATGCTGTCGCCGATGCCGCTGGCGATTTCCCTGGGTTTGGGATCGAGCCCGATTCCGTACACCATGCCCGCGGTCGAGAATATCAACGGCCAGGCCATTACGCTGGCGATCAAGCACAAGGACAGGAAGGATCCGAAGTCGTGGAAGGGCTTCAAGTTCGCCGTGCCCTTCGACTATTCGATGCACAATTACCTTTTGCGTTATTTCCTCGCCGAACATGGCCTTGATCCGGACAGGGACGTGCAGATACGTTCGGTACCGCCGCCCGAGATGGTCGCCAATCTGCGCGCCGACAACATCGACGGCTTCCTTGCGCCGGATCCTGTCAACCAGCGTGCGGTATATGACGGTGTCGGTTACATCCACACCCTGACCAAGGATCTCTGGCCCGGCCACCCCTGTTGCGCATTCGCCGCAAGCAGGGAGTTCGTCACCAAGATGCCGAACACCTACCGCGCCTTGCTGAAGGCGATCATGGAGGCCACGGCGTTCGCGTCCAAACAGGAGAACCGAAAGCAGATCGCGGAGGCCATTGCTCCGGCGAACTATCTGAACCAGCCGGTCACCGTGGTCGAGCAGGTGCTCACCGGCACGTTTGCCGATGGCCTGGGCAACGTGCGCAAGGATCCGAACCGCATCGACTTCGATCCATTCCCCTGGCACTCGTTTGCGATCTGGATCATGACCCAGATGAAGCGCTGGGGGCAGCTCAAGGTCGACGTGGATTACGCCAAGGTGGCGCGCGAGGTTTATCTGGCCACTGATGCCGCGAGGCTGATGAAGGAGGTCGGCATGAAGCCGCCCGCCGCCACCACCAAGAAATTCAGCGTGATGGGCAAGGAGTTCGACCCGGCCAAACCGGAAGCCTATCTCGCCAGTTTCGCGATCAAGCGTTGAGGCCGGTGAGTCGCGAAAGGACAGGGTGATGAACCGACTGAAAAGCTGGGGGGCGCCGTTGCTGTCGCTGCTGATCCTGCTCGGGATGATCGGCGTGTGGCACGCGCTGACCCTGCCGAAAACGGCGGCGCAGACGGTGGATTCGGAGTATGCCGCGCTGGTCGGGGCGGCGGCGGCCACCGGCCAGAAGTCGGCATTCCCTTCACCCGCCGATTTCGGCAGGAAGATCGGGGAGCACCTGAGCGACCCGTTCTACGACCGTGGACCGAATGACAAGGGCATCGGCATCCAGCTCGGTTATTCGATCGGCCGCGTGCTGGCCGGGTACCTGCTGGCGGCGCTGGTCGCGGTGCCGCTGGGTTTCCTGATCGGCATGTCGCCGACGGTGTACCGGGCGCTGGATCCGTTCATCCAGGTGCTGAAGCCGATTTCGCCGCTGGCATGGATGCCGCTGGCCCTGTTCACGCTGAAAGACAGCGCGGTGTCGGCGATTTTCGTGATTTTCATCTGCTCGGTGTGGCCGATGCTGATCAACACCGCCTTCGGTGTCGCCAGCGTGCGCCGTGAGTGGCTGAACGTTGCGCGCACGCTGGAGGTCGGATCGTTCCGCACCGCCTTCCGGGTGATTTTGCCGGCTGCCGCGCCGACCATCATGACCGGCATGCGCATTTCCATCAGCATCGCCTGGCTGGTGATTGTCGCCGCGGAAATGCTGGTTGGCGGCACCGGCATCGGGTACTTCGTCTGGAACGAGTGGAACAACCTGTCAATCACCAACATCATGACGGCGATACTGGCGATCGGCGTGGTCGGCATGCTGCTTGATCTGATGATGGCGAAGCTGACCCGGCTGGTCACGTTTCCGGAATAGGGGATGAACATGAGCGAGCCCCTGATCCGCATCGAAGGTATCAGCAAGAAATTCACCGGCCGTGACGGCACCGAAACCACGGTTTTCGAGAACCTGCACTTCTCCGTTGACCCCGGCGAATTTGTCTGCCTGATCGGCCATTCCGGCTGCGGCAAGACCACCATCCTTAACGTGCTCTCCGGACTGGACCAGACGTCCTCCGGCTACGTGTTTGTCGGGGGGCGCGAGGTCAGCGGACCCAGCCTTGACCGGGCGGTGATTTTCCAGAGCCATGCGCTGATGCCCTGGCTGACGGTGATGGGCAACATAGCCTTCGCCGTGTCCTCGCGCTGGCCGGAGTGGAGCAAGGACAAGGTTCGCGCGCACTGCCAGCAGTACATTGACCTGGTCAACCTGACCGGTTCGGAAAAAAAGCGTCCGGCGGAGCTTTCCGGCGGCATGAAGCAGCGTGTCGGCATTGCGCGCGCGTTGTCGATCCAGCCGAAGATGCTGCTGATGGACGAGCCGTTTTCGGCCCTTGATGCGCTGACCCGCGGCGTGCTGCAGGAGGAGGTGCTGCGCATCTGTGCCGAAACCCGGCAGACCGTGTTCATGATCACCCACGATGTCGACGAGGCCATCCTGCTGGCGGACAAGATCGTGCTGATGACCAACGGTCCGCATGCCAAGATCGCCGAGATCGTGGTCAACACGATGCCGCGCAGCCGCACCCGCCACGACCTTCACAAACACCCGCATTACTACCGCATCCGCAACCACCTGATCGATTTCCTGGTGGACCGTTCAAAGGCTTTTGCCGGCGATTCCGCCAGCCACGACCCGCGGCATCCGCCGTTGGTGACGCCGGGCCTGGATCCGGCCGAAGCCGCCGTGTCTCCGGCAGGCAAGCCGCTGGTGGCCGTGAAATAAGCCGCCGCACCGCATGTTCAACCCGAATCAGACCAAAAGGAGAATCCCGTGAAGAAAAACGATGCACCCGAGGCACTGCTGGCTGCTGCCAGCATGAACAGGCCGATGAAACGCACCGACGTAACCGAGATGGTGGTCGAGGCGAGATTGAAGAAAGGGCTGTCCTGGGCAAAGATCGCCAAGGCGGTGGGTGCCAGCAAGGAATGGACCACTGCCGCGCTGCTCGGCCAGATGCAGATGACCAAGGCGCAGGCCGAGGCCGCGGGCAAGCTGCTGGGGCTGCCTCCCTACGCAGTGCTGCTGCTGCAGCAGGTGCCGTACAAGGGCTCACTGCTCACGGCGGTGCCGACCGATCCGCTGATCTACCGCTTCTATGAACTGGTCAATGTCTACGGCACGACCTTCAAGGAACTGATCCATGAGGAGTTCGGCGACGGCATCATGAGCGCGATCGACTTCAAGATGGACCTGAAGCGTGAACCCGATCCCAACGGCGACCGCGTGAAGATCGTGATGAGCGGCAAGTACCTGTCGTACAAGACGTATTAAGCAAGGACGCAATAAAAAACGCCGCCCGCTTCCGGACGGCGTTTTGCAGGGCGCTCCGGAACGTCAGATCGCGTCGGCGACGGCCTTGCCAAGGTCGGCGGTTTTCGCCTTGCCGCCGAGGTCCGGCGTCTTCGGGCCTTCAAGCAGCGCGGTTTCGATGGCCTTGACCACGGCTGCGCCGGCTTCCTCGCATCCCAGATGGTCGAGCATCATTGCGCCGGCCCAGATCATGCCTACGGGGTTGGCGATTTTTTTGCCGTAGATGTCAGGTGCCGAGCCGTGCACCGGTTCGAACAGTGAAGGAAAATTCTTCTCCGGGTTCATGTTGGCCGAAGGCGCGATACCGATGGTGCCGGTGGCCGCAGGGCCGAGGTCGGAGAGGATGTCGCCGAACAGGTTGGAGGCAACGACCACGTCGAACCAGTCCGGATGCATCACGAAATGCGCGGTCAGGATGTCGATGTGGTACTGGTCGGTTTTCACGTCCGGATACTTCGCGGCCATTTCCTTTACGCGTTCATCCCAGTACGGCATGGAGATCGAGATGCCGTTGGACTTGGTCGCTGATGTCAGGTGCTTTTTCGGGCGTTTTTTCGCCAGTTCGTAGGCGAACTTGAGGATGCGATCGACGCCCTGGCGCGAGAAAATCGCCTGCTGCGTGACGAATTCGCGGTCAGTGCCGCCGAACATGCGGCCGCCCACCGAGGAGTATTCGCCTTCACTGTTTTCGCGCACCACCCAGAAATCGATGTCGCCGGGTTTGCGGTCTGCGAGCGGGCATTTCATGCCGGGCATCAGGCGCACCGGGCGCAGGTTGACGTACTGGTCATAGCCGCGGCGGAAGGGAATCAGCAGGCCCCACAGCGACACGTGGTCGGGCAGCATCGCCGGCCAGCCCACTGCGCCAAAATACACGGCGTCATGTTTTTCCAGTTGCTGGAGGCCATCCTCCGGCATCATGCGGCCGTGTTTGGCATGGTAGTCACAACTCCAGTCCAGTTCGTCAAACTTGAACTGGATGCCGAACTTGCGGCCGACGGCTTCGAGCACGCGCAGACCTTCAGGCATGACTTCCTTGCCGATGCCGTCACCGGGGATCACGGCGATGCGGAACGATTTCATTTTTGAAACTCCTGGTTTTATTCCGGATGCGTTTGCGGGGCTGTTCGACAAAAACCGTTTTGCAAAAACAAAAGGCAGCCGTCGGGCTGCCCTTTATCGGATCATGCAAACCGCATCAGGCTGCGGGGGCCTTGGGGCTGGCCGGTGTTTTTTTGCCGTATTTCTGGTTGAATTTCTCGATGCGACCGGCGGTGTCCAGCGTTTTTTGTTTGCCGGTATAGAACGGGTGGCATTCCGAGCAGACCTCGACGCTCAGATCCTTGCCCATGGTCGAGCGGGTCTGCCACTTGTTGCCGCAGCTGCAAGTGATTGAAATTTCACGGTATTCCGGGTGTGCATCGGCTTTCATCGCGGTATCCTGAACTGGTGCCCGAAGGGAGCGGGAAACCGGCAATTATCGGGGATTCAGCCCCTCAGGGCAAGAGGCAGACATCCGGATTGTCAAAAGCTGATCAAGGCGGCAATTTGCCCGTTGCGAACCAGGGCCTGGCCACGCCGTGGATCCACCGCACTGAAGCTGGAATCGGTAAATGTCCGGTAGCCATAGGCGCGGTGTTCGACGTAGTAAATCCGGCCGGCTGCGGCGTCCACGGTGATCGCGCCACTGTCGCCGGCCATGCCCCGCAACACATGCCTGCCGGGCGGAACCTCGATGCGCAGGAATGTGCCGTGATAAGTGGAACCGATCATGCGGTCGTTGAGCACTACCGGAACAATGAAAGTCGGATCCAGGGATGGGCGGGCGAGATAGATGACGGCGCGATCGGGCAGGGTCTCGAAACGTTTGGCCGCCGCATCCTCCGGGGGCGGAGGAAGTTGCGCGCAACCGGTGATCAGCAGCAATGCGGTCAGCAGCAGATATCGGGTCATGATCATGGCGTGCTCCCGGCTTGGGTTTGTCCTGGCAGTCCGCTGCGCGGGGCCTGGTGGCAGGCAGAAAAAGAGTTCCGCGAGGCTTGGCATGCGTCCATGCTGCGTCAACAGGGCGACGCAGGCCAAAATTCCATTCCGCCGGTTGTGCCGCGGTATCCGCGGCAACCGGGCGCGACTGAAGAGGGCAGCTTCAGCCGCGGCGCATTGAGTCGAAGAAGTCCGCGTTGCTCTTGGTGGCACGCACCTTGTCGAGCAGGAACTCGGTGGCTTCGAGTTCGTCCATCGGGTACAGCAGCTTGCGCAAAACCCAGATTTTCTGCAGCACGTCCTTCGGCACCAGCAACTCCTCGCGGCGCGTGCCCGAGCGGTTGACGTTGATCGCCGGGAAGATGCGCTTTTCGTACATCCGGCGGTCAAGGTGGATTTCCATGTTGCCGGTGCCCTTGAATTCCTCGTAGATCACGTCGTCCATCCGTGATCCGGTGTCGATCAGCGCGGTGGCGAGGATGGTCAGGCTACCGCCTTCTTCGACATTCCGCGCGGCGCCGAAGAAGCGCTTCGGACGCTGCAGCGCGTTGGCATCGACGCCGCCGGTCAGCACCTTGCCGGATGCCGGCACCACGGTGTTGTAGGCGCGGGCGAGGCGGGTGATCGAGTCGAGCAGGATCACCACGTCCTTCTTGTGTTCGACCAGGCGCTTGGCCTTCTCGATGACCATCTCGGCGACCTGCACGTGGCGGCTGGCCGGTTCGTCGAAAGTCGATGACAGCACTTCGCCTTTTACCGAACGCTGCATCTCGGTCACCTCTTCCGGCCGTTCGTCGATCAGCAGAACGATCAGCACGACTTCGGGATGGTTGGCGGTGATGGCATGGGCAATGTGCTGCATCAATACGGTCTTGCCGGCCTTGGGCGGCGACACGATCAGGCCGCGCTGGCCCTTGCCGATGGGGGCGATGATGTCGATGATGCGGCCGGTGAAGTTTTCCTCGGCCTTGATGTCGCGCTCGAGCTTGAGGTGTTCGGTCGGGTGGTACGGCGTCAGGTTCTCGAATAGGATCTTGTGTTTCGAGTTTTCCGGCGAGTCGTCATTGACCTTGTCGACCTTGACCAGCGCGAAGTAACGTTCGCCTTCCTTCGGTGTGCGGATCTCGCCTTCGATGGTGTCGCCCGTGTGCAGGTTGAAGCGGCGGATCTGTGAAGGCGAAACGTAGATGTCGTCGGTGCCCGCCAGGTACGAGGTGTCGGGCGATCGCAGGAAGCCGAAGCCGTCGGGCAGCACTTCCAGCGTGCCGCCGCCGTAGATCGATTCCCCTTTTTTCGCCTGGTTCTTCAACAGCGCGAAAATCAGTTCCTGCTTGCGCAGCCGGTTGGCACCGTCGATTTCATTCTTGACGGCCATGTCGACGAGTTCGCCGACGTGCAGATTTTTCAGATCGGATAGGTGCATGGACTTCGGGCGCTGATCGCGGGAAAAGACGGGGATTAAGGGGGGTGAAGCGGGAAGGGCAGCGGGTGTTGCAGGGATGCTGGGACTTCGCCGGCGCCTGCCGGGCTCTCTTTATTCGGTGCCGTGAGCGGCTATGTGGTCAGGCGCTGGCGGAAGGTTATAGCGTTCAGATATGACTGTCAATAAACGCGGTCAGCTGCGATTTCGACAGCGCACCGACCTTGGTGGCCTCGACCGAGCCGTTCTTGAAAAGCATCAGCGTCGGAATGCCGCGGATGCCGTATTTCGGCGGCGTCGCCTGGTTCTCGTCGATGTTGAGTTTGGCAACCTTGAGTTTGCCGGAATACTCCCTGGCGACCTCGTCGAGTATCGGCGCGATCATCTTGCAAGGGCCGCACCATTCCGCCCAGTAATCGACCAGTACCGGGGTCGCGGACTGCAGCACCTCGGGGTCAAAAGAATCATCCGTCACGTGATGAATATGTTCACTCATGGGGTCCTGCCTTTTGGATTGTAAATGGGGGTCGCCACGGGGCCGCGGCGAAGAATGGATGGAACTATGCTATCCAAATTCCCGGCCATTGGGAAGCGGCGTTGCGCGCCGTTTATTGCCTCGCAGCATCTGCTAAAATGCGGCCGTTTGCCGCCATTTCAAGGCGGTGTTTCCCAGGAATTTCCATGACTTACGTAGTGACCGAGTCCTGCATCAAGTGCAAATACTCCGATTGCGTCGACGTCTGCCCGGTGGACTGTTTCCGCGAGGGGCCGAACATGCTCGTCATCGACCCGGACGAGTGCATCGATTGCACGCTGTGTGTGGCTGAATGCCCGGTGGAAGCCATTTTTGCCGAGGATGACGTGCCCGACAACCAGCAGGAGTTCATCGCACTGAATGCCGAACTGGCCAAGGGATGGAAGCCGATCATCGAGAAAAAGGATGCGCCTGCGGACGCTGACGAGTGGGCCAAGGTCAAGGACAAGAAGCACCTGATCGAGAAGTAATTCCGGCGCCCAGGGCGCCCTCGCGGCGGCGGGTTTATCATTCCTGCCCATGTCTGCCGCCGCGGAATTTCCGAACATCTCCCATGAAGAAGTCTTCACACGGCTGACTTGCGAGCCGGCGGGGCAGGTCTGCGTCATCACGCCCAACCGCCGGCTTGCGCAGTCGCTGCTGCAGGAGTGCGGGGCACGCCAGCTTGAACGGGGTCTGGCGCTGTGGGATACGCCCGACATCATTTCCTTCGCCGGGTTCATCGAACGCGCCGCGGATGCGGCGTGCCATGCCGGTTCTGCCGTGCCACCCCTGCTGCTGGCGCCCGAGCAGTCGCGCGTGTTGTGGGAGCAGTTGCTGCGCGATTCGGACTCCGGTTCATCGCTGCTTGCGGTCACCGAGGCCGCGAGGCTTGCCCATGAAGCCTGGCAGCTGATGGTGTCATGGCGGCTGCGCCGGGTTTTGCGCGATGCAGTGCCGAACGAGGATGCTGCGGCATTCCTCGAATGGGCGCCGCGCTACGAGCGCGCCCTGCGCCGCGCCGGCCAACTTGATGCCGTTGAGCTGGCCGACCACGTATTGCCGCTCATCACGGACCGCCGGCTTGCGCTGCCGCAGCAGGCGATTGCTTACGGCTTCGACAGTTTTACGCCGCAGCAGGCCGAATTCCTTGGCGGCTTGCGCGAGGCGGGCTGCGCGGTGACGCTGTCCGGCCCGGCCGATTTCGAAGCAACTGTCCTGCGCATGCCCTGCGCGGATGCGGAGGGCGAAATCCGCATGGCCGCGGCCTGGGCGCGTTCCCGCCTGGAGGCGGGCAGCAGGCGCATCGGCATCGTGGTGCCGGACATTGCTGCGCGCCGTGCCGCGGTCGTGCGCCTGTTCAGCGCAGCGATGGCGCCGGACTACGCGCTGCCCGGTGCGCATCATGGTGTGCTGCCGTTCAACCTGTCACTCGGTGAACCGCTTTCCGCTTATGCGCTGGTCAATTCCGCGCTGGGACTGCTGCAGCTGCTCGGTCGCGACATCGAATTCGAATGCGCGAGCCGCATCCTCCGTTCGCCATTCATCGCAGGCGGCGACTCGGAGCGGACGGCACGTGCGGCCCTTGATGTCGAACTGCGCCGGCACGCCGAGCCCCTGACCACCCTTGAACGGCTGCGCGTGATGGCTGCGGGTTACGGCGGAGACTGTCCGCGGCTGATGCGGCTGCTCGATGCACTGGGCCGTTTCCGCAAGGATCGCCTGTTTGGCGCACAGGCGCCTTCGGCCTGGGCGCGCGCGATTTCGGAAGCGCTGTCGGTGGCCGGTTTTCCCGGCGAGCGGCCGCTCGATTCGGTTGAATACCAGACGCTGAAACGCTGGCATGACACGGTCGCAGCATTCGCCGTGCTGGACCGCGTGGTGCCGCGCATGTCCTATGCCGACGCGTTGTCGAGGTTGCGCCGCATGGCCGCCGATACACTGTTCCAGCCGGAGTCGCCGCAGGTGCCGATCCAGGTGCTCGGCGTGCTCGAAGCCGCGGGGCAGTCTTTCGATGCGCTGTGGGTGATGGGACTCAGCGGTGATCAATGGCCGCCACCCTGCCGTCCCAATCCCTTCCTGCCGCTGGTGGTGCAACAAGCTGCCGGACTGCCACAGGGCTCTGCCGATGCTGCGCTGGCCGTTGCGCGACGCATGACGGCGCGCTGGGGTGTTGCGGCACCCGAAGTCGTGCTGAGCCATCCGTTGCACGAAGGCGACCGGGAACTGCAGCCCAGTCCGCTGATCGCGGCGACGGTCGAAGTGCGGCCGGACATCACCGCGTATCCCGAATTCGGTGCGGCGATCCACGCGGCCAGGATCATGACGGCCGAAGCCGATGATGCTGCGCCGGCGTTAATCGGCAACACCGTGGCCGGCGGCGGCACTGCGCTGTTGAAGGATCAGGCCGCCTGTCCGTTCCGGGCCTTCGCCCGTCATCGCCTGCATGCGGCGGCGCCGGATGCACCGCATTCCGGCCTCGATGCCGCAGAGCGCGGAACGCTGGTGCATCGGGTGCTCGCGCAGGCCTGGATCCAGCTGCGCGACAGTGCGACGCTGCTGGCCACCGACGGCAAGCGGCTGGATGCCCTGCTTGCCGCGGCGGCCGAGGGTGCGGTTGAGCGCATCCGGCGCGACCGGCCGACCGTTCTGTCCGGGCGTTTTGCGGAAATCGAAAAGCGCCGGCTGCTTGCGCTGGCCCGGGCCTGGCTTGAAGAGGATTGCCGGCGCAGCCCCTTCGCGGTCATCGCCGTCGAAGACAAGCGCAGCATGACGATCGGCGGACTGGAGCTCAGGGCGCGGCTCGATCGGGTTGACGAAACCGCTGACGGACGACGCATCATCATCGATTACAAGACGGGCAATGCCGCCGCCGGGCAGATGCTCGGCGAACGGCCGGAAGAGCCGCAGCTGCCGCTCTACCTGGTGACCGCGGAGCCGGAAGCCCTCGCGGTGGCTTTTGCCAGGGTGCGTGCCGGCAAGCGGGGTTATGTCGGCCTGGCCCGCGACGAAGACCTGCTGCCCGGCGTCAAGGCGCTTGCGGATGCGCGGCTCCAGTACGGTGAATGGACCGCACTGGTGGCCGCCTGGCGTGAGGAACTCGAGCGCCTGGCCGCGCAGTTCGCCGCCGGAGTGGCGACGGTGGACCCCAAGCGCCAGCCGCAGACCTGCATGTACTGTGACCTCGGTCCGTTCTGCCGCATCCGTGAGCGCAGCGCCGACATGGCCGATACGGAGGCGGCGGAATGACGGCCATGAAGGCTCCGGACCACGCCCAGCGGCTCGATGCGCTCGATCCGCAGCGTTCGTTCATCGTCCAGGCGCCTGCGGGCTCAGGCAAAACCGAGCTGCTGATCCAGCGTTATCTCGGATTGCTGTCGACGGTCGATCATGCCGAGGAAATCATCGCCGTCACCTTCACCCGCAAGGCTGCCGGGGAAATGCGTGAGCGGGTGCTGCAGGCACTGCACGATGCGCAGTCGGGCCGTGAGCCGGCATCAGCGCACGAAGCGCTGACCCTTGAACTCGCCGGTGCCGCGCTGCGCCGCGACCGGGCTCTCGGCTGGCAGCTTGCCGAAAACCCCTCGCGGCTGCGCATCCAGACCATCGACGCGCTGTGCGCGGGACTGACGCGGCAGATGCCGGTGCTGTCGCGATTCGGCGCGCAACCCGACAGCGTCGAAGACGCATTACCGCTCTACCGTGAAGCGGCGCAGGCCACGCTCGCGCTGGTCGACGAGGACGCGGCGGTGGCCGATGACGTTGAAAGCCTGTTGTCGCATCTCGATAATGACGTGTCGCGCGTCGAGGGCCTGCTGGCGGACATGCTGGCGCGTCGTGACCAGTGGATACGCCGCGCGCAAAGTCCTGACCGCGAAACGCTGGAGTCCTCGCTGCGACGTGCGCGTCGCGGGGCGCTGCAACGGCTGCAGGCCGCGCTGCCCGCGGCTGCCGATGCCGAACTGCAGGCCGTGGCCGGATATGTGTTCGGCAATCTCGGTCTAGAGGCTTTTTCCGGCGACGCGGAATGCTGGTCGCGGCTGGCGGATGCATTCCTGACCGGTGACGATGACTGGCGCAAACGCCTGACCAGGGATGAAGGATTCCCCGCGGGCAAGCCCGGCCAGCCCTGGAAAACACGCGCACTCGAACTTTTTGCCGCACTCGATGCGGGCGCTGACTTCAGGGAGGCCCTGGCAGACATGCGCCGCCTGCCGCCGGAGCGCTACAGCGATGGCCAGTGGCAGGCACTGGGGGCGATCCTGCGTCTGCTGCACTATGCCGTCGCGCAGCTGAAGCTGGTGTTTCAGTCGCGGCGCCAGGTCGATTTCACCGAGGTCGCGCAGGGTGCGCTGCGGGCGCTGGGCGGCGAAGGCGAGCCCACCGATCTTGCGCTGGCGCTCGACTATCGCATCCGCCACCTGCTGATCGACGAATTCCAGGATACGTCGATCAGCCAGAACGAACTGGTGGAACGCCTGATGGCCGGCTGGAGCGATGGCGACGGCCGCACGCTGTTCGCGGTCGGCGATCCGATGCAGTCGATCTACCGCTTCCGCGAGGCCGAGGTCGGGCTATTCCTGCGTGCGCGCAACGAGGGCATTGGCGGCATCACACTGCATCCGGTGGCGCTGTCTTCAAATTTCCGTTCCCGGGCCGGCATTGTCGATTGGGTCAATGCTGCATTTGCGCAGGTCATGCCGGCCGTCGAAAACGTTGTCTCGGGCGCTGTGCCATACACGTCATCGACCGCAGTGCGTGAGGCGCTGGAGGGTGCGGCCGTCACTGTTCATCCCCTCATGGGCGATGAGGGCATGGAGGAGGCGCGGCGCGTGGTCGATATCGTGGCGGCGGCGCGGCGCGACAATCCCGCGGTTACCGTGGCGATACTGGTGCGCAGCCGCGGCCATCTGCGGCACATCGTCCCGCAGCTGAAGGCGGCCGGATTGCGTTTCCGCGCCATCGATATCGAGCCGCTGGGCCAGCGTCCGGTGGTGCAGGATCTGCTCGCGCTGACGCGTGCTCTCGCGCATCCCGCTGATCGCGTCGCCTGGCTGGCGGTATTGCGTGCGCCCTGGTGCGGGCTGACGCTGGCGGACCTGCATGTGCTGGCTGCCGACCTGACGCCGGCAGCCCTGTGGGATGCGCTGTGTGATGACGCCCGCGTCGCCGGTCTTTCCGCGGATGGCCGCGAGCGTGTGCTGCGGGTGCGTGGAGTGCTCGCGGAATGCATAGAACATCGTGCACGCAAACCGCTGCGCGAGCAGGTGGCGGGAGCCTGGTATGCACTTGGGGGACCTGCCTGCATCGACAGCGCATCCGCCCTTGAGGATGCGGAAGCCTATTTCCGTTATCTCGACGGACACGAAGAGGCCGGCGAATTGCCGGACCGCGAGGCTTTCGAGGAGGGGCTGGACAATCTTTATGCGGCTCCCGATCCGGCAGCCGGCGACGGCCTGCAGATCATGACCATCCACAAGTCGAAAGGCCTCGAGTTCGACGTGGTGATCCTGCCGGGTCTCGCGCGCACACCGCGCAGCGACGACAGGAAACTGTTCCTGTGGGCGGAACAGCCGGATGCCGGGGGCGGCGAAGCACTGCTGCTCGCGCCGATCCATCCCACGGAAGAGGACAGCGATCCGATCTACGACTGGATCAGGCGTTTCCATGCGCACAAGCAGCATCTCGAGGACGGGCGCCTGCTCTACGTTGCGACGACACGTGCCCGGCAACGCCTGCACCTGTTCGGCAACGTCAAGGCAAGGCTTGATGATGAGGGGGCGACAGTCATCACGCCGCCGTCGTCGCAGTCGCTGCTCGGGAAGCTGTGGCCGGTGGTGGCTCCGGCATTCGAGGCTGCGGCACTCGATCACCGGCCGCAGGAAGCGCCGCCGGCAAGCGCTGCGACCATTGACCAGGCATTGCGCCGGCTGCCTGCCGGCTGGGCGCCGCCGGCGGCGCCGGCCGCAGTGCGTTGGGATGCGCCGGCGGATGCGACACGGGCCCAGGACGCGCTGGAATTTTCCTGGGCGGGTGAAACCGCCCGTCATGTCGGCACGGTTGTTCATCGCTGGCTGCAGCGCATTGCCGAAGACGGTGCGGTGGATTGGGATGGCCGGCGCATCGAGACGCTGATGCCGGCGATACGTGCTGCGCTTGCGGCAAAGGGCGTCGGCGATGGCGAGCTCGACGATGCGGCAGCGCGGGTGTCACGGGCGCTGGTCAATTGCGTTGCCGACGGGCGGGGCCGGTGGATCCTCGGCCGGCAGGAGCAGGCCCGCTCGGAATGGCGCCTGACCGGCGTCAGCGGCGGCCAGCTGACCAGCATCGTCATCGATCGCAGTTTTGTCGACGCCGGGGGCGTGCGCTGGATCATCGATTACAAGACCAGCGTGCACGAGGGTGCCGATGTCGAAGCCTTCCTCGACAACGAACGCGAACGCTACCGCGGTCAGCTCGAGCGTTATGCACGGATGATCCGCGCCGGCGGCGAACAGCGCATCAGGCTGGGGCTTTATTTTCCACTGCTCGGTGGCTGGCGCGAGTGGGTTTACGCACCGGATTGAACGCATGCGCACGGTGCCGGACGGGTTGCGGCTGTGCCGGATAACAATTAGCATGAAACCCGCTCTGGCGGATCCCGCCTTTCCGTGGCAAATCAAAACAGAATCGAGGAGAACAGCAATGATCGCACGCACCCTTTTTTCCGGAGGCCTTGCCGCGCTTGCGCTGGTTGCTGCGCAGCTCGCACCCGTGGCTGCGCACGCCCAGGGCAAATTCCCCGAGCGCACGCTGCGCCTGGTGGTGCCCTTTGCGCCCGGTGGCGTCAACGACATCATCGGCCGGCGCTGGGCGCAGGACCTGTCCAAGGTGCTGGGACAGAATGTGATTGTCGAGAACCGCGCAGGCGCCTCGGGCGCGATCGGCGCGTCGGAGGTTGCACGTTCAAAGCCCGACGGCTACACGCTGCTGATCGCCAACACCACCACGCACGTGCTGAGCCCGCTGGGTAATCCGAAGCTCGGCTACGATCCACTGAAGGATTTCACCGCACTCGGCATCATCACGCTGGTGCCCACAGGTGTCGCCGTGCACCCGTCGATGCCGGTGAAAAACCTCAAGGAGCTGATTGCCTTCGCGAAACGCAATCCGGGCAAGCTGTCCTTCGGTTCCGCCGGCACCGGCAGCATCACCCATCTCACCGGGGAACTGTTCAAGAAGCTCAACGGTGACCTGAAGATCGTGCATGTCCCGTACAAGGGCGCGGGCCCCGGGCTGACCGACCTCATCGCCGGCCATATTCCGATGTACACCCCGACCATCAGCCCGGCGCCGCTCGAGTACCACAAGCAGGGCCGGCTGCGCATGCTGGCGATCTGCGCCGAGGAGCGGCTGAAGGCGGTGCCCGATGTACCGACTGCACCCGAGGCCGGCATGCCGGAACTCGTGGTGCAGGCCTTCAACGCGATTTTCCTCGCACCCGGTACGCCGAAACCGGTGGTCGATGTGCTGCACCAGGCCAACCAGAAAGTGCTGGCCAATGCCGAGATGCAGGACTTTTTGCGCAGGGCCGGTGCGGAGCCGGTGACCAATTCGTCGCCGGAGCGCGCCACGCAATTCATCCAGAAGGAACTGCAGCGCTGGGGGCCGATCGTGCGTGAGGCGGGCACTGAGCAATAATGATATAAGTATTTGATTATATTGGATATTTTATGAAATCCTGCTGGATCGTCACCAAGGACCACAAGAACACCCTCGAGTACCGCGACGTGCCGCAGCCGCAGCCCAAGGCCGGCGAGATCGTGATCAAGGTCATGGCCTCTGCACTCAATCGCGGCGAAATGTTTGTCGGCGGCGTGGTGCATGGCGGCCCGGAGAAACTCGGCGGCAACGAAGCCTCGGGCACCGTACACGCCATTGGTGCGGGCGTGACCGGGGTCAAGGTCGGCGATGCGGTATTCGGCCGCGTGCGCGGCGGCTTCGCCGAATACGCGGTGATGGACGCGACGCAGATCATGATGAAACCGGAGCGCCTGTCCTGGGAGCAGGCCGCTGCGGTGCCGGTGAGCTACATCACGGCCTGGGAAATGATTTACCAGTTCGGCAAGCTGCAGAGGGGCGAGACCATGCTGATCATGGGGGCGTCTTCCGGCGCCGGCGTTGCCAGCATCCATCTCGCCAAACTGATCGGCGCACGTTCGATCGGCACCTCCGGCTCGCAGCAGAAGCTCGACCAGCTGAAAGCGACCGGCCTTGACACCGGCATTGCCACGCGCAAGCCGGATTTCGCCACGCAGGTGCGCGAACTGACCGGCGGCAAGGGTGTCGACCTGGTGATCAACGGCGTCGGCGGCTCGGTCTTTGCCGAGTGCCTGCGCACACTGGGTTTCCGCGGGCGGCTGGCGACCGTGGGTTATGTCGACAACGTGTTCAAGGCGGAGATCGACCTCAGTGCCGTGCATGCCTGGAGGCTGGAGATCTTCGGCGTGTCCAATGCCCACCTGCCTGCTGCGGGCAAGGCCGAGGCCGCAGCCGGTTTCAAGCGCGACGTGCTGCCGGCGCTGGTCGATGGCCGCATCGTGCCGCTGGTCGACAAGGTGTATTCCTTTGACGAGCTGCCCGCCGCGAAGGAGCGCATGGACACGAGCGGCATGGTTGGCAAGATTGTCGTCAGGATCGCCTGACGTTTCCACATCGGCACCAAATGGCCGTTTGCGCCGTGCCGGGCAAACGGCTTTTTTGTTGCCGCAACCTTGCCGCGCATTGTCAATTCCGCCCTTGTTTTTTTTGTGAATGACGTGCAGCGTAGCAAGTCATGAACTTTCAGCGTGCCGGGGTGGACCGTCGCGCGACCAATCTCCGGGAGCCGCCATGAACAAGACCATAACCAGCATTGCCGCCGTGTTTGCCGCCACCTGTGTGGCGCCTGCGCTGGCCCAGCAGAAGGTCAATCCGCCGATCGCCACTTACTGGATGAGCATCGATACCGCCTCCGGCCTGCCGACAGGCGCGGGCGGCGCGCCGTCGATGATGGACATCGGTCGCATGATGATGGGGGGCGGCACGGGTGGCGGCGCCAACCGGTCGATGCGGCTCGAACTCGGTTCCCAGCGCAGTGCCGGCACACCGGCCGCGGCGCATGACATTCCGGCGGGACTCAACATGGGATCGAGCCTGCCACTGGAGACCCCGCAGCGCCCGCAGCGCGCGGAGCCGCGCGAAGACGGCATGCCGGAGAATTTCGAGAAGCCGCGCGGCCGGCTGCTGATTTTCTGGGGCTGCGGCGAACAGGCGGGATCCGGTCAGCCCTACATCATCGATTTTGCGAAATTGGCCCAGGGCCAGGTGCCGCCGGGCCTCTTTGGCCGGCGCATCAACGTCCAGCGCGGGCCTTCACAGTCGCGCAGCAAAACCTACGGCGACTGGCCCAATCCGACGGACAGCACCCGTGTTGCCGCCGACGGCAGCCTGCGCGGCGAACATGTGGTCAAGGGCAATTATTCGCCGGACATCCGTTTCACGCTGTCTGAAAAACATGATTTCATGGAGCCGGTGAACCTTGCGCAGCGCCGCAGCGGGGGTGGCGTCAACCTGTCCTGGAACAGCGTCGCCAATGCCCAGGGTTACTTCGCCACCGCGATGGGCAGCCGTGATGGCGGCGAAGACGTGGTGTTCTGGAGTTCCAGCAACAGCCGCGAATTCGGCGAACTGCTGATGACCTGGCTTCCGCCATCCGAGGTGGCGAGGCTGGTGCGCGAGAAAGTCGTGCTGCCGCCGTCGACCACCGAGTGCACGGTGCCCGCGCAGTTCACGGCGGCCGCACCTTCGGCTTTCCTGCGGTTCATTGCCTACGGCGAAGAAGCCAACTTTGCCCATCCGCCACGGCCGCAGGATCCGAAGACGCCGTGGAATCCCGAATGGGCGGTCAAGGTGCGTCTGAAGTCGACGGCGTCAGCGTTGCTCGGCAGTGAGGGCGGCATGGGTGGTGGCTCGCATGCCGGCAGCGCGCCGGCGCAGCAGGAACCCCAGGGCGGCGGCTCGGCTGCGCCGGCCGTCGACCCGGTGCAGGAGGGCATCAAGGCGCTGCGCGGACTGTTCGGCCGCTAGGGCCTTACATCATCACGCGGCCGCCGTTGACGTCAAGCACCACGCCGTTGATGTAGGCGGCAGCATCCGAGGCGAGGAACAGCATTGCCTGGGCGTGGTCTTCCGGCACCGCCAGCCGGCGCAGCGGCACCTGGGATGCGATGCGTTCGATGTCGGCTTCGGTACGCAGCGCGGCGACGCGCGCCGTCAGCGTGGTGACCGGCGCGATGGCGTTGGCGGTGATGTTGTCGGGGCCCAGCTGGAAAGCGAGGAAGCGGGTGAGTTGCGTCACGCCGGCCTTGGCTGCGCCATAGGCCGGCGACGATGCGGCATGCACCGTGCGCCCGGAAATCGATGACACGTTGATGATGCGGCCCGCCTTTGATTTCCTGAGCTGCGGGATCGCCATCTTGCAGACCAGGAACACGCTGCGCAGGTTCAGCGCCACCGTGCGGTCCCACTCGTCGATCGGCATGTCTTCCACGGTCGCCAGCCGGCCGTAGCCGCCGGCGCAGTTGATGACGATGTCGAGGCCGCCGAAAGCCTGCACGATGCCGGCGATGCACTGCTCGACGGAAGCAGCGTCGGTGATGTCGGTGCGGAAGGCCTGTGCCGTGCCGCCTGCCTGCGTGATGCCGGCGGCGACCTTGCTCCCGTTGTCGGCATCGATATCGACCACCGCGACCCTGCAGCCCTGGGCCGCAAACAGGCGCGCGGTTTCGGCGCCGATTCCCTGTGCCGCGCCGGTGATCAGCGCGGCGCGGCCCTTGAGTTCGGGGTAATTCGCCATCGATTTTTCCTTTTCAGTTTCAGTTGTTGTCCTTGCGGCGTGCGCTGCCACGGTTGATCCATGAGCCGCCACCCATGATCACCGCGCAGGTCCAGAAAATCGGTGCCACGCCGCCGATCGCCGCGCCGATCACTCCGAATGCCGGCGGCACGATGACATGGGCGCCGTAGCTGACTGCGAGCCGCATCGAAATCGCCTCGGCGGAGCGGCCGGGCGGCCCGGCATTGAAGGCGAGGATCATCGACAGCGGCTGGCCGCAGCCGAGGCCGAGACCGAGCACGAAGGCCGCGGCTGCGAGCAGCAATGCACTGGTGGTCAGCGGGAAGGTCATGAACGCGGCGGCGGACAGCAGCAGCGCGCCGGCGAGCATCGCGCGTTCGCCGTAACGCCGGCTGATCGGCGGGATCGCCAGCCGGGTGATGAAGGCTGCGGCGCCAAAGGCGCCCATGATCAGGCCGATGGTGGTCGCTGAAAAACCCAGGCTGTGGCCGTAGAGCGGCATGTAGAGGTTGAACAGGTCGAGCCCGGTCATCACCGCGGCGTTCGACAGCAGCGCATTGCGCATTGCCGGCAGCGCCAGCATGTCCTTCATGTTGCGCGGCGGCTGTGCGCCGTCGCCGGCGGGTGCAGCCGCGGTGCCGGGGATGGTGTTGCGTTTCAGCGCCACGGCAATGACGCACAGCGCGGGGATTGCCGCCATGATCAGGAACGAGGGCTGGTGCGACAGCGTGTCGATCGCCAGGCCGACGATGACCGGGCCCAGTACCGAGCCGGTTGATTCACCGAGGCTGTAGAAGCTGAAGTTGCGGGTGCGTGTCCCGGCCGTCGACAGCACGCCGACCAGGTTCTGGGTGGCGACCACCCACAGCATGCTGGTCAGGCCCCACAGCGGGGCGACGATGAACAGCATCGTCAGCGAGGGAAAGAAAAACGGCAGGACCAGGCTGACGGTGTAGCTGCCCAGTCCCCAGTACATCAGCAGCCGGTTGTCGAAACGGTCGGCGATACGGCCGGCGGCGATTGCCAGCAGGAAGGGAAAAAGTCCATATAGCGCAAACAGGATGCCGGTTATGAGGGGGCCGGCTCCCATATCCACCGCAAACAGGGTCATCAGGATGCGGCTGCCCTTCATCGTGATGAAGGTGATGCTGGAGAGCGCGAGAATCAGGACGAGGGGCATGGCGGCCCGCTGATTATAGCGGCCGCTCCGGCGCCGGATGGCGCCGGCCATATTGCGGATTCTGTCCGCGATCCTGCGGGGCGCGACTGCGCCTCTTCAGGCTGCGCCGGTTCTCGTTCCAGGCGCAGCCGCTACTGACCGTCTGCCGGTCATGCGGCGCCCGTGACTGCTGCGGGCGCTGCGAACCGGTCAGCCGGCGGTGCCGAGGCGCTGGGCCGGCTTGGCTTTGGCTTCGCTGCGCAGGATTCCCACAGCGGACTTGATGGCGCGGAAGACGCTCATCATCAGTTCCACCAGGAATTCGCTCTGGCGCATATTGGCTTCGGCGCGGACACGCTGGCTGGCTGTCAGCGGCAGTTGGTCAAGAAGGTTGCTTATGGATGAGCTCTGTTTGTTCATGGTTAATCTCCCGGTCAAATTTTTCTAACGCTTCGCAATAAGCCTATCAATTCAAAATGAATGATTGGTGTCATGAAGTTACGGCACTAATTAGAGCACAGCACAGGGTATTTGTTGCGACGCAATAGCTGTTATTTACTCAAGATTTTCACAAGTTAAACTCATGCGAATGGATGCCGGGCGGTGCGCTGCGCCGGAATAACGGCAAATCCGTGAGGAAGTTCACGCCGGCGCACGGCGGACGGTGTTGTGGGGTGGTCTGCCGTCGCTGGCTGGCAGGGTGCTGCGCTGCCGGGCATCATGGCGGCCATGGACGGAAACCATGAGCTTTCGGTGATCCGCGGCTGGATCGACGCCGCGCAGCGCATCGTGGTGATGACCGGCGCCGGCATTTCCACCGATTCCGGCATTCCGGATTTCCGCGGGCCGCAGGGCGTGTGGACGCTCAACCCGAAAGCGGAGCAGATGTCGGACATCCGTTACTACGTCGCCGACCCCGAAGTGCGGCGCCTGTCCTGGCAGTCGCGGCTCGCACACCCGGCCTGGACCGCCGAACCCAACGCCGGCCACCGCGCACTTGCCGCACTCGAGCGCCGTGGCAAGCTGCACGCGCTGATTACCCAGAACATCGACGGCCTGCACCAGCGCGCCGGCGTGCCGGCGGAGAAGGTCATCGAAGTGCACGGCACGCTGCACCGGGTGATCTGCCTCTCCTGCGGCTGGCGTGGCCCGATGCAGGACACACTCGCCCGAGTACGCGCCGGCGAGGAAGACCCGCAGTGTTTCGACTGCGACGGCCTGCTGAAGAGTGACACCATCTCCTTCGGCCAGCAGCTGATTCCGGATGTGATCGACCGTGCGATGCGTGTCGCCGGCGAAGGCGACCTGTTCATCGCCATAGGCTCGACGCTGCAGGTTTATCCGGTGGCGGCCGCGGTGCCGAAAGCGCTTGATGCCGGCGCCAGGCTGGTGATCGTCAACGCGCAGCCGACGCAGTTCGATGATGTCGCGGATGCGGTGGTGCGGATGCCGATTGGAGTGGTGTTGCCGGGGTTGTGTGGATAAAGGAGGGAGACTGGAGGATGGCTCATGACCGTTGATACGATGCGTGACGCGCTGCTGTGGTGTGCCGTCATCAACTACGCGATCTTGCTGTGGTGGTTCCTTATATTCAGCCTGGCCCGGGATTGGCTGTACCGGCTCCACGGCCGGTGGTTCCGTCTCCCGCCGGAGCGCTTCGATGCCATCCACTACGCCGGCATGGCGATCTACAAGATCGGCATATTCCTGTTCAATCTGGCGCCCTGGATTGCGTTGCGCATCTTGGCCTAGCCGCCATCAAGCAAAACGGCGCACCGGAAACGATGCGCCGTTTTTCCGGGAAAACGCAGCGTTACTTCTTCTTTGCCGTTTTTTTCTTCGCGGCTTTTTTCGCAACGGTTTTCTTTTTGGCCGGTTTTTTCGCCGCAGCCTTTTTCGGCGCCGACTTCACCTTCATTTCCGTTTTCATTCCCTTGGTCAGCACACCGCGCAGCCAGGCCCAGGATGCCGGGCCCCATTCGCGCTCGTTCTTCGCCGCGATGTGGCCGTCATCCGGGTAGACCCGCGCGACGCGGCCGTCGGCCGGGCCGGATTCCAGCAGCATGTAGAGGTTGCCGATGGGGGTCAGGTGGTCGATCTTGCCGTTGACCAGGTACATCGGCATGGTCAGGTTCTTCAACAAGTCCTGGTCCTTCAGCGACCAGCGCAGGAATTCCTTGCGCTGTTCTTCTTCCGTGATTTCCTTCAGCGGCGGCCGCGTGCCGCGCGGGCCGAACCAGTTGGTCCTGGCGCGCTCGTAGGCGGCCTGCCGCCATTCGGCGCGTTCCTCGGGTGAGCCCCAGTACCCGGCGCCGCCGGGGGCGCAGGCGATCAGGCCCTTGATGCGCGGGTCGTGCGCGGCAAGTCTGATTACCCACAGGCCGCCACGGCTGACGCCGAAGGCACCGATGCGGTTGCCGTCGATTTCGGGGCGCTTCTGCAGCACGTCGAGCGCGGCCTGCCAGGCAACCACCGATTCCGGAGCATGGGGGAAGGTGGTCTGCCCGGTGCCCGGCGCATCGACGACCAGCGCGGCCATGCCCTGGGCAAGTGCACCTTCTGCATATTTCTCGCGGTCTTCCTTGTACATGTCGGCGCCGCACATCACCAGCACTGCCGGCACCTTGTTCGATTTTGACGCGCCCTTCGGCAGCCGCAGGAAGCCGGTCGCCTTCATGCCGTTCTTGTGGACGACGATGGTTTCCGGCGGATCGGGCAGCAGCGCCGCGGATTTGGCGTAGCAGCGCAGGTAGTCCTCGTATGACTGCGCTTTCAGCGGGCTCATCGTCGGCGGACAGATCGGCGAACCGGACCAGTACGGCGAGGGGAAACGCGCGAGGCTGTAATAAGTCTTGGCCTGCACGTAGGCCTGGCGGGCGCCGGCACGATCCTTGCGCGCGAGCAGGGCATCGCCCTTTTTCTCGTATTCGGCGCCGACCGTGCTCCACACCGGCACCCAGTCTTCATCCTCGGTGCTTTTTATTTTTGCGACGGTATTGATCAGCAACTGCATGTCGTCGATCAGGTTGAACCAGCGGCGGTAGAAGCCGCCAATGGCAACGACAAACGGATCCTCGTCCGCGCGCATCGGCAGGGACGCGAGGATGGCTGCCTTGTTGGGTGCTGCTGTCATGAATTTCCTCCGGTATGAACTGGACGGCAGAACGCCGCCGTCGTGCGGCGGCTATTCTGGCGCAGGGCCAAATTGGGCGCCACGGCAACAGTTCATGTTGCAATGCAACCGGTGTCCGGTGGCAGCGTATCCATATGCTGTTGATTTCATTTGATTAAATTTCCGGCACGAGACGCGGTTCAGGGCCGCCTGCAAATCACTGCGACGAAGTCTCCCAACGGAACGGGGTCATGGGCCACAATGCCACCTTCATCTTGGAGGAGGTGACATGCGCAACACATCGGACAGGCTCATGCCGGGCTCGCGCCTGCGTGCCATGACAACAACAATGCGCGCTGCGATTTGCGCAGCCGTACTGCTGCAGGCCTTGCCGGCGACAGCGGCTTATCCGGAGCGGCCGATCCGCATGATCGTGCCGCAGGCGGTCGGCAGTTCGACCGACAACGTGGCGCGCATCGTTGCCATCGAGATGGCCCGTGAAATCGGCCAGCAGATCGTGGTCGACAACCGTCCCGGCGGCGCCCTGCAACTGGGGCTGGAGCTGACCAAGCAGGCGCCGGCCGATGGCTACACGATTGCCTATGCGCCGATCGGCGCGCTGGCCATCGCGCCGCACCTGATGGCGAAGCCGCCTGTCGATGCGTTGCGCGATCTGGCACCGGTCGGGCAGACGGTGACCGGGCACCATGTCGTCATGGCCGGTCCGAAGACGCCGTTCATGAACCTGCAGAACGTCATTGACTACGCGAAGAAAAATCCCGGCAAGCTGTTCAACGCATCGTCCAGCAATGGCTCGCCGGGACACATCGGCTTTGAACTGCTGAAGTCGATGGCCGGCATCAATGTCGTGCACGTGCCGTACAAGGGCGGCGCCGCGGCGCTGGTCGATCTGATGAGCGGGCAGGTCCAGCTGATGATGGAAGGCCTCAACTCGGCGACGCCGCACGTGCAGGCCGGCCGTGTGCGCGGGCTCGCGGTAACCGGACCGAAACGTTCGCCGATTTTTCCGGATATTCCGACCGTGGTGGAGGCCGGTGTGCCGGGTTACGTGGTCACCGTCTGGCATGGCGTGGTGGCGCCGGCCAAAACCCCGCCGGCCCGGATCAAGGTGCTCAATGCCGTGCTGAACAGGGCGCTTGTTTCGCCGGAGGGCAGCCGCCGGATCCTGGCGCTGGGCTCGGAGCCCAACCCGGTGTCGGCGGAGGAATTCTGGAAGCTGGTGCGCAGCGACCGCGAACGCTGGGGCGAGGTCATCAAGCGCGCCGGCGCAAAAATCGACTGATCTGCGGCAGCGGATCCGGAGGCCGGACAGGGCCGCTTGCGGGACCGGGCGGCTTTCATCCGGAAAAAAGGTCCCGTGACGATCATCGTATCTTCAAGGAGGAGTCAGCAGATGAAAAGCATCGCATGCATCATTCTGGCAGGCATTGCACTGGCGGCGGCGCCGGCATCGGCGCAGAACTATCCCGGCGGCAAGCCGGTGCGCATCATGGTGGGTTACAGTCCCGGCGGTGGCGTCGACACGACGGCGCGCATGATGGCCCATGCACTGGGCGAGTTGTGGGGCAGCACCGTGATCGTGGAAAACCGTCCGGGGGCGGCCGGCAACATTGCGACCGAGGCGACGGCCAAGGCGCCGCCCGACGGCCACACGCTGGTCCTGTGCAACATCGGTTCGCATGCGATCACGCCGGCGCGTTTCGCCAAGCGCCTGACCTATGACCCGATCGGCGACTTCGCTTTCCCGATCAAGATCGGCGGCGTGCCCAACGTTTTCATGGTGCATCCCTCGATGCCGATACGGTCGCTGCAGCAGTACATCGATTATGCGAAGAAAAATCCGGGCAAGCTCAACTTCGGCTCCTCGGGCGTCGGCGCTTCGCCGCACCTGTCGATCGAATTGCTGAGAAGCATGACCGGGATCAACATCGTGCACGTGCCCTACAAGGGTGCTGCTGCGGCGCTGGCCGACGCGATCAGCGGCCACATGGAATCCTCGGTCGGCAACCTCGCCGGTGCGCCGCTGGCCGCGGTGAAGGCCGGGCGGGTGCGGGCGCTGGGCGTGACCTCGGCGGTGCGCAGTGCGCAACTGCCGGATGTGCCGACTTTTGCGGAAGCCGGCGTGCCCGGGTATGACGTGACCGGCTGGTACGGCCTGTGCACACAGTCCAAGGTGCCGCAGCCCATCCTCGACAAGCTGCATGCTGATGGCGCGAAAGTGCTGTCCGGCCCGCTGAAGAAGCGGCTGGAGGACCAGGGCATCACGGTCGAGCAGGCGACGCCCGCGCAGTTCGCCGAGCACGTAAAAATCGAAATCGCGAAATGGACCAAGGTGGTCCAGGACGCGAAACTCACCGGCGACTGACGGCGGATGCAAAACGGATGATCACGGTCGATACGGCGCGCATGCTGGCCCGCTACAACACATGGTCGAACCGGCTCATGTTCGATGCGGTTGCGGCCCTGCCGGCGGGGGAGGCGGAAAAACCGCGGCCCTCGCTGTTCCGCAGCATGGTGCACACGCTGAACCACATCCACGTCATCGACCGCATCTGGCAGTCCCATCTTGAGGGGCGCGACCACGGCTACGAGGCGCGCAACACGAAGGAACATCCGCCGCTCGCCGAACTGCGGCGGATGCAGCAGGAAACCGATGCCTGGTACGAGGCCTGGAGCGATGCACAGACCGATGCCTCGCTGGCGGAAACCGTCAACTACGTGCTGATCGGCGGCAACCGCGGCGCGATGGCACGCGGCGAAATCCTGCTGCATGTGGTGATGCACACCGGCTACCACCGCGGTTATGTCGCCGAAATGATCTACCAGGTGCCGGGATGCCGGCCGCCGACGATGGATCTGCCGGTCTACATGCGCGAAGCGCGTGCTGCGGTTTGACCGGCCGCAGTTCGGGGTTTAGCATCAAACGGTCCTGCGCCGGGGAGGCGCAGCCTGTCAATCTGCGAACGGGAGCACAACCATGGCCGAACGTACGATTCGCGACATCATCCAGGGACAGGACCTGCTGACGGCGCCGTCCACGACGACCGTGGCTGAAGCGGCGGGATTGATGAAACAGCGCAACGTCGGCGCGATGATGGTGGTGGACGAGGGCAAGCTGGTCGGCATGTTCACCGAGCGCGATGCGCTGTTCCGCGTGCTGGCCGCGGGCCTTGACGGCGGAGCCACTCCGCTGGCGCAGGTGATGACCCGCAATCCGCGCACGATCACTCCAGATCGCTCCTTCGCCCATGCGCTGGGCTTCATGCATGAAGGCCGCTTCCGCCACCTGCCGGTGACCGAGGACGGCCGCCCGGTCGGCATGATCTCGGTGCGCGACGCGCTGGGTCCCGAGCTCGAGGCCTTTGTCTACGAACTGCTGCGCCAGGAGCAGGTCAGCCAGATTCTCGCCTGAGTCATCTCGCCGTGCCGCGTACGGCCTTCAGGCAGTAGAGGGAAATTGCGGCGGGCACCAGCAGCGAGGCGAAAGCCCATGCGTAGTCACGGGTCAGCGCATAGACATTGGCAAACACGATCGGCCCGATGAACTTGCCGACATTGGTGATCGCCAGCGAACCGCTGATCGCGAGGCTGACCCGGCCCTGCGGCGCAAGCCGCCCGACTTCGGCAAGGATCGCGCCGGGCCAGCATCCCGATGTTGCGCCCAGGACTGCGAACAGGAGGTAAACCACCACCAGCGGCAATCCGGGGCCGAGGGCCAGCGCAGCCACCGCGCAGACGATCAGAAGAGAGGCGTTCCATGCCAGCACCTTCGCTGTGTCGCCGACCCTGTCAGCGATCCAGCCGATCAGCACCCGTCCTGCGGCGCTGGCGACCTGGACCACGGTCAGCACGGTGCCGGCGACGACAAGACTCATGTCGAGCATATCCACGCAGGCGACCACGGCAAAGGTGGCGGCGCAGAACTGCGCCCAGGAAAAACAGCTGCCGGCAATCGCTATCAGCCGGAGTTCGCGCTGTCGCCAGATCGCGACAGTGCCGGCCAGGGGGTTGGGGGTGACTGCGGGTGCCGTGCGGTCGCGGTCATCGTCCCATTGCCGGCGGCCCGCCTGCATCAGCAGCACCACCGCGGTGAGCAGGATCACGCTGAGGATGACGGCCCAGCGCCAGCCGGCGATGATCGCCACTGCCGGCGCCACCAACGCCGCCAGCATGCCGCCCGCCGGAATGCCGACCTGGTGGATCGAGAACACCGTGCTGCGCCGTTGCGGCGGGGTGTAGCGCATCAGCAGGTGCGAGGCCGATGGCGTGATCATGCCGTAGCCCAGTCCGATCACCAAAGACCCGATCACCAGGAAGACGCTCGATGGAATCAGCAATACCAGCATGCCGCCAGCGACCAGTGCATGGCCGAACTGGTTGGTACGCGCGGCTCCGAGCCTGCGGCTGGTATTGCCGAGCAGCGTCAGCGTCACCACCATGCCGATACTGACCAGGCTGATCTGGTAACCGATCAGCGAAGGATCGAAGCCGTAATCGCGGGCGACTTCGGGGGCGACCGCCGGCAATACCAGCACGGCCATCGATGCGAAGCTGTGGCCGGCGAGCAGCGCCGGCAACAGCAGTGCCTGCAACATGCCTGCAGTCAGTGCGGAAACCAGGGCAGCATCGGCTCCTGTCCCGCCGGCAGCGACTTGCGTCCGACGTTGAGGATCATCGCCAGCATCGCGTAATAACCGGCCACCGCGATCAGTTCGATCACGCCCTGTTCGCCGAACACGCCGCGCGCGCGCCCGTAGGTGGCATCGCAGACGCCGTGGTTGTGCAGGACCTCGGTCAGCATGTCGTAGAGCGCCTCCTCGTCCGCGGCCATGCCCTGCGGGCGGCGGCCCTCGGCGATGGCCTGCGCGATGGCGGGGCTGAGGCCGGCCTTCATCGCATGTTTGTAATGCGATTGCCATTCGTACTGTTGTGTCCAGTGCCGCGCCGCCATCAGTGTTGCCATCTCGGCGATGCGGCGGTCGAGCGGACACTGGAAGCGCAGGTACTCGCCGACCTGCTGCACGGTCTGTGCGAGCCCGGGGCTGCGCAGCAGCGCGAGAAAGGGGCCGCGCAGTTCTCCGCGCGGACCGGAGGCGATGGTGGCTGCAACTTTTTTCTGTTCTTCGGTCCATTGCTCCGGCGGAATGGCGGGGAAACGTTCAGTGTTTGTCTTGTTCATCCTGGGACCTCATTAAGTATTTGATTTTATTAAATAATTTTAATACATCCACTGGCCGCCATTGACATGGATGACCTGCCCGGTGATGAAGCCGCTGCCGGGGCCGCAGAGGAAACGCACCGTGGTGGCGATTTCGTGCGGATCGCCGTAACGACCGAGGGGGATGTGCGCGGACGCATCGGGACGCGGCGCGCGCGGATTGGCGCGTGTGGTGTCGAAGTGGCCGGGCGATACGCAGTTTGCACGGATGCCGCGGCCGGCGAACTCGCGCGCCAGCGCGCGGGTCATGCCGGCGAGCCCGCTTTTGGCGGCCGAACTGTGCACCTTGCCGGCGGCGCCGGTCAGCGCGCTGTCGCCGATCAGCGTGATGATATTGCCGTGGCCTGACCTGAGCATGTCGGGCAGCACCGCCTGCACGCAGTGGAAGGCACCGTCGAGGGAAATCGACATCACCTGCCGCCAGTCGGCGAAGGCCATGGTTTCGAAGGCGATTTCGCGGCGCACCGAGGCGTTGAGCACGAGAATGTCGATGGTGCCAAGCTCGGCGGCCACGGCAGCGTGCATGTGCGTGACCTGCGCGGCATCGGCGATGTCGGCGATGTACACCGCAGCGGTGCCACCGGCGGTGCGGATTCCGGCAGCCACCGCTTCAGCCTCGGCGCGCGAAGCGCGGGTGTTTATCGCGACTTTTGCACCCGCCGCGGCGAGTTCAAGCGCGATCGCGCGGCCGATGTTTTTGGCGGCGCCGGTGACCAGTGCGACCCGGCCGGCTAGTTCGGTGCTTGCGCTCATGCGCTGGACTCCGCAGGTGATGGAGTTCTCAGGATAACGGGGAATGCCGCTGAGCGCGGAGCTTGTCCACATGCTGTGATGGGTGGCCGCTGCTGGTATAGTCTGCGCCCTGTGATTTTTACCGGTATCCATGGAGGCGGCATGAAGGCCATACAGTGTCTGGGCATCATCGCGCTTGCCGGCGTGTCCGCGCTTGTGCAAGCCGCGCAGAAGGGCGGCGAAGAGTATCCGGTGAAGCCGATCCGCATCCTCGTCGGCTTCACGCCCGGCGGCGGTCCCGACATCACCGCGCGCTACATTGCCCAGAAACTGACCGAGGAGTTCAAGCAGCAGGTGGTTGTCGACAACCGTCCCGGCGCCGGTGGCACCATTGCCGCGAATCTCGCTGCCACGGCGAATCCCGACGGTTACACGCTGCTGTCGGTGTCCTCGGCGCATGCCGTGGCGCCGGCGATCTACGACAGTTTGCCTTACCACGCGCAGCGCGACCTTGCAGGCATCACGCTGTCGGCGGTGTCCAAATATGTGCTGGTGACTTCGCCGACGAGCGGATTCCGCAGCCTGAAGGATCTGCTCGCCGCAGCACGGGCGAAACCCGGTGCGCTCAATTTCTCCTCGGCCGGTACCGGCAGCGGCTCGCATTTTGCCGCCGAGCAGCTGCTCAGCATGGCGAAGATCAATGTACTGCACGTGCCCTTCAAGGGCATACCCGAGGCGCTGACCGAGTCGATGACCGGCCGCGTGCAGTTCTTCATGTCGCCGATCGCCAATGCGGTGGGCCTGGTGCGCGAGGGACGGCTGACCGGCCTCGGCGTGTCCTCGCTGAAACGCGATGCGCTGCTGCCCGACATGCCGACCATCGCCGAATCCGGCGTGCCGGGATATGACTCGGTGCTGTGGTTCGGCCTGCTGACCTCGGCGAAAACCCCGCGGCCGGTGATCGCCGAGCTGAACCGCGAGGTCACGCGCGCCCTCGGCGAACCGGAGCTGCGCAAGCGCTGGTCCCCGATCGGCCTCGATCCGAGCCCGACCACGCCGGAGGCTTTCGACAGGCTGATCGCCGCCGAGATCGCGCTGTTCACGAAGCTGGCGAAAGCCGGCAACATCAAGGCGCAATAACGCAACCGGGGAGGTCGGCACATGAAAATCAGGACCAATGGCATCGACATCAACTGCGTCGTCGAGGGTGAAGGTCCCTGGGTGACGATGTCCCATTCGCTCGCCAGCAACCTGGCGATGTGGGACGAACAGGCGCAGCTGCTGGTGTCACGGGGCTACAAGGTGCTGCGCTTCGACACCCGCGGCCACGGCGCGAGTGATGCGCCCGGGGGCGCGTACACGCTGGAGCAGATGGCCGACGACCTGCACGGCCTGTTTGCCGCGCTGGGCGTGCGCAGCACGCACTGGATCGGCCTGTCGATGGGCGGCATGATCGGCGAGACCTACGCACTCAAGTATCCCGGCGTGTTCCGCAGCATGCTGCTCGCCGACACCACCAGCCGCCGGCCGCCCAACGCCGAGCAGATGTGGGGCGAGCGCGTGAAGCTTGCGCGCGAGCAGGGCATGGCAGCGCTGGTCGACTCGACGCTGGTGCGCTGGTTCACCGAGCCCTACCGCAAGGCGCAGCCCGCAGTGATGGCGCGCATCGGTGAGGGCATCCGCAGCACGCCGGTCGCCGGCTTTGCCGGCTGCTGCGACGCGATTGCGAAAATCGACGTGCTTGACCGTCTGAAGGAAATCGACTGCCCGGCGCTGGTTGTTGTCGGCGAGGAGGACCACGGCACGCCGCCGGAGATGGCGCGCCAGATCCAGGCCAATCTGCGCGGTTCGGAGCTGCTGATCATTCCGTCGGCGGCCCATCTTTCCAACATCGAGCAGCCGGCGGCATTCAACAAGGCGATGCTCGATTTCCTGGACAAAGTGCGCGGCTGATGCGGCTGCGCGTCTGCGCCGCATTTGCTGCGGCGGTGCTGCTCGCCGGCTGCGAAGGCTGGTTCGGCGGCGAGGAGGCGGCACGCATCCCGCTGCAGCCGGCAGCGGGCGGCGGCTTCGAGCCGGTGCGCATCCTGCTGCGGCCGCAGATGAATGCCGTGGCCTTCGATCTCAATGCAGAGTTTGCCTGGGGCCGGCGCGAGGACGCCGGAGGTCACGACCGCTACCGCGCGATCCTCAGTACTCGCGGCAGGACTGTGGAAACCGCCGAATTCACCGTCAACAGTCCCGGGCAGGGCGATGCGGCGCGGGACAGTTCGTCGCCCCCCAACTCGCTGCGGCAACTGCTGCTGGTGGCCGATCTGCGCAGCGAGGGCGAGTATGAACTGGTGATCGTGCCGCTGCAGCCGCCGGTGGTCACGCTCGACGCAGCGCAGCTCGTCGTCCGCATCAACGTGCCGCCGGCCGGCAGGCCCTGAGTGACTGCCGTGCCGCCTGATCCCATGGCCGCCGTGACATCACCCTCAGCCGCGGGCACCGTGGTGTCGCCGCTGCGGCGCCTGCTGCGTTTTCTCCTGCCCTACCGCCGGCATGTCGCCGCCGCGCTGCTGGCGCTGGTCACGGCCGCCGGCAGTGTGCTGGCGCTGGGGCAGGGGCTGCGCTTTGTCATCGACTCCGGTTTCGGCAGCGGCAATCCGGAGATGCTCAACGCCGCCCTGGCCGGCGTGATCGCGGTGGCGGTGGTGCTGTCAGCCGCAACCTACGCCCGCTTCTACCTGATGATGAGCGTCGGCGAGCGGGTGATCGCCGATCTGCGGCGCGCGGTGTTCGCACATGTGCTGACGCTGTCGCCGGCCTTTTTCGACGCTACGCGCACCGGCGACATCGTGTCGCGGCTGACCAATGACAGCGACCAGCTGCGCCAGGTGATCGGTTTCGGCCTGTCGATGTTCCTGCGCAACGGCCTGATGATGATCGGCGCGCTGATGCTGCTGTTTGCCACCAGCCCGAAACTTGCCGCACTGATCGTGCTCGGTGTGCCGGCGACGCTGGTGCCGATACTGATCGTCGGCCGTCGCGTGCGCCGGCTGTCGCGAGCCAACCAGGACCGCGTCGCCGAAGTGTCGTCGCAGGTCGACGAGGCGATGCATGAAATCCGCACCGTCCAGGCCTACGGCCACGAGACCCGCACCCGCGACGCCTTCAAGGCGGCGACCGAGGCCGCCTATGCCGCGGGTGTGGACCGCATCCGCGTCAAGGCATTCCTGATTGCCTCGGTGATGTTGATCGCCTTCTGCGCGGTCGGTGCGATTCTTTGGGTCGGCGGCCATGACGTGCTGGCCGGCCGGCTTACCGCCGGCGAGCTGTCGGCTTTCGTGTTTTATGCCGGCATCGTCGCCAGCGGCGCCGGCACCATGTCGGAAGTCTGGGGCGAGATCCAGCGCGCGGCGGGCGCCACCGAGCGCCTGATGGAACTGCTTGATACCCGGCCGCTGCTGCAGGCGGAGCAGCCGGTGGCGGCGTTGCCGCAAACCTTGCGGGGAGCGATCCGTTTCGAGGGGGTCTGTTTTGCCTACCCGACGCGGCCTGATTCGCAGGCACTGGCTGATCTGACTTTCGAGGTGCAGCCCGGCGAACGCGTCGCGCTGGTGGGACCCTCGGGCGCCGGCAAGACCACGATCTTCGCGCTGCTGCTGCGCTTTTATGATCCGCAGTCCGGATGCGTCCGCATCGACGGTACCGACATCCGCCACTGCGATCCGCTGCAGCTGCGCCGGGCAGTGGCGCTGGTTTCCCAGGATCCGGTGATCTTTGCGACCAGTGTTACGGAGAATGTGCGTTTCGGGCGCCCCGATGCATCGGCGGAGGCGGTGCGCGCGGCCTGCGCCGCAGCCAATGCGCTCGAGTTCATCGAAACGCTGCCCCAGGGTTTCGACACCAACCTCGGCGAACGTGGCATCAGGCTCTCCGGCGGCCAGCGCCAGCGGCTGTCGATCGCCCGGGCACTGCTTGCCGACCGTCCGATCCTGCTGCTCGATGAGGCGACCAGCGCGCTGGACGCTGAAAGCGAGCGCCAGGTGGCCGCGGCGCTGGAGCGCCTGGCGCGCGGACGCACCACGCTGGTAATCGCGCATCGCCTGGCCACCGTGCGCAACGCCGACCGCATCCTGGTCATCGACCGCGGCCGGCTGCATTCGACCGGCACGCATGACGAACTGATGCGCGCCGACGGCCTCTACGCCCACCTCGCACGGCTGCAGTTCATGCGCGAAGCCGTCTAGACCGGGGCGGCAGCCGGTCAGAACATCTGCTGTCCGCCATCGACGTAGATCAGCTGGCCGCTGATCATCCTTGCCGCCGGCGTGCACAGGTAACGCACGATTCCCGCCACCTCTTCCGGTGTCGAGCGGCGGCCCATCGGCACGTTGCTGACAGGGGCGCGCGCCGAGCGGTCGGCGGCGCGCGCGGTATCCATCTGTCCGGGGGCGACGCAATTGACGTTGATCTGGTGCTCTCCCAGTTCCTTGGCGAGTGCGCGGGTCATGCCCCACAGCCCGTGTTTGCCGACCGAACCGTGCACGCGTTTCTTCGCGCCGGAGAGCGCGGTCATGCCGCCGAGGGTGACGATGCTGCCGCCGCCCGCCTTGATCATCGAGGGCAGGCAGGCTTTGCTGCAGTGGAAGGAACCGTCGAGCGTGATCGACAGCAGGCTGCGCCACTCTTCAAAACTCATGTCGATGAAGGCGGTTTCCTTGCGGATGGAGGCGTTGAGAATCAGGATGTCTACCTTGCCGTAACGCTTGACGATGTCGCCGACCATCGCATCGACCGCCTTGCCGTCGGAGATGTCGGCCATGAACACATCGGCCTTGCCGCCGGCATCGCGGATCTCCTTCGCCACCGCTTCGGCATCGTCCTTTGCGGCGCGTGCATTGACGGCGACCGTGGCGCCCGCTTCCGCCAGCGCGATGGCGATGGCGCGTCCGATGTTGCGTGCCGCGCCGGTGACGAGTGCTACCTTGCCTGCGAGTTCCTTGCCTGCTGCCATGATTATTCCTCCGGATTATGGACAATGTCCCAGCGGGACACATGCTCCGATTTTACCGGCCACGCATTAGGCATTACCATTCGGAACCCTCACGAAGTGCTTCCGCCGATGAAACAAATGACGAGAATGTCCGGACTGTGGTCTCCTGCGCGGTGCGCCCGCTTTTCAGCGGCCGCGTCCGGCAGTCCGGCATCAGGCGGCTGAGCACGGCCATGGTCGCCCGCGCCAAGCAGAAACACGCTGTCACCCGCACCGCAAAGCCGCGGGCCGCGCGTGCGCGCACCAGCGCCGCCGAGTGGCAGGCGCGCTGCGAACTGGCGGCGGCGCACCGCCTGGTCGGGCATTTCATGTTTGCCGACCTCACCTACAACCACATCTCGCTGCGCGTTCCCGGCGAGCCCGGACATTTCCTGGTCAAGGCCGACAACCTGCTGATGGAGCAGGTGACCGCGTCGAACCTGGTCAAGTATGACCTCGACGGACGCCAGGTCGGCACTTCGGCGTTCAAGGCAAGCCCTGCTGCCTACAATCTGCACGCGGCGGTGCTGCAGGCGCGGCCCGACATCCACGCTGCGGTGCATACGCACACGCCGGCCAACCTCGCGGTGTCGGCGCAGCAGCAGGGCCTGTTGCCGCTGACGCAGCAGGCGATGCGGTTTTACGGCCGCATCGCGCGTTATCCGAATGAAGTCGATGACACCACGCGCGAGGGCGCGGACAGGCTGGCGGCGATGCTCGGAAAACAATGGGTCATGCTGCTGGAGAACCACGGCGCGCTGGTTTGCGGCACCACGCTGCCCGAGGCCTATATCTATCACCACTTTTTCGAGCTGGCCTGCCGCGCGCAGGTGGGTGCACTGGCCGGCGGCGGCAAGCTGATCCTGCCCGATGCCGAGGTCTGCGCAGCGCGTGCGGCGAAGTTCGGCCGCATCGGCATCTATGACTCCGACAGCCGCGACTGGGTGGCGAGCCTGGCGCTGGTTGAGAAGCTGTATCCCGATTACAAGAACTGAGTGCGGTGCCGCAGAGGCTCAGGGGCGGAAATGTAAAATATCGTTTATAATCAAACACTTGAAAAACAACCCGTGAAAGCAATGCAGTGACCGTTGCAAAAAAATCCTCCGGCAAATCCGCAGCAGCCCAAACGCGCGTGAAACTGCCGTCCAATACGCTGCCGGCCGCCAACCGCGCAATGATCGAGCAGTCGCTGTCGGTGGGCATGGGCCGCGCGCTGGGCATCCGCCTGCAGAAGCTGTCAAAAAAACGCATTGACGCCCGCATGAGCGTCACCGCTGACCACATCAACCGCAGCGGCCGCATCAACGGCGGCGTACTGATGGCTTTTGCCGACATTCTTGGCGCGATGGGCACACTGGCCAACCTGCCCGAGGGCTGCCGCACGACAACGCTGGAATCGAAGACCAATTTTTTTGCGGCGGGCGAGGGCAACACGCTGGCTGCGACAACGCTGCCGCTGCATATCGGGCGCACCACCATGGTGTGGCAGACCACGATCAGCAACATGGACGGCAGGCGGGTGGCGATCGTCACCCAGACCCAGATCGTGATTCCGAAAAAATCCTGAATTCCGTCTCACGCAACCCGAAGGACCGTAAACCATGATCTCAAGAATCGTCATTCTGTTCGTCGCCGGCCTTGCCGGTATTGCCGCCACGGGACCGGCCCCGGCCCAGGGCAAGCCGGACCCCGCGCTTGCGGCTGCTGCCAAGGCGCCGGGTGCAAGGGTGATGCCCAGCGGCCTGGTCATCGAGATGGTCAAGGAGGGCAAGGGTACGCAGCCCTCGCCGACCTCGACGGTGAAAGTGCATTACCGCGGCATGTTCCCGAACGGCAAGGAATTCGACAGTTCCTTCAGCCGTGGCGAGCCGATCGAGTTTCCGCTGAACGGCGTGATCAAGTGCTGGACCGAAGGCGTGGGTCTGATGAAGGTCGGCGGCGCTGCGCGGCTGACCTGTCCGCCGGCAATCGCCTACGGCGCGCGCGGTGCGGGCGGTGTGATCCCGCCGAATGCGACGCTGGTGTTCGAAGTGCAGCTGCTCGGCGTGCGTTAATCCAGTCACCGGAGTCATCACGACCATGATCATCGATTCGCAGATCCATGCCTACGAGGCAAACACCCCGAGACGTCCCTGGCGCACGACCCCGAACTGGCCGCCGTCCGCCACCGGCGACGAGATGGTCGCGGCGATGGACCGGGTTGGCGTCGACGGCGCGATATTCATTTCCTCGTTCTCAATGTACGGCTACGACGCGAGTTATGCCGTGGAGGTGCAGAAGGCCCATCCCGGCAAGTTCGGCCTCGTCAAGCCGGTGGATCCGGACGATCCCGCGGTGGAAGAGGTCGTTGCCGAATGGAAAAAGTCGCCGGGGACGGTCGGCATTCGTGCGCTGATGAAAACCGATTCCCTACACCGCGCCGGCCATCCCGGACTTGACCGCATGCTGCGTGCCGCGGCGCGCCACGGCTTCCCGGTCAACATCCTGTGCTGGGGCAACCTTGAGGCCGGCGCAGCCCTGATCGACCGCCACCCCGAAACGCGTTTCATCCTCGACCACCTCGGCATCCTGCAGCCGCATGAACCCTCGGGGCGTGCCGCAGAACCCTGGGCCGACCTGCCGAAAGTGCTGGAGCTGGCGAAACGCCCGAACCTGGTGATCAAGGTCAGCGGCGCCTGCACCCTGTCGAAGGAGCCCTATCCCTATCCCGACATCTGGGACCCGCTGGCGCGCGTGTTCGACGCCTGGGGCTTCGATCGCTGCCTCTGGGGCACCGACTGGACGCGCGCGTTTGCGGTCGTCAACTACGAGCAGGCGGTGGAGCCGTTCAGGCTGACGGATCGCATCAGCGCCAGCGAACGCGCGATGCTGATGGGCGGGGCCTGCGCGAAGGTTTACGGGTGGAAGCCGGTAGTCAATAAGTAGGCTGCAGCGCTGCTCTTCATCAAAAAATCCGCGGTTGCGGTTTTTTTTAAGCCTCAGCCCTGTTATCGACGGAGCGGGTTTTTCCGGCAATCCTAGAACTTGTGGTTATAGCCGATCTGCCAGGATGTAAGGTTCTTGTCCCCGTAACCCTTGATGAGGCGGAGTTCAATTTCACTATACCTGTTGAGGGAGTAACTGGGGCCGGCAAGGTGCTTGCGGACGCTCTTGCCGTCTGTGCCGTCTATCGAATTGATTTTCCGGTATGCCAGCGTCCATTCCCATTTTTCGCCGGATTTGTACTTCAGTCCGGGTTCGATATAGGCGTAACTGAGGTTGTTCTGGTTGTTGACAGTCCGGCCAAGCCCGCCGCGAAGGTAGTAGGCGAAACTTTCGTTGAGCTTCCTGTTGTGGCGAAGGCGGACGAACAGCTTTGTCTCCCTGTCCCGAAGTCCGGTTTCGTCTGGACGGGTATCCTGGCTATGGTCGATCAGGAGTTCCACCAGATTGATGAGGCTGTCCCTGGAAAACTCCCAGCCGGGCTTCAAGGTGACTGCGACGCTCCTCATCCCGGTCTTGTTGTCCCTTTCGGACTCATATTCCAGACCGATACGCGGGCCTTCGGCATGTGCGATGCCGCAGACGAACAGGGCCGGCAACCATAAATGCTTCATGCACGGCCTCTTTACGGCGATTGCGGATTCCATGTGGTTTCCCCGGGGTCGGCTTGATTTCCGGATCAGGGGGGCATGCAATCAGGCTGTCCGGTTCCGTCCGGCTCTGTTCTGTGCGACCGCTTAGTGCAGGCAACTTCCACCAGGCAATCGTAATAAGTCGCCGCGCCGCCCATGTCGGCAATGGCCTGCGAGGTCAGTTCGTTGGCGTTGCGGCCGTCCGGAGACAGTTTTTTCCACCACACCGAAGGCGCAGACACCACGCCGGGCCGCACGCGGTCGGTGATGCGGGCGCGGAGGTGGTATTCGCCACGGCCGTTGAAGACGCGCACTTCCGCATCTTCGACGATGCCGCGGACATTGGCATCGTCCGGATGGATCTCCAGCGTCGGAACTCCGGCATCCTTCAGCGCGAAGTCGAGGTTGGCGAAGGAGGAGTTGAGGAAATGCCGGTGCGGCGGTGAAATGAAGGCAAGCGGGTAGCGCTGCGCCAGTTGCGGGTTGCTGGCCGCATTTTCGCGCGGCGGCGTGTAGTCCGGCAGCGGATCGAGGCCCAGTGCCTGCGCGGTTTCGCTCCAGAACTCGCATTTGCCGGAGGGTGTGGGAAAACCGCCGTTGGCGAAGGGTGCGGCCGGCACGTCGAGGCGCGCCCAGCCATTCTCCTTCAGTATTTCCCAGGTGATGCCTTTCAGCGCCGGCGCATCGGAGTGCAGCGCCTGCCGGCAGAGATCCTCGTCGCTGTCGCGGAAACAGGGCTCGTCGAAACCCATGCGCGCGGCGAGCAGGCGGAACACTTCGGCATTGGGCTTCGCTTCACCCAGCGGTGCGATCGCCGGCTGGCTTGCCTGCACGTAGAGGTGGCCGTAGGACTTGTGGATGTCGAAATGTTCGAGCTGTGTTGTCGCCGGCAGCAGGATGTCGGCGTAGTCGGCGGTGTCGGTCTGAAAGATTTCATGGACGACGGTGAACAGGTCATCGCGCATGAATCCGGAGATCACCTTGCGCGAATCGGGGCAGACCGCGACCGGATTGTTGTTGTAGACATAAGCCGCCTTCACCGGCGGATCGGCCGTGGTCAGCGCATCGCCCAGCGCGGCGATGTTGATCGTGCGCGGCTTCCCGCGCAGCAGGTCCGGGCGTTCCAGCGCGCGATGGTTCATGCCGTAGAAATCGCTGGTCATCAGCAGCACGCCGCCGGAGGGTTCGCGCCAGGCACCGGTCAGCGCCGGCAGGCAGGCGATGCTGCGCACGGCCATGCCGCCGCCGGCATGGCGCTGCAGGCCGTAGTTGATGCGGATCATGGCCTTGCGCGTGGCGGCGTATTCGCGGGCAAGGGTGATGATGTCTGCGGCCTTGATGCCGCAGATTGCAGCCGCGCGCTGCGGGGTCCATTCGCGGACGCGTTTTTCCAGTTCGTCAAAACCCAGCGTGTGGCGCGCAATGTAGCCGGCATCGGTCAGGCCCTCGCCGATGATCACGTGCATCATCGCCAGCGCCAGCGCGGCATCGGTGCCGGGTAGTGGAGCGAGGTGCCAGTCGCATTTTTCCGCGGTCTCGTTGCGCCGCGGGTCGATGATGACCAGTTTCGCGCCGCGGCGTTTAGCCTGCTGGCAGCGCGACCAGAAGTGCAGGTTGGAGGTGACCGGGTTGGAGCCCCAGATCAGGATCAGGTTTGCGTCCTGCACCTGCTCCGGGTCGCTGCCGACCGAGCCGCCGAGGGTGATTTTCACGCCGGCCTTGCCCGCCGAGGAACACAGCGTGCGTTCGAGCAGGGTTGCACCGAGACGGTGAAAGAAGCGCCGGTCCATACCCGCGAAGTTGACCAGGCCCATGGTGCCGGCGTAACTCACCGGCAGGATCTGCTGCGGATCCCCGGCGGCAATGGCGGTGAAGCGCGCGGCAATGGTGTCCAGCGCCTCGTCCCAGGAAATGCGCTTGAAACGGCCTTCGCCCTTGGGGCCGGTCCGCTTCATCGGGTAAAGAATGCGTGACGGGGCATAGGTGCGGTCAAGGTAACGCGCCACCTTGGTGCACAGCGTGCCGGCAGTGAAGGGCATGTCGCCGCCGCGCACCGCGACGGCGCGGCCGTCCTCGACGCTGATGTCGAGGGCGCAGGTGTCGGGGCAGTCGTGGGGGCAGGCGGCCTTGACGATGTGGCGGCTTGGCGGAGAGGTGTCCATGGGGCGGCGGCGGGGCAAAACCGTATGATAGTCCGGACCGGGTGCGCCGCAGCCCGGTGTCGGCAATGGGCGACGGTTGCCGCCCCCTGGGCACCGCCGCGCGCGGCCGAATCCGGTATCATCCAGCGGCAGCTTTTTATTATCCCGTCAGAGTGCTGGATCGAATGTATTTTTGCGGCCCCTCACCCCGGCCGGCTCCCCGCATGCGGGAAGCCGGGGAAAAGCAGGTTCCGTCGGCGAGAGGCCCGCATTCTCATTTTGTCAGCCGCCCTCAATCAATCCGGAGACCGCAATGAGTTTATCGAACACCTCGCGCCGCACCGTGCTGGCGCTTGCCCTGTCCCTTTTCGCCGCCGGCGCCATGGCGCAGGCGCAGCCCGCCGCCAAGTCCGAGTTCGTGCCCGAGGTCGGCCAGTCCGGCAAGGACGTGGTCTGGGTGCCGACCGCGCAGGCGCTGGTCGATCGCATGCTCGACATGGTGAAACTGACGCCCAAGGACATCCACTATGACCTCGGTTCGGGCGACGGTCGCACGGTGATCACCGCGGCGCGCCGCGGCGCCACCGCCTACGGCGTCGAGTACAACCCGGACATGGTGGAGCTGTCGCGCCGCAACGCCGCGAAGGAAAAACTCGCCGGCAAGGCGACCTTCATCCACGGCGACATTTTCGAGACCGATTTCTCCAAGGCCACGGTGATCACGCTGTTCCTGCTGCCGGAACTGAACGTCAAGCTGCGTCCGAAAATCCTCGACATGGCACCGGGCACCCGCGTGGTCTCGAACTCCTTCACGATGGGCGACTGGAAATCGGACGAGACCCAGACCGCCAAGGGCGACTGCACCAGTTACTGCACGGCCTATATGTGGATCGTGCCCGCCAAGGTGGGCGGCGTGTGGAAGTCCGGCAACGAGGAGCTGAAGCTCGCGCAGGAATACCAGATGGTGCAGGGCTCGCTCAACGTCGGCGGCAAGCTGTCGAATGTGCAGAACGGCCGCCTGCGCGGCGACGAAATCAGCTTCACCGCGGGCGCGGGCCGTTATTCCGGCAAGGTCAGCGGAGACCGCATCGAGGGCACGGTGACCGCCGGCGGCAAGACTTCGCCCTGGGTGGCCACCCGCAGCGGCAAATAAGCGGCATCCGGCTCCCGGTTGCGCCATGAGCAAGAACGACCGCGGTTATGCAGATCTGCATGACCACCTGGCGGCCCTGCGCGAGCGGGGTTTGCTGGTGGAGGTGGACAGGCCGATAGACAAGGACTCCGAGATGCATCCGCTGGTGCGCTGGCAGTATGTCGGCGGCATCGAGGAGCACGAGCGCAAGGCCTTTCTCTTCACCAATGTCGTCGATGCCCGCGGCCGGAAGTACGGATTTCCGGTCGTCGTCGGTGCCTTCGCCGGCAACCGCGAGATCTACGGCGTCGGCATGGGCGTGCCGCTCGACGAGGTGCAGGGCCGCTGGGACCGCGCGATTGCCAACCCGCTGCCGCCGGTGGTGGTTGAAACCGGCGCCTGCCAGGAAGTGGTGATCACCGGTGAGCAGCTCAAGGGCGAAGGCAATGGCCTCGATGCGCTGCCGATTCCGGTGTCGACGCCCGGCTTTGACGGCGCGCCGACGCTGACCGCGACCAACGTCATTACGAAGGATCCCGACACCGGCATCCAGAACCACGGCACCTACCGCGCCGGACTGAAGGCGCCGGACCGCATGGTCGTGCGCATGGCCACCCGTGTCGGCGGCGCCGGCGGTTACCGTCATTACCAGAAACACCAGAAACGCGGCGACAAGACGATGCCGGTGGCGATCGTGCTCGGCGCGCCGCCCTGTGTCGCTTTTGTCGCGCCGATGAAGCTGCCGATCGACCTCGACGAGGTCGGTGTCGCCGGCGGCGTCGCCGGCGCGCCGATCCGGGTCGTAAAAGCGAAAACCGTCGATCTGCTGGTGCCGGCGGATGCCGAGATCGTCATCGAGGGCCTGATCGATACCGAACACGTCGAGCCGGAAGGCCCCTTCGGCGAGTCGCACGGCCATGTCGCTCTGGAACAGTTCAACATGCCGATGCGGGTGACGGCGATCACCCACCGCAGAGGCGCGATCGTGGCTTCATACCTGAGCCAGGTCACACCCAGCGAATCGAGTGCGATCAAGCGCGTGTCGTACGAGCCGATGTTCCTGTCTCACTTGAGGAACACCCTGGGCATCAAGGGCGTGAAGCGGGTGACGCTGCACGAAAGGATGACCGCGCTGCGGCGGATGGCGATTGTCACCGTCGAGCAGGGCACACCGCGCAGCGAGATCTGGCGCGCGCTCTACGGCGTGACCTCGTTCAAGGCCGATTGCGGCAAGATCTGCATCGCCGTCAACGACGACATCGAACCGGAAAACTCCGACGCCCTGTTCTGGGCGATGGCCTTCCGCATGAATCCGCTGGAGGACATCCAGATCCTGAAGCACCGCAGCGGCGGCCACGGCCCCGAACGCGAGCACGAGACCGACCAGGAAGATTCGACATTGCTGATCGATGCCACCGCGAAGGAGGTGCTGCCGCCCTTCGCGCTGCCCAAGCGCGAATACATGGAGCGCAGCCGCAAAATCTGGGAAGAGATGGGCTTGCCGAAACTGCGGCCACAGTCACCGTGGTTCGGTTCGCCGGTCGGCGACTGGCTGCCGCAATGGGATGAAGGCGGGCGTCGCGCGGCCACCGGCGCTTATCTCGAGAATGGACGCATCAGCGAAAAGGCGACTCGCGGCGGCCTCAAGCCCGAAACCAGCTACCGGCCCAAGCGCGAAGACAAGAGCTGAACCCGGACAGCGGGCAGCTCTTGCAAGCCACTGTTTTTATTGCGCTTGTTGTGCAGCGCCCCGGCGGAGCTTGTACATGCTGGACTTTGCCTTCCAATTTGGCGAACATGCGGCAACACGGCAGCGTACCGTGTGACGAGGGTGGCGGCGGCCGCAAAAACGGTTGCCGGCACGACTGACCAGCAACCAAGCGAGGAATTTTCATGTTCAAGCACATCCTGATGCCCACCGACGGTTCGGAGCATTCCGAACGTGCTGTCGAGCGCGGCATCGAACTGGCCAAGCTGTGCGGCGCACGGGTGACCGGCATCCACGTGATGCAGGATTACCGGATGATGATCGGCCCCGAGGGGCTGGCGCCCACTGAACTGGAGGAAGGCATGGAGGAGCGCGAGCGTGAACGCGCGGCCAGTTTTCTCGCCTTTGTCCAGAAAACCGCGGATACCGCCGGGGTGACCTGCGATACCGTGATCGCCAAGGGGCCGCAGCCCTATGACGCGATCGTCGATGCCGCCAATGAGCGCGGCTGCGACCTGATCGTGATGACCTCGCGCCACCGCAAGGGCCTGGTGTCGCTGATCCTGGGCAGCGAGGCGAGCCGCGTGCTGCACCGTTCGTCGATCCCGGTGCTGACCTTCCGTGCGCTGATGAGCGCCGACCATCCGGACAAGAACCTCGGCAAATCCTGACCGGCACCGCCGGGCGTAAAAAAACCGCAGGGCGTGCCCTGCGGTTTTTTTGCCGCGGCCCGGATTACTGGGGCTTGATGCCGGCGATCTTCACCAGCTTTTTCCACTTGTCGACTTCCTCGCGGATGATGGCCGCGAACTCCTTCGGAGTGTTGCCTTCGGCTTCCATGCCGCTTTTCAGCAGCATCGCCTTGACGTCGCTGCGCGAGATGATCTTGATCGACTCCGAGTGCAGGCGGTTGATGACGGCCGGCGGTGTTTTGGCCGGTGCCAGCAGGCCGACCCAGGAGGCATGCTGGTAACCCTTGACCCCGGCCTCACCCATTGTCGGCAGATCCGGCACCGCCGTCGAACGTTTGCCGCCGGTGACCGCCATCGCGCGCAGCTTGCCGGTGCGGATGTGCGGAATCGCGGTGGAACTGGCGGCGAAGTTGACCTGCACCTCGCCGCCGAGCAGCGCCGTCATTGCCGGCGTGCCGCCCTTGTAGGGCACCAGCAGCATTTTTGTCTGGCTCATGTACTGGAAGAGCTCGATCGCGAGATGGGTGCTGGTGCCGATGCCGCTGTAGCCGCAGGTGATCTGGCCGGGTTTGGCTTTCAGCAGGGCCACCAGTTCGGGGATGTTTTTTGCGGCGACCGAAGGATGCACGACGACGATATGCGGCAGGTCTGCGATCTGGGTGATCGGCGCGAAGTCGGTGACCGGGTCGAAGGGCAGCTTGCTGTGCATGGCCGGCGTGATCGTAAGCGAGGCGGCGATGGCCAGCAGCGTGTAGCCGTCGGGCGCGGCCTTTGCCACCATGTCGGTGCCGTTGAGGCTGCCGGCGCCGGGCCGGTTGTCGACAACGATGTTCTGTTTCAGCGATTCGGAAAGACGGTCGGTCAGCGCGCGCGCGGCGACGTCGGTGGAGCCGGCGGCGCTCTGCGGCACGATGACGCGGATCGGCCGCGACGGATAATTGTCGGCAGCCGCTGCGGGCAGCGTGCCGGCCAGCGCCGCGCAGCCCGCGGCAATGACGATGGATAAATGCCTGATCATGATGTCCTCCTCCCAGTTTGTTTTATGTCCCACCGGAGCATTAGCCGTCCGCTCCGCATTCATCATTCATCGCTCCGGGCTGATTTTCACTCTCCATCATACCCCGGCAAAACCCGGGCATCGATCACGCAGACGCCGCCGGCCTTGACGATGGCGATGCCGCGTTCGATCGCCGGCTGCATGTCGGCCATCGAGGTGACCGGGCCGATGCCTTCCGCGCCCTGGGCGCGGGCCATTGCCGCGATGTCGACGTCGGGATCGATGATCTTCTGGCCGATCCAGGCGTTCGCCGGCGGGCGGCCGCGGTACTCGGCGACATGACCCTGGTGGCGCTCGTCGTTGAAGAAGGAGCGGTTGTTGCAGATGATCATCAGGCAGGGGATCTGGTAATGCACCGCGCTCCACACTGCCGTGTTGCCCATCAGGAAGTTGCCGTCGCCCATCAGGCCGATCGGAATGCGGCCGCTGCCCTTCAGCGCCAGCGCGGCACCGATGGTCAGTCCGGGGCCGGCACCGACGCCGCCGCCGCCGTCGAAGCCGAGGTAATCCAGCGGATGGCGGAAGTGGGTGTAGGCGCCGCTCCAGCCCAGCGGCAGGTGGGTGATGCTGACCTCCTGCTTGCCGATTGCGGCATTCAGCGCATGGGCGAGGCCCTTCAGCGCCAGCGGTTCGGTCGGTTCACCGGCGAGCGCGTAGCCGCTGCCTTCGATCTTGCGCGGCCGTGCGGTCACGGCGGCGGTCAGCAACGGCACCGCGGCATCGGGTTCGCAGTTCATCCACACGTCGGCCGGCGGCAGCGCCTGATAATCCATGCTCCAGCCGCGGTGCAGCTGGCTGTCGCAGGAGATGTTGATGATTTTCGCGTTGACCGGCTTGCTGCCGAAGGTCTGCTTCAGCGCGCCGGCGAGGTCCAGCCAGTCGAGCGCGAGGATCACATCGGCTTCGGCCAGCGTCTTCTTCGCCGCCGGCACCAGGCGGTTGGCCGGGGGCGCGGCGTGCAGCCGGTGGTCGGTGGGGAAGGACGCGGCAAGCTTGATCTGGGTGATCACGCGCATGTCGAGCTTCTCGGCGAGCGCGACACGGGCATTCCAGTGGTCGAGCCGGCGCGAACCGCGGCCGCAGAGCATCACCGGGTTTTTCGCGTTTGACAGCAGTTTCGCGGCGGCCTCGATCTCGCTGTCGGCCGGGCGCACCATCGGCGGCGGCGCATAACGCGCCATCTCGGGCAGCGGCAGCGGCGCCTCGAGTTTTTCTTCCTGGATGGTGACGTCGAGGTTGACGTAGACCGGCGCGCGCGGCGCCATGGTGGAGAGCTGCGCGCCGCGGATCATCGCCTCGACGGCGGCGGCGACCGAACCCGGCTGGTTGTCCCACTTGGTGAAGTTGCGCACCAGCGCGGCCTGGTCGGAGCAGGTGTGGATCCAGTCGATCCAGGGGCGGCGCTTGGCGGCATCCCAAGGACCGGTGGCGCCGAGGATCAGCATCGGCGCGCGGTCGCACCAGGCGTTGAAGATCGGCATCGACGCGTGCATCAGGCCGACGTTGGAGTGCAGCGCCGCCGCCATCAGCTTGTTGCTGGCTTTCCAGTAGCCCTGGGCGATCGATACCGCATTTTCATCGTGCAGGCACAGCACCATCTGGGGCTTCTTGTTGCCGAGATGATTGACCAGGCTGTCGTGCAGGCCGCGGTAACTCGCGCCGGGGTTGAGCGCGATGTAGTCGATGTCCAGCGCACGCAGCGTGCCGGCGATGACATCGCTGCCGTAGAGCGCGTCGCTCGCCGGCGAGGGGATCGGTGTTTCGTGCTTGATGGCGTTCTTGTTCGGGTCGGTCACGGTGCGTCCTTTGGATGAAAACTTCAACTGCTAAAGTCAAAAGCAGCCACAGAGGACACAGAGGACACAGAGTTTTCCCGGGTCGTTGACGGGCGGTGCGACCTTTTAGATTGCCTGTTACCGGCCGACCGTTCACTCAAGACAATTTTCTCTGTGTTCTCTGTGCCCTCTGTGGCTAAAAGGTTTCAGGGTTGAATCAATCCACCGTCGCGCCGGAGGCCTTGATGACCTTCGCCCACTTGGTGAATTCGCTCTGCACGAATTTCGCGAAGACCTCGCGCGTGCTGCCGACGGCGACGCTGCCGCTGTTCTTCATCCGTTCCTGCATGTCCGCAGCCTGCATGATTTTTGCGGCGTGCCCGTTGAGCAGGTTGAGGATGTCGGCCGGCGTGCCGGCCGGGGCAAGCAGGCCGTACCACTGGCTTGACTGGTAACCCTTCAGCCCCGACTCGTTCACCGTCGCCAGCTCGGGCAACGCCGGCAGGCGTTCCAGCGAAGTCACGGCCAGCGCGCGGATGCGGCCCCCCTGGATCAGCGGCAGCGCGGTCAGTGCCGGCATGAACATGGTGCTGACTTCACCGGAGAGAATGGCAGTGATCGCCGGGCCGGTGCCGCGGTAGGGCACATGAACCATCTTTGTGCCGGTCAGTGTGCGGAACAGTTCGCCGGCGAGGTGCGGCGTGCTGCCGCTGCCGGAACCGGCGAACAGGATGTCGCCGGGCCTTGCCTTGGCGAAGGCGATCAGTTCGCGGACGTTCTTCACCGGCAGCGAGGGATGCACGACGAGGATGTTGGGCGCATGTGCGAGCAGGCTGATGGCTTCGAAGTCGCGCAAAGGATCGTAGAGTGCCTTCGAGTACAGCGACGGGCTGGTGACGAAGTTGGCGCCGTTGACCATCAGCGTGTAGCCGTCCTTCGGCGCCCTGGCCACGGCTTCACTGCCGATCATGCCGTTGGCGCCGGCGCGGTTGTCGATGACCACCGGGCGGCCGATGGCCTCGGCCAGTTTGGTGCCGAGCAGGCGGCCCGCGGTGTCAACGCCGCCGCCGGCCGGGAAGGGCACGACGATGCGGATCGGCCCGGCGGGATATGCCTGCGCCGTTGCAGTGGCCGTGGTGGTGAGCAGCAGTGCGGCGCAGGCCGCCCGCAGGACCTGTGTTTTCATCGCAGTTTCTCCCTGCGTCATTTCAGTCCGAGCAGCGCGGCGCCGGTGTTCCAGCACATATCCTGCCGTTCGGTATCCTTCAAGTAATTATTTTTATTGATAAATTTAACCGGATCCGGATCGCGCAAAGGGAAGGGGTAATCGCTGCCCAGCGCAATCTGCTTGCTGCCGACACGTTCGACCAGGTAACGGAAGGCGGCATCGTCATGCAGCACCGTATCGTAATAGAGATTGTCCGCGTACTGGCCCAGCGGATTTTTTACCGCGCCTTTTGCAAACGGCGGTGCGGTGATGCGGCCGCGGTCGATGCGGCCGAACTGGTAGGGCACGCAGCCGCCGCCGTGCACCAGCAGCACGCGCAGCTGCGGGAAGCGGTCGAACATGCCTCCGAGCAGCAGCGCCGCGGCGGCGAAGGTGGTCTCGCTCGGATTGCCGACGAGGATGTGCAGGAACAGCCGGCGGATCCGCGGCGGCACCGCGAGGTCGGCCGGGTGAATGATCACCGGCACGTTCAGTTCCTGCGCTGCAGCCCAGAACGCGTCGTACTGCGGCGCATCGAGGCCTTCTTCCTCGACGCGCGCGCCGATCTGTACCGCGCGGTGTCCCAGCACTTTCACCGCATGGCGCAGTTCAGCGGCGGCGACAGTGGCGTCCTGCAGCGGCACCGCGGCGGCTGCGGCATAACGGTCAGGACGACGCGCCGCCATGTCGGCCAGCGTTTCGTTCTGCGCGCGCGCGAGCCACTGTCCGGCTTCGGTCGGCAGGTGATAACCCGCAAGGTCCATCCAGCCGGCAAGCAGCTGCACGTCGATGCCGGCCTCGTCCATCCATTTCAGCCGCGCGGCTTCATCGTTCAGCGGCGGGATCAGCGGCATGCCGGTCAGGCGTCCGCCGACGCTGATGCGTGTTGCACCGTCCTCGCCCTTGACGATTTTCACGCCGTGCCGCTCACCCTCGGCGTTGATGCGATCCACGAGGGCTTGTCCCACGTGGTGGGCGTGGATGTCGAGGCAGCGCGGTTTTGCCACGGCTTATTTCGCCTTCGCGATGACTTCGCGGAAACGCGCGGCGATGTCCTGCGGTTTTTCGGCGGGCGTGATGTGGCGGCCGCCGGGAATCACCGTCAGCGTCGAGCCGGCGATGTCCTGGTGCAGGGCCTCGGCCATCGCCACCGGCGTCGCATAATCCTCTTCGCCGACCACCACCGCGGTTGGTACCTTGATGGTGGCCAGTCCGGCGCGCAGGTCGCCGTCGCCGAGCATCTCGCAGGTCTTCACATAGCAGTCGACGTTGTTGTCGAGGAACACCTTGACCAGCTTGTCGACGGTGGCCTTTTCACTGGCGCGGAAGGCATCGCCGAACCAGCGCCCGGTCTGGAACTCGACCAGCGCGCCCATGCCTTTTTCCTTGCCGGTGGCGCCGCGTTCGCGCCAGACCTTCGGTGCATCGGCGCCGTACCAGGCGGTGGTGTCGACCAGCACCAGGCCGGTCGCGCGTTTCGGGTGATCAATCACAAAAGCCTGGGCGACCATGCCGCCCATCGAGCAGCCACCGACGATGGCCGAGGGCCAGCCAACATGGTCCATCAGTTCGGCAAGGTCGCGCGCGAACAACTGCGGCGTGTAGGTCATCAGCGGCTGTCCCGACTGGCCGTGGCCGCGGCAGTCCCAGGTCAGCACCTGCGCGTCCTTCGCCAGAGACTGCACCACGCCGTCCCAGATGCTGCGGTCGAGTGCCAGTGAATGCACCAGCGCCACCCGCGGCGCGCTGGCGCCGGCGTTGTTGTGCAGGGTGTAGGCGATGTTGCAGCCGTCGGAAGTCTGGAAGCTTGAAGTCATTGCGGAGGTTCCTCGGTTGGGGACTATTTCTGTTGTGCGGCACGCTGCCAGGCGCGGATCAGCGTGCGTGCGCCGATTTCCACGGCCATGTTGCGTTTGTACATTGCCGAGCCACGCACATTGGCCAGCGGCTGTGCCAGATCGCGCAGCGGCTGAACGGCAGCGCGGATCGCGGCTTCGTCGAAGGCCTTGCCGCTCAATGGCGACAGGTCGGCGACCAGCGGTTTGAAACCCACCGCGCCGACGACCAGCCTTGCGGCCGTGCATTGGCCGGATGCATCCAGCGTCACCACCGCCCCGGCATTGGCCGTAGGCGTTTCCATTACGCCGCGGGGCAGGAACTTGTGGAAGGCCGATCCGCTGCGCGCGGGCAGGGCGTCGATTTCGACCGCGATGAGCATCTCGTCTTTGGCAAAACGTTTGTCGAAGGCTTCAGCCAGCGGGTAACTGCGCTGGCCTTTTGTCGTAGCGGTGACCACGCGCGCGTTCAGTGCCAGCAGCGCCACCGGCATGTCGAAGCCGCCGATCAGCGGTCCGACGCTGCCGCCGACCGTGGTCATGCGCCGCACGCGGGTGTGGCCTGCGGCATCCAGCGCTTCGGCGAGCACCGTGTGCTGCTCGCGCAGTTGCGGCAGTTCGATGATGGTCTGCTGGTTGACTGCGGAGCCTATATGTAAGTTATTGTTTTTATTGGATATTTTAAGCAATTCCGGCAGCTTGCCGACGACCAGCAGGCGCTTGGCCTGCGGGTAGCCGGTGCGTTCGCGGCGGATCGCGTGCGACATGCCGCCGGAGACGATCGCAGTGTCGCCTTCGGCATAACGCTGCAGGGCCTCGTCCAGCGATTTCGGTACCAGCAGCTCCGGCTTGAAGGGCCGCGTGCCCGAAGGCTTGCCGGTGACCAGCCGCGACCACACGCCGCCCTTGGGCGGCTGCGGCGGCGTTTTCTGTTCATCGGCATAGAGTTCCGGGTGCAGCGCGCGGTGGATTTTCTCCGCGGTGATCGGCAGTTCGTGGATGCGCACGCCGACGGCATCGGCAATCGCGTTGGCGATCGCCGCCGGAATCGCGTCGAGACCGATCTCGCCGAGCCCTTTTGCGCCGAAGGGGCCCGAAGGTTCGTAGGAATCGGCGAAACCGACGTGCAGCTTCGGAATGAAATCGGCCGAGGGCAGCGGGTAGTCGATGTACTGAGGATCGGTCGGCGTGCCCTGGTGCCAGTCGAAGTATTCGATCATGGCGAGGCCGATGCCCTGCACCACGGCGCCCTCGACCTGGCCCTGGGCCGCGGCGGGATGGATCACCGTGCCGCAGTCGACGACGGCGGAGATTTCCTTCAGCTTCACTTCGCCGGTGCCGCGGTCGACCTCGACCTCGGCCGCCTGCGCGGCAAAGTTGTAGGCGCCAGATTCGTTGCCGAAACGGCTATGGTCCGGGAACTCCGAGGGGTTGTCCCAGTTGCCGACGCCGACGATGGCTTCACCGCCGCGCTTGTAGATGTTGGCGCGGACCACGGCGCTGACCGGCTTGAATTCGGATTCGGCGCCATTCTTCGGGCCGATCTGGCCGTTGATGATGGTCAGTTCCTCGACCGGCTTTTTGAACTGCTCCGAGGCCGCGGCCATCAATTGTTTGTGCGCTTCGGCCGCAGCACGCTTGACCGCATTGCCGGCGACATAGGTCACGCGGCTGGCCAGCGCGCCCAGCGAATGGGCATGCACATCGGTGTCGGGGCGGGTGATGTCGACGTCTTCGTAGGGCAGGCCCAGTTCCTCGGCGGCGATCTGCTTCAGCACGGTGTAGGTACCCTGGCCGATCTCGCCTTCGCCGGTGATGATCGTGGCGCGGCCGTCCTCGTTGATGCGCACGATGGCCGAGCTGCCGTCCCAGTCGCCGAAACTGCGGCGGCCGTTGACGTGGATGCTGCAGCCCATGCCGAGGCCGTGGCCGTCCTTTTTCGTTTTGCGCTTGGCTTTCCACTGGATCAGGTCCGCAGCCTTGTCGATGCATTGGCGCAGCTCGCCGCTGGTGATCTTGTGGTTGTGCGGTGAGACGTCGCCTTCCTCCACTGCGTTCATCCGCAGCAGGTCGACAACGTCGATGCCGAGTTTTTCAGCCGCGAGGTCCCAGGCCTGTTCCACCGCCCAGTCCGCCGAGGGATTGCCGAAGCCGCGGAAGGCGCCGGTGGGCACGAGGTTGGTGTACAGCAGCGTCGATTTGGCGCGGGCGTTGGGGTATTTGTACAGCGCGTCATGGCGCACCGTCGCCGCGCCGAGAATGGCCTGCGACTTGCCGGTGTAGGCGCCGTTGTCCGCCCACATGCGGATTTCCTTGGCCAGCACCTTGCCGGCTTTCGAAAATCCGAGGCGCACCCAGTAACGCATGGGCATGCGCGGATGGCTGGCGAGGAATTCCTCCTCGCGGGTGTGGATCAGCTTGACCGGGCGGCCGGCCTTGCGCGCGAGGATCGCCGCGATCACCGAGCCGTTGTCGTCGCCGGACTTGCCGCCGAAACCGCCGCCGACTTCGGTCTGGATGACCCGCACCTGCGACTCCGGCACGCCCAGTGCCACCGAGTAGCGGCCGCGGGCGAGGAAAGGTGTCTGCGTGTTGCACCACATCGACACGCGGTTGTTGCTCCAGTGCGCGACGCAGCCGATGGTTTCCAGCGAGGAATGCCATTGCCGGATCGAATCCCAGGTGCCTTCGACGACGACGTCCGAAGCCTTGAAGCCGGCATCGACATCGCCGCGTTCGAAGGCGAATTCGTGGGCGATGTTGCCGGCCGCATCGTCGTGGACCAGCGGCGCGCCGGGCGCCATTGCTTCATCCAGCGAAAACACCGCATGCAGCGGTTCGTATTCGACAACGATCCTGTCCACCGCGGCGCGCGCGGTTTCCGGGTCGGTGGCGGCGACCGCGGCGACTTCGTCGCCGACGTAGCGCACGCGGCCGATCGCCAGCGGATAGAGGTCGGGGCGGAAGGCGCCCCATTTGCGTTTCGCGGTGTCTTCACCGGTGACCACGGCCTTGATGCCGGGCATCGCGCGCGCGGCGCTGGTGTCGATGGAGAGGATTTTTGCGTGGGCATGCGGGCTGCGCAGCACCGCGGCGTGCAGCATGCCCGGCAGGTGCATGTCGGCGACGTATTGCGCGGCGCCGGTGACCTTGGGGATCGCGTCGGCGCGCGGCACATCCTTGCCGACCACCAACAGGCCGGCTTCGAATTTCGGATCGCGCAGCTGCTTGTGGCGCGTGCTCATGCTTTCCCCGCTTTCTTCAGCAGCGCCGCCGCTTCGCGGTAGGCGTCCATGATTTTCACGTAGCCGGTGCAGCGGCAATAGACACTGTCAGCGCTGGCGCGGATTTCTTCGTCGCTGGGGTCGGGATTCTTCTCGACCAGCGACACGCATTGCATGACATGGCCCGGGATGCAGATGCCGCACTGCAGGGCGGTCTTGTTGATGAAGGCCTGCTGCACCGGATGCAGTACGCCGGCCTGGTCGAGGCCCTCAATGGTGCGCACCTGGGCGCCGTCGCAGAGCGCGGCCAGCTGCAGGCAGGACGACACCGGCGCGCCGTCGACGATCACGGTGCAGGTGCCGCAGGCGCCGATGCCGCAGCCGTGTTTGGTGCCGGTGAGCTGCAGATCCTCGCGCAGCACATCGACCAACAGTCGGTCGGCCGATTTCAGGTGGACCTCGACGGGGTCGCCGTTGAGGGTGAATTTGATCAGCATGTGAACGCGTCCCGGAGAGGCGGAAAGGGGGAAATTATAAGGTAAGCCCCGTCAAAGAAAGTCAGGCCAAATTGGTCTGTTTTCACCCTTGCCGGTGTCCGTGCCACGGTTGTTGCGTAATCCGGCTTGCCGCACCGCAGGTGCCCGGCTAAGCTGGTCCCTGTCGGTCGTTTTTCCGGCAAAACGTCCAGATTCTGCAGCACAGCCGCGTGTCACCGGAGAACCGAATTGAATACCGAAACCATCAAGGTCCGTGTCACCGAAACCCGCCAGCTGATGGATGTCGTCGTGTTCAGCAAGCGGGCTTCGTCCATCGAGGTGGTGATCGGCAGCGGTGTGCACAGCGTCAAATGCGAGCTGACGCCGACCCGCAACGGGCTGGCCTATGCCGGCTCGGTGATGGGCCGCGAAATCGTCTATGAACGCAGCCGCGAACAGGTGCAGGCCGACATTGACCGGCTCAACCCCGGCGAATACCGGCGCTGAGTCCTTGTTTCAGGCCAGCTGCGCGAACAGCAGGAACAGACTGGCCGAGATGATCACGCTGAAAGTCAGCACCATGCCGGTCGTGCGGTAACGGAAGTTTTCCCGGGCCTGGCTGACTCCCCAGGCATGGAGCAGGCGGCCTGCGAGCAGCGCGATCCCGAGGACATGGATGCGCAGCGCCGAACCGCCGCCGCGTTCCACAAAAAACATCAGCAGCAGCGCCAGCGGCACGTATTCCGCGAAGTTGGCATGCACCCGCATCGCCCGCCGCAGCGGCGCCTGGTCGCCGTCGCCCAGCGCCACGCGGTGCCGGCGCCGCAGGCGGATGGTCTGCAGGCTGAGGGCGACGAAAATCAGCCCGAGGATGGCGGCGTAGAGCGGGGTGACGGTCATGGCGGCGAACTCCTGCGCGGGCGAAGGTGCCCGGTTCCATTCTAGAGGCTGCCGCGCCCGGCAGTGTTGCCGGTTTCAGAACGCCCGTGTCACCGCAATGTCGCGCATGACCGCCTCCGGGGTGTGGAGCTCGACAGCGGCGGTTTCGCCGGCGGCGCAGGCTTCGAGATAGGCGCCGAGTTCGCGCGCATGGGCGATGACCGCATGGCCGAAGCGGGTGCGCTGCGCCGAATATTCCGGCAGTGCCGCGGCGGGGTTGTTGTCCGTTTTCTGCAGCAGGTCGGCCAGCGCCATCGCGTCGCCCGCGGCCTTGGACACGCCCATTCCGACATGCGGCCTTGCGACAAAGGCGGCGTCACCGAGCAGGGCGACGCGGCCGAAATGCATCTGCGCCGACTCGAGGTCGAAGATCGCCTGGAAAAAAGGCTGCCGGGTGCAGGCGACGACCTCGGCAAATTGCGGTGACAGCCGGTCCTTGGCCGCGTCGCGCATTGCTGCGATCACCGCCGGCCGGATCAGCGGCGGTGGGATGGCCATGTCGTGGCGGCGGCCGTGGATGTCGGTGCACAGTCCGGGCAGTTCGTGTTCGGCGTGGGCCGGGCGGTACCAGACAAAATTGAAGCAGCGTTCGCCGGCGCGCGTCGAGTTGCCGAAGCCGGCCACCGGGTAACCGAGCATGTGCTCGCGCGGGGCGAGGCTGAAGGCGAATTTCGGAAACAGGTCGCGGTGGGTCTGCACCGTCAGGTCGTTTTCGTCGGCGAGCCCGCGCCAGGCGATGTAGCCGGCGTAACGCGGTTTTGTATCCGGAGCAAGCTGTGCGCGCACCACCGAACGGATGCCGTCGGCGCCGACCAGCAGGTCGCCGCGCACCGCTGCGCCGTTGCGGAAATGCGCAGTGACGCCGCCTGCGTCCTGTTCGACGCTGCTGCAGGCATGACCGAGGTGGTAGCGTTCCGCCGGAAAAGCCGCGAGCAGCAGTTCGTGCAGCCGGCCCCAGGTGGTGAGGCATTGCCGGATCGGCAAGGTCCCGAGCACTGCGCCGTCGCGGCCGAAGGCGACACGGCCCTCGATGTCGACGCCGATGCCGTCATGGGCCGCGATGCCGATGCGCTCCAGCGCAGCGAACAGATCGGGATGGGTGATGATGCCGGCGCCGCGGCCGGCCAGCGGCTCCGCGGATTGCTCGAAGACTTCGACGCCCCAGCCGGCGCGGTGCAGCAGGTTGGCGGCAAACAGCCCGCCGAGTGAGCCGCCGATGATCAGCGCGCGCGGCATGCGAAATTCAGGCTGCGGCTTCGGCCGCGGGGTAGTTCAGTTCAAGCGTGACGCCGCTGGGATCTTCAAAGAACACCTGGTGGGTGCCCAGCGAAGGCACCGTGCGTTCGCGGAAGGCGACATTGTGGCGGGCAAGCCGCGCGCGCATGTCGGTCAGGCCGGTGGCGGTGAAGGCCATGTGGTCGACGGTGCCGGTGCCTTCAAGCGAGGCAAGGTCGCGATCGCCGAGATAATCCTTCAGGCCCTGCGGGTCGTTGAGGTCGATACCGATGATATGCACGACGCCGGTGGTCTCCGGATACTGCGCGCCGTTGTAGAACCAGATGCCGGGAAAATCGAAGGGCGGCCGGAAACCGGCCGTGAATCCCATGACTTCGGTGTAGAAGCGGCGCGACGCCTCGATGTCGAGCGTGCGGATCGAATAATGATCAAGCCTGCCGACGGGCATGCGCCGCTCCCGGTGTTTGCTGCAGCGGCTTACTGAAGGGGCGAAAACGCCGCGGGCATCACGATCTTGTTTTCCTGGGCGACCAGCAGCGCATCGGGCATGCCTTCCCTTCTGGCCACGGCCGAAGGCGGCCAGACGCCGGCGGCAACGGCTTTTTCGCGGGCCTCATTGCGCGCGTCCAGCGACGGGTACGACCAGATGTGGGTGAAGCGGTTGAGTCCGCCGAGTTCGGTGTACCAGACGCCCACCAGCGGGCTGAACTTGACGCGCTCCGGCATCGCCTTTTCCCAGGTCTTGGCGATCTTGCCCAGTTCGCCCGGCGCGTAGGTGTAGGTGCGCATTTCGAAGTAGGGGCCCATTTTTCCCGGCTTGATCTCCGGGGAGAAGGCAAAGGGGATGTAGATGTCCGAACGCATGCTGACGATGAACTCGCCGATCTTCGGCGGCCAGTTGCCGCCGGCGACGGCTTCGGCGCGGATGCGGTCGCGCTCGGCGAGGTCCTTGTACGGCCAGACGTGGATGATCTGGTTCAGCGGCCCGATCTCGGTGTGCCAGAAGGCGGCCAGCGGCGACAGTTTCTTGCGCTGTTCGTAGGCTTCTCCGAAACGTTTCTCGACTTCAGCCTGGGATTTCGGTTTGATGTCGTAGGTGCGCACTTCGTAAATCATGGTGTCCTCCGGTTGGTCGCCGCTTTTGTGGAGCGGCGAGTTTACCAGAGGCGCCATGCACGCTCAGAGCCCCTCGGCGGCCTGCTGCCCCGCGTGGTAGGTCGTGTAGACGATGACCGGAATCTTCAGCGCCCCCAGATGCTGCTCGAGCAGGGGTTTCACGTCGGCCCATGCGAGGCGGCCGACCCCGGTGGCGATGCGCGGCAACGCGAGGCTGGTGAATTTTTCGGTTTCCGCCAGTTTCGCCAGTTCGCGCAGCGTGTGTCCGACATGCTGCACCGTGGCCGGGCCCGGCGTGCCGCCGTGGTGGCCTTCAATGGCGTTCTGGGTGAACAGGCTGACAATCTTTTTGCCGTCGGCGCCCATCCAGGCCCACAGGGTTCCGGGTTTGGGGTGCGTGGACTGGCAGTAATGCCGGAAATCCTTGTACATCGCCGGCCAGCGTTCGCGCAGTTGCAGGGCCAAGCCGGTATGGAAAGGGTCATTGGGGGCGACGCCATGGGCAATGACCTGCGCCCGGGTAAGCAACAGGTCGCCGCTGACTTCCTTGATCATGGATTGCTCCGATATGAAAAGTGAAGGGTAAAAAACCGGGCCGGTACATCCGGCTCCAGTCCCACCTTAACCCCCGCGGCGGTGCGCCGGCTTGATGCAGCGCAAGGAAGCTGCTTTGCGTCCCGCTCAGAGTCCCCGCGCCGTCTCCGCCAGCAGTTGCCGGAACCAGCGCTGCGCCGGCTGCTTGTGCGCGCGTTCGTGCCAGTACATGGCGATGCGTACATCGGGGACATCGACCGGCAGCGGCAGGATCTGCAGGGGGTGGTGCGCGGCCATTGCCCGCGCCAGGCGTTGCGGCACCGTGGACAGCAGGTCCGACTGCGCCACCGCATGCGCCAGCGCGAAGGCGTTCTGCACCTGCAGCGCGATGCGCAGGCGGCCGCCGAGCGCGGCCACAGCGGCATCAATGGCCCCGGTTGAGACGCGGGTGCGTGGCTGCTCGACGCGGACATGGGTGGCTTCCATGTACTGCGCCGTGCCGATGCGGCCCTTCAGCCGCGGATGGCCGCGGCGTGCGATGCACACCAGCGGATCCCGGAACAGCAGTTTCATGCGCAGGGAGGGCGGCGGATCGGGCAGCCAGCCGAGGCGCAGATCGATCTCGCCGCTTTCGAACCATCCCGTCGCATGTTCCGGGTCCGAGGTGCGAAAGGCGATGTCGATGCCCGGGGCATGGGTTTCAAGATGGGAAACCAGCCGCGGTGCCAGCAGGTATTCGACGAACTCCGGCGACATCACGACAAAACGCTGCTGCGCAGTGGCCGGCGCGAATTCGGCCGGACGCGCGCGCAGCCGTTCCGCGGCGGCGAGCAGCGCGCGCACCTCGCTCTCGAGTTCGAGCGCGCGCGCGGTCGGCGTCATGCCGCCCCGGCCTTTCAGCAGCAGGGGATCGTCGAACAGCCGGCGCAGCCGCGCCAGCGCATGGCTGACAGCGGGCTGTGACAGTTCCAGGCGCAGCGCGGCGCGGGAGACACTGCGTTCATCCATCAGCGCGGCGAAACAGCGCAGCAGGCGGAAATCGGGATCCTGTCCATTCATCATGTGAATAATGGTCATTCACTTGCCAATATGGACCGATCATAACAGCGCGCCCAGAATCATGGCGCCTGCCGCGCCGCCGCGCCGGCACCCCGCCAGAGGAGAAAACCATGAATGCCAGAGCCGCCAGCCAGTCCCGCAAGGTGTCGAAGCCGAAGAAATGCAGGATCATTGTCGAGAAAGACGTGCAGATCCCGCTGCGCGACGGCTCGATCATCTACGCCGATGTATTCCGTCCGAATTTCCGCGAGAAGGTGCCGGTGATCCTCAATGCCGGGCCGTACCAGAAGGACAAGCTGTGGATACCGCCGGCGGACCTGGAGGAAAAGGCCAATCCCTACATGAACTGGGAGACAGCCAATCCCGAATGGTGGTGTCCGCGGGGTTATGCCTGCGTGCGCGTGGACATGCGCGGCTCAGGGAAGTCGCCGGGCAAGTCGGACCCGAGTTCCTTCCAGGAAGGGCTCGATACCCATGATGCAATCGAATGGATCGCCAAACGCGACTGGTGTTCGGGCAGCGTCGGGATGCTCGGCATTTCATACCATGCCTCGTCGCAGTGGCGGGCCGCCAACCAGCAGCCGCCGTCGCTGAAGGCGATCATGCCCTGGGAGGGGCGCGCCGACCAGTACCGCGACCAGGCCTATCACGGCGGCATTTTTGCGCTGGGTTTCATCGGCAACTGGTGGCTCACCCACACCGCGCACCAGTTGCTGGGCAAGCCGCGCAGCTACAACCCCGATGCCTTCCACAACGACATGATGTGGCAGTTCATGCGCAACGACCTCGATTCGGATTACTGGCGCATGAACAGCGCGCAGTGGGACAAAATCAAGGTGCCGCTGTACAGCGTCGGCAACTGGGGCGGATTCTCGATGCACCTGCGTGGCAACACCGAAGGCTTCATGAATGCGGCGTCGAAACACAAGAAGCTGCGCATCCACACCGGCAGCCATTTCCATCCCTTCCATGCCGAGGAAGGGCGCATGGACCAGTTGCGCTGGTTCGACTACTGGCTGAAGGGCATCGACACCGGCATCATGAACGAGCCTCCGGTCAAGCTCGAGATCCGCACGGGCGGCAGCAAGAAGCCCTATGCCTTCCGTTTCGAGAACGAATGGCCGCTGAAGCGCACGAAGTGGACGAAACTGTACCTGAAGCCGGAGCGTAAAACGCCGGGCGGTCCTGATGACGTGGAGGGGCTGCTCGCAAAATCGGCGCCCAAGGTTTCGGCAAAACTGTCGTACACGCCGAGCGGCGTGACCAGCGCCGGTGTCGCCGGCGGCTCCTCGCTGTCAACCACACACGGCAATACCGGCCGCACCGGCGTGTCCTTCGTGACGCCGCCGATGGCGGAAGACACCGAGATCACCGGCCCCCTCGTCGCGAATCTCTGGGTGTCGAGCACCTCGGAAGACATGGACATTTTTGTCACCATCCGCAACATCGATCCCGACGGCCATGATGTCTGCGAGGTCGGCCAGCACAGCCAGCCCGTGCCCTGCGTGACCAAGGGCTGGCTGCGCGCATCCCACCGCAAGCTCGATTCGGAGAAGTCGCTGCCGTACCGGCCCTTCCATGCCCACGACGAGCGCCAGTGGCTGAAGAAGGGTGAGGTCGTCGAATGCCGCGTCGAAGTATGGCCGACCAGCATGGTGTTCAAGAAGGGTCACCGGCTGCGCGTCGATATCCAGCCGCGTGACGGCCAAGGCAGTGCGCCGTACACCCATTACCACGGCGACTACAATGCTGGCGCGACCAACACCATCCACGCCGGCGGCAAGACGCCCTCGTACCTGATGCTGCCGGTCATTCCGCCGAAGCGGGGGCGCTAGAAGCGGCAACAGAGCCACCACGCTGGCCGCAGTTTCGTTTCGGCGTTTCCGTGGCATTGCCCGGTCCGGGAAACGGACCGGGTGAGGCGGCTACATGACGAGAAGATCCATGAAGCTGTTTACAGGGGTCTTTTCGAATAGCTCGTGGTTGTTGCAGAGTTGCAGGATGTTTTCCACGCGCTCCCGGCTGAACCGGCGCGCCAGGTTGGTGCGGAATTTTTCCTCGATCACCGGCAGGCATTCCGCGCGCCGGCGCGGATGCCCGAGCGGGTATTCGATTTCAATCGACAGGTTTTCGCCACCGTCACGGAACTTGATCTCTAATGCGTTTGCCGAAGAGCGTTTTTCCGGATCGTAGAAATCCCTGCTGTACCGTGGTTCCTCCGCGATCCGGATTTTTTCCCTGAGTTGGTCGATCTCCGGATTGGAGGCGAATTCATCCTCTAGATCCGGAGAGATGAGACGGCCAAACAGCAATGCGACGGCGACGACGTACTGCGCGCAATGATCGCGGTCCGCCGGATTGTGCAGGGGGCCGGTCTTGTCGTTGATGCCGATCATCGCTTCTTGGCTGCGGATTATGATGCCTTCAATGGCGGCGATCCGGTCTTTCACGAGCGGGTGCAGCTTCAGTGCGCATTCGACCGCGGTCTGGGTCAGCATGTCCGCCGGAACGAACTTGAACAGGATGTTCTCCATGACATACGAGCCGTACGGTCGCTGGAAGGTGAAGGTTTGTCCCTTGTACAGGGCTTCGTAGAAACCGAATTTCCTCGCCGTCATGACCGACGGGATGGTGATGTCGCCTTTCATGGCGAGGAGGGCCAGTTGGACGCCCCGGCTGGTCGCGTCGCCGCCTGCCCAGTTCTTTCTCGAGCCGACGTTGGGAGCCTGGCGGTACGCCTTCAGTGTCAGACCGTCCGCCCACGCGTTCGAAACGGCGCCGATGATCTGTTCCCGGTTGCCGCCGAGCATGTGCGAGATGACCGCCGCGGAGGCCACGCGGATCAGCGCGGCATGGTCGCAGCCGATGCGCGTGAAGCTGTTTTCTATGCCGATTCCACCTTGGATTTCGTAAGCCTTAATTTGCGCCACAAGCACTTCGCGCATGGTCAGCGGCGGCTTGCCGGCTGCTGAACGCCTGCGGCTCAGGAAGTCCGCGGTTGTCAGGATTGCACCCAGATTGTCGGATGGGTGGCCGCGCTCCGCGGCAAGAAAGCAGTCGTTCGAATCCAGCCAGCGGATCATGGTGCCGAGATTGAACGCCGCGCTTGCCGGATCGAGTTCGAGATTTGTCCCGGGCACCCTGGCACCCAGCCTTGTCGATGTTTCCGGGACTACAGGTCCCAGAAAGCGCGTGCACTCCGGATACTCCAGCGCTTCAAAGGCGCATCCCAGCGCGTCGTTGAAGCAGTAGCGTGCCGTCTGATACGCGGCGGAGTTGTCGATTCTGTGGTCGATCACGTAATCCGCGATGTCCGTCAGGATTGCGTCCGGTGCCGGTCTGACGTTAGAGACTGCGCTCATTGCATGTTTCTCCAGGTTTTATGTTGTTGTGCAGTGGATGGTTGTGCATGACTGGCCCGTACTGCCGCATGACATAACATTATGGGTATGTGAATATGATCGAATATCGCGTTTACTTCATTAGGGTGCCTTCTATACACTTCGTCGGCACTTGCGGTTTCGTATTCGACATGATTTGACATTAGTGAAGGAGCATAAATTGGGCAGACTGGAAGGCAGGGTTGCATTCCTGACGGGGGCCGGGGCGGGCATTGCCAAGGCCACCGCAAAGGCGTTCGTGCGCGAAGGCGCCAAGGTCATCATCGCGGAGATCAGCCGCGAGGCCGGTAGCCAGGCCGAACGTGAAATCGGTGAGCATTCCTTGTTCGTCGAAACGGACGTGACGAGCGAAGAGAGCGTCAGGTACGCCATTTCCGCAGGTGTCGATAGGTTCGGGAAACTGGATGTGCTGATGAACTGTGCCGGTGGTTCCTTGCAGGAAGACGTGCCGGTTCACGAAATGAAGCTGGAGATATGGCATCAAACGATCGCGCTTAATCTCCTGCATCCGTTCCTGAGCTGCCGCTACGGCATCCCGCATCTGATTAAGGCCGGCGGCGGTTCCATCATCAATTTCGCATCGCACCTCGGGATGATCGGTTCGGAAAAGCCGGCTTATGCCGCGGCAAAGGGCGGAATCGTTTCGTTTACCAAGACGCTCGCCGCACAGTACGTCGATCATGGCATCAGGGTGAACGCGATCGCTCCGGCCATTGTGCGGACGGAAAGGTCGATCCAGCGCTGGGAGACAGGTAATGGCATCCTCGCGAAAGATCCTTCGCCGGCGATGCGCGCGCGGATTTTGAAGCAGAAGCTTTATCCTTTTTCGGTCGGGGAGCCGGACGATATCGCATCCATAGCGGTTTTCCTGGCCTCCGATGAGTCGCGGATGATCACCGGCACGACGATCGCCGCTGACGGCGGCCGGTCGTCATATTTGAAGATCAGCACGGACTAGCCGGTTCAGCGGGAGGAATCCACGTCCTCCCGCCGCCGGCCGTGTTCATCGCGGAACCTATTTACTGACGGCCCTCACGACAGGCGCCCAGCGGGCGATTTCAGTCCGGATGAATTTGCCGAACGCTTCGGGCGTGCTGGTGAGGGGATCGGCGCCTCCGGCGGAAAGTTTTTCCCTAACATCGTTTTCCGCCATCAAAGTCGTGATGCCCTTGTTCAGCCTGGCGATGATTTCGTTAGGGGTTTGTGCCGGAACCGCGATGCCGTACCACTGGGTGACCTCGTAACCTTTCAGGGATTCGCCTATCGTCGGCACCTTGGGCAGGATCGTCAGGCGTTTTTGGTTGCCGATGGCCAGTAGCCGCAGCCTGCCTGCGGATATATGGGGCATCAGCGGGGTGAGCCCTGTGATCATCATGGACGTTTCACCCGCGAGCAGGTCCACCAGTGCCGGTCCCGCACCCTTGTAGGCCACGTGCGTGATGTCAATTTTCGCTAGCATCCCAAAGTAGGCGCCTGCGAGATGCGAGGCACCGCCGCTGCCGCCCGAGCCGTAGAGCAGTTGCTTGGGGCTGCTGCGCGCGAGTTTTATCAGTTCCGTAACGGTTTGCGCGGGCAGCGCGGGATGCGTGACCATGCCGTATGGGATGTCCGCCACTAGGGAGACGGGTGCAAAATCCTTCTGTACGTCGTACGCGAGCTTCGGATATAGCGTCGGATTGACAGCAAATATGCCGATGTGCCCCAGCAGCATGGTGTAGCCGTCGGGGTTTGCCCGTGCCACGTTCTCGCTACCGATGGTGCCGCCCGCGCCCCCGCGATTGTCCACGATGACCTGCTGACCAAGGTTTTCCCCCAGCTTTTGCGCAACGAGGCGCGCTAGGAGATCGGTTGGGCCGCCGGGCGCAAAGGGAACTACCATGCGCAGGGGTTTGGTCGGATAGTTCTGAGCGAAAGTTTGAGGTGCCAGCGTGGCAAACACGAGCGCGACTGCAAGGATGCTGGATTTCAATTGTTCCTCCTTCCCGAGACAATTCAACGCCGGCGGCCAATCCCATTGAGGGGCGACTGTGCTGTTACATTCCTCAATGACGCTGCGTTTGTGGTTATTTGGTTTTTCTGTGAGGGCGGTCGGCGGCTCGCGCGACTACCTGACAGTCACTTTACGCATGTACTTTAATATCACATAATATTTTTTTCGTATTTCCACATAACATAAAAAGTATTTAAAAAACATGACGCTTCAACAACTCAGGTATCTGTGCGAAGTCGTTGATTCGAATCTCAGCATTTCGCGTGCTGCCGAGGCGCTTCATGTGTCGCAACCGGGCATCAGCAGGATCATCAGGCAACTGGAGGAGGAACTTGCCGTCGACATCCTCGTGCGCAAGGGGCACCGGATCTCCGGCATAACCGAAGAAGGCGAAACGGTTGTCCAGCAAGCGCGCATGATCATGAGCATCGTCCGGGAAATGAGGGACGTCGCCTCCGACCGGAACACCCGGGATCATGGGCAGCTGAACGTCGCGACCACCCATCAGCAGGCGAGGTATGCGTTGCTGAGCACGATCCAGGAATTCGCGCGTGAACATCCTGGGGTCAGTCTGCATTTCGTCCAGGGCAGCACGACGGAAATCATTAACTGGGTATCCGAAGGCAGGATGGATCTGGGCATCGCCGCGATACCCGGCAAGCTGCCGGACAACGTCGTGGCCTTGGACGCCTACGACATAGAGCATTGTGTCATCGCGCCGCTTGGGCATCCGCTACTTGCCATGCGCAAGCCCGGCATCAGGGACATCGCCCGGTTTCCGCTCGTGGTCTACCACGAAAGCAGCAATGGCGGCCGTGTGACTCTGCGTGAATTCCGCAAGCACAATCTGCAGCCGAAAATTGCGATGAAGGCCACGGATGCGGGCGTGATCAAAGCCTATGTCGCGGCTGGGCTCGGGGTCGCCGTGATCCAGACGGTCGCAGTGGATCCTGGGACGGACAGCGGGATCAGGATTGTTCCGAATGCGCACGAATTTCCCTCATCCATGACGTCGGTGATCTTGAGAAAAGGGCGATATCTGCGGGGTTATGCCTATGATCTGCTGCAGGCCATCTCTGGAAGCCTGGACAGGAAAACGGTGCTGGGCGCTATCGGCAGGTAGGCCGCGGCGCGGCCCGAATCCGGCCTGTCAAGTGCCGGTCGCTGAATCCCCGAACCACCACGCCGGCCATTGCAGCACGCGTTCCGCGACCCGCGCATAACCGCTGCCGTCAGGATGTGTGCCGTCGCCGGCGGTCACCGCGCGTTTCCACGCGGGATCGTTGACGAGCTGTTCCGCCAGCGGCAGGTAGGGCACGCCCAGTTCGGCGGCGAGCAGGGCATAGGTCGTGCACAGCGCGATGATGCGTGTGTCCTGCGCGGCCTCGCCGACCGGTAGCGGACCGATGACCAGCAGCGGGCAGCGTGCGCGGGCTTCGGTCAGGATGCTGCGGAAGTTTTCGAGGCTCGCCGGCATCGGCACCCGGAGGGAGTCGCCGTCGGCGGTCATGTCGTTGGCGCCGAAGGAAAACACCAGGCAGGGCGAACACTCGGCGCGCAGCCGCGCGTCGCATTCCGCCTGCCAGCGCGCCGCGATGTCGGCGCTGGTGTCGCGGCGGATGCCGAGATTGTAGGCGGTGATGTCGTAACCGGTGGTGACGGCGGCTGCGGCAACGCGGCGGACCCAGCCGCCGCCGGCCGTGTCGCCGGTGCCCAGAACAAAGGAGTCGCCGACAAAACAGACGCGGTGGTCGCCCCGGCGCATCTCCTTGTCAGCCGCTCAGCGCGGCTCCAGCGTGTCGCGCACCCATTCCAGCACGGCGGTCAGCCGCGGCGGCAGCACGTCCTCGGCTTCGTCGAAAGTCACCCAGCGCCATTCATCGTGGGCGGGGCGCCCGAGTTCATGCGCGATCGGCAGCGTGACCTCTTCAGTGTTGGTGATGGCGAGGTAGTAACGCGCGACTTCACCGGTGCCGTAGGCGATGGTTTCCTTGTGCGATTCCGCGGCATCAAAGGTCAGGTCGGAAATGCCGGTTTCCTCGGTGGCTTCGCGGCGCGCGGTTTCCAGCGCGTCCTCGCCTTCGCCGATCAGGCCCTTGGGGAAATCCCAGTTGCGGGCGGCGCGCAGCACCAGCAGCCGCCAGCTGCCGCGGCGCCGCGCGATGACGACGCCGGCGGAGCGGACAACCGTCGCGGGAGTGACGGTCACGGCATCTGGATCTTGCTGCCGGGGCCACCCATGCCCGGTACCACAATCGACGAGGCCTGCTGGCGGCGCAGTTCCTGCAGTTCGCGCACGGTGCGCTCGACGGCCTCCTTGGCGGCATCGCCGAATTTCTCGACGGCCTCGCCGAGGGTTGCCGCTTCAATTTCGAAATTGATCGGCAGCGGACCGGCGTTGGTCATGATCTGCGCTTCGCCGACATAAAGCGTCGGCCGCGCGGCGTCGTCGCTGCCGTCGATTTTCAGCGGCGTCATGCGGCGGATGGTGCCGACCTTGCGGTCGGTGACGATGTCCTCGCGATACAGGGATGTGGCGTCCATCTTCGAATCGGGGGCGCCCTGGTCGGGTCGTTGTGCCATGACAATGCTTTCCGGGAAGAAAAAGAGGGAGGGCACTAGGGTATCAAAAACGCCCGGGGGCGGTCATCTGCAATGCGATAATGCGGCCATGTCCGGCATCACCCTCGCCACCATCAACGCCCGCCATGTCCACGCCGCGCTCGGCCTGCGCTGCCTGCGCGCGAACCTGGGCGCGCTGCGCGAGGAAAGCCGCATCCGCGAATTCGTGCTCGGCGACCGCCCGGCCGACATCGCCGAGCGCCTGCTCGCCGACGCCCCGCGCATCATCGGCTTCGGCGTCTACATCTGGAATGTCGAGGACACGACGCGGGTGGTGGCCATCCTCAAGCGCGTCGCGCCGCAAGTGATCGTGGTCGTCGGCGGTCCCGAGGTCAGCCACGAAACCGCGGAGCAGCGCATCTGTGCGCTCGCCGACTACGTGGTCACCGGCTGGGGTGACGTGACTTTCCCGAAACTCTGTGCTGACATTCTCGCTGGCCAGCCACCGGCGGAAAAAATCCATGCCGGCCTGCAGCCGCCGCTCGCCGACATCGCGCTGCCCTATGCCGAGTACACGGACGAGGACATCGCGCGCCGCTTCATCTATGTCGAAGCCTCGCGCGGCTGTCCCTTCAAATGCGAGTTCTGCCTGTCGGCGCTGGACAAGACCGCCTGGCCCTTCGAGCAGGAACGTTTTCTCGCGGCGCTCAAGTCCCTGTATGACCGCGGCGTGCGGCATTTCCGTTTCGTCGACCGCACCTTCAATCTGAAGATCGCCGCCAGCCTCGCCATTCTTGAATTCTTTCTCGAACGGCTGTCGGACGACCTGTTCGTGCACTTCGAACTGATCCCCGACCACCTGCCGGAGAAGCTGAAGGCGGCGATCCTGCGTTTCCCGCCGGGGGTGCTGCATTTCGAGGTCGGCATCCAGACCTGGGATGCCGAAGTGCAGGCGCGGATCTCGCGCCGGCAGGACAACGCTGCCGCCGAGGCCAACCTGCGCTGGCTGCGCGAGGAATCGCTGGCACTGCTGCACGTCGACCTGATCGCCGGCCTGCCGGGCGAGGATCTCGAGACTTTCGGCCGCGGCTTCGACCGCCTGCATGCGCTGAAGCCGCATGAAATCCAGGTCGGCATTCTCAAGCGCCTGCGTGGTGCGCCGATCGACCGCCACACCGCAACCCATGCCATGCGTTACAGTCCGGATGCGCCGTATACCGTGCTTGCCACCGATGCGCTCGATTTCGGCGAACTCCAGCGCATCGTGCGTTTCGCGCGTTACTGGGATCTCGTCGGCAATTCCGGCCGTTTCCCGCGCACGCTGCCGCTGCTGCTGGGCGATGCGCCCTTCCGCCGTTTCATGGCCTTTGCCGACTGGATCTACGCCAGCACCGGCAAGACCCACGAGTTCGCGCTGGAAAAACTTTGCGGCTGCCTGCATGATTTCCTCTGCGCGCAGGGCATGGATGCGGTGACGGTGGCGGCTGCGGTGGCCGCCGACTTCGAAGCCGGCGGCGCCAAGGGCAAACTGCCGTTCATGGCGAAGGGCACGCGCCCCGAACCGCAATCCGCCGCGCGCGGCAAGCTGCGCCAGGCGCGGCATGTGCACGCCTGAAAGCAGCGATGAGTGATGAGCAACCATCCCAAAAACACCCCCTCTCCCCGCATTTGCGGGGAGAGGGCTGGGGTGAGGGGAATCAACGATCGACTGCGGCCCCTCACCCTCGCCCTCTCCCCCGACCGGGGGAGAGGGAATGTTTGAGAGGGCTTCGAGCGATGAACACGGAGCGAAGAACCTGACATGAGACGATTTGATCCCCACGAACACTCCCGCAACGTGCTGGGCGAGAAGCTGCAGGCCTGCAGCGAGCGGCCGCCGACCGGATTTTTCCGCGACGGCTGCTGCAACACCTCGCCCGAAGATGTCGGCGTGCACACCGTCTGTGCGGTGATGACCGCGGAATTCCTCGAATTCAGCAAGGCCCGCGGCAACGACCTGTCGACGCCGGTGCCGGAGTTTGGCTTCCCGGGGCTGAAACCGGGCGACCGCTGGTGCCTCTGCGCGCCGCGCTGGCGCGAGGCGCTGGATGCCGGGCACGCGCCGCGGGTGGTGCTGGCAGCGACGCACGAGGCTTCACTGGAGTTCGCCTCGCTGGAGAATTTCAAGAAACACGCGATCGACCTGTCCTGAAACAACAAGGAGGAGAACGATGACCGACATCGACGGCAAGACCCTGGCCCCGCTGCCCGCGCAGGACCTGGTCACGCTGACCCACATCATCTATGGCCTGCACGCCTTCAGCGCGCTGACGGGAATGACCAGCGCCGCCTTCATCGTCACCGCCTTCCTGAGCGGCTGGCCCTCGATCATCGCGGTGATCATCAACTACGTGAAGCGCGATGCGGTGCGCGGCACTTTCCTCGATACCCACTTCTCCTGGCAGATCCGCACCTTCTGGTGGGCGCTCGGCTGGTTCGTCATCGCCTGGCTGATGATTGCCACGATCATCGGCATGGTCGTCGGCATTCCCTTGATGCTGGTGGTCGGCATCTGGGTGCTCTACCGCATCATCCGCGGCTGGATCGCGCTCTCCGGCCGCAAGGCGATGCCGATGCCGGACTGAGCGCCGTGTCCGTCCGCGTCGACAAATGGCTGTGGGCCGCGCGTTTCTTCAAGACGCGCTCGGCGGCGCAGCAGGCGGTGGAGGGTGGCAAGGTCAAACTCGGAGGCGAGCGCGTCAAGTCTTCGAAGGATGTGCGCGTCGGCGACGAGATTGCGATCCACATCGGCGCCCATGAATGGACCGTGCGTGTTGAAGGCCTGTCGGACAAACGCGGCTCCGCCACCATCGCGCGCACGCTCTACAGCGAAAACGAGGCGAGCCGGCTGAAACGCGAGGAACAGATTGCCCTGCGCAAACTCGCCGCCGAGCCGGCGCAGGAACGCCACGGCCGTCCCACCAAACGCGAACGCCGGCAACTGGAACGCTGGCGCGAAGGGTGAGTCGAAGTCATTACCTGAACTTCTCCCTCTCTCCGTTTACGGGGAGACAAGGGAACACTTGAAGCGAAGCAGAGGGGAGACCGGGATCGTCAGATATTTGATGTCCCCCCCAAATCAACGGAGAACAAACCATGACCACCCGCAAAGACATCAATCTCGAAGAAGCCGCCAAACTCATCGACGCGCTGGAGCGCGACCTTGCCGAGGTGCGCAGCGGCCACGCCGATGTGCAGCGCCTGCGCGACGAAGTCGAAACCCTGCGCAACGTGCTCAACTCGCCGGTGAAACGCCACCACTGGGTTGGCGACAGCCTGGAGGACATCCGCGGCCTGCTCGACGAAACCGTCGACGAGGCGGTCTACGAGGGCGTCACCATCAGCCGCTACGCCGCGGAAATCGGGCGTATCCTCGGATTGTAAAAAATATCAATAAAATCAAATACTTATAACTATTCCTCCCGGGCGGGAGAAGTAACGTTCCGTTCGGCAGGCGTTCAGCTATCCCGCTGCACCCCCGCCCGCCCATCCTCAACCGCATAACGCCCGGTCGTGAATGCGCGTGACTGCGCATCCGCCACATCGGCCAGCCCGCGGAAAGTCGTGGCCCAGCGTTTCGGCGTGACCTCGAACATCGCATAACCGCGGCGCGCGCCGTTGGCGAACTTCACATGCGGGTTTTTCGCGCGCAGCGCATCCATGCGCGCGGCGCTGGGGCCGAAGGAGGAAATCGAGGTGGCGACAAACTCGCTGGCGATGACCGGCGATTTCGCATCCCCGAAATCCGTCTTCAGGTCGCCCGCCATCGCGAAATGCACGTCGCCGCCGACCACCACAGGATTCCTGATCTTGCGCGCGGCGATGTATTTCAGCAGCTTCCCGCGCGCCAGCGGATAACCGTCCCAGCCGTCGGTGTAGACCACCTGCGCGTCCTCGGGTCCGCGGTCGGCTTGCGCCATCACCGTGGTCTGCGCGATCACGTTCCACTGTGCGGGTGATGCCGCCAGCGCCTGTTCCAGCCAGCGTTCCTGTTCCGCGCCGAGCAGCGAACGTCCCGGCTGCAGGCGTTCGGGGCAATCGCGCACATCGACCTGGTTGCCGCCGCCGCGGTTGGGGCGCGAACAGACGTGGTAGTCGCGGTACTGGCGCATGTCGAGCAGTTGCAGGTTCAGCAGCCGGCCAAAGCCGTGCGTGCCGTAAATCTTCATCGAGTGCCCGCCGGCCCAGGTGCCGGGCGGCAGCGGCAGGTGTTCGTAATACGCCTGGTAGGCCGCGGCGCGGCGCTTGAGAAAGGCCTCCACCGGATCGAGGTCCTGCGAGCGGTCATTGGCGTAGTCGTTGTCGACCTCGTGGTCGTCCCAGGTCGCGAGCCAGGGGAAAGCCGCGTGCGCCGCCTGCAGCTGCGGATCCATCTTGTACTGCGCGTAACGCCGGCGGTAATCGGCCAGCGTGTACGGCTCGGACGTGTGGTGCTGGCGCACGACGCGGTCGCGCCGGCCCCAGGAACCCTCGTAGATGTAATCGCCGACATGCACCACGAGGTCGAGTTCCTGCGCCGCCATGTCGCGGTAGGCCGCGTAATGGCCGTGTTCATAGTGCTGGCAGGACGCCACCGCGAAAGCGAAACGCCCGCCGGCATCACCCGCCGCCGGCGCGGTTCGCGTGCGCCCGCTCATGCTCACCGCATCACCCGTCATGAAGCGGTACCAGTACCAGCGCGACGGCGCGAGGCCCTGCGCGCGGACATGCACCGCATGCGCCAGCGCTGGCGTCGCCATCACTTCACCGCGGTTGACGATGGTCTTGAAACCCTCGTCTGCGGCGATCTCCCAGCGCACCGCCACATCCGCCTGTGGCATGCCGCCGTCCCCCAGCGGATCGGGCGCGAGCCGCGTCCACAGCACCACCGAGTCCGGCTGCGGATAACCGGAAGCGACACCGAGTGTGAACGGGTTGCGTTCGAAGCGCGGCTGGGCGATGAGTTGGCGGGAGGGCAGGGCCAGTGCGCTGGAGAGCGCGGCGCTGCGGAGCAGGAATGTGCGGCGGGTGTTTTGCATGGTGGTGCAGAGGGTAACGCGGTGGGGTGGCGGGAGGACTACAGCGGTGGCAGGGGATGTAGGTGTCGCTTTTGGGTTTATGAGGGCGATGTAACTATAGCAAATTGATTATATTGAATATTTTGTGAGAGTGAGGCGGTTCTGTCTGTGCGAAGAACTTGGATATGATGAGCGCTGAAGCGGTGTAATACTTCAGATCAATATCTGTTCGGCCCCAAAGGACTCTTCAATGAAATCGATCGCCTGGGTCTTGCTTGCACTAATGCCCGTAGTGTCTTTTGCTGAATCTTATGCACTCATTTGTGAGTCGAAGTGTTCAAGCACCGGCGAAAGACTCGAATTTTCATGTAAATCGGCCCCCGCTTTGTGCGGACAGAAACTCAGCATATTGAGAAACGGTGAGAGTTGGTTTGGGAAAGAGACAATCAAGACGTTGCAAGGGTCCAAGGAGCACATGTTTCGGCTGGAGTTAGTTAAAAGGGATGCAAACGTGATGGTGTTTAACTATCCGGTCTTATATAGCGGTATTGCTACGATTGTTTTGATGAAAAAAACTGGCCGATTCTACTTTTCAGAAATGTCCTATTCAGATGCTTTACATGCTCAGAATCTAACAATTGAAAGCGGGCGTTTCATTGCGGACAAATGAGCGCCCAACTTCGTATTCGAGCAGGTGCAATTCAATAAGGCGTTCTTATGCAGGACGTAGTTTTCCACCCCGCATCCGCCAGCCCCCGCTGGAAAGGGCCTGCCCTGCTGGCCTTGCCGCTGCTGTTCGTGGTGATCTGGATCGGGGCCGACGACATGGCTTCGCGGCTGATCTTCCTCGCGTTTGCCTCGGCGTTTGTTGTGCTGGCGATGCTGGGGGCAAGGTATTACCGGACGCATTTTTCGCATCCGCTCCGGCTGGGTGCGGCGGGCATGGCCTGGTTGCCGTTTGTGGAACGGTACGGTGTGACCGATATTCCCTGGCGGGAGATAGAGCGTGTGGATCTGTTCCGCAACGCCTACAGCGATGGCCCCGGCGCGCGTTGCCTGCGCCTGTTCATCCGCGACGGCGATTTCCGGCAAAAGCTGCGGCGACCACCCGGCGAGCGGGTCTTCGGTGGTGATGTCAATGTGCTGCTGGGCTTCGATGCCGATCCGGAGGTGGTCGTCGAGACGGTCAGACGCTTTCATCGGCAGTTCGGCGGATGATCCGGACTTGATGCCCTGAATTTGGCTGTATGCTGCATCTCCCATGACCATCGACTGGCGCAAACACTGGTGGAAACCCGGCTTCACGCTGGCCTTCTTCACGGTCGGCGTGCCGTTCTGGATGATTCCCTACAGCAAGGCCAATCTGCCCGACGGCTTGTACGGGCCGGGGTTGGTGGTGGTGCTGGCGGCTGCAGTGCTGGCGCGGGGTTACGCGGGCAAATCTTTCATGCGGTCGGTGCTGGTGATGGGTTCGGCGGTGCCGGCCGCGGTGATGGCGCGGGTGATTGTCGAGGTGGCGCAGCGGCCGACTTCGCATAATCTGTGGCCTTTCGAATTCGTGATCGCGGCGCTGGTCGGCGCGGCCGCGGCGGTGGTGGGGGCGTTGCTGGGCAGTTTGTTGTTGTGGGCCCGCCGGCGCGAGACGGGGGACTGATACAAAGGTTGTTGGCTTGGTTCGCCCGCCATGTCTTCCATGAAGGTAGGAAATTGAGAGTAAAATTCTTTTATAAAAATGCAAGCGCTTGCATAAACGGCGCCGGACATCGTTGCTTTACCTATCAAGCCCGATAAGGAGGAGTCATGAAAAGGAATTGGCCGCTGCTGGTGTCGCTGCTGTTGTGCGCGTTTGTGTCGAACGCATTTGCCCAGGCCCAGTATCCGGCCAAGCCCATCCGCTTCATCCTGCCGTTTCCGCCCGGCGGCGGTACCGACACGCTGGGCCGCATGATTGCGCAGAAGTTGGGCGAAACGCTGGGCCAGCAGGTGGTCGCGGACAATCGCCCGGGCGGTGGAGCCAACCTCGGAGCGGAAATTGCCGCCAAGTCGCCGCCGGACGGCTACACGATATTCATGGGCAATGTCGCTCACACCATCAATGTCAGCCTCTATCCCAAGCTCAACTACGATCTGGTGAAGGATTTCGCGCCGGTGAGCATTCTGGCTTCCACGCCCAACATTCTGGTGGTGCATCCTTCGCTGCCGGTGAAGTCGGTCAAGGAGCTCATCGCGCTGACCAAGGCGCGGCCGGGGCAACTGGACTTCGCGTCCGCCGGCAGTGGCAGCTCGTCGCATCTTGCGGGGGAGCTGTTCAACAGCATGGGCGGCGTGAAGCTGACTCATATTCCCTACAAGGGGGGCGGCCCGGCCGTGATTGCGCTGATCAGCGGGCAGGTGCCGGTCGGATTTGCGACCACGCCTTCGGTGATGCCGCACGTGACTTCGGGACGGGTGCGTGGCCTCGCGGTCACCGGCGACCGCCGTCTTCCACTGGCGCCCGATCTGCCGACCATCAGCGAAGCCGGCATTACGGGTTATGAGGCCTCGACCTGGTACGGGCTTCTGGTGCCGGCGGGAACTCCCGGTGACATCATTAACCGGCTGCATGGCACGACGGTGAAGATCCTCGGCCTCGACGACCTGAAAAAACGCCTCGAATCCAGCGGATTCCAGGGCATCGGCAGCACGCCACAGGAATACGCGGCCTACACCAGCAGCGAGATCGCGAAGTGGGCCAAGGTCATCAAGGCCGCAGGCATTCGCGCTGACTGAGTGGGCAACATGGAAATCACCCGGGAACTGGCACGTTTTGTAGTCGATTCACGGCCTGCGGATATTCCTGCGGCTGCTTACCGCGAGGCCAAACGGTCCGTCGTGAACTGGATGGGTTGCGCCATCGGCGGCGCGCATCACGATGCCGTCTCTGTCGCGCTGGCGACGCTGGCGCCGTTTTCCGGGCCTGCACAGGCCACTGTGCTGGGTCGCCGCGAACGGCTCGACATCCTGCACGCCGCGCTGGTCAACGGCATCAGTGCGCACGTGCTTGATTTCGACGACACGCACCTGCGCACACTGGTGCATCCCAGCGTGCCGGTGGCATCCTCCCTGCTCGCGCTTGCCGAATACCGGCCGTTTTCGGGTAGTGATTTCCTACACGCCTTCGTCCTCGGGGTGGAGGTTGAATGCCGCATCGCCAATGCCATTTACCAGGGGCACAACGTCAACTGGTACATCACCGGCACCGCCGGTGTGTTCGGCGCGGCCGCCGCCGTCGGCAAGGTGCTGGGCCTCGATGAGCAGAAGATGGCCTGGGCATTCGGCATCGCCGGCACCCAGGCGGCGGGCCTGCGGGATATGGCCGGGACCATGTGCAAGAGTTTCGTTCACGGGCGGGCGGCGCAAAACGGCCTGCAGGCGGCGCTTCTGGCTGCGCAGGGTTTCACCAGTTCGGAACGGGTGATCGAGGCGCCCCGGGGTTTCGCCAATGCGGTGTCGACCCGGCACGACCTTGGCGAGGTTCTCACAGAACTGGGCAAGGTCTGGGAGATGGAGCTCAACACCTACAAGCCCCATGCCTGCGGGGTTGTATGTCATCCGGTCATCGATGCCTGTCTGCAACTGCGCGGGTCGCCGCCCGTCGATCCCGCCAGGGTCACCGGCATGACGTTGCGCGTGCATCCTCTTGCACTGAAACTGACGGGTATAAAGTCGCCGAAAGGCGGGCTCGAAAGCAAGTGGAGTCTTTATCATTCCGCGGCCGTTTCCATCGTGGACGGCGTTGCCGGCGAACGCCAGTACACCGATGAAATGGTTTTTGATCCGCGCGTGGCGGCACTGCGTGAGCGTATTGTGGCCGAGGCGGACGAGCAGTTGCGCGAAGATGAGGCCCGTGTGACCATGACGCTGGCCGGCGGCGAGGTGCTCGATTGCCATATACCGCATGCCCTGGGCAGCGCCAGCAACCCGATGAGCGACCGGGACCTGGAACGCAAATTCATTGATCTGGTCGCTGATACCCTGCCGCAGCCGAAAACCCGAAAGCTGATCGATTGCTGCTGGTCATTGGCGGAACTGCCCGATGCCGGCGAACTGGCGCGACTGGCGGTGCCTTGAGTCTTGTCCCGTAAACTGGATCGGATCGTGGAAAAACTGGAAAACCACCGGCCTGGATTGTCCGACAGGACAAAACCTGCTTTGTACCGCTCGCAGAGGGGACGAGAGCTTCGCCAATGCAGTATCGGAGTATCTCTGGTGGCTCTGCTGTTGTTGCCGATTGGTGGTATCGCTGCGGAAAGCAATACTGAAACCCAAGCCGCAGCCAAGCCCGCCTCCCAGCCCTCCGCCGCCAACCGCGTCGAACGCGATTTCTTCGTCTACGAGGCGCCGGCCGGCTGGTCGGTGTTCAACAACGAGCTGCGCAGTTCCTTTGCGATGGCGAGTTTTTTCAACGCGCAGAACGAGATGATCCAGCTGAGCGTGTCCGGGAAACTCGCGCCCGAGCAGTATGCCGGCGCGCGCGAACGGCTGCGCAAGGTGGAGCAGGGGGAGACGCGCGGGGGCTGGCTGATGGCGCGCGCGGGTGATGCCGAGCTGCCGCAGCACGGGACGGTGTACGAGGCGGTTTATTACGACAACGCCAACCTGCTGACCTCCTTCACCTACAACGTGTTCGGGCCGGAGCGCATCGCCCTGTTCACGATCACGCTGAAGGGCATCCGCACAGATCTCGATGAGGCGGTGCGCACGGCGCGGCTGATGGTCGGGGGGCTGCGCTGGAAGTGAACAATTCGCGCGACGCGGGCTGGCTGCCTTATGCGCTGGCCGCGGGCGGCGGCTTCGCGGTGTGTCTGGCGATCGCACAGGCAACCGGGCGCCGCGAGGCCTGGGATGCCGGCGAATATTTCAGCCTCGGCATTCCGCTGATGTGTGCAATCGTGTTTGCGCTGGCCTGGTTCTGGCCGCGGAATTCCTGGCGCTGGACGCTGGCGATGGCCGTGGGGCAGGCCACGGCGCTGGCTGCGGGCGGCGGTTCGCTGTCGTTGTGGCCGCTGGCAATCATCGCGATGACCGTGGTGTCGGTGCCGCAGTTCATTGCCGGGCTGATTGCCGCGCGGCTGTCGCCGCGGCGCGTGCGGGTGGAAGACGGTCCGGGCTGAGCTTCCGGTTTATTTCGCGGCGAGTACTTCGTCGGTCTCCTTCGCCAGTTCCGCAAATTCTTCAGCGTTGAGGCCGACTGCTGCCAGCGCAGCGGCGCCGGCGCGTTGCCATTCCACGCCGGGTTTGTCGCCGCAGTGGTCGCGGTAGAGCCGTTCGGCGAGTACGCCCAGTGCGATCATCAGCAGGCTTTGCAGCGGCACCGTGTCGCTGCCGCCGAGCACCGCGTAGTTGTGGTGATGGCGGATCGCGGCGCAGGTGGCGGCTGACAGGTGCCAGGATTCGGCGAGTTCGGCACCGACGCCGGCGTGATCGACACCCAGTTGTTCGTTCTCGATTTCGGAGAGCAGGCGCGCGGGATCGTTGTGCGCGGCATCGAGCATTTCCGGGTGGTCGGTGAAGTTCATCATCATCACCGGGATGCCGCAGTCGCGGAACAGCCCGTAGGTGTAGGCGTCGTCGCGGTCGAGTTTGCGGGTCTTGCGGGCAAGGAAGGCGAGCAGGGCGGCGATGGCCGACGACGATTCCCAGTAACGCTCCATCGCCTCGCCGTCGCCGACCGGGAAGGCCTGCTGCAGCAGCAGCCGCGTGACCAGATGCGAGACGTTGCGCAGGCCGAGCAGCGCCAGCGCCTGCTGGATCGAGCTGATTTTCTGCGGCAGGCCGTAGAACGGCGAGTTGACCGTTTTCAGCATGGTCGCGGCAAGCGCGACGTCGGTACCGATCAGTTTGGCGATTTTGGGGAAATCCGGATCGTCGGAGCGCATCTGTGCGACCAGTCCGGTGAGGATCGCCGGGCAGGGCGGGATGCCCACCGATTTGGCGATGGATTCGGCTTCGCGGTCGATGACTGCGGTGTCCATGGTTGTGTTCCTGGATGAATGAGAACGGCGCTTTGCCCACGGGTTAACGGCAGATCCCGCGCCGGACTTGAGGCGCGGGATGGCTGCGTTACCATGCCGCCATGACCGCGACGCCGCTGACGCTGAACCTGATCGGCCCCGGACGCGCCGGCCGCACGCTGGCTGCGCTGCTGGCGCGCGGCGGCGCCTGCGTGCTGCAGGACGTGCTGAGCGCCGAATTCGCCACAGCGGAAGCGGCAGTGGCCTTCATCGGCAGCGGCCGCGCGGTGCGCCGGCTGCCAGAGATGCGGCCCGCTGCGTTGTGGCTGCTGACGCCGCCGGATGCGGCGATTGCGCCGGTGGCGGCAGCGCTGGCCGCGAGCGATGCGATCCGTGCCGGCGACATCGTGTTCCATTGCAGCGGTTCGCAGCCTTCGTCGCTGCTGGCACCGCTGGCGGCTGCGGGCGCGCGCATCGCCAGCGTGCATCCGCTGAAAAGTTTTGCCGATCCGGCGGACGCCGTGAATTCCTTTGCCGGAACCTGGTGCACGGCCGAAGGGGATGCGGCAGCCATTGCAGTATTGAAACCGCTGTTCGAAGGCCTCGGCGCGCAGGTCGCGACGATCGATCCCGCCGGCAAGACGCTGTACCACGCGGCGAGCGTGCTGGTCTGCAATGACCTTGTTGCGCTGATGGAGGCGGGACTGCAGCTGTACGAAAAAGCCGGACTCGATCGCGCAACCGCGCAGCAGATGATGGAACCGCTGGTGCGCGAGACGCTCGACAACGTGTTCTCGCTGGACACCGTGCGCGCGCTGACCGGGCCGGTGGCGCGCGGTGATGCGGACGTGGTGCAGCGGCAGCTGGCTGCGCTGAAGAATATCGATCCGCAGATCGCGGCGGCGTACCGCGCGCTGAATGCGATTGCGCTGGAACTGGCGCGGGCGCAGGGCGGTGCGCCGCAGGCGGCGCTGGATGCGGTGGGGCGGGTGCTGGAGCAGCATGACCCACAGAAGTGCTGAAACCTTGTGCAATAATCGCGACGCAGGATTACAACAATTAATCGAAGTTCAGCAGGCCGGGGCAATACAGGGGGGTGTCATGAGTCATAGCGTCATCGTTGCCGTGCTCGCGTTTGCAGTCACGGCTCTGGGTTCCGGGGGCGCCGCAGCCGCGCAACAATGCGAAGGACTGCAAAGGCTGTCGCTGGCTGGCGCCAGCGTGCTGGCGGTGCAGGCAGTGGCGGCAGGGGGGCTGTCGGTCAAGGAGGTGCCCAGGGGCACCGAGGCGCAGGTGCGAAATGTCCTGGCGAAACTGCCCGCTTTCTGCCGCGTGGTGATTTCGGCAAAGCCCGGTCCCGGCTCGGACATACGCATCGAGGTCTGGCTCCCGGCCAAGGGCTGGAACGGCAGATTGCAGGCGGTCGGCGACGGCGGCCTTGCAGGCTACATCCCCTACGCGCTGATGGCGCCGGCGCTCACCGACGGTTATGCCACCACCGGCACGGACACCGGGCATGTCGGCGCCAGCGCCGATTTCATGCCGGGGAACATGGACAAGCTGCTGGATTTTGCCTATCGCTCGACGCACGAGATGGCGAAGGCGGCGAAGGCGGTGGTCGCCGCGCATTACGGCAAGCCGCCGGCCCGTTCGTATTACAACGCCTGTTCAGGCGGCGGACGCCACGGCCTGACCAGCGCGCAACGCTATCCGGGGGACTTTGACGGCATCGTTGCGGGTGCGCCGTCGTGGAACCAGGCGCGGCTGGATGCAGGGCGCATCGGCATCAACCTGACTGTGAACCGCACGCCGGACCACCGGATACCGGCGAGCAAGTACCCGATGATCCACAGCGCGGTGATGAAAGCCTGCGACGGGCTCGACGGCGTTGTCGATGGCATCATCGAGAATCCCCGTGAGTGCCGCTTCGACTACGCTTCACTGCTGTGCAAGGGCGGGGACAACGCAAACTGCCTGACTGCGGCACAGGTCGATTCGGCCAGGACGCTGACTTCGCCCTTTCGTGATCCGGCCAGCGGCAAGGTGCTGCTGGGTGCCCATCTGCGTCCGGGCAGCGAGCTGCAATGGGCGACGCTGGCCAGTCCGAAACCGCTGGCGAATCCGCTGGCCCGCGTGCGCAATTTCCACCTCAAGGACAGAAGCGCGCAGTTCAGCCTGGAAAGCATTCCCGACGACATCGAGCTTGCGGCGCGCATGGACAGGGGGCTGCTGGCTTCCGACAACTACGATCTGAGGCCGTTTTTTGCCCGCGGCGGCAAGCTGCTGATGTGGCATGGCTGGTCGGATCCGCAGGTGCCCGCCGAGGGCAGCATCATTTATTACGAGAACGTGCGCGCCACGGTCGGACCGGCCGCCGAAGGGGCGATGACGCTGTTCATGCTGCCGGGTGTTCTGCACTGCCGCGGCGGCCCCGGCGCCGACCACTTCGACCGCATGGGCGAAATCACGGCCTGGGTCGAGAAGGGACAGCAGCCCTCGCGCATCATCGCCTGGCGCATGTCCGGTGGCCAGATCGAAAGCACGCGCGCCTTGTGCGCCTATCCGCAGGTTGCGCGCTACATCGGGACGGGGGATACAAAACTTGCGGAAAATTATTCCTGCGCTATGCCGACAAAAAAGTAAATAAAATCAAATACTTATAATGTTTCACGGCAGGCAGGCCCGGTCGGCCGCGCCATTCCCGCTTGTTACAATCGGGCGATGAACAAACCCCTGATTGTTGCAACAGCGCCTGATGCGCTGGATGCGATACGCGCGCAGGTCATGCGCGGCATCGCGCTCAACCGCGAACCCGGTTACCACTTCGCCGGCAATTTTCTGGATCTGTCGTATGACCATGTCGGCACTGACTACACCGCGCTGTCGGTGGATGTCGCGCCGCATTGCGCGCAGGCCGACGGCCAGCTCGGCATGGCGGGTTTCGCGATCCTCGCCGACCTGGTGATGGCAGCGGCGGTGCGCGCGGGCCTGCCGTCGCACACGCGGCTGGCGACGGTGACCATGAACCTGCAGTTCACCGGCGCGCCGCGCACCGGAAGGCTTGACGGTCGCGGCGCGATGCTGGGTTTTGTCGAGGGCGCGGCGGGGCGGCAGGGCGTCAGCACGGTGCAGATCGGCAATGCCGCGGGACCGGTGTGCACGGGCACCGGCACCTTCATGATCCTCAAGCCGCCGAAGGGCGTCGAGCTGCATCCGGTGCCGCATCGCCGCCGCGGCGAGAATCCGACGCCGGAGATTCCCGGCGGCAAGCTGCGGCCCGACGAGAAAAAAGTGATCGCCATCGCGGAAGACGCGCTGGCGCAGACGCAGGCGCGAGGTGGCGCCTTCATCGACCGCTTCTGGAGCGTCGAGGCGAAACATGTCGCCGGCGGCGCGCAGTCGGTGGTGAAGAACGGACCGCATATCGGCAACCGTGTCGGCCATGTGCAGGGCGGCATCCTGCTCGGGCTCGCCGCAGACAATGCGGTGGCGGCGCTGACGCCGCACTGGCAGCTGACCGCGCTGTCGGCCTGGTACATCAGTCCCGGCGAAGGCCGCTCGCTGCGCATCCGATCGAAGGTGGTGCACCACGGCCGACTGGTCGCGGTGGTGCGCACGGAGGTCACCGGCAAAGGTCGTGACGGCGGGCGGCGCAAGGTCTTCGAGCTGATGACCACCCACGCCTGCCGCGCGGAGTAATCATGGCCTTGCGCACGCTGTCGGGGAAACACGCCGACCCGCGCAAGGGCCGCGGTGCGGGAGTCAATCCCGAGGGGCGTTTCGAGAACGTCGAGCGCGAAGCCTTCGACGACGGCTGGGAATCTGTGGCACAGGAGGAAGAACGCGCGCTGAAGACCGTGGTCACCGACGAGCGCGCGAAATCGATCATCGCGCGCAACGATTCGCCGGATATCCCTTTTTCGCAGTCGCTCAACCCCTACCAGGGCTGCGAACACGGCTGCATCTACTGTTATGCGCGGCCCAGCCATGCCTACCGCAACCTGTCGCCGGGCATCGATTTCGAGACGCGGATTTTTGCCAAGGTCAATGCGCCGGAGCTGCTGCGCCGGGAGCTGTCGAAGCCGGGCTACCGCTGCGAGCTGATCGCGCTCGGCGCCAACACCGACCCCTACCAGCCGGCGGAGCGCGACAGGCGCATCACCCGCGGCATCCTCGAGGTCTGCGCCGAGTTCAACCAGCCGGTGGGCATCGTCACCAAGAATGCGCTGGTCGAGCGCGACATCGACATCCTCGCGCCGATGGCGAAGAGGGGCCTGGCGGAGGTGTTCGTGTCGGTGACCACGCTGGACCACGAGTTGGCGCGGCGCATGGAGCCGCGCTGCACGGCGCCCACGCGGCGGCTGCAGGCCGTGCGTGCGCTGGCGGACGCCGGCATTCCGGCCGGCGTGATGGTGGCGCCGGTGGTGCCCTTCCTCAACGACCACGAGATCGAGGCGCTGGTCGCCGCGGCGGCGGCACACGGCGCGCAGCGCTGCGCGTACATCCTGATGCGCCTGCCCTACGAAGTGAAGACGCTGTTTCGCGACTGGCTGGAGCGCCACTACCCGCTGAAGGCCGCGCATGTCATGAGCCGCGTGCAGGCGCTGCGCGGCGGGCGCGACAACGATCCGGAATTCGGCAGCCGCATGCGCGGCAGCGGCGAATTCGCCAAACTGCTGGCACAGCGTTTCGATGTGGCCTGCAAAAAGGCCGGCCTCAACCAGGCGCGGCGCGGCGAAGGCATGCGGCGTGACACCACGCAGTTCCGGGTGCCGGGGGTTATGAAGCAGGGGGATTTGTTTTAAAGTCAAAGTCAAAAGCAGCCACAGAGGACACAGAGGACACAGAGAAAACCCGTCATCGAGACCTTGTCGCAGGAGGTTTCGGTTTTTGATTTGAAGTTCTCTGTGCCCTCTGTGGCTAAAAGGTTTCAGGTTTTTCGCTTTTCAGGAGGCGGCATGAAAACGGAAGTGGCGCTGTATGTCGACGAGGACCTGGGCAGTTACGGTTTTCCCGACGGGCATCCCTGGGGTCCGGACCGGCAGGATGCGTTCTGGAACGAGGCGAGAGGGCAAAAACTCGACAAGTCGGCCGAGGTCTGTGGGTCACGCGCGGCCACGGTCGAGGAAATCAGCCGTTTCCACGACGAGGCCCATGTCGCCCGGGTGCATGAATTGTCGGAGCAGGGTTACGGCCTGATCGATCACGGCGATACGCCGGCTTTCTCCGGGGTCTACGAGGCCTCGGCCCACGTGGTCGGCGCGGCGCTCGACGGCCTGCACCGCATCATGGCGGGCGAAATCCTGCGCAGCTTCCAGCCGATCGGCGGCCTGCACCATGCGGCGCGCGAGCGCGCCGCGGGTTTCTGCGTGTTCAACGACTGCGGTGTGGTGATCGACACGCTGCGTTTGCAGTACGGCGTCAAGCGTGTGGCCTATGTCGATATCGACGTGCACCACGGTGATGGCCTGTATTACCCCTACGAATCCGATCCCGATTTCATCTATGCCGACATCCACGAGGACGGGCGTTACCTCTATCCCGGCACCGGGGCGGAGACAGAGCGCGGCAAGGGCGCCGGCGCTGGGCTGAAACTCAACATCCCGATGCAGCCGGGCTCGACCGATGCGCAGTTCATGAAGGCTTGGGAGCGTGTCGAGGAACACCTGCGCGCGCACAGACCGGAGTTCATCCTGCTGCAGGCGGGCGCCGACAGCATTGCCGGTGATCCGCTGGCGCACCTGCAGTACACGCCCGGCGCGCATGCCCATGCCGCGCAACGGCTGTGTGTGCTGGCCAATGAGATGTGCGGCGGACGCATCATGGGTTTCGGCGGTGGCGGCTATAACCGCAACAACCTGGCGCTGGGCTGGTGCGGCGTGCTCGACGCTTTTATCCGCGGTTCGCAAAAATAATTCCCCGCTGTATCCGCTGAAAATCCGCGGGAACCTCCCGCGGTGTCTGCTTGTCCCTATAGGGAGGCGCTCCCCGCGCCGGCGCGTTTGCGCGCGTTTTTCGCCGGTCCGCAACAACGGACTGCAATTCATCAAGAGGAGAACAGACCGTGATCAACGGCTTCGAGCAACTTTCCGCAATCCTCAACGATTACCCGCAGGCGTACACGCTGATTGCGCTGTCGCTGCTGCTGGTGGCGGCCTGGCTGTCGAACTGGATCGCCAAGCGCATCCTCGTGCGCGGCGCCTGGCGCCTGCTGCGTGCAACACCGCTGGGCGTCGATGACGGTTTGTCCCGCCACGACGTGATCCGGCGGCTGTCGAACGTGGTGCCGGCGGTGGTGCTGTCCGCCGGGGTCGCGGTGGTGCCCGACCTGCCGGCGGCGCTGGTGACCGTGGTGCAGAACGTCTGCGGCGCCTTCGTGGTGTTGACGCTGGCCCTGGCGGTGGGCGCGGCGCTGGATGTTGCCAATGACCTCTACCGCCGCCGTCCGGACGCCGCCAGCAAGCCGATCAAGGGTTATCTGCAGGTGGTCAAGCTGGTGGTCTACGTGCTGGCGACGGTCCTGATCATCGCGGCGCTGATCGACCGTTCGCCGCTGATCCTGCTCTCCGGGCTCGGCGCGATGGCTGCGGTGCTGATGCTGGTGTTCCAGGACACGCTGCTGTCGCTGGTGGCGAGCGTGCAGATTTCGTCGAACGACATGGTGCGTGTCGGCGACTGGATCGAGATGCCGCAGTTGAATGCCGACGGCGACGTGATCGACATTGCTCTGCACACGGTGAAGGTGCAGAACTGGGACAAGACCATCACCACCATTCCGACCAAGCGCCTGATCACGGAATCCTTCAAGAACTGGCGCGGCATGAGCGAATCGGGAGGCCGACGCATCCAGCGCTCGCTGCTGATCGACCAGAACAGCGTGCGGTTTTTCAGCGCCGCCGAGCGCGAGCGCCTGCACCGCTTCGTGCTGCTGCGCGACTACCTCGACGGCAAGGAGCGCGAGATCGGCGAGTGGAACGCGCAGCTGGAGGCCCAGGGCCGCGATCCGGTCAATGCGCGGCGGCTGACCAACCTCGGTACTTTTCGCATCTATGTGGACAGCTATCTGCGCAACCATCCCGGCATCCACCAGGGCATGACGACGCTGGTGCGCCAGCGCAACCCGGGGCCCACCGGACTGCCGCTGGAGATCTGGTGTTTCACCAATACCACGGCCTGGGGCGAATACGAGGCGATCCAGTCGGACATTTTCGATCACCTGCTGGCGATCATTCCGGAATTCGGATTGCGCATCTACCAGGAACCCAGCGGCGCGGACATCCGCGGGCTGGGCGATGCGGCTAGAATGCTGCAGTCGCCGGACCGGCGGCCGGCCGCCGGCGCTGCAGCCTGATATTCAGTCAGGGTTGCGCCGGGCCGCATGTTGTTTGCGTATATCTTGCAGCGGAACCCGGATGAACCCGATCAGACTCAGCGTACTCGACCAGTCCCCCATCATCAGCGGCCACACGCCGCGGCAGGCGATAGAGCAGACCATCCGCCTGGCGCAGGCAGCGGAGCAGATGGGTTTTTACCGCTACTGGTGCGCCGAGCATCATTCGGTGATGGCGCTGGCCGATCCCTGCCCGGAGATCCTGGTGACGCGGCTGGCGGCGGCGACTTCGACGATTCGTGTCGGCACCGGCGGCGTGCTGCTGCCGTACTACAGTCCGCTGAAAATCGCCGAGCAGTTCCGCATGCTCGAAGCGCTGTTCCCGGGACGCATCGACCTCGGCATCGGCCGCGCGCCCGGCGGCGACCAGGCCACCGCGATGGCGATGGGCCAGGGGCGTTATCCCTCGGCTGATGATTTTCCGGAGCAGGTGCAGTACCTCGCGGCCTATCTCGATGATGATTTGCCCAAAGGTCATCCTTTCGCGCAGGTTAAGGCGCAGCCGGCAGGCGAGGGCAGCCCGCAGATCTGGCTGCTCGGGTCTTCGGATTACAGCGGCGCGCTGGCGGCCCAGCTCGGCCTGCGCTTCGCCTTTGCCCATTTCATCAGTGCGCGTGGCGGGGACACGGTGATGCGCGATTTCAGGAGGCGTTACCAGCCTTCGCCACGCGAGCCGCAGCCGCAGGCGCTGGTCTGCGTGTTCGTGATCTGCGCCGAGACCCAGGCGCAGGCGGAGCGCCTCGCGCAGAGCGTGGACCTGCGGCGGCTCAACATGGACTACGGCGTCAACGCGCCGGTGCCGACCCTGGAAGAGGCGGAGCGTTATCCCTACACCGACACCGACCGCGAGCGGATTGCGCATCACCGCCGCCGCGTGGTGCTGGGCACGCCCGATGTCGTCAGACAGCGACTGCTGGAGATCCAGGCGCAGTTCGAGGCCGACGAGCTGATGGTGATCACCATCACCGGTGATTACGACACGCGGCTGCGTTCCTACGAACTGCTGGCCGGTGTTTTTGAGCTCTGTCATCCCTAGGGGCTGTGGCCGCGTTACTGGAAACATCGGGCTGCGGCGCGTCGTCTGCTGCCGAGGCAATACGATAACCATATGTTTTTTATTGATATTTTTATATCCGGGAGGAATCATGAAACAACTGATCGTGGCCGCGGTTTGTGCATTGTTCGCGCTGTCATCCGCCCATGCCCAGCAGGGCGAGGCGAAAAAAGGCGCGCCAGCCGCCGAGAAGAAGGCTGAACAGGCGAAGAAAGAGCCGAGCGAAGCGCAGAAGAAACAGCAGGAGCGCATGAAGGATTGCAATGCGAAGGCCGAAGGCAAGTCCGGCGATGAGCGCAAGAAATTCATGAGCAGCTGCCTGAAGGGTGAAACATCCTCCGGCAAGGAGCCCACTGCCGCGCAGAAGAAGCAGCAGGACCGGATGAAGGACTGCAACGCGAAGGCCGAGGGCAAGTCGGGTGACGAGCGCAAGAAGTTCATGAGCAGCTGCCTGAAAGGCTGAAATTCGGGCCGGGCATCGGGATTCCGCCGCCGCATTGCGGCAGCGGGTGCCACAGGGGCATACTGGAAACGGTATGCCCCATTTTCATTTGATGACGGCAGTGCGACGCGCGGTTTCCGCCGCGGCTTGTGTCCGTGCGCTGTGCACGGTCTGCCTGCTGTCGGGAGCAGGCATGGCCGCTGAAGCCGCCGACAAACCGGATGCACGCCGTGCGCGGATGATCGCGGAGGTCGAGCAGATGGCGCGCGACACCGCGCAGGCCACCGGCCGGCCGGTGCTTGATGCGCGGGTGCTCGCGGCGCTGCGCAAGGTCGAGCGTCACCGTTACATGCCTCCTGCAGTATCCGCGCGCGCCTACGACAATCATGCGCAGCCGATCGGGCACGAGCAGACCATTTCGCAGCCCTTCGTCGTCGCGCTGATGACGGATCTGCTGGACCTGCAGCCGGATCACCGGGTGCTCGAGGTCGGCACCGGCTCGGGTTACCAGGCGGCGGTGCTGGCGGAACTGGTGCGCGCGGTCTATACCATCGAAATCATCGAGCCGCTGGGACGCACTGCGGCGCGGGCACTGCTTGCCGCGGGTTACTGGAACGTGCATCCGCGCATCGGCGATGGTTATGCCGGCTGGCCGGAACAGGCGCCTTTCGATGCAATCATGGTGACTGCCGCGGCGCCGTACCTGCCGCAGCCACTGGTCGAGCAGCTGAAACCCGGCGGCCGGCTGGTGATTCCGCTCGGCGAACGCGGCGGTGCGCAGGTGCTGACGCTGGTCGAGAAGGATGCCCGCGGCAGGGTGACGCAGCGGCGTGTGATCGACGTGCGTTTCGTGCCGCTGACGCGCAAACCGGCGCACTGATTGCCGGATCGCATGCCGCGTTGCAGCATGATGCTGCCGTGGCACCAAAATAAAGCGGGGTCGCGGGCGGTCGCACCGATAGATGGCGCCGCAGGGTGGTTTTACCGTTGTTCTCCGCAGGTGCGGCGGCTTTGCGGCACATGGCACGGGGGTTGCTCAGGGCAGGGACACACGAACCATCGGTGTTCAGGCCGGAGGAGAGCAGCATGACGTGGGCGCACCTGATTGATGAACTGGCAGCGGGACAGCCGCTGTCCGAAAGCGAGGCCGAAACCCTGTTCGCCGCGATGTTCGACGGCGGCGTGCCGGATCTCGAACTGGGCGGCCTGCTGGCGCTGATCGAACAGCGTCCGCTGTCCCAGCAGGAACTGGTCGGCGTGATGGCCGCGCTGTCGACGCGGGTGTTCCAGCTCGCGGCACCGGACACGCAATGGCGGCCGGTGCTGATGCCGAGTTATGGCGGCCTGCGCGAGCAGCCGAACCTGCTGCCGCTGCTGGCGCAGAGCCTGCAGCGCCTCGGCATTCCGGTGTTGGTGCACGGCATGCTGAGCGGTGAACGCGGCGTGGCCGCGGCCTATATCCTGCGTGAAATGGGCGTCATGCCCTGCGCGAGCCTCGCCCAGGCGCAGCAGGAACTGCAGGCGGGACATCTCGCCTTCGTGCCCACCGGTGCGCTGGCGCCTGCGCTGGCCGACCTGCTGGCAATGCGGGTGCGCCTAGGTGGCGGCGCCTACGCGCGCGTGCTCGCGCGGCTTGCAGATCCTTTCGGCGGCGCCGCCCTGCAACTGCTGCCCGCGGAACATGCGCAGGAACGCGCGGTGCTGCGCTCGCTGCTCTGTGATGTCGAAAAGAATGCGCTGCTGTTCGAAACCCGCGACGGTGATCCCGTCGTCGATGCGCAGTGCCGGCCGGGCATCGAACTTGTGCGTGACGGCACGGTGCGCCAACTCTTCGATGCCGAGGTGACGCCGCGCTGCGCGCATCCGCTGCCCGCGGCGCAGGATCTGAAGGGCACCGCGCGCTGGATCAGCGGCGTGCTCGAGGGCCGCATCCCGATGCCGGTGCCGATTGCCAACCAGTTTGCCTGCTGCCTTTACGGCACCGGCTACGCGCAGGACATCAACCAGGCCAAGGCGATCGCCGCGGTCGAGACCGGCAGCCTCGCTGCCGCCTGATTGCCGTTTCTGCGGCGTGCCGGTTCCGCGGCGCGCCCGTTTTCCCTTTCCGCATCATGGGTTTGGCCTCCGGCCGGCGTGCTAGACTGCACGCTGCTTTGGCGTTTCATCCATTTCGGTAAAACAACAGATAACGAGAGGAGTTTACGCATGGGAGCCATATTCCAGTCTCTGGGCCGCACCGTCCTCGCCGGCTTCATCATCCTTGTCCTGCTGATCATAGTCACCGGTGGCGCCGGCGCGCGCGGCGGTGACCATGCCTGGTGGGGCTTCGTGTTCCGCTGGCTGCACGTGATGGCGGGCGTGATGTGGATCGGTCTGCTGTGGTATTTCAATTTCGTGCAGATTCCGTCGATGCCGAAAATCCCCGATGAGCAGAAACCGGCCATCGGCAAGGTGATCGCGCCGACCGCGCTGTTCTGGTTCCGTTGGGCGGCGCTGGCCACCGTGATCACCGGCCTGATCGTTGCCAGCATGAACCGATACCTCGGCTCGGCGCTGATGTTCGGCGAAGGTTTCGTCGCGATCGGTATCGGCATGTGGCTGGCGCTGATCATGGCCTTCAACGTCTGGTTCATCATCTGGCCCAACCAGAAGAAGGCGCTGGGCATTGTCCAGGTCGATGCCGACGCCAAGGCGAAGGCCGCGCGGGTGGCGATGATCACCTCGCGGGTCAACACCATGCTGTCGATCCCGATGCTGTTCTGCATGGTGGCGCAGCAGAACGGCGGCCTGTAACTTCCGGCTTTTTCCGCTGTCAGAACGCCCGGGGACTCCCCGGGCGTTTTGCTTTTCGGGACGCCGCGGGTTGGCCGGAAGGCCGGGCTCCCGTATCATCGCGATTTTTTCCCGCCACCAGCAAAGGAAGATCAATGCAACACGAATTGCCGAAACTCCCCTACGCAATGGACGCGCTGGCGCCGCACATCTCGAAGGAAACCTTCGAGTTCCATTACGGCAAGCACCATCAGGCCTATGTCACCAACCTCAACGGCCTGATCAAGGGTACCGAGTTCGAGAACTCGTCGCTCGAGGACATCATCAAAAAATCGGCCGGCGGCGTGTTCAACAACGCGGCCCAGGTCTGGAACCACACCTTCTTCTGGCACAGCATGAAACCGGCCGGCGGCGGCAAGCCCGCGGGCGCGCTGGCCGCGGCCATCGATAAAAAATGGGGCAGCTTTGACGCCTTCAAGGAAGCCTTCACCAAGAGCGCGGTCGGCAACTTCGGTTCCGGCTGGACCTGGCTGGTGAAAAAGGCCGACGGCAGCGTCGATATCGTCAACACTTCGAATGCCGGCACCGTGTTGACCACTGCCGACACGGCACTGCTGACGATCGATGTGTGGGAACACGCCTACTACATCGATTTCCGCAATGCGCGTCCGAAGTTCGTCGAGACTTTCCTCAACAGCCTCGCCAACTGGGATTTCGCGGCGAAAAACTTCGGCTGATCCCCTGTGCAGGATCTGCTGAAACAAAAAAGCCCGGCATTGCCGGGCTTTTTTGCGACTGCAGGTCAGCGCGGTGGCGGTGCTTTTTCCAGGCCTTCGACTTTCATGCCCGGTCCGATGCCGCGCTTGCGGAACCAGCCGAGGTTCATCTCCAGCGCGTAACGTACCGGCTTCTTCGCGGTGTGCGAGTCGCGGGTGTGCGGTTGCATGTCTTCGATGTTGACGATCATGCCGGCCTCGTCGATGAAGGCGACCGACAGGGGGATGTACGTGTTCATCATCCACATGCCGTGGTAAGCGACGTCGCGGAACACGAACAGCATGCCGCGGTTTTCCGGCAGCATGCGCCGGTGCATCAGGCCCTGCATGCGGTCGGGGTCGTTGCTGGCGACTTCGGCGGTCAATGCGTGTTTGCCGATGGCGAGTTCAATCTGCGGCATCGCGGCGGCGGCGAAGCCCGTGAAGCAGAACAGGGCGATGAAGAGGAGGCGTTTCATGCGGGTGTTCCCGGGACGGTGCCGGTCAGCCAGCCGGCGATGGCTGCGCGCAGCTCCGGCACGTCGCCGATGGCGGGCAGCAGGTCAATGACCAGTCCGGGATGGCGGCCGCGGATCTCCGCGAGCAGCTTCGGCACATCGTTCTTCAGGTGGCCACCCTGGGCCATGAACAGCGGCGCGACGTGGATCACGCGCCGGCCGGCGGCGACGAGTTCCGCGATGGCCTCGTGCAGTGCCGGGCCCTGGAATTCCAGGAAGGCGAGTTTGACCGACAGGTCACCGCGGTCGGCGGCAACGCGGTCGGCGATGGCGCGGAAGGGCTCCGCCCATTCCGGGTCGCGGGCGCCATGGGCGAACAGCACCAGCCCTGCGGTCTGCGCCATTAAATCAGCCCTTGCCGGTGCTGCCGAAACCGCCGGCGCCGCGATGCGAGGCTGCGAAATCATCGACGATGTTGAAGGCGACCTGCACGACGGGTACGACCACCAGCTGTGCCAGGCGTTCCAGCGGGTTGATGGTGAAGGCCGTGTTGCCGCGGTTCCAGGTCGAGATGAAGAGCTGGCCCTGGTAGTCCGAGTCGATCAGTCCGACCAGGTTGCCGAGCACGATGCCGTGTTTGTGGCCGAGTCCCGAGCGCGGCAGGATGATTGCGGCTAGTCCGGGGTCGGCAATGTGGATGGCCATGCCGGCGGGGATCAGTTCGGTCTGTCCCGGTTGCAGGGTCAGTGGCGCTTCCAGGCAGGCGCGCAGGTCGAGGCCGGCGGAGCCGGGCGTGGCGTAGTGCGGGAACTGGTCGCGCAGGCGCGCGTCGAGGATCTTGACGTCTATGGATTTCATGGGAGGCGGATGAGCGGTGAATCGTCAGCGGTAAGTGGTAAATGGTAAGCGGTAAGCGGAGTAACCCGCGGCACTGCATTACCGGGCGTTTCGGGTTTTGCGGCCGATGAGTCCTGCGATGTGCGTGATGATCTGCCGCGCCACGATGTCTTTCGGCGCGCGCGGCAGGCGGTGGGTGCCCTGGTCATCCAGCAGCGACACTTCGTTGTCGTCGGCGCCGATCGCGTCCTGCGCGAGGTTGGCGATCATCAGCTTCACTTTCTTGCGCCGGCGTTTTTCGTCGGCATAGGCATCAAGATTGCGGCTTTCCGCCGCAAAGCCGACGCAGAACGGTGGTTTCGGCCGCGAGGCGACCCAGCCGAGGATGTCCGGGTTGGGCACGAAATCCAGGGTCAGTCCCGTCTCGTCGGTTTTCTTGATCTTGTGCCGGCGCGGGCTGCTGACACGATAGTCGGCAACTGCGGCGACACCGATGAAGATGTCGGTCCTGGCCGCATGTTTCTTCACCGCTTCGAACATTTCCGCAGCGGTCTGCACGCGTTCGACGCGGGCTCCACCCGGGACGGCGAGGCTGACCGGGCCGGAGACCAGCGTGACTTCGGCGCCGGCAGCGATTGCCGCGCGTGCCAGCGCATAACCCATCTTGCCGGAGCTGCGGTTGGTGATGCCGCGCACGGCGTCGATCGGCTCGAAGGTCGGGCCGGCGGTCATCAGCAGGCGTTTGCCGGCGAGTGTTTTCGGTTCAAGGAAGGCGCTGACCGCTTCGGCGAGTTCATCGGCCTCAAGCATGCGGCCCATGCCGGTTTCGCCGCAGGCCTGGTCGCCGCTGTCGGGGCCGAGGACGGTGACGCCGTCGCGTCTGAGCTGGGCGACGTTGCGCTGCGTGGCCGGGTGTTCCCACATCTGGCGGTTCATTGCCGGCGCGACGATCAGCGGACAGTCGCGGGCGAGGCACAGCGTGGACAGCAGGTCATCAGCCAGTCCGTGCACGCACTTGGCGATGAAGTCGGCAGTGGCCGGCGCGACGACGATGGCGGCCTTGTCGCGCGACAGCTCGATGTGCGGCATGCCGTTGGCGATGCGCCCGTCCCACATGTCGGTATAGACCGGGTGTCCGGACAGCGCCTGCAGTGTTGCCGGTGTGATGAAGCCGCAGGCGGCTTCGGTCATCACCACGTCAACCTCGATGCCGCGGTCGCCGAGCCGGCGCACCAGTTCTGCCGCCTTGTACGCGGCGACGCCGCCGGTAATTCCGAGCAGGACTTTTTTGCGGCCGGTTTTTCCTTGAATATCAGTCACGTAGCGCTTTCCGCGGCGAGGGGATGGCAAGTGTAACTGCAAATTCGCGGACGGGTAAACCGGGCCTGCGGCAGCGCGTTCAGGGATAAACACTCCGGAGTGCAGACCAATGACAATCACCGACTGGCCGCTGGACGACCGTCCGCGCGAGAAACTGCTGGCCAAGGGCCCGCAAAGCCTGTCCGATGCCGAACTGGTGGCGATTTTCCTGCGCACCGGCGTGCGCGGCAAAACCGCGGTCGAAGTCGCGCGCGAACAGTTGCTGCGCTTTGGTTCGCTGTCCGCGCTGGCCGGAGCGGCCAACGAGGATTTCTGCGCGGGTCCCGGCCTCGGCCCCGCCAAATATGCCCAGTTGCAGGCGGCGCTGGAGATCGCGCGGCGCACGCTGCGCGAGAAACTCGATGCCGGGGCCGCGCTGTCCGGCCCGGGTGCGGTGCGTGATTACCTGCGGCTGATGCTGCACGCGCGCCCGCACGAGGTGTTCGTGGTGGTGTTTCTCGATGCCCAGCATCGCGTGGTGGCTTCGGAGGAGCTGTTTCGCGGCACACTGACCCAGACCAGCGTCTATCCGCGGGAGGTGGTCAAACGTGCGCTGCATCACAATGCCGCGGCAGTGATCCTGGCGCACAACCATCCCTCCGGCGTCGCTGAACCGAGTCGTGCGGACGAGGCGCTGACCGCCGCGCTGAAGCAGGCTCTGGGGCTGGTTGACGTGCGGGTTCTGGACCATTTTGTCGTGGCTGGTGACGGAGCCCTCTCGTTCGCCGAACGCGGATTGTTGTAAGTATTTGTTTTTATTGAATTATTTGTTTTTGCCGAAATGGCGCTGTTATGCCCTGCGGGTTGAGGCGGGGGGCGTTTCCAGTGTATGATCCGCCCTTTTCTGAATTTGCGGAGCACAACCATGCCTCGGGTCTGCGACGTCACCGGCAAGAAACCGATGACCGGGAACAATGTTTCCCATGCCAACAACAAGACGAAACGGCGTTTCCTGCCCAACCTGCAAAAGCGCCGGTTCTGGGTCGAGAGCGAAAACCGCTGGATCAACCTGCGGGTATCCACCGCCGGCCTGCGCACCATCGACCGCAAGGGCATCGATGTGGTGCTCGCCGACCTGCGCGAGCAGGGCATGAACATCTGAGGACAGGACCATGCGTGAAAAAATCAAGCTCGAATCCACCGCCGGCACCGGCCACTTCTACACCACGACCAAGAACAAGCGCACGATGACCGAGAAGATGGAGATCAAGAAGTTTGATCCCGTCGCGCGCAAGCATGTGGCGTACAAGGAAGCGAAGATCAAGTAAGCGCTGCGTCAGCGGCAATAAAAAACCCGCCTTCCGGCGGGTTTTTTATTGCCGCAAAATCTTTCCCTAATGCCCGCATTGGAGGTTGTGCAAACAGGCACTTAGCATGGGGAATAAAAAAGCCCGCCAATCGGCGGGCTTTTTTTGAAGCGCTGCGCAGTCCGGCGCGGTGCTTCAGGCGTAGCAACGCAGCTGGCGGGAGAACTGCTGCAAGGCTTCGATGCCGCTGGCTTCGGCGCGGTGGCACCAGTCTTCCAGCTGCCTGACCAGCTGCTCTTTCGAGGCCGTCGAACGCTGCCACAGCTGCGCGAGTTCGTCGCGCATGGTGTAGACCGTGGCAAGGACGCTGCTGTGGCGGATCACCGCCTCGCGCTGTTCCAGTTCGGCGGCGGGCAGTGCGGACTTGTCGATATGCAGCCAGCGCTTGAGCTTGCCCATGTCGACACCGGCAGCCTGGCCTTTGAGGGTCTGCAGTTCGGCAGCGCAGGTCGCGCGCAGCGAGGCGGTGTATTTCGCCAGCACTTCATAGCGGTGGGTGGCGATTGCCTGCAGCGTGGCGAGGTCGCAGCGGGTCTTCGAATTGTCGAGCATCAGCTTCGGCGCGACTTTCTTGACCTTGGCCAGGCCCAGCGTTTCAAGGATGCGGATGTAGAGCCAGCCGATATCGAACTCGTACCAGCGGCTCGACAGCTTGGCCGAGGTGGCATAGGCGTGGTGGTTGTTGTGCAGTTCCTCGCCGCCGATCAGGATGCCCCAGGGGAAGACGTTGGTGCTGGCGTCTTCGGGCTGGAAATTGCGATAACCCCAGTAGTGACCGACACCGTTGATGATGCCGGCGGCCATGAACGGGATCCACGCCATCTGCACCGCCCAGATCGTCAGGCCGATCGGTCCGAGCAGGATGATGTTGATGACCAGCATCGAGCCGATGCCCCAGCGGTCATGGCTGTAGATGTTGCGCTCGATCCAGTCGTCGGGCGTGCCATAACCGTAACGCTCCAGGGTTTCCTGGTTGCGGCCTTCCTTGCGGTAGAGCTCGGCGCCTTGCAGCAGCACCTTGCGGATGCCGAAGATCTGCGGGCTGTGCGGATCCTCGACGGTCTCGCACTTGGCGTGGTGCTTGCGGTGGATGGCCGTCCAGTGCTTGGTCAGCATGCCGGTCGTCAGCCACAGCCAGAAACGGAAAAAATGCGCCGGGATCGGGTGCAGGTCCAGTGCGCGGTGAGCGGAATGGCGATGCAGGTAAATCGTGACGGCGGCAATCGTGATGTGGGTGAGCACCAGCGCATAAACCACATAGCCCCACCACGGCAGATCCAGAACCCCTGTAAACATTGAACTCCTCGCTTTTTAACGCTTTAAGACTGAACCGCCGGAAGTGTACTGAAGAACACCGGAACGGGATAGTCCAATAGCTGAAATATAATTTGAACCAAATCGCAGGTATTTGTTTTTTTTGAATAAAATTACCATTTTCAGGATATGGTTTTGGCCTCGCCGATGACCCGGATCTGACGCTGGGGGAAGGGAATCTCGATGCCCTGTGCCTTGAACTCGCGCCAGATCGCGGCGTAGAGGTCGGAGCGCAGGCCGCCAAGACCCCTGTCCGGGTCGGCGACCCAGACGCCCAGTTCGAGGTTGATGCCGCTGTCGGCGAAGGCCAGGATCAGCGCGCCGGGCGCGGGATCCTTCAGCACCCGCGGGTGTGCAGCCGCGGCATCGACCATGATCTGCCGCGCGATGTCGAGGTCAGTGGCATAGGCGACCTGGATCGGCAACCCGACGCGGACCTTGCGGTCGGAAAAGGAATGGTTCAGCACCGTCGAGGTGATGATGGTTTCGTTCGGAATGATCGCCTCAAGTCCGCCGAGGCTGCGCACGACGACGTAGCGCGCGGTCATCTGGGTCAGCGTGCCGGTGTGTTCGCCGATGGTGACCAGGTCACCGAGGCTGACCGAGCGGTCCATCAGGATGATGAAGCCGCTGACATAGTTGGCGGCGATTTTCTGCAGGCCGAAGCCGATGCCGACGCCGAGCATGCCGCCGAACACCGACAGCACCGTGAGGTCGATGCCCACGGCCGGCAATGCGATCAGGACGGCCGCCAGCAGCAGCAGGGTCTGCGCGAGTTTCGAGAACATCACCCGCAGGTTGACCTGCATCGTGGTGGCGCGCATCAGCCGCGATTCGATCAGCCGCCCCAGCCACATGGCCACCAGGATCGTGACAACGATCGACAGCGTGCCCTGCAGCGCCAGCAGCAGCGAAAACTTCTGCTTGCCGACGGTGAAGCCGATGTCGAGCAGTGCTTCGCGCACATGGGGCCACAGCCCGGTCAGGTATATCGCGACCCCGATCCAGGCTATCCAGCTGATCCAGCGTTCGGATGCGCGCAGCCACGCGCTGGGAGCGAAGGTGTGGCGCATGGCATAGATCGACATCCGGATCAGCGCCATTGCCAGCAGCAGGGGGGCTGCAACGTCGAGCAGGTGTGTGTTTTGCCAGTGGCGCAGCACGGCGCCGGAGATCAGCACCAGCAGCAGCGAGGAAAGTGGGAACATCAGCCGTTTCAGGCTGCCGATGCCCCGTGCCTGGGCAGCGTCGGCCGGAGTGTGGCTGTTCAGCCGGTTGGCGTAGGAGCGGGACAGCAGCCAGCCGGCGGCGATGCAGGCAACGAGCACGCCGACCTGCCAGAGGATGCTGACACTCTGCAGGTCTGCCCACAGGTCGAGCAGCAGGGCCTGGAATTCGGAGGATGCGGACATCAATGCGCTTCGGAGGGTTTGCCGCGCCTGCAGGCGCGTGTCTCGGATGATCTTAGCACGGGCTCCGCACGCAACTCAGGCGGGAAGGCGTTCCATGGTTGCGGCGAAGAATCCGTCCGTGCCGTGCTGCTGTGGCCACAGTTTCAGGTGTTCGCCGCACTCGACTGCAATGTCCTGCCGGCGCAGCAGTTCGCCGCAATCGAGGCTTCTGAAGTCCGGGTGCGCGGCAAGGAATGCGCTGACGATGCCGCTGTTCTCCTCCTCCAGTAGGCTGCAGGTGGCATAGACCAGGCGGCCGCCGGGCTTGACCAGTCGCGCCGCCGATTTGAGGATCGCGGCCTGCTTGACGGTCAGTTCGGCGACACTCTGCGGCGACTGGCGGAACTTCAGGTCGGGGTTGCGGCGCAGGGTGCCGAGGCCGCTGCAGGGGGCGTCGACCAGCACGCGGTCGATTTTGCCGGCAAGACGTTTGACCTTGGTGTCGTTCTCGTGGGCGATCACCAGCGGATGCACATTGGACAGTCCGGAGCGTTTCAGCCGCGGCTTGAGCCGGTCAAGCCGTTTCTGCGAGATGTCGAAGGCGTAGAGGCGGCCCTGGGAGTTCATCATCGCGCCGAGCATCAGGGTCTTGCCGCCGGCCCCTGCGCAGAAATCGACGACAAGATCGCTGCGCCGCGGCGCCAGCAGGTAACCCAGCAGCTGGCTGCCTTCGTCCTGCACTTCGACTGTGCCGGAGGCAAACAGCGGGTGGCGGTTGATCGACGGTTTGCCCTGCACGCGGATGCCGATCGGCGACCATGGCGCGGCTGCAGCCGGGATGCCGCTCTTGTTGAGGGTGGTGAGCACCGCGTCGTGGTTGCCGCGCAGCGTGTTGACGCGCAGGTCCAGTGGCGCCGGCTCCTGCAGCGCGCGGCCCAGCGCGCGGATGAAATCCGCATCATGCGTGGTGAGCAGGCGGTCGACGACCCAGGCGGGCAGGTCGGCTTCAACGCTCAGCGGGTGTTCCGCGGCCGCTTGCGCGCGCGTGGCATTGAGCCAGGCCTTCTCCTCCGTCGAGCACAGCGCGCCGATGTCCCGGCTGCTGTAACCGCCGATGCGTGTCAGCCACAGCAACACCAGCTGTCGCGCGTCAGCCTGCGGCGCGATGTGGTCGAGCAGCATTTTCCGGCGCAGTACGCCGAACACGGTTTCGGCGACGAAGGCGCGGTCCTGCGGCCCGAGCACATGGCGTTCGCGGAAATAGCGGCTCAGCACGGCATCGGCGGGGTAAGTGAAGGCCAGCACGCGCGACAGCGCATGGGCGGCATCGGCGAGGCGCAGCGCATTCGGGATGCGCGCGGCGGATTCGGAGACTGCGGGTTTCATGGATTGCCGACCTGTATTTCGCTGACCAGCTGTTCGCCCGTCAGCTCGCCTTCGCGGTTGAAAAAACGGATGCGCACCGGCAGGTTGCGGTAATCGGATGCCAGCCACAATGCGATGCTTTCCTGTCCGGCCTTGCGCAGCTGCACCACCGGCACGGCAAGCAGCCGTCCCAGCGGCGTGTCTATGGGTTCCGCCGGCAGCACGTCGAAACTGACGGTGTCGAGGCGGCTGCCGCGGGTGAAGGGCAGGGTGATGCGGCCGGGGGCGGGCGGGGTCAGGGCCATGTTGTACATGAAGCTGATCAGGTCCTGGCTGCCGGCGGGCAGGGCCAACGTGTTCAGCTGCGGCAGGCGTCCCAGGCGCAGGCTGTTCCCTTCCCAGTCGAACAGGGCTTGCGCTTCCTCGCTGCGGCTGCCGCGTTTGACGCTGGCAAGGAAGCGCTCGGGCCGCAGCCGGTTGGCGATGATCGAGCCCTGGCTCAGGTAGCGGTAGCGGTGTGGCCGGAACAGTTCGATCAGGCCGGTGCTCTCGGAGTCGCTGCCGGCCGTGTAGCGGCCGTCTTCGAACTCCCAGCTTTGCACCGTGCGGCCCACCGGGGTCTGGTCGACGCCCATGGTGAGCAGGTAGGTGATGCGTCCCTTGCGCGGAAAACCGGGCAGGGGTGGTGGCTCGGGGTCGCGGAACATGGTTGGCGCCGTGCTGGCGACCACGGCCGGCGGTTCGGCTGCAGCGGCGGTTTCAGCCTCGGGGGCTGGCGCAGCAGCTACGGGCTCCGCTGCCGGAATGGAGATCACCGGTTCAGCAGGCGTCGGGCGCGGCAGCGCGGCGATCTGTTGTGGCGGCTGCGGCCTGGGCGCCACCGTTCTGCGCACCGCCGGTTTTGCCTGCGGCGCCGGAGGCGGCGGAGCTTCGAGCCGCGCGCTCAGGGGCTGCAGTTGCGTCGCGGCTTCGCGTTCCGGGACAGTCATGCCGCCGAGCAGCGCGGCATGGGCGGCCATCGACAGGGCCGCGGCGGCGAGCAGGCGCTGGGAGGAGGGGCGCATGGAACCGGTCAGCGGATGTCCAGCCGCGAAATGAGCTGCTCGTAGCGCTTGCCGTCGTCCTCGACGATGCGCATTTTCACCGGCATCAGGCGGTGCTCGCGGGAGAGCCAGATTTCGTTGGCGGTTTCGCCCGGCTGGTGCCGCCTGACGAGGTGGATGACTTCGAGGCGCCCCAGCGGCGTGTCGATGGCGGTGTCGGGCCCGATGGTGTAGCGGTACTGGTCGAGCTTGCGGCCGTTGGTCATTGCGAACCCGAGGTCCCGCAGCTTTTCCAAATCCAGGAACAGGAACTGGTACATCGCCGACAGCCGGTCCTGGGTGCCCGGCGGCAGTGCCACGGTGTCGCTGCGGCCGTCGTGTTGCAGTGTCAGCGTGCGCGCGCTCCAGTCGAACTCCGCGTTCACGCGCCGCTCGTCGCGGCCGCCGCGCGTGCCGTCGAAGGTCATCGGGCGCAGTCCCGAACCGTCGACGCCGCCGCTGCTGGTCACGCGCCCCGGCCGGCGCTGCGCCAGCGCGAACAGGCCCACCGCGTGGGTTTCGCTGACTGCCCGGTAACTGCCATCGCGGATTTCGAAGGTTTCCTGCATCACCGCGACCGGGGCGCCGTTGACCGACAGGCCATATTCGGCCTGCACGGTTTGCGGCGGAGCAGTTTTTGCCGCGGCCGGCTGCAGCAGGGCTGCGGCCAGCAGCAGCGCGATGGCCGGCGATCTAGGCATCGGTGGCGGGCGAACGCAGCGCGCCGGAGGCCTGCACTGCATCGCGGATGATGACGCGGCCGCCGGCGTCCATGGTGACGCGGTCTTCACACAGCCAGCGCAGGGCCTGCGGATAGATGCGGTGTTCCTCGCCCAGCACCCGCGCGGCGAGGGTCTCCTCGGTATCGCCGGGCAGCACCGGCACTGCGGCCTGGATGATGACCGGCCCGTGATCGAGCTGCGGTGTCACGAAATGCACCGTGCAGCCATGGATGCGCACACCGGCGGCAAGTGCCTGGCGATGGGTGTGCAAGCCGGTGAACGAGGGCAGCAGCGAAGGGTGGATGTTGACCATGCGGCCGCGGTAACGGCCGACAAAATCCGCGGTCAGGATGCGCATGAAACCGGCCAGCACGACAAGGTCGGCGCGATGCGCGTCGATGGCCTGCGCCAGTGCGGCGTCGAAGGCCTCGCGCGTCGCATGCGCCTTGTGGTCCACCACCGCAGTGGGAATGCCCTGCGCGGCCGCGGTCGCCAGACCCTTTGCTGCCGGATCGTTGCTGATCACCGCGCAGATCCGCGCCGGCAGCCCTGCTTTCAGCAGGGCTTCCATGTTGCTGCCGCGCCCGGAAATCAGTATCGCGATGCGCTTCAGGAGCCTGCTCCTCAGACGACTACGGTCTGTGCTTCGCCGCGGCGCCGGCGGCGCACGTGGCCGATGCGCCAGACGCGCTCGCCGGCCTTCTCGAGCAGCTTCTGCGCGCGCGCGGCATCCTTTTCCGCCACCACCAGCACCATGCCGATGCCGCAGTTGAAGACGCGGTGCATCTCATCGTCGGCGACGTTGCCCTGTTCCTGCAGCCAGCGGAACAGCGGCGGCAGCGGCCAGGCATCGCCGCGGATTTCGGCGGTCAGGCCTTTGCCAAGTACCCGCGGCACGTTGTCGACCAGACCGCCGCCGGTGATGTGGGCGAGGCCCTTGAGCTGCACTTTTTTCATCAGCTGCAGCACCGGTTTCACGTAAATGCGCGTCGGCGCGAGGATCGCATCCTTCAGCGCGCGGCCGCCGATCTTCGCCGGCAGCCTGAGGCCGGGCTGGGCGAGGATGCGGCGGATCAGCGAATAGCCGTTGGAGTGTGCGCCGTTGCTGGCGAGTCCCAGCACGACGTCGCCGGGGCGGATGCCGCGGCCGTCGATGATGCCTTTCTTTTCCACCACGCCGACGGCAAAACCGGCGAGGTCGTATTCGCCGGCGGGATACATGCCCGGCATTTCCGCGGTCTCGCCGCCGATCAGCGCGCAACCGGCCATCTCGCAGCCGGCGGCGATGCCTTTCACCACGTCGGTCGCCGCGCCGACATCGAGTTTGCCGCAGGCATAGTAGTCGAGGAAAAACAGCGGTTCGGCGCCCAGCGTCAGGATGTCGTTGACGCTCATCGCGACCAGGTCGATGCCGATGGTGTCGTGGCGCCGCCATTCGAAGGCGAGCTTCAGCTTGGTGCCCACGCCGTCGGTGCCGGACACCAGGATCGGCTCGCGGTAGCCGCGCGGCACGGCGAACAGCGCGCCGAAGCCGCCGATGCCCGCCATCACGCCGGGACGCAATGTGCGCTTCGCGTAAGGTTTGATGCGGTCGACGAGCGCGTCGCCGGCATCGATGTCGACGCCGGCATCGCGGTAGGTCAGCGGCTTGCGGACTGGTTTTTTGCGGTTCAAGACGGTCCTCGGAGGGTATGCAGTGTCTGGGCGGGGCGCGCTTCCATCGCCCTGATAAGATAGGCGCCGGCATCACACCTGAACGACGCGAATTTTATCTTAAATGGATAACCCGGGCCGCACTCCGCAGCATCTCTGGCAATGGCTGGTCGCAGCGGCGATCGCCGTCGCCGCGATTTACCTGCTGAGCCCGATCCTGACGCCTTTCCTGCTGGCGGCGATCCTTGCCTACATCTGCAATCCGCTGGTGGGGCGCATGACCAGCCGCCGCGTGCCGCGCACCCTGGCCACGGCGCTGGTGCTGCTGCTGTTGCTGCTTTGCATGCTGGTGCTGCTGGTGGTTCTGCTGCCGCTGCTGATCCGCCAGGTGCGCGCGATCGCCGACCAGGCGCCGGTGTTCATCGACTGGCTGCGCGCCGCCGCCGCACCGCGGCTGGAAGAGCTGCTGGGTGTGCAGCTGGAGATCGCGATGGTGCGCGACTGGGTGACGGCGCACCTTGCCGACATCCGCGATTTCGCGCTGAAGCTGCTGCCCAAGCTGACCAGCGGCGGCCTGGCCGTCGTCGGTTTTCTGGTCAATCTGGTGCTGGTCCCGCTGGTGCTGTTCTATTTTCTGCGCGATTGGGACCGCATCATCGCCGGCATCGATGCGATGATTCCGCGGCGCTACTACGGCCGTATCAGCCAGCTTGCCCGCGAGATCGACGAAGTGCTCGGCCAGTTCCTGCGCGGGCAGCTGCTGGTGATGCTGTGCATGGCCTTGTTCTACACGGTCGGATTGTGGCTGGTCGGGCTCGATTACGCGCTGTCCGTGGGCATTTTCGCCGGGCTGGTGACCTTCGTGCCCTACCTCGGCATCATCGTCGGCGTGGTGCTGGCAACCCTGACCAGCCTGCTGCAGTTCCAGGAACTGACACCGCTGCTGTTGGTCTGGGGCGTGTTCATCCTGGCGAGCATGGTGGAGGGCTATCTGCTGGTGCCCTGGCTGGTCGGTGAACGCATCGGCCTGCATCCGGTGGTGGTGATTTTCGCGCTGCTTGCCTTCGGCAGCCTGTTCGGATTTTTCGGTGTCCTGCTTGCGCTGCCGGTAAGCGCCGCGTTGCTGGTCTGGGCGCGCCATCTGCGCCGCGACTATCTGGCGAGCGGCATGTACCGGCAGTGAATGCGGGGCATGACATGCGGGGAATGAAGTGCGGGCCATAAAGCAGCTTGCGCTGGAGCTGGCGGCGCCGCCTGCGCCGACGCTGGACAACTTTGTCATCGGGGAGAACGCGGAACTGGTGGCCGCGCTGCGCGCCTTGCCTCATGGTGGACAGTCGGAGCGATTCATTTATCTCTGGGGCGGCAGCGGCAGCGGCCGCAGCCACCTGTTGAAGGCGGCGCTGCAGGCCTTGCGCGGGGCGGGCAGGAACACCATCCTGTTCGACGGCAGTGCGGAGGGACTGCAGTCCGATGATGCCTGCGTCGCGGACGACGTGCAGCGGCTGGATGATCCGGCGCAGATCGCGCTGTTCAATGTCTGCAACATCCTGCGCGAAGGCGGCGGCGTGCTGCTTGCCGCCGGCGACCTGCCGCCGGCACGGCTGCCGCTGCGGCCCGATCTGCTGACCCGGCTGGCCTGGGGGCTGGTCTACGAAGTGCGCGCGCTGAGCGAGGAAGACCGCCGCGCGGCGCTGCGGGATTATGCGGCGGCACGCGGCTTCATCCTGCCGCGGGATGTCGAGGATTACCTGCTGGCCCGCGCGCCGCGCGACCTCAGTTCGCTGCGCGCGCTGGTGGACACGCTGGACCGGTTGTCGCTGGAACAGAAACGGGCGATCACGGTGCCGCTGGCGCGGGAGCTGCTGACGAGCCTTAAATCATCATGAGAACAGGGAAACGGAAACAGGCATGAAGCTGGCATTGTTTGACCTCGACAACACGCTGCTCGCCGGTGACAGCGATTTTGAATGGGCGCAGTTCCTGATCGACCGCGGAGTGCTCGATCGCGAAGCCTACGAAGCACGCAACCAGGAGTTCTACGACCAGTACAAGGCCGGCACGCTGGATATCCGCGAGTTCCTCGATTTCCAGCTGAAGCCGCTGTCGCGCCACCCGCGCCGCGAGCTTGATGCCTGGCACGCCGAGTACATGCGCGAGCGCATCGAACCGATGATCCGTGATTCGGCGCGCGCGCTGGTCGAGCGCCACCGCGGCGAGGTCTGCGTGATCATCACCGCGACCAACAGTTTCGTCACCGCGCCGATCGCGCGCGCCTTCGGCATCGAACACCTGATCGCCACCGAACCCGAGGTTCGTGACGGCGGGTTCACCGGCGGGGTCAGTGGCACGCCGAGTTTCCGCGAAGGCAAGGTCGAGCGCCTTGAGGCATGGCTGGCGTCCCGTGGGGAAAGTATAAAAAGTTGTTTAAAATCAACATTTTATAGTGACTCCCATAATGATCTGCCCTTGCTCGAACAGGTCACCCATCCGGTGGCGGTGGATCCCGACGCCGCGTTGCGTGCCCACGCCGCGGCGCGCGGCTGGCCGGTGATCAGCCTCGGCTGAGCGGCGGCGGCTTGCGGCGCTGCCGGCGCCATGATGGGGGCATGTATAATCGCGCCGGTTTTCCCTGCTGCGGCGACCGGACGGTAGACACCGTCCACACTGAATGCGCCGCCTGCCATTTCCGCATGATTTCCGCATGATCAAGAAGCTGCTCGGCCGGGTGTTTTCCGGCCGCATGTTCGAATCGTCCAAACCGCGAATCATCGCGGTGGGCGAGCACGGCATCACCCGCGACCGCATCGGCAGCTGCGCGCTGCGCACCTGCGACGCGCTGCAGGAAGCCGGTTACAGCGCCTTTGTCGTCGGCGGCGCGGTGCGCGACCTGATCCTCGGCCGCGATCCCAAGGATTTCGATGTCGCCACCAACGCGACGCCCGAGGAGGTGCGCGGGATTTTCCGGCGTTCCCGGGTCATCGGCCGGCGATTTAGGATCGTCCACGTGATGTGCGGCCGCGACCTGGTCGAGGTCACCACCTTCCGCGGTCCGGCCGACGAGGGCGGTGCTGCCGCGCAGGTCGAGGACGAACACGGCCGCCTGCTGCGCGACAATGTCTGGGGGGACCAGGCGCAGGATGCGGCGCGCCGCGATTTCACCATCAACGCCCTGTTCTACGATCCATCCCGCGAGCAGGTCTGGGATTACCACGGCGGCGTCGCCGACCTGAAGCGTCGGCGCCTGCGCATGATCGGCGACCCGGTTCAGCGTTTCCGCGAGGACCCGGTGCGCATGCTGCGCGCGGTGCGTTTTGCCGCGGCCTGCGGGCTGGAGATTGACGCGCCCACGCGCAAGCCGGTCAAGGCCCTGGCAAAGCTGCTGGCCAATGTGCCGGCGGCGCGGCTGTTCGACGAGATGCTCAAGCTTCTGCTGTCGGGCCACGCCGCCGAGTGCGTGAAGCGCCTGCGCAGGGAAGGGCTGCACCACGGGCTGCTGCCGCTGCTCGATGTGATCCTCGAGCAGCCGCTGGGCGAACGGTTCGTGATGCTCGCGTTGCAGAACACGGATGCGCGCATCCGCGAAGGCAAGCCGGTTTCGCCGGCCTTCCTGTTTGCGGCGCTGATGTGGCACGAGGTGCTGGCGGCCTGGAAAAAGATCGAGGCCCGCGGCGTGCCGCCGATCCCCGCGTTGTACCAGGCGATGGATGAAATGCTCGACAAGCAGACCGAGCAGCTCGCGATACCGCGGCGTTTCACGTCAGACATGAAGGAGCTGTGGGCGCTGCAGCCGCGTTTCGAGCAGCGCGCCGGCCAGCGCCCGTTCCGCCTGCTCGAACACCCGCGTTTCCGTGCCGCCTACGACTTCCTGCTGCTGCGCTGCGAAAGCGGCGAGGTCGATGCCGAGATCGGCGAGTGGTGGACGAGTTTCCAGGATACCGACGCCGAGGGCCGCGCCGCGATGCTGGTGGCCGACACCGGGCCCGCGAAAAAACGCCGCAAGCGCCGTCGCCGCAAGGCCGGCGGTCCGCCGGCGCCGGCCGCGGACTGAAACGGGTGTCGGCGCAGACCCGCACCGCCTGCGTTGCGCTCGGGGCCAACATCGGCGAGCCGCTGCGCCAGATCGAAGCCGGTTTTGCCGCGCTGGACGCGCTGCCCGGAACCCGGCTCATCGCCCGATCCTCCCTCTACCGCAGCGCACCCGTCGGTTATGCCGACCAGCCGGATTTCATCAATGCCGTGGCGATGATCGAGACCGTGCTGCAACCGCAGGCCCTGCTCGATGCGCTGCTCGCCATCGAACGCGCCCACGGCCGGGTGCGCGATTTTCCCAACGCGCCGCGCACACTGGATCTCGACATCGTGCTCTACGGCGACCTGGTGCTGCATGAACCGGGATTGACGATCCCGCATGCCCGCATGCTCGAGCGCGCTTTCGTGATGCTGCCGCTGGCGGAGATCGCGCCCGATGCCGGGGTGCCGGGGCATGGCACTGTGCGCGAACTGGCCGCGCGTCTGGATGCCGGCAGCGTTGCGCAGCTGCGGCGGATCCCGGCATGACGCTGAACGCAAAATACCGCTATATCGTGGTCGAAGGGCCGATCGGCTCGGGCAAGACCACGCTGGCGCGGCGCCTCGCCGCACACCTGGGTGCGGCAACGCTGTTCGAGGATCCCGACGCCAATCCCTTCCTGCCCGGCTTCTACCAGGATCCCGCGCGCCATGCGCTCCCGGTGCAGCTGTTTTTCCTGTTCCAGCGCATGAACCAGGTGCGCGATCTCGTGCAGTCCGACCTGTTCTCTGGCGTCACCGTCGCCGATTTCATGCTGGAGAAGGATCCGCTGTTCGCGCGCCTGAACCTCAACGATGACGAACTCGCGCTCTACCGCCAGATCTACGACCACCTGAAACCGCAGGCGCCGCAGCCCGATCTGGTTATATACCTCCAGGCCGGCGCGGAAACCCTGGTGGAGCGGGTGCGGCGGCGCGCAACGGCGTATGAAAAAAGCATCCCGGACGAATACCTGCTTCGACTCGCCGACGCCTACGCGCGCTTTTTCCACCACTACACCGCGGCGCCGCTGCTGATCGTCAATTCCGAAAATCTGAACTTCGTTGATTCGGCGGCGGATTTTGATTTATTGTTGCAGCGGATCAATGCCATGCGCGGCCCGCGCGAATTCTTCAGCCTGGGCGGCTAGCCCGGAGAATCCCATGCGTATCACACTCAGCAATCTGCAAAAGATGATGCGGGACGGCGAAAAGATCACCATGCTGACCTGTTATGACGCGAGTTTCGCGTCCCTGCTCGATTCAGCCGGGCTCGACACGCTGCTGATCGGCGATTCGCTGGGCAACGTGCTGCAGGGCCACGAATCGACGCTGCCGGTGTCGCTGCGCGACATGGTCTACCACACCGCCTGCGTGGCGCGCGGCGCGAAACGCACCTTCATCGTCGGCGACATGCCCTTCGGCACTTTCCAGGTCAGCCCGCAGGACGCCTTCCGCAATGCCGCCGAGATCATGGCGGCCGGCGCGCAGATGGTGAAAATCGAGGGTGGCCGGCCGATGCTCGAAACCATTTCCTTCCTCACCGATCGCGGCATCCCGGTCTGCGGGCATCTCGGGCTGACGCCGCAGTCGGTGCACCAGCTGGGCGGTTACCGCGTGCAGGGAAAGACCGAGGACGACGCGCAGCGCCTGCTCGACGACGCGCGCATCCTTGAGCAGGCGGGCGCGGGCATGATCGTGCTCGAGGCGATTCCGGCGGCGCTCGCCAGCCAGATCACCGCCGCTGCCGGCGTGCCGACGATCGGCATCGGCGCCGGCGCCGACTGCCACGGCCAGGTGCTGGTGCTGCACGACATGCTCGACGTCTACCCCGGGAAAAAGGCCAGGTTCGTCAAGAATTACATGAAGGCGGCGGCCGGCTCGATCCAGGATGCCGTTTCGCTCTACGTCGAGGAAGTGCGCTCCGGGAAATTCCCGGGCCGCGAACACTCGTTCTGAGGGCGGTGATGAATGATGAGCGATGAGTGATGAATGAAAAACGTCATCACTTGCGTTCTCTAGTATGATTCTCCGGCTTTTGCTCATCACTCATCACTCCTAGCTCATCACTGCCGTCATGGACGTCATACATTCTGTTCCCGAACTGCGGGAACGCCTGCGCCGCGAGCCGGACAACGTGTTCGTGCCCACCATGGGCAATCTCCACGAGGGACACATCGAGCTGATGCGCATCGCCAAGCCGCGCGCGGCCTGCACCGTGGTCAGCATTTTCGTCAACCGGCTGCAGTTCGGCCCGCGCGAGGATTTCGACCGTTACCCGCGCACCTTCGAGGCCGACTGCGAACGCCTGCGCAAGGCCGGCGTCGATGTCGTGTTCGCGCCCGACGAGAAGGAAATCTATCCGGAGCCGCAGACCTACGTGGTCGAACCTTCCGACCTGCAGCACATCCTCGACGGCGGCGCGCGTCCCGGGCATTTCCGCGGCGTCGCCACCGTGGTGCTGAAGCTCTTCAACATGGTGTCGCCGCATGCGGCGATTTTCGGCAAGAAGGATTACCAGCAGTGCCTGGTGCTGACCAACATGGTGCGCCAGTTCGCGCTGCCGATCGAGATCATTCTCGCGGAAACGGTGCGTGCCGAGGACGGACTGGCACTGTCCTCGCGCAATGCCTACCTGACGCCTGTTGAACGGCAGGAGGCGCCGCGTCTATACCGTGTGCTGAGAAACTCCAGGGGTGAAATCGCGCTCGGTGCGCGCGACTACCAGCGCATCGAGCTCGGCGCGATGGCTGAACTGGCGAAGCACGGCTGGAAGCCCGATTACGTTGCCGTGCGCCGTCGTGCCGACCTTCAGCCGCCGTCAAATGGCGAGCGTGAGTTGGTGATTCTTGCCGCCGCCCGGCTCGGTAGGACACGGCTGATCGACAACGTCGAAGTCACCGCGCCCTGAGCCTTCAGGTTCCGGTGAAAACCGGATCCCGGCGGTCGAAACCCGCCTTGACGCCTTCCTTGAAGTCGTTGGTTTCACGCAGCATCATCTGGATGAAGGCTTCGCGTTCGGTCGCGGCACGGAACGCCGTGTAGAGGTCGCCATTGAGTGTTTCGCGCGTGGCCTGAACCGCCAGCGGACCTGATTTCGCCAGTTCGGCAGCCATTTCCTGCGCCGCCTGCCGTACCTGATCCTGTGCGACCAGCCGGTCGGCAAGCCCCAGTTCAAAGGCTTCTTCGCCGGGAATGCGTTTGCCGGTGAGGAACAGCCATTTCGCGGTCTGATGCCCCACAAGACGGGGCAGTGTTACGGTCATGCCGAAGCCCGGGTGATAACCCATCGCGGCAAAGTTTGCCGCCAGACGTGCCTCCTTGCAGGTGACGCGGAAATCGGCGACCAGTGCAAGTCCGAGACCGGCGCCGATGGCGCTGCCGTGTATCGCCGCGACAATCGGCTTGCGGGTCTGCACCAGGCGCTGGGCTTCATGGTAGAGGTGGCGCGGCTGCGCCGTCTGCTTCCTGCCCGCAGCCTCGTCGTCGACGCGTTTTTTGAGATTGGCGCCGGCGCAGAAATGCTTGCCGGCGGCGGCGAGCACCACTGCGCGCACGTTCGCGTCGTGATCCAGTGCTTCCAGCGCGGAGGCCAGTTCGCCGATCAGCCCGGCGTCGAGAAAGTTGTTGGGCGGACGGCGCAGTTCCACCGTTGCGACATGGCCTTCGATGCTGACGCCGATTTCAGGTTCGCTCATGATCATTTCTGTTTTTACGGGGTTGCCCTGCAGGCGCCGCCAGGCGGTGGCATGCAGGGCCGGCAGTGTTGTCAGAGTGGTGCCTCGGGTCGGACTCGAACCGACACGCCTTGCGGCACCGGATTTTGAGTCCGGCGCGTCTACCAATTCCACCACCGAGGCACGGGGCCGATGATTATCGGCGAAACGGCGGGAATACGGCAACCATCCGTATAATCCGCCCGATGCGTCTCGACGACTTCCACTACGACCTGCCGCCGGAACTGATCGCGCAGGCCCCCGCCGGGACGCGCAGTGCCAGCCGCCTGCTGCACCTCGATGGAGCCACCGGCGCGCTGCGCGACGGCCTGTTTCCGCACATCGTCGATCTGCTTGATCCGGGCGATCTGCTGGTGGTCAATGACACCCGCGTGATCAAGGCGCGCCTGCTCGGCCGCAAGGCCTCGGGCGGCCGAGTCGAGGTTCTGGTCGAGCGGGTCACCGGCCTGCATGAAGCCGATGTCCAGCTGCGCGCGAGCCATGCGCCGAAAACCGGCAGCCTTTTGCTGCTCGGCGACGGGGTCGAGGCCGAGGTGCTGGGCCGCAGCGGCGAACTCTGGCGCTTGCGTTTCGCCGGCGACAATGATGTGTGGGCGCTGCTCGAGCGCCACGGTGCGGTGCCGTTGCCGCCGTACATCGGGCACACGCCGGACGCCGAAGACGAGGCGCGTTACCAGACCGTCTATGCGAAGAATCCCGGTGCCGTCGCCGCACCCACCGCGGGCCTGCATTTTGACGATGCAATCCTCGCCGCGCTGCGCGCGAAAGGCGTCGGCATGGCGACGCTGACGCTGCATGTCGGTGCCGGCACCTTCCAGCCGGTGCGGGTGCAGGACCTCTCCGAACACCGCATGCACAGCGAGTGGTACAGCCTGCCGCAGGCGACCATTGATGCGCTGGCAGCCACGCGCGCCGGCGGCGGCCGCGTGGTTGCCGTCGGCACCACCAGTCTGCGCGCCCTGGAGAGCGCCGCGGCGGCCGGGGAGCCGGTTGCGGGTGCGGCCGAGACCGCGCTGTTCGTGCTGCCCGGCTACCGTTTCCGCATCGTTGACCGCCTGGTCACCAATTTCCACCTCTCGCGCTCGACGCTGCTGATGCTGGTGTCGGCTTTCGGCGGCATAGAAAACATCAGTGCTGCATACCGCCACGCCATCGCGCAGCGTTACCGTTTTTTCAGTTATGGTGATGCGATGCTGATTGATCGCGCGCCGGAGAAGTGAAACCCATGCAATTCCAGGTCACCGCCACTGACGGCGCCGCGCGCTGCGGCCTGCTTGAAACCGCGCATGGCGCCATCGAAACCCCGGTGTTCATGCCGGTGGGCACCTACGGCGCGGTCAAGGGCATGGCGCCGGAGGAGCTGCGCGGGTTGGGCGCGCAGATCGTGCTCGGCAACACCTTTCACCTGTGGCTGCGGCCGGGGCTCGAAGTCATTGCCGCCCACGGCGGCCTGCATCGCTTCATGGGCTGGAACGGACCGATCCTGACCGACTCCGGCGGTTTCCAGGTGTTCAGCCTCGGCGAGCTGAGGAAAATCAGCGAGGAGGGCGTCAGGTTCCAGTCGCCGGTCAACGGCGATGCCTCGTTTCTGACTCCGGAGGAGTCGATGCGCATCCAGCGCGTTTTGAACTCCGACATCGTGATGGCCTTCGACGAATGCACGCCGTACCCGGCTGATCATGCGCTGGCGCGGACATCGATGGAACTTTCGATGCGCTGGGCGGCGCGCAGCAAGGCGGCGCATGCGGGCAATCCCAACGCGCTGTTCGGCATCGTCCAGGGCGGCATGCACGAGGACCTGCGCGACCAGTCGCTGGCGGCGCTGACCGTCATCGGTTTCGACGGTTATGCCATCGGCGGGCTGTCGGTGGGTGAACCCAAGCCCGACATGCTGCGCATCCTGCGCCACACGGCGCCGCGCCTGCCCGCGGGCCGGCCACGTTACCTGATGGGTGTTGGCACGCCGTCCGACATCGTGGCCGCGGTCAGCGCCGGCATCGACATGTTCGACTGCGTGCTGCCGACGCGCAATGCCCGCAACGGCTGGCTCTACACCCGCCACGGCGTGATCAAGCTGCGCAATGCGCGCTACCGCGATGACCTGGCTCCGCTGGATCCGGACTGCGCCTGTTACACCTGCCTTAATTTCACCCGCGCCTACCTGCACCACCTGCAAAGAGTGAACGAAATGCTCGGCGCCCGGCTCAATACGCTGCACAACCTGCACTATTACCAGGAACTGATGCGTGGCCTGCGGGGGGCGATTGGCGCCGGCCGGCTGGCCGCCTTCGCCGCCGAAACGGCCCAAATGAGCGGTCAAAACGACGAGGAATGATGTTAAAATACAACACTTTGACGAAGCGCCCGGAGTCCGGAAGCTGCCGGTTTGAGGCGCCCCATTTCCACAAGGGAGGTTTACCGTGTTGATCAGTCCCGCTTGGGCACAGGCCCCGGCTGCCGCCCAGGGCGGCGGCATCGAAAGCATGCTGCTCATCGTCGCGATGTTTGCCGTGCTTTATTTCCTGATGATCCGGCCGCAGATGAAACGCGCCAAGGAGCACAAGTCCATGGTCGATGCCCTGCAGAAGGGTGACGAGGTGGTTACTGCCGGGGGCATCCTCGGCCGCATCACCAAAGTCGATGACCAGTACATCACCGTAGGTGTTGCCGAAGGCGTCGAGATGCAGATGCAGCGCCATGCCGTGCAGACCGTGCTGCCCAAGGGCACGATCAAGACCATCCAATGAATCCCTGAGTCGGTGAAGTCCTGACGGTGCGGAAGGGCGGCGTTACCGCCCTTTTGCCCCTGCCGGTCGCCACCGTCTCCACCTTTCCCGCACCCATGTCCGCACGGCTCCGCCAATGAACCGTTATCCCCTCTGGAAATACCTGCTGATCCTTGCCGCACTGGTCATCGGGCTGATCTACACCCTGCCCAACTTCTATGGCGAGGTGCCGGCAGTGCAGGTATCCCCGCTGCGCAGCAACCTGAAGGCCGATGCGGCGCTGATGGATCGCGTCGAAGCGGCTCTGAAAAAGGCGGAACTGGCGGCGGAAGGCATCGCCCTCGATGCGGGGACCGTCAAGGTGCGTCTCACCACGACCGATGACCAGCTCAAGGCCAAGGATGCCGTGCAGGCCGCGCTGGGTGACGACTACGTGGTGGCGCTCAACCTGCTGTCGCGCAGCCCGCAGTGGCTGACTTCGATCGGTGCGCTGCCGATGTACCTGGGCCTCGACCTGCGCGGCGGCGTGCATTTCCTGATGCAGGTCGACATGAAGTCGGCCTTGATCAAGCAGCTGGATGCCTATACCAATGACATCCGCACGCTGCTGCGCGAGCAGCGCATCCAGTATTCGGGCATTTCGCGTGACGGCCAGTCACTGACGGTGCGTTTCCGCGATGCCGCCCTGCGCGACCGCGCGCTGGCGCGCATTGCCAAGGACATGCCGGCGCTGGATCTGAAAACCGGCGATGACGCCGGCGAGTACCGCATCAGCGGCGTGCTGAAGATCGAGGAGCAGCGCCGCATCCAGGAATCGGCGCTGCAGCAGAACATCAACACGCTGCGCAACCGCGTCAACGAACTGGGCGTTGCCGAGCCGATCATCCAGCAACAGGGTGCCGACCGGGTCGTCGTGCAGTTGCCGGGCGTGCAGGACACCGCCAAGGCCAAGGACATCCTCGGCCGCACCGCGACGCTGGAAGTGCGCATGGTCGACGACGAGAAGATGCTCGACCTTGCGGCCATCCAGCAGGCGAAGGCGGGGCAGGTGCCATTCGGCACCGACCTCTACTACGATCGCAACGGCGAAGCGGTGCTGGTGAAGAAGCTGGTGGTGCTGACCGGTGAGCGCATCAATGACGCGCAGCCCGGCTTTGACGGAACCACGGGCGAGCCTGCAGTGCACATCAACCTCGACGGCGCCGGCGCGAGGATTTTCCAGCAGGTGACCCGCGAAAACGTCGGCAAGCGCATGGCGATCCTGCTGTTCGAGCGCGGCAAGGGCGAGGTGGTCACGGCCCCCGTGATCCGCAGCGAGATCGGCGGCGGCCGGGTGCAGATCAGCGGCCGCATGACGACGCAGGAGGCGCGGGACGTGTCGCTGCTGCTGCGTGCCGGCGCGCTGGCGGCGCCGATGGAAATCGTCGAGGAGCGCACGGTCGGCCCGTCGCTGGGTGCCGAGAACATCCAGATCGGATTCAATTCGGCGCTCTACGGCTTCGCGGCGATTGCGGTGTTCATGATCATTTATTACACGACGGTCGGCGTGTTTTCAGTGCTGGCTCTGGCGGCCAACGTGCTGTTCCTGATCGCCCTGCTGTCGATGCTGCAGGCGACGCTGACCCTGCCCGGCATGGCCGGCATCGCGCTGACCATCGGCATGGCCATCGATGCCAACGTGCTGATCAACGAGCGCATCCGCGAGGAGCTGCGCAACGGCAACACGCCGCATGCCGCGATCTATTCCGGCTACGACCGCGCCTGGGGCACGATTCTCGACTCCAATATCACCACGCTGATCGCCGGTTTCGCGCTGTTCGCCTTCGGCTCGGGCCCGGTGAAGGGCTTCGCAGTGGTGCTGTGCCTCGGCATCCTGACATCGATTTTCAGCGCGGTGATGGTGTCGCGCTCTATGGTTAACCTCTATTACGGCGGCCGGCGCAAGCTCGACCGCATCAGCATCGGCTGACGGGACGGCAAAGTCATGGAAATCTTCCGCATCAAGAAGGACATCCCGTTCATGCGCTATGCGCGCATGTTCAACGTGATATCCCTGATTACCTTCCTCATTGCCGTCGGCTCACTGGCGACCAAGGGGCTCAATTTTGGCGTCGACTTCACCGGCGGCACGGTGATGGAGGTGTCCTACGCGCAGCCGCCGCAGCTTGACCGGATACGCGCGTCGATGGCCAGGCTGGGTTTCACCGAGGCGGCGGTGCAGAACTTCGGCACCGCCCGTGACGTGCTGATCCGCCTGCCGGTGAAAGAGGGCGTGACCAGCGCCCGGCTGTCGGAGCAGGTGCTGGAGGAGCTGCGCAAGGAAGAGGCCTCGGTGGAGATACGCCGCGTCGAATTTGTCGGTCCCCAGGTGGGCAAGGAGCTTTTCGAGAGCGGGGCGCTGGCGTTGCTGTTTGTCTGTCTCGGCATCGTGGCCTACCTGGCACTGCGCTTCGAATGGAAGTTCGGCCTGTCTGCGATCATCGCCAACCTCCACGATGTGATCATCATCGTTGGCGTGTTCTCGATATTCCAGTGGGAGTTTTCGCTGCCGGTGCTGGCGGCGGTGCTCGCCATCCTCGGTTATTCGGTCAACGAGTCGGTGGTGGTTTTTGACCGCGTGCGCGAATGTTTCCGCAGCCGCAAGTACCGCAATGCCCGTGTTCCGGATGTACTCGATGCGGCGATCACCCAGACCATGTCGCGCACCATTATCACCCACTTCTCCACCCAGCTGATGGTGCTCGCCATGCTCTTCTTCGGTGGCGAGACCCTGTTCCATTTCGCGCTGGCGCTGACCATCGGCATCTGCTTCGGCATCTATTCCTCGGTGCTGGTGGCCTGTCCGCTGGTGATGTATCTGGGCATTTCAAGGGACGACCTGGTCAAGCCCGAGGCTGCACAGAAGCCCGGCGAGGACGGCGCCGTAGTCTAGGCGGGCTGCGGCCTTGGAACTGCTCGCGCTGTTCATCGATCTGGTCGTCAACCTCGACGACCACCTGCAGGCGCTGGTCGCCGCCTACGGCGCCTGGATCTACCTGATCCTGTTCCTGATCGTGTTCTGCGAGACCGGGCTGGTGGTGACCCCCTTCCTGCCCGGCGATTCGCTGCTGTTCGTGGCCGGCGCAATCGCCGCCGCCGGCGGCATGAACATCCACCTGCTGGTCGTGCTGCTGATCATTGCGGCGATCATCGGCGATGCCGTCAACTACAGCATCGGCCACTACATCGGACCGCGGGTGCTGAAGGACCGCAATTCGCGTTGGCTCAATCCCAGGCACCTTGAGCGGGCGCATGCCTTCTATGAACGCCACGGAGGCAAGACCATCATCATCGCCCGCTTCGTGCCCATCGTCCGCACCTATGCGCCCTTTGTCGCAGGCGCGGCGAGCATGCCCTACCCGCGCTTCGCGCTCTACAACGTCAGCGGCGCGATCCTGTGGGTGGTGTCGCTGGGTTACGCCGGCTACTTCTTCGGCAACATTCCGCTGATCAAGGACAACCTGACAGTGGTGATCATCACCATCATCATCCTGTCGATCCTGCCCGGCGTCTTCGAGTACCTGCGCCACCGCAACCGTCCGGCCTGATGAACCTCCGGCTGCGGATGCCGCAAATCACCGTGGCACTGGGCCGATTTCAAGGCGAGCAAATGCGACTATATAAATAGTCAATAAAAACAAATAGTTGCGTATTTCCGGGGCGCGGGGATCAGATGCGCCTGGCCAGTTCGGCGGCCTTGCCGGTGTAGCTCGCAGGCGTCATTGCCAGCAGGCGCTGCTTCTCGGCTTCGGGTATGCCCTGCAGTCCCTTGATGAAAGCCTGCAGCGTGTCGCGGTTGATGCCCTTGCCGCGGGTCAGTTCCTTCAGCTGTTCGTAGGCGCCGGCGACGTTGTAGCGGCGCATCACCGTCTGGATCGGCTCGGCCAGCACTTCCCAGTTGGCATCGAGATCGGCCGCGAGTTTTTCGCGGTTCGCTTCCAGCTTGTTCAGTCCTTTCAGGCAGGAATCCCAGGCCAGCAGCGCGTAACCCAGCGCGACGCCCATGTTGCGCAGCACCGTCGAGTCCGTCAGGTCGCGCTGCCAGCGTGACACCGGCAGCTTGTCCGACAGGTGGCGCAGCAGCGCGTTTGAGAGGCCGAGGTTGCCTTCGGAGTTCTCGAAATCGATCGGGTTGACCTTGTGCGGCATGGTCGAGGAGCCGATCTCGCCCGCTTTCGTCTTCTGCTTGAAGTAGCCGACCGAGATGTAGCCCCAGATGTCGCGGTCGAGGTCGAGCAGGATGGTGTTGGCGCGGGCGACCGCGTCGAACAGCTCGGCGATCGCGTCATGCGGCTCGATCTGGATGGTGTAGGGATTGAACTCGAGGCCCAGCGACTCGACGAAACGTTTCGCGAAACTTTCCCAGTCGATCTCCGGGTAGGCGGCGAGGTGGGCGTTGTAGTTTCCGACCGCACCGTTGATCTTGCCGAGCAGCGACACGCCGGCGATGCGGCCGCGGGCGCGTTCGAGGCGGGCGACCACGTTGGCCATTTCCTTGCCCAGCGTCGTCGGCGAAGCCGGCTGGCCGTGGGTGCGCGACAGCATCGGCGCGTCGGCCAGTTCATGCGCCAGCGCGCGCAGCCTGGCGATGATCGCATCCAGTGCCGGCAGCAGCACGCCGCCGCGCGACTCCTGCAGCATCAGCGCATGGCAGAGGTTGTTGATGTCTTCGGAGGTGCAGGCGAAGTGGATGAACTCGCCGACCTTCGTCACCTCGGGGTTTTTGGCGAGGCGTTCCTTCAGCAGGTACTCGACCGCCTTGACATCGTGGTTGGTGGTGGCTTCGATGGCCTTGACGCGTTCGCCGTCGGTTTCCGAAAAATTCCCCACCAGCGCATCGAGTTCGGCGACGGTGGTTTTCGAGAACGGCGGCACTTCCTTCAGCGCCGGCTCCGCGGCCAGCGCCTTGAGCCATTCGACTTCGACCCGCACCCGCTGCCGGATCAGCGCCTGCTCGCTGAAGCAGTCGCGCAGGGCGCCGAGTTTGCCGTGATAGCGGCCGTCGAGCGGAGAGAGGGCGGTGAGGGCAGTCAGGGTCATCGGCAACACCTTGTTTTCGGACTGCGATTTTATCATGGGCCTCCTGCCGCCCTGCGGCTGCCGCGGCGGTAAGATGTGCCGCATGCTGCTGCCGGAGAGCCCCGCATGACCATCACCCGCCGCCGTTTCATCGCCACTGCCGCAGCCTGTGCGATGCTGCCCGCGCTGCGTTCCGGTGCCGCAGCGGCGGCGCCACAGCTTCAATTGCTGCGGGCCGGTGTCAGCCGCCAGCAGCTGGTCCCGGCGGAGTATCCGGACACCGAGGTCTGGAGTTTCAACGGCGCAGTGCCCGGCCCGCTGCTGCGCGCGCGCCAGGGCGACACGTTGCGGGTGACGCTGCGCAACGCGCTGCCGCAGCCGACGACGGTGCACTGGCACGGCATCCGCCTGCCCAACGCAATGGACGGCGTGCCGCACCTGACGCAGCCGCCGGTCGCGCCCGGACAGGACTTCGTCTACGAATTCGCGCTGCCCGATGCCGGCACCTACTGGTACCACCCGCATGAGCGTTCCCAGGAACAGGTCGCGCGCGGGCTCTACGGCGCGCTGGTGGTCGACGAGCGTGATCCGCCGCCATTCGACCGCGACGAGACCTGGGTGCTGTCGGACTGGCGTCTCAATCGCGATGCGACACCGGTCGACGATTACGACAGCAACCTGTTCGACCTGACCCATGCCGGGCGCATCGGCAACACCGTCACCGTCAACGGCCGTTTCACGCCGGTCGGCGGCGAATTCGCGCTGCGTGCCGGCGAACGCATCCGGCTGCGCCTGGTCAACGCCGCCAGCGCGCGCATTTTCAGGCTGAAGTTCGACGGGCATGCGCCGCAGGTGATCGCGCTCGACGGCCATCCGGTCGCGCCGCACCCGGCGGGCGAGGGCGTCGTGCTCGGTCCGGGCATGCGCGCCGATCTCGCGATCGACTGCATGAACAGGCCCGGCGAGCGTTTTGTGGTGTCGGATGTGTTCTATCCGCGCGAACTGCGGGTGATGGAGCTCGTCTACCGCGACGAGGCGCCGCTGCGCATAAAACCGCTGGATGCGCCGCTTGCGCTGCCGGCCAATCCGCTGGCCGAACCGGAGGTCGCGCGGGCGCAGCGCCACGAGTTCGTTTTTGCCGGCGGCGCGAAGGGCAGCCTGCGCGAGGCCGAGCTGCACGGCGAACGCCTCGGCATCCGCGAACTGGTGCGCGACCACCGCATCGCCTGGACCATCAACGGTGTCGCCCGGAAACATCATGTGCACGAGCCGCTGCTTACGCTGAAGCGCGGCAGTCATCATGTGTTCGCGCTGCATAACGACACGGCATGGCACCATCCGATCCACATCCACGGCATTGTCTTCCGCATCATCTCGCGCAACGGCCGGCCGGCGCCGCACCGCGAATGGGCCGATACGGCATTGCTGGCGCCGCGCGAACGTGTCGAAATCGCCTTCGTTGCCGACAATCCGGGCGACTGGATGTTTCACTGCCACGTGCTGAGCCACCAGGGCGGCGGCATGATGGCGGCGATCCGGATTCTGTGAGGAGTGAGGAGTGAGGGGTGAGTGGTAAGGAGTGAGGGGGCTCCGGTGCGGATCGGTTTTTGCGGTATGCTGGCCGCAAACCGATAACAACAAGTTCCGTACTGATGTCCGTCCAACGCACCCCGAAAGACTGGATGCTGCTGCTGGCGCTGGTCGCGATGTGGGGCTCCTCCTTCATGTTCAACCGCATTGCGGTGGCCTCGCTGCCGCCGTGGACCGTGGTCGCCGGCCGCATCGGCATTGCCGCGCTGGTGCTGATCGTGATCATCCATGCGCTGGGCAAGCGCCTGCCGCCGCCGGGGCGCGCCTGGGCGCCGTTCGCGCTGATCGCGCTGATCGGCAATGCGGTGCCGTTCTACCTGATCACCTGGGGCCAGCAGGTGGTCGAGAGCGCACTGGCCGGCATCCTGATGGCGATGATGCCGCTGGCGACCATCGTGCTGGCCCATTTCCTGATTGCCGGTGAACACCTGACGCGGCAGCGCGCGGCCGGTTTTGCCACGGGTTTTCTCGGCATCGTGCTGCTGATGGGGCCTGCCGCGCTGGCCGGGATCGGCGGCGAGGCGGTGCGCATCATTTCCCAGCTCGCGGTGCTCGGCGGCGCGCTGTGTTATGCACTGCAGAGCGTGCTGACGCGGCTGATCGTCAAGGGTGACGTGATGGTTGCAGCCGCAGGGACTCTGCTCGTGGCCAGTGTCATCGTGGTCCCCGTGGCGCTGTGGCTGGACCGGCCCTGGCTGCTCGCGCCGTCGACATCTTCCGCCGCGGCGGTGATCTGGCTGGGAGTCGGACCGACCGCGATCGCGACCATCCTCTATTTCATGCTGATCCGTTCCGCCGGGCCCTCGTTCATGTCGCTGGTGAATTACCTCAGCCCCGGCGTGGCGGTGGTGCTGGGCCTGCTGGTGATGGGCGAGACGCCCAGCGCGAATGCCTATTTCGGGTTGGCCCTGATCCTTTGCGGCATTGCCGTGACCCAGTGGCGGCGCGCGGCGCGCAGCCCTTGAAATGGCGGTGGCTTCCCCCATATCGTTTACAAGTTGTTGTTTTTATTGGAATTTTTATAAAATTTCCGATAAAAATCAAAGGCTTATAACGAAAGGAAACCGCCATGCGCATCGTCTACAACAGTGAGCAGTACTACGTCGCCGAATATCCGGGCCAGCAGGGCCTGGAACTGGTGGACAAGCGCAGCGCGCGCGGCACCTATTTCAACGGCGACGTCGCGGAGAAATTCGCCAACGCGATGAACGAGGCGGCGGGCGAAGAGGCCTCGACCGAGAAGATCGACGAGTTTCTCGACAACTTCAGCGTGCTGCTGAACTTCCCCGTCGTCTACCACTGACCCGCGGTCAGTCGAGCCGGTCCCAGCCCGGCTCGTCGCGATCGAGCAGGCGTTTCAGCGCGGTGAAATGCAGCCGCGCCTGGGTGTCGTCCGTCATCTGGGACGCCGTCTGGCGCGCGATTTCCTCCGGCACCACGCGCAGCGGCTTGCCGGTGCCCGCACCCAGCACCTGCAGCATGCAGGCGCGTTCGAGATAATAGAGATCGTCAAAGGCGAGATCCATCGACGGCCCGGTGACGATCACCCCATGGTTGGCAAGGAACAGCACGTCGGCATTCTTCAGCCCGGCGACGATGCGCTCGCCCTCGGCGGTATCCAGCGCAAGCCCGTTGTAGGCCTCGTCATAGGCCGTGCGGCCGTAAAACTTTAGTGCCACCTGGCTCGCCGCCTCGAGGCGGCCGCCTTCGACCACGGTCAGGCTGGTGGCGTAGGGCATGTGGGTGTGCAGCACGCATTTCGCGTCGGGCTTGCTGCGGTGTGCCGCGCCGTGGATGAAGAAGGCTGTCGGCTCGACCTCGTATTTCCCGGACACCTTGCGGCCCTGCGCATCGACCAGCACCAGGTCGGCGGGGGTCACCTCCGACCAGTGCAGGCCCTGCGGATTGATCAGGAAAAAACCGGGGCGACCGGGCAGCTCGGCGCTGAAATGATTGCAGATGCCCTCGCCCAGGCCCATCCGCGATGCGCTGCGCAGCGCCGCGGCGAGGTCGATGCGGGCCTGCTGCTCCGCGCTGTGCGCCGCCATCGCGTCAGTCGATGGAGATCTTGGCGGCGCGGGCAATCTGGGTCCAGCGCGCGATCTCGGCTTTCAGGTGGGCCGAGAACTCCTCCGGCGAGTTGGCTACCACCAGTCCGCCGCGTTTGAGCATCAGCTCGCGCGTTGCCGGCGTCTTCAGCTCGTTGACGAGGATGCTGTTGACGCGGCGGATGATCTCCGCCGGCGTGCCCGCCGGCGCACCCACACCCTGCCAGGAACCGCCGTCGAAGCCCTTGACGCCGCCTTCCTCGACGGTGGGCAGGTCCGGCATCGGCGGGAAGCGGTCTTTCGACGAGATCGCCACGGCCTTCAGCCGGCCGGCATTGACCTGGGGGATCACGCTGATCGCGGTGTTGAAGGCGAGCTGCACTTGGCCGGAGATCTGGTCAAGCACCGCCGGGGCCTGGCCCTTGTACGGCACATGGACCATTTTCGTGCCGGTCATGAACTTGAACATTTCCATCAGCATGTGCGGGCTGCTGCCGTTGCCGGTCGAGGCGTAGGTCAGCGCATCGGGCTTCGATTTTGCCAGGCCGATCAGATCCTTCACCGTCTTCACCGGCAGCGCGGGGTGCACGGTGAGCAGGCTCGGCAGGCTCGCCATCAGTGTCACGGTGGCGAGATCCTTCACCGGGTCGTAGGACATCTTGCGGTAGATCGCCGGCGACACGCCCTGTGCCGCGGTGATCATGCACAGCGTGTAGCCGTCGGGCGGCGACTTCGCGCACATTTCGGCGCCGATGTTGCCGCCGGCGCCGCCGCGGTTGTCGGGCACGAACTGCTGGCCGGTGGCCTTGGCCAGGATGTCGGTGGCCATGCGGCCCATGATGTCGGTCGGCCCGCCGGGCGGGAAGGGAATGATGAAACGCACGGTCTTGTTCGGGTACTGCTGGGCGCCTGCACTCAGCGGCATGAACGCGGCAAGCGCGGCGGCCAGGGTCGACAGTGCGGCAATCGGCAATTTCAGTGTCATGACATCCTCCTCCGGATGATGGTTTTATGGGTGCAGAACGATTATGCCGCAGCAGCGGCGTGCAGCGGAATGATTTGTGGCCGGTGTTTGCCGTTGAGCAGGTAGCGGGTCAGGATTTTGTAGGTGTCGAGGTCGAACAGCGGCCGCGGCGCGCCCTCCTGCAGATCGCGCAGCTCCTCATCGTTGCGCACGGTGCCGAGGTGGCACCACTGGTCGAGGACATGCAGCTCGCAGCGTTCACCGCCGGCGGAGGTTTCACGGATGCCGATGCGGCCGGGGAAGGGCCAGGCGCGCACGCGCAGCTTCGCCAGCGCGGCGGTCAGCCGCAGCGCGTGGGACTCCGCGGTTTCGACACCGGCGCAGGCGCCGCGGCAGCGCTTGATCTGCCAGGCGAAACAGGGGCCGTCGCGTTTTTCGAGTCCCAGCAGCCCGTGACAGAGCTGGTGTTCGGTCGCCAGCTCGCGCAGGGCCTCGATCGCCGCGCGGCGCGAGCGGAACAGGCCGTAGAGGTCGCGGAATTCGCCGCCGGTCAGATCGCGCGCCGACACCAGTTGCGGCGGTGCCGCCGCGCACTGCGCCGGCCAGTGCCAGGCGCAGAGTTCGCCGGCGCGGCGCAGCTGGCGGTTGTGCACCGGCGCGAGTTTCTTGACCAGCCGGGCCTCTTCGATCAGCGCACCGAGTTCGCCGGCGGTCTCGATCCAGTCGATGCGTTTGACCTCGGCGGCAATGCGCATGTCCTTGGCCACGCGGTGATCGCCGGAGAAATGCGACATCACCCGCGTGCGCAGGCTGATGCTTTTGCCGACGTACAGCGGCACGTCGCGCTCGCCGTAGAAGAGATAGACCCCGGGGCCTTCCGGAATGTGCTCGAAGGCGTTGTCGGGCAGTCCGGCGGGGACGGTCGCGGTTTTCAGCAGCTTCGCCGTCGCCTCTAACACCGCCGCTTCGCCGGGGTCCTCGCGCCACTGCTGCGCGAGCTGCCACAGTACCCGGGCGTCGCCCAGCGCGCGGTGGCGCGCGTCGCAGGCTATGCCGTGGCGCGTCATCAGGCTGTCGAGGTTGTGGCGCGCATGCTGCGGAAACAGTTTCCGCGACAGTTTCACCGTGCACAGCACCGGCGCGCTGAAGGCCTTGCCCAGCCGTTTGAATTCGTTTTTCAGGAAGCCGTAGTCGAAACGCGCGTTGTGCGCGACCAGCACCCGGCCGTCGATCGCCTCCCACACTTCGCGCGCGATCTCCTCGAAACGCGGCGCGCCGGCGACCATCGCATTGCTGATGCCGGTCAGCGACTGGATCGCCGGCGGGATGCTCATGCCCGGATTGACCAGCGAGGACCATTCGCGCACGAAGCGCCCCTTGTCGACTTCGACAATGCCGACTTCGGTGATGCGGTCATGCGTCGCCGTGGCGCCGGTGGTTTCGAGGTCGAGGAAGACGAGGGGGCGGTCGTACATCGGGTGACTGGTGGTGGGTAAGTGGTAATTGGTATCAGTGGTCAGGCCGGCTTGCGGGTTCTTGTCGAATCACCATTCACCACTTACCAATAACCAATTACCGGTTCTGGTAACCCATCGCCCGCGAAATCCGCTCCGCCGCCAGGCGCACCGCTTCCGCCCAGTTCTTTTTGAAACGTTCGGTGGGGGCTGACACGGAAAGGCCGGCGACCAGCCGGGCTTCGTCGTTGAAGATGCCGGCGCCGACGCAGCAGACGCCGCGTTCGGCTTCCTCGTTGTCGTAGGCGTAGCGGCGGGCGCGGATCCCGTCGAGTTCGTGGTTGAGTTTCGCGAGGTCGGTCAGTGTCTGGTCGGTATAACGCGGCAGGCCGCTGCGTTTGGCGTATTCGGCGACACGCTGCGGCGTGTCCGCGGCGAGGAAAATCTTGCCCACCGCGGTGATGTGCAGGGGCGCGTGGGCACCGATGATCTGCACCACGCGCATCATCGTGTTGCCTTCGGCGGTGCGCTCGATGTAGACCACCTCGTCGTCGCGGCGCACCGACAGGTTGACCGTTTCGCCGAGCTGCTGGTGCAGGGCCTGCATGTACGGCAGCGCTTCCTGGCGCACGCTGATCCGCGATTTCACCAGGCTGCCGAGTTCGACCAGGCGGATGCCGAGGCGGTAGGTGCCGGGCTCGATGCGGTCGACCAGCCGGTTGTCGACCATCACGCCGAGGATGCGGTGCGCGGTGGACGGGTGCAGCTGCGTTGCCTGCGCCAGTTGTTTCAGCGTTGCCGGCATTGCATGCTGCGACAGCACGTCGAGCAGCTGCATCATGCGCTCGATGACCTGGATCGACGGTTTCGCGTTTTTTTCGGCCATGGTCGGCGTTGGAGAGGATGGACGGGCGCAACGGCTGGAGTTTGACACGATTTTACATTATGAAACGCGGTCGTCCAGCCCGTGTGACAAGCCGGTTTTCGCTACACTGACGGACCTATGCCGAAACCCGCACAGATTGCCGACGCCGCTGCAGCGCCGCCGAAGAACTACATGACCCCCGAGGGTTACGCGCGGCTGAAGCGTGAGCTGATGCACCTGCTCGACGTCGAGCGGCCGGAACTGGTGAAGGTCGTGTCCTGGGCCGCGTCGAATGGCGACCGCTCCGAGAACGGCGATTATCTCTACGGCAAGAAACGCCTGCGCGAGATCGACCGCCGCATCCATTACCTCAACAAGCGCCTGGACAAACCGGAAGTCGTTGATCCCGCCGCGCGCGGTGACACCGACCAGGTGTTTTTCGGCGCCACTGTCGATTACATCGACAGCCGCGGCGAAGAACACAGGGTGACCATCGTCGGCGTCGACGAGGTCGATCCGGCGCGCGGCCATGTCAGCTGGATCTCGCCGATCGCAAAAGCGCTGCTCAAGCGCCGCGCCGGCGATACCGTCAGCCTGATGACGCCGGCCGGCCCCGAAGACATCGAGATCGCCGGCGTGTGTTACACGGCGGTCGCCGCGGAGCCGGCGCGGTGACCGCCTCGCTGTTTGCCGCCTCGGTCGCGGCCTGGCGCGCGACCAACGGCATTCCGCGTCCGGCCGAGCCGCCGCTCGACGCCGTGGTGAAGCTGTCGATCCGTGCCGCCGAAGGTGCGCGCACCGCCGACACGCTGGGCGCGGAACGCGAGGGCACCGGCATCCTGATCGACGGCAACGGCCTGATCCTGACCATCGGTTACCTGATCCTTGAGGCCGCATCGGTGCTGGTGATGGCCGGGGACAATCGCATCTACCCGGCCAGCGTGATCGGCTTCGACCATGCCAGCGGCCTCGGCCTGCTGCGTGCAAGCCCGGCGCCGTCCTGCGCGCCGGTGGAGCTCGGTGATTCGGATGCGCTGGCCGAGCTGCAATCGCTGGTGGTTGCCGGTCACGAAGGCGCCGGCGGCATCACCGGCGCGGCGCTGGTGTCACGCCGCCGTTTCACAGGCTGGTGGGAATACATGATCGAGGATGCACTGTTCACCGCGCCGCCGCGTTACGAACACAGCGGTGCCGCGCTGTTCGACGGCGAAGGACGGCTGGTCGGCATCGCCTCGTTGTGGGTCAGCGACGTGCTCGGCAGCGGCATGGCCTTTCCGGGCAACATGTTCGTGCCGATCAACCTGCTGAAGGACGTGCTCGATGATCTGGTGCGCGACGGCCGCCGGCCGGGCGCGGGCAGGCCCTGGCTGGGCCTCAATACCGAGCAGGTGGACGGCCATGTCGTTGTCTCCCGTGTGCTGCCCGACTCCCCTGCGGCTCACGCCGGCCTGCAGCGCGGCGACATCATCCTCGGCGTCGGTGGCGACTCGATCGCCGGCCAGAGCGAGTTCTATGAAAGCCTGTGGGGCAGCGGCGGCGCCGGCATCGACGTCACGCTGCACATCGTGCGCGACAAGGTGGTGAAGCATCTGATTGTGCAGAGCGGCGACCGCCTGGAATATCTGTTGCCCTGGCGCCGCGCCTGAGATTGGCATCCAAGTGGCTGATTAAAATAAACTTTTAATGCAACTGTTTGCCGCGGGATGGCCACCGATCCTGTCGGCGCGCGCGGTTCACGCGGCATTCGCGGCCGTATTCAAATTCCCGCAAACGAGAGATTGTTCACGCGGCCTTTGCAAGCCGGCGTGAAATAATCCTGGTGTCTTTCGATCGCTGACGAAACGAGCCGGATACGCGCGGCCACTGGGGAAATAATGAACAACAACGACATCCGGAAATCATCCCGAGGATCCATCGGCACATTGCGCCCGACGGCTGCAGCCATCGCTGTCGCCGCCTGCTTCAGCGGCGCGGCGCTGGCCAATCCGTCGAATCCGACGGTGGTGCACGGCACGGCCACGTTCCAGCAGGCCGGCAACATCCTCAACATCACCAACAGTGCCAACGCGATCATCAACTGGGGCTCGTTCTCGATCAGCGTCGGCGAACTGACCCGCTTCATCCAGCCTTCCGCCCTGTCGGCGGTGCTGAACCGCGTGACCGGCCAGGATCCCTCGGTGATCCTCGGCGCACTGCAGTCGAACGGCCGGGTGTTCCTGATCAACCCCAACGGCATCGTCTTCGGCGCCGGCTCGCAGGTCGACGTGGCAGGACTGGTGGCCTCGACGCTGAACCTGAGCAACGACGACTTCCTCAACAACCGCATGCGCTTCACCGACGGCGCGGGTGCGGGCAGCGTCCTGAACCAGGGCCAGATCACCGGCGGCAGTGTCTACCTGGTGGGCAATGCGGTGAGCAACAACGGCCTGATCACCAGCCGCAATGGCGAAGTGGTGCTGGCGGCGGGCAACAGCGTGGAGTTGGTGAGCCCGGGCACGCCGAACCTGCGGGTGGAGATAACCGCGCCGGAGAACGAAGCGAGGAACCTCGGCACGATCAGCGCGGAGGCCGGGCGCATCGGCATCTACGCGGGGCTGATCAACAACTCCGGCACGCTCAACGCCAGCAGTGCGGTGGTCGAAGGCGGCCGCATCCTGCTCAAGGCGAGCAAAAATGTGCACCTTGCCGCAGCCAGCCAGCTTTCAGCCAGCGGCACGACCGGCGGCATGGTCGATGTCCAGGCCGGTGACATGGTCCTCGTCGAAGGCGATATTGCGGCCACGGGCAGCGCCGGCAAGGGCGGCACCGTCCATGTCCTCGGCGACAAGGTTGGCCTGATCGGCCATGCCCGCATCGATGCTTCCGGCGAGACCGGAGGCGGCACGGTGCTGGTGGGCGGCGATTACCAGGGCGCCAATCCCGGCATCGACAATGCCTTCCGCACTTATGTCGGAGAGAACGTCGCCATCCATGCCGACGCGATCACCGAGGGTGACGGCGGCAGGGTCATCGTCTGGGCGGATGACATCACGCGTTACTACGGCAACATCTCGGCCCGCGGCGGTGCCCAGGGCGGCGACGGCGGATTCGCCGAAGTTTCGGGCAAACGTGTGCTGGATTTCCAGGGCGCGGCGAATCTTGGTGCGGCGCATGGCACGATGGGCACGCTGCTGCTCGATCCGGAGAACATCGACATCGACGCCACGACCGGACTGCTGTCGGGGCTGCTGGAAATCCTGCTCGGCACGCTCGGGGCGGGCACACTGAGTGACGGCGAGCTGCTGTTCAGCGAGGCGCCGGGCGCGACCATTGCGATCCATCCCTCGGTGCTCAATGCATCGACGGCGAACATCATCCTGCAGGCCAACGACACGATCAACGTCAACGATCCCGTTTTCCTGGCCAACAACGGCGTCAGTATCACGCTGGAGGCCGGCGGTTTTCTGAATGTGTTCGGCAGCATCACCACGCGCGGCGGGGAGATCAACCTGGTCGCCGGTGCCGGCAGCCCTCCGCTGCAGGGCGAGGGCGCGCTGTACATCAATGCCGGCCTCGACAGCACCGGCGCCGGCGCCAATCCGGCCGGTGCCGACATCCGCCTCACCACGCACCTGAGTGATGTCGGCGGCAACAGCATGGAAATCAACGCGCCGGTAAATGCGGGTTCCGCCGGCAACGTGATCCTGCTCGACACCAATGCCACGATCCGGCAGAACGCCTCGGGCGTCATCACCGCGCACGGCCTGGCCGCGACCGCGACCAACGGCAACGTCGATCTGAGTGCCGCGAACAACCAGGTCGATCACTTCGCCGCTTTTGCCGGCCATGCGGTGGTCGACACCGACCGCCGGGTGCAGTTCAGGAACACGCGCAACCTGAGCCTCGAAACCGTCGACACGGTGAGCGGCATCAAGGCCAGCGCATCGGCGAATTACGGCGGCAGCGTCAACCTCGACCTCGGCGGCAACCAGCTGATCGGTGCGGCCGGCGAGGTGATCGCGGTCGAGGGCGATGGAACCAGCAACATCACCATCGGCAACGCATCCTCGATCGGCACCGTCGGCGGCCAGTCTGTCGAGGTCGATCCGGGTGCCGGAACACTGAACCTTGCGTCACTTTCCGGCGGCATTGCCATCGACCAGGTGTCGGGAGATCTGCTCACCAGCCGCTACACGCTGTCTGCGCCATCGGGACAGACGGTCGCGTTGACGGCCAGCAATGGCGCGCTGCGGGTCAATGGCAGCCTGTCGCAGTCGGGCATTGATCTCCTGCTGGCGGCCACGGGCGGCGACGACATCGTCTTCGACGCAGGCGCGGCAGCCACCATCGCGGCGGACTCGCTGACCCTGTCACCCGAGGGTGGTGGCGCTGTGGTGTTCACCAGCGGCGCCACGCCCTGGACCATCAATGCGCCGGTCACGGTGCTCAACGATGCGGCAGTCACCATCGGTGGCGGCCAGACCGTCAACTTCAATGACAATTTCGATGCCACGGGTGCGGTTTCGGTCGGCGCGGGCAGCACGCTGAACCTGGTCAACGGCGCGGTGCTGGCCTCGCTGGACACGGCCGGCACGGTGCAGGGCGGTGCGCTGGAAGTGGATGCGTTGACGCAGACTGCCGGCTCCATCGCGGTGTCCAGCCTGACCGTCAACGATGCCTTTTCGCAGTCTGCAGGCAGCATTACCGGCACCAGTGGCGATGTCATCATCAACCAGGCCAGCGGCAATCTGACCGTGCGGTCGGTGTCGGCCTACAACAAGTTCAAGGCGGTTGCCGCCTCGGGCGACCTGGTCCTGACCGGGGGCTCGGTGTCGGCGGCGGGCGGACCGGTCGAGCTTCATGCCAGTGGCGGCATCGGCATCAATGGCGGTGCCTCCGTCAGCGCCGGGTCGCTGTCGCCGTCGAGCATCCAGATGACCGCCGCCAACGGCGCGGTGACCATCCATGATGCCTCGCTCAGCACCTCCTACGGCGGCCCGATCCACATCAGCGCGGCCACCGGCATCGCGCTGGCCTCGACGACGCAGTCGACTTCGGTGAGCAGCGATGGCGAAGTCACGCTGACCTCCGGTGGCAACGTCAGCCTCACCGGCGGCAGCGGCGGCTCGCAGTACGCACGGATCTCGGGCGACATGGTCACGATCGATGCCAGCGGCAGCGTCAACCTGACCGGCGGTGCCGGTGCCGGATCGAGCGCGGAAATCTTCGCCTCGAGCGAAGTGTTCATCAACGTCGGCGGCAGCGTGAACCTGGTGACCGGCGCTGGGACGGGTGCCACTGCAGTGGTCGAAACGGTGGCATCGACCACGGTGTACCTCGATTTTCCCAATCTCGCCAGCGGCGGTTATTTCGTCAACGGCGTCGAGGGCGCGATCACCGATGCCAGTGGTTCCGGGTTTTATGCCGGCGGCAGCCCCGGGATTCTCGGCAGCAGCATGATCGTGACCTATGGACTGACCGGCAGCGGCGGCAGCGGCTCGGGCAGCGGATCGACGGCCGGCATCGAACCGCCGGTGCAGACCCTGATCGTCGCCACCGGCCAATCGCAGGAACCGCCGGACGCCGAAAAGGACAAGGACGTGTTCAAGGAAACGGAAGACGAAAAGAAGAAGGATGCGCCGGTCTGCCGCTGAACGGCGGCAGCCTCGCCACAAACCCCGGCTGCGGCCGGGGTTTGTTTTTGCGCGTATCATCGCCGGCATGAAAACCGGCCTTTTCGTGACCTGCCTCGTCGACCTGATGCGCCCGCGCATCGGATTCTCCGCGTTGCAGTTGCTGGAGGAGGCAGGATGCGAAGTCGTTGTGCCGGAAACCCAGACCTGCTGCGGCCAGCCCGGCTACAACTCCGGCGACCGCGCTTCGGCACTCGCGCTGGCGCGCAAGCTGTGGCGCGAGTTTGCCGACTGCGAATATGTTGTCGTGCCTTCCGGTTCCTGCGCCGGCATGATCCGCGCGCATTACCCCGAGCTGCTGAAGGATCTGCCGGAAGAGGAGGGGGCACCGCTCAAGGCGCTGGCGGATCGCACCTACGAACTGACCGACTTTCTGGCCAACATCGCCCGTTTTGCGCCAAAGTCAAAAATATCAATAAAATCAATAACTTATCATGATTCCTGCGCGGGACTGCGGGAACTGGGCATCAAGCAGCAGCCGCGCGCGCTGCTGGCGCAGGTCGAGGGCGCAACACTGCGCGAAATGGAAGAGTGTGAACAGTGCTGCGGTTTTGGCGGCACTTTCGCCGTCAAGTACGGCGAGATCTCCGCGCACATTGCCGAGCGCAAATGCGAGAACATCGCGGCAAGCGGCGCCGACGCCGTGGTGCTCGGCGACCTCGGCTGCATGCTCAACATCGAAGGCCGCTTGCGCCGGCGCGGCGACGCGCAGACACAGGTGCTGCATGTGGCCGAGGTGCTGGCGGGCAAGATCACCGGCTAAGGCTAGCCCGGCCTGCGGCGGATGTCGGCGGTGCGGCGCGGTTTTACCGATGCCAGGACGTCGGGGGAAATCCGGGGCAGATGTTCAAAGCCGGGTTTGGCGAAAAAATAACCCTGAAACAGGGTGACGCCTTCGTCCTGCAGGGCCAGGCACTCGCCTGCAGACTCGATGCCCTCGGCAATGATCCTCATGTTGAGTTCCTGGCAGGTGCTCACGATGCCGTGCACGATTGCGCGGCGCACGCGGTCCTTGTCGATGTTGCGCGTCAATGCCATGTCGAGCTTGATGTAGTCCGGCTGGAATTCCGCGAGCAGGTTGAGTCCGGAATATCCCGCGCCGAAATCATCAATGGCGGTCCTGAAACCGATGCGCTTGTATTCCTTGAAAATATTGGTCAGATGGGAATGGTCGCTGACGCGCTCGCCCTCGGTGACTTCGAACATCAGGCGTTCGGTCGCGAAGTCCAGCTCTTCCGCAGCTTCCAGCGTGGCGCGGATACAGGTCTCCGGCCGGTAAATCGCATTCGGCAGGAAGTTGATGCTCAAAACCCCCTCCAGCCCCAGCTTTGCCGCGAGCCCGATCGCCTTCACCCTGCAAGCCTGATCAAACTGGTAGCGGTTGCTGTCGTTTACCTTGCCGAGGATGACGCCGGCGCCTTCCTGATTGGGGCCGCGCACCAGGGCCTCGTAGCCGAATATGCCGCCGGTTGAGACATCGACGAACGGTTGAAACGCCATCGTGAAGTCGAAATCGAGGCCCGCGCCTTCGCGGCACTCTTTGCATGACAGTGATTTGAAGTTTTTTTCGCTCATCATCATGATCCTCCGTGCTCAACTGATCCGATCATTTTTCCGGCCATACGGCTCTTGGTGTCGGCGGTGCCGGTCCCGTGCTGCAGGGGAAGCGTGTGCCGATGATTGGATGAGACAATTTTAACTTCACTTTAATTCCTGTCCCGCATCTTCCGGAATTTTCGGGCGGGCTCATCCGGTTGGCGGTGCGCGGTGAGCCGGAGTGGATGCCGGTATGGCAGGCCGGCTGTGGCCACGGGAGGATGCGGGTGTCACCGGTGGCCCGGTGGGCTCTTCCACCGTGAATCAGTGTCTGCTGAATTGCTGTTACAGCCATTGCGCGTGCAAATAATGGACTGTGCGGCGGCAAAATCTATCATTTTGTTAGGTTTGTCACGCCACGAATTCGGTATTACTCTCGGTGTGTCGCATCTGAACTGATCTGAACGGGTGCGCAAATGGTGGACATGCGACCGGCGCGCGAAGGTGTGACGGTGCTGCCCGCTCCCGCAACAACAAAAACAATCGCAGCCGGACGCGCGGATCGCCGTGCTCCCCCGGCAGACAGGGCAAGTCTGATGGACATGCAGAGTCCGCTGTTGCGCCATTTGCGCAATGTCCGGTGGTTCGATTACGCGGACCGTCCCGCGGTCAGGATCGCGGCCCTCATCCTGGTTGTGCTGCTGATCGCCGGCGTCGGTTTCCTGGTGCATGCGACCGGCGGCATCAAGTTCGTCTATTCGCACGCGATGTACCTGGCGCTGGTGATCGCGGGTCTGCTGTTCGGCCTGCCCGGCGGAATCATCGCCGGCATCGCCGGCGGCCTCGTGCTGGGGCCGTACATGCCCATCGATACCGTCACCGGCGAGCTGCAGCACACGGTCAACTGGGTCTACCGCATGTTCTTCTTCTGCCTGGTCGGCGGCCTTGCGGGTTACCTGTTCTCGGTGATGCGCGCCCACATCACGCGCACGCAATGGGTGTCGGAGCGCAATGTCCACACCGGACTCCCCAACCGCATGTACCTCGAGCGCGCGCTGCGTGATGCGCTGCGCCGGCACACTCTGTCGCCGAAATTCCTGGTCGTCGTGATCAACGTCGACAACTATCTCGAGATCATCAACACGCTGGGGCCGGATCTCAGCAAGCCGCTGATGACCGCGGTGTACGAGCGCATAGCCGGCTGCCTGCCTCAACCCTTCCTGCTGTGCCAGTACCATACCGACCGTTTCGTCGCGGTGACCCGGGCCGAGGGCTCGTCGGAGTCCCTGCGCGGCGTCACCGCCGTGCTGTGCCGCTCCTTCGATGTGGATGACATCCACGTCTACGTCGACACCAGCATCGGCATGGCCGAGTTCCCGCTGCACGGCAGCGAACCCGAGGAACTGATCCAGAAGGCCAGCATCGCGATGCACGCGGCGATGAAGAAGGGCCAGGCCTGGTCGATCTACGACCGCGGCGCCGATGCCGCCAACCGCGAGACACTGACGCTGCTGGGCCGCATTCCCGACGCCGTTGCCGCCGGTGAATTCCGGCTCTGGTGCCAGCCCAAGCTGCGTCTCTCCGACCGGCGCTACACCGGCGTCGAGATGCTGATGCGCTGGCAGCCGCCCGGCAGCGACGGCATACCGCCCGCGACCTTCATTCCCCATGCCGAGCGCACCTCGCTGATCCACCTGCTGACCCGCTGGGTGCTGGAATCCGCCTTTGACCACCTGCAGGTCTGGCGCGCCGAGCTTCCGGACCTGCAGGTGTCGATCAACCTCACCGCGCGCGACCTGGGCGACCCCGATCTGCCGCAGTTCATCGACGACCTTGCCGCGCGCCACACGATCGATCCGCGGCAGATCGAATTCGAGATCACCGAGAGCGGCATCCTCGGCGACCAGGACATCAGCGCGCGCCTGCTGCAGACCCTCAAGCAGCGCGGTTTCCGGCTGGCGGTCGATGATTTCGGGACCGGGCAGTCTTCGCTGCAGTACCTGAAGGCCTTGCCGGTCGATCACCTGAAGATCGACCAGGCCTTCGTCCGCAACCTGCTCACCGACCGCCGCGACCAGTCGATCGTCAAGACCGTGATCGCGATGGCGCAGGGCCTCGGGCTGGAAGTGACCGCGGAAGGCGTCGAGGATCCCGCCGCCATCGAATACCTCGCGGCCCACGGCTGCGACCATGCGCAGGGTTATGCCATCGCGCGGCCGTTTCCGGCGGAGGAACTGCTGGGGTGGATTGCGGGGCGCAGGGCGGGGTAGGGCCTGCCGGCCCTGCGTTTCCCGACAGCGAGGCTTCGCTTTTTGATCAGCCCCGTTTCGGCCTTCTGACCGCGCGCACCCGCCCGCTGCCGCCGCCACCGGCATAAAACAGGTCTTTGCCGTCGGACTCCAGTCCGCTGACACCAACGCCCTTGGGCATTTCCAGCCGTTCCAGCACCGCGCCGCTCTGCGGATCGATGCGGCGGATGTCGCTGTCATCACCTTCCCAGGTGCCGTGCCACAGTTCGCCGTCGACCCAGGTCACGCCGGTGACGAAGCGGTTCGATTCGATGCTGCGCAGGACCTTGCCGGTTTCCGGATCGATCTGGAAAATTTTCCGCTCGCGGTACTGGCCCACCCACAGGCTGCCCTCGGCCCAGGCGAGGCCCGAGTCGTTGCCCTGGCCGGGCGCGGGGATCGAGGCCAGCACCTTGCCGCTGGCGGGGTCGAAAGCCACCTTCCCGTGGTCGGTGGCGACCCAGATTTGGCAGCTGTCTTCCTGCTGGGAATAACCAACGTGAACGATGGTCTGTGAAGCCGTCTGTTTCCTGGAAACGGCGCTGTCAGAACATAAAATTTTGTTGGTCAGGGTGAGACAAAAAGTCATCGACTGATGACAAATAATCAATTCCTTAGGATGGATGGGGAATAAATAATTCAAAAAAGCAGCCAGTCAAATGAGGGGCACAGGTTGGCCCGGTCACGCATCGCACTGGCATTGCGGGGCCATGGCAGCAGAACACGCCACTTCCGGAACTTTGTTCAAGATACAGGAGAGCATTCTCAGATGGATATGCCTACGGGCGCTCGAGTTTACGAAGATCTATCCCTTTACATTGATGGACAATTCCTGGGGCATGAAGGTCGGAAGACGCAGGATGTCCTCAACCCCGCCACCGACGAGGTTCTCGGCCAGTTGCCGCACGCGACAAAGGACGATCTTGATCGCGCGCTCTTTGCTGCACAGAAGGCGTTCCGGATCTGGCGCGCAACCTCGCCAATGGAGCGCTCGAAGGTGCTTCGAAAGGCGGCTGAACTGGTGCGCGACCGTGCACAACAGATCGCGCGAAACATCACGCTTGACGAGGGCAAGGTAATAGCGGATGCAATCAACGAGGTCAACAACGGTGCAGAGCATGCGGAGTGGAGCGCGGAGGAGGGCCGCCGTATCTACGGTCGTGTAATTCCTCCGCGTGCTGAGGGTGTGCGCCAGATAGTGATCCGTGAGCCTGCAGGTGTATGCGCGGCCTTCACACCTTGGAATTTCCCGTTCCCCATCCGCGCTGTTGTTGCGGCGCTGGCCTCGGGTTGCACCGTCATTCTGAAGGGGCCCGAAGAATCGCCCAGTGCAACAGTCGCGCTGGCACGCATATTCCATGACGCCGGACTGCCTGCCGGGTGCTTGAACTGCGTCTGGGGTGATCCAGCGGAAATTTCCAGCTACCTGATTCGTTCACCCATCGTGCGAGTCATCTCGTTCACGGGTTCGGTGGCCGTTGGGATGCAACTCGGGGCGCTCGCCGGATCGCTGGTGAAGCGTTGCACGCTGGAGTTGGGCGGGCACGCTCCGGCGATTGTGTTCGAGGATGCCGAAGTTGAACGTGCCGCGGAGATGCTGGCCGCCTTCAAGTACCGGAACTCGGGCCAGATCTGCGTGTCACCTTCGCGGATGTATGTACACGAGAAGGTTTACGACCGCTTCGTCGGGAAATTCGCCGACTACGCGAGGGCACTCAAGGTCGGCAGTGGTTTGGAGAAGGATACCGGGATGGGGCCGCTCGCGATTGCGCGCCGCATGCCGGTGATGGCATCGTTCATGGAGGATGCTGATCGGCGCGGCGGCAGGATTCTGGTGGGTGGGTCCAGGATTGGTGTACGCGGCAATTTTTTTTCGCCAACCGTGGTGACTGATCTTCCCGATGACTGCAGGTTGATGACGACCGAGCCTTTCGGGCCGATCGCGCCGATCGTGCGTTTCAAGACATTAGACGAGGTCATCGCGCGAGCGAACAGTCTGCCGTATGGTCTTGCTTCGTATGCATTCACAACATCAACGAAGGTCGCAACCGCTGTGTCGAATGGGCTCGAGGCGGGGATGGTCAATATCAATCACTTTGGCATGGCGCTTGCCGAGACCCCATTCGGCGGCACCAAAGACAGTGGCTACGGGAGCAAAGGGGGATCTGAGAATTTCGACGGTTACCTCGTAACGAAGTTCGTCACGCAGTTGAACTGAGTACGGCCCAATAGATTCGAGACGGCGCACCGTGCTCAGCAGAAGATCTTACGACTATATCGTGGTAGGGGCTGGATCGGCGGGCTGTGTGCTTGCGAACCGCCTGACCGAAGATCCGGGGATACATGTGCTCCTTGTCGAGGCGGGCGGGCATGATCGCCATCCGCTGATTCATATTCCGCTCGGCGTTGGCAGGATGCTCGAGAGAGGCATGTTTGATTGGGGATTGAAGAGCGAGCCGGAATTGCAGTTGCATGAAAGAGCAATTGTCGCGACGCGCGGCAAGGTTCTCGGCGGATCGTCCTCAATCAACATGATGGCGTACACGCGCGGGCATCCCGGGGACTATGACCAATGGGTGCAAGACGGGGCGCACGGGTGGTCATTCAAGGATGTTTTGCCATATTTCAAGCGAAGCGAAAGTTGGGAAAGGGGCGGGGACGATGTGCGTGGAGGTGACGGGCCGGTTGGTGTGGAAGGCGGGCGGTTCCGGGATCCGCTTCTCGACGCGTGGATTGAGGCGGGCCAAGTTTCCGGATTCACGCACACGGATGACTTGAATGGCCTGCGGCCGGAAGGTTTTGGCCGGACCCAGTACAGCATTCGAGGAGGGCGGCGATCGTCTGCCGCTGCGGCGTACCTTAAGCCGGCACTCCGGCGCCCGAATCTTCACCTTGTCACGGGTGGACATGCAGCCAAGGTCGCAGTGGAAGGACGGCGTGCAACCGGCCTCGAATACATACACCGAGGCAGCCGCGTGCGTGTGATCGCGGATCGTGAAGTGATCCTGTCCTCCGGAACGTTCAATACCCCGCAACTGCTGATGCTGTCGGGTATCGGACCCGCTGGCCATCTGCAGGAGTTCGGCATTAAGCCATTGGTGGACCTGCCAGTTGGGAAAAACCTGCAAGATCATCTTGCCCTTTCCATGTATTGGGAGCGACGGGAGCCGGGGCCTTTTCATAGGAGGATGCGGTTCGATCGGATGTCAGCCAGCATGCTGGCGGCATATCTCTTCGGTGCGGGCGCAGCCACGGAGCTGCCTGGCGGGTTGCTCGCGTTCGTCAAGACCTGTCCGGATTTCGTGGTCCCGGACATCGAGTTCATGATCCGGTGCGCACCGCCTGGTGCACGGCTCTGGTTCCCGTGGCTGCGGCCTGCCTACAGGGACGGATTCGGCATTCGTCCAGCGCTGCTGCATCCACGTAGCCGGGGTGAAGTCCTGCTGCGCTCGGCCGGGCCACTGGATCCCGTGCGGATCCACTTTAATTTTCTCTCTGAGCCAGGAGATTTGGTCACTTTGCTCGAAGGCTTTGAACGCGCGCGCCAGATGGCTTGCGCAGCGCCACTCGATCCCTTTCGCGGAGCCGAGATCGCGCCTGGCGCTGATGTCAGGACGAAATCGGACATCGTGGAATGGATCCGGCGCACTGTGGCAACGGTGTTTCACCCGACCGGAACCTGCGCGATGGGAAGTGGGCCAAGTGCAGTACTCGACCCGGAGCTCCGGGTGCTCGGCGTGGAGCGCCTGCGGGTTGTGGATGCATCGGTCATGCCTCGGCTTATCTCGGCGCATCTCAACGCTTCCGTGCTGATGATCGCCGAGAAAGCAGCCGACATGATCCGGTCTGGCAGAAGAGAAATCAACGGTCAACTTACTGAAGGAGGAAGACATGATGTTCCAGTTTGAGCGCACGCGTGGTGCGTGGATTCTCGGGGTTGCGACTGCGGCGGTATTGAGCCTCGCGTCGACCAGTCTGCTCGCGCAGCAATATCCGAACCGTTCGGTCCGGCTGGTCGTGACATTTCCACCAGGTGGCTTCACCGATACTCTTGGGCGCGTGGTTGCCGGCCAGCTTGCGAAGATTTGGAACCAGAACGTCATCGTGGACAATCGCCCCGGGGCGAGCGGCATGATAGGTGCCGACTTCGCAGCCAAGTCCGCGCCAGATGGATACACGATCCTGATCGGGACGAATACCACGAACGTATCCAATCACATGATTTATCCCAAAGTGCCTTATGGAAGGGACGCATTCGCCCCGGTGCTGCTGCTGGCGTCCATTTCAAACATCCTGGTGGTGAGCAATAGCATCCCTCCATCGGTAAATTCGATTGCCGAACTGGTCGCATACGCCAAAACCCGGCCCGGAAAAATAACCTACGCCACGCCTGGTCACGGGTTATCCGGTCACCTTGGCATGGTGTTGTTTTCCGATGAGGCCGGGATCGATTTGGTGCATGTGCCGTTTCGCGGAGGGGCGCTCCAAGACCAGGCCTTGATTGCCGGTGAGGTGAATCTAAGTCTCGTGGGGCTGCAAACCGCGGTCGCAGGGGTCAAATCCGGGAAACTCAGGCCGCTCGCGAATGCGGGATCCCGCCGCTTGGAGCAGTTTCCTGACCTTCCAACGTTTGCCGAAGCCGGATACAGGAATGTCGAGGCAGGTGCCTGGTTCGGACTAATGGTGCCCGCCGGTACGCCGCAGGAGATCATTGACAAAATTCACCGCGATGCGGCCGTTGTTCTCAATTCGCCGGAGTTCAAAGAGCGGATGACGCTCTTCGGTGCCACTACGCTTGGCGGAACCCCCGAGGACTTTACCGCCCTCATCCGCAGGGATCGTGAGCGTTGGGAGTCTGTCATCAAGCGCCATGGCATCCGCGCCGACTAATCAGGATGCTTTTCCAGAGGAGGGTCGGGCGTGACATATCGATCGACCATCAAGGTGTTGCTGCTGCTTGTGATTCAAGGAGGCGCAGCGCTTGCGCAAGCGCAGGCGCAGGCATACCCGACTAAGCCCGTAAGGCTAATCGTGCCTTTTCTCGCTGGTGGTCCGAGCGATGGTCTGGCCCGCATCGTGAGCCAGGAACTCTCGCAGGCGCTTGGGCAGCAGGTTATCGTCCAGAACAGGCCTGGTGCCGACGGTGTGATCGCGGCTCAGGCGGTTCTCAATTCGCCGCCTGATGGACACACACTTTTCTGGGCAGGGAACTCCACGCTGGTGGGTGTGCCGCTCACGCACAAGAATCCGGTCTTCGATCCGATCAAGAGTTTTGCACCCGTGTCACTCGTTGGCCGGTTCACGCTGGGATTGTTCGTGCACACGGATTTGCCGGTCACATCCCTGGCGGAACTGGTTGGACATGCGCGGGCCAATCCTGGAAAGCTCAACTATGCGACCAGCAGCCTGGGCGACGTTGTTGCTTTTGCCCAACTGTTGAAGGCGAGCGGAATTGTCATGGAGAGGGTGCGCTACAAGGGCGCGGCACAGGCGATCCCAGATATCGTTGCCGGACGGGTTCAGGCGTTGATCGTGCCCATTCAATCCGCCATGCCCCATGTGCGCACTGGAAGATTGCGCATGCTGGCAATTCTCCTGCCGAGGCGAAGCCCGGCCGCCCTGGAGATACCCACGATAACTGAGGCAGGCATGCCGGAAGTCACAGTCACGTTGTGGGCGGGTGTGTTCGGCCCTGCAAGGATGCACCATGATATCGTGAAGCGATTGTCTCTCGATCTGAACCAGGTCCTGAAGCGGCCTTCGGTGCAGGTGCAGTTCGAACAACAGGCTTTTCAAGGCGAAGGATCAACCCCAGACGCACTGACGGTATTGCTCAAGGAGGGGCTTGGTGACTGGGGACCCGTAGTTCACGAACTCGACATCAAACAAGAGTAGCGCCGACACACAGGACATCGGCTCCATTCCTTGCTTGCAGGTATTCGGCGTAATTGAGGCCTGGAACTCCGCGATTAAACTCGACCCTCTTCGGCTTGCGATGACATGGGCAAAATGATTTCCCCGGCACACCGCAAACCAGCAGACGGTCGCCTCTCAATCTCGCGCCAATAAATCCACCTGCCGCCATTCCGGTTCAACAGATCATCACAGACTGATGGCAAGCAGGACGCGCAGGCCCGCAGCGCGTGATTTCCAGCTTCCATCCAGGAATCACCGCATGAATTATGTTCAGTGAAGCGGTCTGTTTCCCGGAAGTAGTGCCGTCAGAACATGAGATTTCATTGGCCGGGGCGGGACAAAAAGTCATCGGCTAATGACAAATAATCAATTTACTAAGAATGAGCGGAGATAAATAATTCAAATGAGCGGCCAGCCATGTATTTATGGGGTGCGGAAATTGGCAGTAGCGGACTGCATGGGCATTTTTCAATTTCAAAAGAAGATTCAAAACGAATAGAGACGGTAAACATGATTATTGAAGAAAGAGTGTATGCAATTGAAAAAGGCCGGATCCTGGATTTCCTGAATTTGTATCAAGCCGAAGGCATGGCGGTGCAAAAAAAACATTCAAAACACATGGTCGGCTTTTTTTATGAGGAAGGGGATAAAAAAGACACTCTGGTGCAGTTGTGGGGATTTGTCGATCTGGATGACAAGGCCGCCAGTCAATCCGCAATGCAGTCCGATCCCGCCTGGAAGGATTATGTGGCGAAAATAAAACCATTGATCCTGGACAGGGAGGTTCGTGTCATGAAATGCGCGCCATTTTTTTCGGGAAAACTTGAAAGACTGATTCATGAAGAGATTATCTGAGAGGGTAATTGGCATAAGTGAATCTGAAACATTGGCGGTAGCGGCCAGGGTCAGGAAACTTCGGGAGTGCGGTCTTGATATTGTCGATCTTTCGCTCGGAGAGCCGGATTTTCCCACTCCCGAATATATTTGCGAAGCGGCAAAGCAGGCAATCGATTCGAGGTTGTACTTTTCTTATCCCCCTGTTGCCGGGTATCTGGATCTGCGCAGGGCAATAGCATCAAAGTTCAATACCCAAAACAATATCAATTACACCCATGAGCAAATTGTTGTTTCCAATGGCGCAAAGCAGGCTATTGTCAATGTATTGCTGGCGTTACTGGACCCGGGCGATGAGGTGATTGTTTTTTCTCCGCACTGGGTGAGTTATGAGTCATTGATCAGGATTACCGGTGCAACGCCGGTGTTTGTAAAGGCCAATGCAGAATCGGGTTTCAAGGTATCAAAAGAGCAATTGGGAAAGGCCGTTTCACGGAGAACAAAGCTGATCCTGTTTTCATCTCCGGGAAATCCTACTGGAGCTGTTTATTCAAGAGATGAGCTGGAAGGCATAGCGGAAGTTGTAAGGTCGAATGAGGGTATTACTGTCATTTCCGATGAAATTTATGAATTCATCGAATATTCGGGGAGTCACGCAAGTATTGCCTCGTTGCCGGGGATGGCTGACCGGACGGTAACGGTGAATGGATTCTCAAAGTTGCATGCGATGACCGGATGGAGGGTTGGGTATATGGGGGCGCCGCAATGGATTGCCGATGCCGCAACCAGAATCCAGGGGCAGATGACTTCGGCGAATTCATCCATCTCGCAGAGGGCGGCTTATGAGGCGATAAGCGGTGGCCCTGACAGAAGTTTATACATGGTTGAAGAATACAGAAGGCGGAGAGACCTAGTCTACGAACATTTGTGCCGGCTGCCCGGTATCAAAACCGGCCTCCCGCAGGGGGCTTTTTATTTCTTCCCCGATATCAAGGATTATTTTGGCACCAGGTGCAATGAGTATGTGATTAATGATGCGCAGGGTTTGTGTGACTATCTTCTCAATCACTCAGGGGTTGCGGTAATACCGGGTGATCCATTTGGAGATAAAAACTGCATCCGGATCGCTTATACCCGGCCGGAACGTCAGCTTGAGGATGGATTAAACCGCATAAAAAAATCACTGGCTTTGCTTCAATAAGCGGGAAAGCCGGGACCGGGGTGAGTCGCCCCAATGTGTTTTTCTGCGAGACACGAGGAGGGAATATGAAGGCATTGCCAAATCTTATGTTCTGCGTATTTTCTGTTTTTGCGTTTTCGGGTGTGCAAGCCCAATCCCCCGGGGGGGCAACCAGGGTATTGGTTGTCGGTGCCGTTGGCGGGCCTTCTGACGTGACCATGCGGATGTTGACTTCCCAATTGGGCAGCGCACTGGGGCAACAATTCGTGGTCGAAAACAGGCCGGGAACCGTGGCGCAATCAGCGATCGAGCAGGTGAAAAACGCGGCCCCTGACGGAAGAACGTTAATGCTCGGCAATACGGGAACGCATTCGATAATGCCGGTCTTTTACAAAAGCAATCGTTTTGACCCGTCTGCTGACACCGCGCCCATTTCATTGATCAACTCGACCGGACTGGTGCTGGTTGCACACCCTTCATTGCCGGTCCGCAGCATGTCGAATCTGCTGACATTGGCCCGAAAGCAGCCGGGCAAACTGAATATCGGATCGGCCGGGCCAACCGGGGAGATCGCCCTGTCCGCGCTTATGAAGGCGGCGGGTTTCCGCGCTGAGTCGATACGTTACAAAGGCAGTTCACCGGCAGAAGTGGCTGCGATATCCGGGGAAGTGGCAATGGCCCTGTTGACTCCGGTTGCATGCGTATCCCACTTGAAGTCAGGAAGGCTGTACGCGATCGGCGTCACCACCGCCAGTCGCCTGACCTTGCTTCCGGATGTTCCCACATTTTCGGAATCAGGACTCGCCGGGTACTCGTTCGAATTCTGGAATGGCCTGTTCGCCCCTCCGAATACCCCAGGGCATCTGATCCAGGTTTTGAACAGGGAGGTTGTCAAGGTGGTGCTGGGTGGGGATACCTCGGGCAGATATTCATCCATGGGGTTCCATACGGTGGCAAGCAGTCCCGAGAAACTGTCCGAAACTATATCGGGAGAGATCGCCAAGTTCAGAAAACTGCAGACCGAAACCGGGATCAGTTGGTGAAACGGACCGCATTGGCAGCAGCCTCATGTCGTGCAAATAACCAATGATTGATTGTTGTGGAAAAAAAGACGCGGGTTGAGCGGGACCTGATTGGGGAAAGAAGAATTTCATGCAGGCATTACTATGGCATTCATACCAGTCGAGCCCTTGATAATTTCAGGATCAGCGGGATTCCCGTATCCAGGCATTACTCGTTCGTGGTTGCGATGGCATCCGTCAAGCAGGCGGCCGCAGCTGCGAACCATGAAATCGGGTTGTTGGGCAGGCCAAGAATGTCCGCTGTAGTTTCCGCGTGTGAGGAAATCAGAAGCGGGGACTTGCATGAGCATTTTGTGGTCGACGTGATCCAGGGTGGTGCCGGAACCTCGACGAACATGAATGCAAATGAAGTCATTGCCAACAGGGCGCTGGAGTTGATGGGGCGCGGCAAAGGGGACTACGCTTATCTGCACCCGTTGGGTCATGTAAACATGAGCCAGAGTACCAATGATGTTTACCCGACGGCCATAAAAGTGGCGGCATATGACGAGATTGAAAAATTGCTGGATTCAATGGCCGTTTTGAGAGCGGATTTTGAGGCCAAGGCCCGTGAATTCGGCGGCATTCTGAAAATCGGGAGAACGCAGTTGCAGGAAGCCGTGCCGATGACCCTGGGGCAGGAGTTTTTGACTTACGCGATCATGATCGAAGAGGACGAGCTCAGGTTGCGCGAGGCTTGTCGGCTGATTGCCGAAATCAACCTTGGGGCCACGGCGATCGGAACCGGGATCAACGCACACCCGGATTATGCAAAAGTGGTCTGCGCAAAGCTTGGCGAATTGACAGGGGTTCCGGTTGTCACGGCAAAGAACCTGATCGAGGCCACCCAGGACTGCGGAGCCTTTGTGCAGCTTTCGAGCGTGCTGAAACGGGTGGCCGTGAAGATTTCGAAGATCTGCAACGATTTGCGGTTGTTGTCGTCCGGACCTCGGGCCGGTTTCAATGAAATCAATCTGCCCGAAGTGCAGGCGGGCTCTTCCATCATGCCGGGCAAGGTGAACCCGGTGATCCCGGAGGTGGTCAATCAGGTCGCGTTTGAAGTGATCGGCAATGATATTACCGTCACCATGGCTGCGGAGGCGGGACAGCTGCAGTTGAATGCGTTTGAGCCAATAATTGCACACAGCATATTCAAAAGCATTGCTCATTTGAGGCAGGCATTCTGTGCATTGAGTGACAGGTGTGTGAAGGAGATAACGGCCAACCGCGGTGTACTGGCGCGCCAGGTAAAGTATTCAATTGGTCTGGCCACGGCATTGAACCCGCACATTGGTTATGAAATGGCGGCTGCCATCGCAAAAGAAGCGTTAAAAACAGGCGATAGCGTGGTCAATCTGGCGGTAAGGCGAAAAGTCATGACCAGAAAAAAAATTGAGGCACTGTTGAGGCCTGAAATTCTGACAAATCCGGACAAGAAAGCGGTATAGGCAGGGCCTGAATCACAACAATCCATGCCGCCAGGTTTTCCCCGAACTCGCCGCGGAGCGGCTGACACGGACGTCAGGGCCAGCCAGAAGGAAGGGTTCCTAGGGCTGCCGGTGGTTACGTAGAAACTCCGGATTTCTCAATCGTCATTCCGGCTTGCGCACAAGGGAGTTTCTTGGGGGCGGAACATGTGGATATCCCCTGCGGCGGATTCGCATCAAGAAGCGCGGTTATTCAATTCAGGCACTTGGAAAAAGGCAATTTATGAACGGCGCAGAAAGCCTGGTTCGCACTTTGCTCAACGGCGACGTCAATGTCTGCTTCGCCAATCCCGGCACTTCCGAAATGCATTTTGTCTCTGCGCTCGATCGCGTCGAAGGCGTGCGCTGCGTTCTCGGCCTGTTCGAGGGTGTTGTCACCGGTGCGGCCGATGGTTATTACCGCATGGCGGGAAAACCGGCGACGACTCTGCTGCATCTCGGACCAGGCCTCGGCAACGGATTGGCGAATCTGCACAATGCCAGGAAGGCGCATTCGGGGATGGTCAACATCGTTGGTGAACACGCGACTTACCACATCCGGCATGATGCGCCGTTGACCGCGGACATTGAGGGTGTCGCGCGGCCGATGTCGGACTGGGTGCTGACCTCGTGCTCATCAAAAGACGTTGCTGCGGACGGTGCGCGGGCGGTTGAGGCCGCGTACAAGGCGCCGGGCCAGATCGCGACCCTGATCCTGCCTGCGGATACTGCATGGGGCGAAGCGGAAGTGCCTGCGATTGTAAACGAACCGTTGGCAAGAATGCGTGTTCCGGACTGCGCAATCAGAGAAGGGGTTCGTGCGCTGATCTCCGGCCATCCGGCAGCGATCCTGCTCGGCGGGGCAGCCCTTCGCGGCAAGGCGCTGGATTATGCCGCTCGCATTGCCGCTAAGACCGGTTGCATGCTGATCTCCGAATACAACAATGCCCGCATGGAGCGCGGTGCCGGACGGGCAGTGGTCAAACAACTGCCTTTCATGGCTGACAGCGTTTTGGCAATGCTCAAGGATGTGCGGCAACTGCTGCTCGTCGGCGCCAAATCACCGGTGTCTTTCTTTGCCTATCCGGGTAAACCCAGCGTGCTGGTGCCGGATGGCTGCACGGTGATCAAAGTCGCTACGGTTGAAGCCGATCTCGAACATGCACTGGAAGCGTTGGCCGATGCTCTGGGTGCGCGCAACATGCCGCCTCTGGTAAACGCATCCAGACGCGATATGGCACTACCCACCGGGTATCCCACACTTGATGGTCTGGGCGTGCTGTTCAACGCATTGATTCCGGAGAACGCAGTCATCATCGACGAGGCCCTCACCAGCGGCCGTGCCTTCACTGGCGCGACTATGGGAGCGCGTCCGCATGACTGGCTCAATATCATGGGCGGGTCCATCGGCTGGGGATTGGCTGCGGCGACCGGCGCTGCAATTGCTGTGCCGGATCGCAAAGTGATCGCCTTCGAAGGTGACGGCAGCGCGCTCTATACCCAGCAGGCGCTGTGGACAATGGCGCGGGAGAATCTGGATGTGACCGTGGTGATTTTTGCCAATCGCGCCTACAAGATACTGATGGGTGAACTGCTCAATGTAGGCGCCAGTGCGCCGGGGCATAACGCCAGCGCGATGCTGACGCTGGACCGGCCGGCAATCGACTGGGTGTCGATTGCCAAAGGATTTGGCGTTGAAGCAGGAAGGGCGGCGACGCTGGATGAGCTGGCGCTGCAGTTCAGGCGCGGGTTGGCGACAGCGGGGCCTTATCTGATTGAACTGGTGATGTAGCAGGGCGGCGCTTGACCCTGTCCATCCGGCAATTCCAAAAATGATCCGCGATCCCGAATCCTTCAACCTCCTCCTCGACCTCCTGCAGCGCTTTGTCCGGGACAG